>PLZG01000022.1 GCA_003152075.1 candidate division FCPU426 bacterium
ATATCCTGGTCCGCCTCGATCGCGTAGGGGTTTCCGTCCACCACGAAATTAGACGCGTTCCTCAGCGCGAAGATGGGCTCGTATCCCGCCACCGATCCCCAACCGCTCCCCAGGTCTTGGTCGATCCCCATGTTCACGTCGGCCTGCTGACCCTGCGGGTACAGCTGCGTCCCCGGCACGCTCGACTGCCTCCACACCGCGTAATTCGTCCCACTCACGAACACCGGTTCCACCACCACGTGGTACACAATCGCCGCCGACAGGTTCACGCTTGAGGCCAGGGAGATCGACTGCCACCCGCTATTCACGCCTATGTAGACCGAGAAGGTTGTCGGTGCAGACAGATAACTTCCGTTCGGCACTCCCCCGTTATCCCCCTGGATCCCTACCCGGTACTGGGGACTGTTGGTCGAGCTGTCAAAATACAAGTCGATCGCACCCACCGTCATGCTGGAGCGTGCCGTGAAGCGGACACTCCCACGATAAGAGCTGTTAATCATGGTAAAACTGGAATTGCTACTGAAAACCGATTGATTGCCGATGAAGGTTTGGGAAAAAGCTAAGGGGGCCACAAAAGCAGAAAGGAAAAAAACGAAGGAACAAAAAGCAAATTTTCGTTTTAGATATCGAGTCATTTAATAACCAATAAAGGAAATATAAACGTCAAACTTGGATAGGGACATTCTACTGTAGGATCTGAAAAAGTCATTTTAAATACAAATTAAATGACCTGTGTTTTAACATTTAACCGGCGTTTTTTGCGGGGCTTTACGGATTTTTTTTATTTGGCTCAAGGGGGGGCTGGATCAAGCTTACCCACTTCTTTAAAACCTTTTTCACGGAGCAAGCAGGAATCGCAATGACCGCAAGGTTTTCCATTAGGTTTTGGATCATAGCAGGAGTGGGTCAGTCCGTAATCCACACCCAGTTTTAAACCCGTCTTGATGATCTGGGCCTTGCTCATGCGGATAAGCGGGGTGTGGATCTCGAGCTTCCACTTTCCTTCAACGCCTTTCTTGGTGGCCAGCTTCGCCAATTTCTCGAAAGCATGGATGAACTCGGGCCGGCAATCGGGATAACCACTATAGTCCAGCGCATTGACACCGATAAAGATATGTTCCGCCCCAACCGCCTCGGCCCAAGCCAGCGCGAGGGACAGGAACACCGTATTGCGGGCGGGAACATAAGTGGAGGGGATACCCTTCCCCATTTCTTTCAGGCTCCTTGATTTCGGGACATGGATTTTTTTGTCCGTTAAGGACGATCCGCCGAAAGAAGTGAGAGGAACCTCTAATTCCAAATGCTTCTTCACATGGTAAGCCTTGGCCACCTTCCGGGCCGCTTTCAGTTCCACCTTGTGACGCTGACCGTAAAAGAGGGTGAGGGCATAAAGGTCAAAGCCTTGCTTTTTGGCGATGGCAAGGCAAGTGGTGGAATCCAAGCCTCCTGATACCAGTACTACCGCTTTCTTTTTCATCATCTTCCCTTTGTTTCTTTCGGCCAGATATATTTGTGCAATTGAAGATTCAGCCTTACCGGAAGTTTGTCCCGGGTTATCCATTCGGACAAAAGTGCCGGATCCAGTTCCTCGTGCGAAGGCGAGAAAAGCACAGTATTCTTCATACCCAACCCATATTGGCCGATGACATCCTTCGCGTAATCAAAATCGACTTCATCCCGGATCACGAACTTTATCTCATCCTGCCAGGGGACCAGTTTTTCCAGGTTGGTCCAAAGATTCCGCTTTTCCTCTCCCGACCCGGGACATTTGATATCCATGATCTTGACCACTTCCTTGGGTACCCTTCCCAGGTCCACCGCGCCGGAGGTTTCCAAGAGTACCTCAAAACCCATTAGTAAAAGGCCTTCCATAAGAGGGTAAACCCCTTCTTGTTCCAAAGGTTCCCCACCGGTGATTTCAACAAGCTTGACCCCGTAGTATTTAACCTTTCCCAAAATAGTTTCCAGGGAATTTTCCTTGCCCTCATGAAAGGCGTAAGCCGTGTCGCACCAGACACAGCGCAAGGAACAACCCGTCAGGCGCACGAACACGCAGGGCATCCCCGCCCACGTGGACTCACCTTGGAGGGAAAGATAGATTTCGTTAATTTTTAAAAGAGTTGGGGCCTGGACATTCATGCCCTAACTTTAACGGATTTCGGGAAAGCTTTCAAAGAATCTTAAACGGCAAGCAACCCAGAATAACCTTTGACCTTGTTCACTTCACCACAGTTCCAAACCCATATTGGTTGATGGTGAAGCGGGAACCGGCAACCGCTCCGGTCACGTTATAGGTCGAGCTTTGGGCCACCATTTGGACATTGTAGGTACCGGAAGCGGGATAAGCCGTAGCGGGTATCAGAAATGGTTGATCAATGTCGCTGGTGTAATTATAGGATTTATAAGTAGACCCTCCCGGCCCCGTTACCGTCAGCCAATCCTCGTTTCCTTCCACGTTCCAAGAAGCGGTTGAACCGTCGGCGGCGACCGCAATATTGCCCCCCGGCGCAATTAACGTGGCCGTCGCCGTCCCGATGGAGGTATTGGCCGTTAGGGTGTAAGACCCTCCAGGGGTGTAAGTAATAGGTGTGGAAGGATAATAGACACTGGCAGCACTGGTATAAGCTATCGGCCCACTGGGTGTCGTCAGGGTTACTGCATCCGTCGTGGAAAGGATCCCGTTGACCCACATTTGAAGATAGGAAGTCCCGCCTGCCGACACGTAGCCCGCGTCCCAGAAAATACCTGAACTTGGAATCGAGGGATTAGGGGTCGTGTGGGGCGTTGCCGTCGCTGAGAGCGTGGGGGTAATGGTGGCAGTCGCTGCTGTCAGGCCAGTAGGGGTGGAAGTGGGGATAAAGGTCGCCGTCGGGCACACCATCGTGACCGAGTCATTGGAAAAATTCGCGGTGAACGGGTGAATCCCGGCGGCATCCTGATAGATGATCTGGGCCTGGTTGGCGCGGACCTGGCAATACTCAGAGGGTGCAACGCTGGCTTCCACCACCGAGAAAGTCACCCAACTGGCGCCCGTGGGCAACCCCAGGGGCCAAACCATCGTGACCGAATTGGCGCCGGTGGTGACATTGGGGCCCGAGACCGTGCTCGCCGGATTAGGGCCGTTATAGGTGAACCCAGGATCAAAGGTATCAATGATCGTCACGGGGCCCACGGGGTACCAACCCAGGCAGTAAAGACCATAGGTGACCGGCATTCCCGACCCGATGCCCGAGGAGGCCGAGAGCAGGTACTTCGCAACCGACACGGGCGTATGGGCCGGAACAGCGATGGTGGCCGTAATGGTGGGCGTGGAAGTACTGGTGGTTGAAGCCGAGGTGGAAGTAAAAGTTTTCGTGGGCGAAGGCGTAAGCGTGGGCGTTAAAGTGGGCAGGGGCGTGGGTGAACCGGTGAGGGTCAGGGTGCAGGTCAGGGGGTAACAAGGCCAGTGGGTCGGCGTTGCCGACGGCGGAATGGAGGTTGATGTGAATGTAGCGGTAAAGGTCGGAGTCGGACTATTCAAAACCGGAGTTGGCGCAGAGGGCAGGGTGATGATAGGCCTTCCACAAGCCAAACTGCTCAGAATGACGGAAACCAATAAAGATTCAGCGATATAATTCCGGGCCTTCGACATAGGAACCCCCAACCACGAGATAGCAATCTTCTCCACGCTATATAGTGATTATCATGGGTGGTTTATTCCATTTGGCTTTAAATAGTTAAAATTGAGACTGGGAAGCCTCCCAGGAGAATTCATCCTAGGGGAAAAGGTAAATTTGGTTGAATTTGATTAGGGGTTGGGGCTGAACCGTCACGCCCCAACTTTAACGGATTTCGGGAAAGCTTTCAAAGAATCTCAAGGGACAAATATCACGGAATTTTTCCGCCTTATTTCACTTTACCACGGTCCCCGGAAGCACGTACTTGATGGTGTAACGTGAACCGGGCGCCGCCCCGGTGATGTTGTAGGTAGTGTTTTGGGGCACCACGTCATAGTAATAGGTCCCGGGCGAGGGATAGGCCGAAGCCGGAATGATGGCGGGCGAGTCAAGATCCGTCGTTATCAGGAAAGATTGATAATTACTTCCGGCGTTTCCAACGGTGATGTAATCCTCGTTTCCCTCCACAGCCCAGGTCGCGAGCGTCCCGGAAGCGTTCATGGATACCGAGCCGCCGGGAGCTATTAAGGTCGCAGCCGCGGTTCCGATGGAAGTGACGGTGGTCATGGTGTAGGAGCCCCCCGGAACATAGGGAATGATCGAGGTGGCGAAATAAAGGGCATAGGTCCCGACGGCGCTGTAGTAACTATAAGGGATAGGCCCCAAGGGCGTGGTTAAAGTAACCCCGCAAGTGGATTCAGGGGCCCCATTGACGGCCATCTGGAAGAAGGAAGATCCCCCCACTATTTCGCAGGGAGCCCAAAAAATACCGCTGGGAGGAACTGCGGGGACTGTCGGAGTGATGTGCGGGGTTGTAGTGGGGCTAAAAGTAGGAGTAAAGGTAAATGTGGGGGTAGGGCTATTTAATGCTGGACTTGGCGCCGAGGGCAGGGTGGTTATTGGCTTAGTACAATTCAAAGCGCTCATAATGACGGAAGCAAATAAAAATACCGATATAAAATTCCGGGCCTTCAACATAGGAACCCCCCAACCACGAGATAGCGATCTTCTCCACGCTATATAGTGGTTGGGGGGGTGGGTTTATTCCATTTGGCTATAAATAGTTAATAAAGGGGCCGTCGAAGCCATCCCCTTGTTATTCCTGTGATTCGGCGCTAACCAGGTAATAACTGGTATGGTCGGTGGGTGAGATCGCGAACTTCAAGCCCCCGTGCTCCATCACGGTTGGAAGCGGTTTTCCTTTCCCACCCGATTCATCCAGCGGCACCACCTTAAATTTCATGGCCGGATCTACCACAATTGAAACCACCCCCAGGACCCCCTGCATCAGGATGGGCGCCTGGCCCGGATTTTTGAGGGCGGTTCGGGTGGCGTTATAAACCTGCCCGCTGTTTTCCGCCCGGCCCTCGGCGATGACAATAAATTGTTTCGACTTATCCAGCGGGGCCTTGTCCAGGGAAACGGCGAAGACCGCCGCCCAGGAACTGCGTTTGGCCACTTCTACCCACATGCCTGTCGTTCCCAGCGTTTGCCCGTTGCCGATATTGCCCACCAGTCCCTGGGCCCAGGGACTGTCGATCTTCAAAGTTCCCTCGCCGTACTTCAAGGTTTCCTCGCCGGTGGAACTGTCAATTTCCTTATCGGCCGCGCTGTGGCGTTTTTCCAGTTCGCTGATATCAGCCGGAGTCCCTTCCTTCTTGCCCGTGAAACGCTTGACCACCTTGGCCACATAAGGAAGCCAGGGATGGTCGAAGAGCCAGTTACTTTTCATACCGTTGGCCAGGACCGCCTTATCCGACAAGGGTTCCACCACCGTGACCGAGGCGGCCTTCAAATAGCCCAGGCGGAACATGAGGGCGCCCGCCTGGTAAAGGGGCTGGTCGTCCACGCGGTTGTTGATGTCGAAGTTGCTCATGCGGACGGTGCCGGGCTTATCGATCCCGTGGTCGAACTGCAGGAGACCGTCCCAATCCTGCAGGCTTCCGTAAGCGGCCATCAGGACCGGCCCCTCCAGCCGGTACTCGTTGGGGAAGCAGTCATTCCACTCCGTAACGATGAAAGGCTTGCCTTCCACCGCATCGTGCGAAAGGCTGAAAATCAAGGAACCCTGGAAGGGGTTCATTAGCAACGAATTGTTGTTCATGGGCGCGATGGCCACGTTGTTCCATCCGCCCTCGATGTTCCAGATTTGGGGATGGTCCCAATAGGCGTGGGTATCCATAAAGTCCATGACCGCGTCCGAACGGATGTTCCCCAAGGTAGGAAGGCCGATATTGCTCCCGGTTAAAAGGGCGTGGGGGCTAAGCTTGGTCTGAAAAGCCTTCATGGCCAGGTTGGTCTTGGTGACTTCATATAGTAGGAACTTCAAGGAAGCGTCGGCGTTTTCCGGGTTGGCCATCGGCAGGAGTTTTTGGCTGTCCCAATCGTACTTGAACCGGGTGATCTTGCCCTTTCCTCCCCAGGTCTCATACAGCTTTTGGATCTCATCCCAATAGGGCTCGGGAAATTTTTGCTCACCGAAGCCGCTAAAGATGGAGGATTCGTTGACGATCTCGTTGCCCACATAAGCTGGATCATCCTTCAAGGCCATACCCGTGTAGGGATTCATGTGCCCAATGAGTTGCTGGGCATATTGCTGGGTCAATTCAATAATGCGCTTGGAAAAATGGATAACACCTTTGGCTCCCGAATCCAGGTCCTTAAAGGCCGCGACCCCGTCGCCCGAGCGGAATTTGCGGTCCACCAACCAATCTGGATAGAAGTAAATGCCGTTCTTTTTCAAAGCGGCTAAGAGATAGTCGAACTTGTCCACCTGGTCGGGCTTTAAGGTAAGGGTGTTGTCGGCTTTGGGATCGAAAAAATTGTTATCGCTCCAACTGCATTCGGGCATGTGGAAACGAATCAGGTTGATTCCCAATTTTGCCATCCGCTCGGCCAAGGCATCGGCCTGCTCATGGGTGGGAAAATTGTTGGGGCCCACCAGGTCCGAGCCCCAAAAGCGGACCCGGGTACCGTCGGCAAAGGTGAAGTGCCCGTTCTTGTTGGTCACGAATCCATGGGTCCCAGCGGGCTTCTCGTTCAGGAAGGAAAGGTCCAAGGCCGTGTCCGAAAGCTTGACTGGTGGTTTGTAAGCGTACCAATCGGAGGTATCGGTCACCTGCTCCGTGATAACGACCGTGGAAAGCGGGTTCCCCTTGTCGTCGATGAGCTTCAAGGACAAATCGTCAATCCAGGCGCGCCCCACGCAATTGCCAAGCCCCGCGTCCACGTGAACCTGGGCCGAACCCGGTGGAACTGCGAACTTCTTTTCATAGTAAGTCCAGTCTGTTGTGCCAATAACCTTGCAGACCGAATCCTGCCAGCCCCCCACTTGTTTTCCTTTGGCGTCACGAAAGTCGATTCCTAAACGGGCCGCTTCCCATTCTTCATTTCCCCGAACAACGTCCGCGGTTTTCACCCAACCACCGTAAACCACAAAGGCGGGCGATTGACCCTTGAAGGAAAGGTCCTGGGCCGAAAGGGTCCAGGCCGGAGAGGTATTTTCCACCGTTGAACAATGAAGGGATTGGTGGCCATCCAAGGTGATATGCCCCCCCGACCAACCGCTGGAACCCGGCATTTCAAAATCAGGATTCAGAAGCCAGTTGTTCCCCTTTTGGGGAGCGGGAGGCTTCAAGTCGGGATGGGTTTTTTGGCCAAAGGCCAGGGGTTTTAAATCGTAATCGTAAGCCATCAGGCGGATATCGCTGAACCAGGCCCGGCCCGTGCAATTACCCAGGGAAATTTCCAAGGTGGCCCAGGCCGTGTCCTTCGGGATGGAATATTGGTTGTCATAGAGTGCCCAATCGCGGGTACCCTGAATGCTGGCGATGGGCGCTGGCCAATCCCCCAACCGGGTTCCTTTGGAATCGTAGAAGACAACGCTAATGCGGGCCACTTCCCAATCCTGCTGGCCCTTTACCACATTCTCAATCTTGAGCCACCCGGATATTTCCAAGGCGGGCGGGGCGGGTTGGGGCAGGTCTATTTTTTGGCTTAATTCGGTCCAGGCAGGCTTGAGATTTTCCAAAAAGGCCGCGGGCATTCCATTGTGCCCCGGGTTAAGGGTGATATTTCCCACCCAACCACCCGTTCCTTTAAAGTCCCCGTTGACGGCCCAGTTCAAGTTTTTCAGTTCACCAGCTTGAAGGGTTTGGAGGGTCAAGGCAAAAGCGAGGACAAAAAAATAATTGGATATTTTCACGAAAACTCCCTTACTGGAAAGTTCCTCATTTTACCTAGTTGACCTTAAAAAATCCTTTTAATCGGTTTAACCATAAACCGAATCTGAACAATTACGATTCTCATTTTGATATCCCGTGCATCATTGTTTTTTAAAAAATCCAAACTACCTGAAAAATTCCTTCTCGTTGCTCCACTTGGTAATGGTTTTCCAAAATTAAATGACCTTTGTCATAGTCTTTAAGGGGTCCCCCCCTAATCTATGGCCCTGGCAAACACTTTGACGCCATTAAATTTCTTTGGAGGTATGAAAGATGAAACGTTTATTTTGGATAACACCTTTATTTTTATTGGTAGGACTTTGGATGGTTGGACAGGGATGCGGTAATACCCCAACCTCACCTGCCGCCACTAACACCCCGGTTCCAACTGGGCCCACAAACACGGCGACGATTTCCCCCACCAAAACCCCGACCAACACGCCGGGAAACACGGCCACCACCACGCCGACTAAAACTCCGACGAATTCGCCATCACCATCACCTACTACCACGCCGACGAATTCGCAGACCAATTCCCCAACCCCGTCGCCAACCAATACTTTTGGGAACACTGCCACAACCACGCCCACCTCTTCGCCGACCAACTCACCGTCGACGACTCCCACCAATACTCCGACCCAAACCCCTATTTACTTGTCTCATTATACTTTTGATTCGGCAACGAATGGGTGGGCTTGGGACACAGGTATAACGGGAGCCACCTCCGGTCTTTCCACCGCTCAAGCTCACAGCGGAACGGGTTCGATCGGCGTCACGATTGGGGCGGCTACCGGAACCGAGAACTTGAGGGTTGACTTTGCCAGCCCACAGAATCTTACGGGAATGAGCCTGAGCTTCTGGATCTATACTGACACTGCTGAAGTGAATCAAATCAGCGTGTTCGAACAAAATACGGCTTATAGCGTGTACGAAGGCGGTCTTTATACTACTCCAACCACTTACAACCTTAACCATTGGATAGAGTACCGCTATACATTCACTGGTAACGGTGGAAATCTGGCTTCGGTAAATGACCTTGATATTCAGTTCACTTCCAGCGGTTCGGGAGCGGGACACGTTTATGTGGACGATGTCACGATTGCTCCGGCTCCAACCATTTGGACTTATGAGGATAGCACAGCGGACGCTTGGCAATATGGAGCAATAGGAAGCGGTGTTGTATCTAGCTTCTGGAACGTTATCGCCCCCGAGGGATCAGGTAATGCCAGCAGTTACGCCTTGACCTCGCCAAGCGCCACCTTCAATGCCATCAATCAGACTCTCCAATTCCAGTATAACTTTTCTCCTGCGGCCAGCTTCACAGCCCTGGGAATAAGTACCATTTCCGCAGATGTCTTTATAAGCGCGGATATTTCCAATAATGCTTCGGAAGGCGCCCAAGTTTTCATCCAAAGCGGGGGATCCTATGTGTGGGAAAATAGTTCCTACGCAAACATAACTTCTGGGACTTGGTCCACCATAAATTTTGTCCCGGCCTATGGGACAGCCGGGGAAAGTGCGGCGCAAGTACAACGGATTGGCGTCCAATTTAGCACCGGCGGAGCTGGAACGGCCTGGGGCACCGGCGATCTTCAAATGGATAATGTCCAGTTGCACTAAACCAATGTAAATTAAAGATTTTTCTAAAAGGCGGTCCCCAAAAGGGGCCGCTTTTTTTTGCCGGGTTTTAGCTTCAAGGGATAGGGGTATACCTTCGACCCATCGCAATATTTATGGCTTGTCCTTGAATAACTTGCGCCGCACCCTATGTTTAACGTGTGCCGAAAACACGGGTTTTCCTGGGCAAATCGAGGGTTTTTCCCTTTTCTTTCCGATGATTTCTTGTAATATGGCACCGTCTTTGGGGCTTTTGTGACCGAAGATGTAGTTAAATTTTTGATTTGTAGAAAGGTTGCTGCAGCATGGCACAAGGAACAGTTAAGTGGTTTAAAAACGAGAAGGGTTTTGGTTTCATTTCCCAAGACGGAGGCGAGGACGTATTTGTTCACTTCTCCGCGATTCAGTCGGATGGATTCAAGTCCCTCAACGAAGGTGACCGAGTTGAGTTCGAAGTCACCCAAGGACAAAAGGGCTTAAAGGCCGAAAACGTCCGCAAAATATAATTTTGCGTCGTTCCAAAAAGCCTCCGGGGGAAACCCCGGGGGCTTTTTTTTTGACTTTTCTTGGCTTCTAAAATCCTTAAAATCACTACCGCAGAAGGTTTAAAATCCACTCAATGGGGTCAAAATGAAGATTCTTCTTAAGATCATTAGCGGATTTACCGCTCTCTTGCTTTTAGCGGCTTTAGCTGGATTTCTCTATTTCAATCTGACCTTCCCCAAGGTAAGCCCTGCTGAAAACATCCAAATCGAGTTCACTCCCGAAAGATTGGCCCGGGGCAAGTACCTAGTGGAAAACGTAACCGGTTGTTTGGGGTGTCATTCGGACCGGGTCCCGGATCAATTTAACTTTCCCGTTAAGGAAGAGACTCTCGGCCGGGGCGGATTTCTTTTTAGCAAAAAACTGATGGGCTTGCCCGGCGACCTCTATTCCCGCAACATTACGCCCTATAACCTCAATGATTGGACCAATGGGGAGCTTGTCCGGGTCCTGCGGTCAGGGGTTAACAAACAAGGAAAAGTGCTGTTTCCCTTGATGCCTTATCAACACCTCGCAAAGCTTTGCCAGGAAGACCTTTATTCCATAGTGGCCTATATTCGCACCTTAAAGCCCATAGCCTACGACCCTCCTCCCACCCATCTGGAATTCCCTGTGAACTTCATCGTCAAAACTATTCCCCGAGACGCTGGTCCTTACCCTCCCGCCCCAGACAAAAAGAATCTCTTGGCCTACTCGGCTTACATGACGAACGCCACCGCCTGTTATGACTGCCACACACCTGTGGACGAACATGGACAGCCGGTTCCGGGGATGGACTTCGCCGGTGGAATGGTATTCCATTTCCCAGACGGCTCCACTTTACGGACACCGAATATTACCCCGGATAAAAACACTGGGATTGGCGAATGGACCAAGGACTTCTTCATTAAAAGGTTTCGCACGGGCAAGAAGATGGCCGACCTCCACGCCCCGGTTAACCTCGGGGAATTCAATACGTTCATGCCTTGGATGGAATACGGAAACATGACCGACGAGGACTTGGGCGCGATCTACGATTACTTACACGATCAGGTGAAGCCGGTGAAACATAAGGTGGAAAAATTCACAGCCGCAAAATAGCGCCGGTTCAAGGCATTAGGTTCCAGGTACCAGGTCTAAGAAATACCTGGCGACTTGTCCCTTCAGTTGATTTACCAGCTTGAGCATTTCGCTTGAGTGGCCCGGTAGTTGGCGATCGTGTCAATCTTGGCGTTTTCGGCCAAGACCGCCTTCTTAAAGCGGGCGTAGATAGGATTGACGATTCCGTTGATCCGCGCCGCGATAATGGCTTTACCCTGATTCAGGGACCTGACGGGAAGCGGTTTCGCCTTGGTAGGAATGGACCTGGCATTCCATATGGCTTTTTGCATCATGGAATAATAATTTTGGAGTGTCTGGTTGTTAATGGCCACGTGCTGGTTCTCGTGCCCCAAAATGACGTTGTATTGGCAGCTCCCTTCCGGGTATTGGCTCGAGACGTAAACATCCATCCGTTTATAGGAAAAATCCAAAGACAAGGACTCGACCCATATACAGTATTCGGCCCTCCGTCCCCGCCGCATCCCGCCCATTTGGTAATCCGATTTCAATTCCTGTTCTGCCAGGGTCAGTCCCGGGTTATGCATCATCTTATTGTGAAATTGAGTGTGCCTCATGGACTCGATCTGGGCCGTGCTCATGTTGTGGAAATACCGCGGCTGAAGGGGCGTGCTGGAGAGATGAAGGATGGAATGAGGGTCAAACTTGGGGTCCCCCAGGCACCCGCCAAAAACAGGAACGGCAAACCAAAAGCCGTAACAAAGACACAAAGCCACCAAGTAGGACCTAATCATTTGTTCCGCTCCATCTTTGAATAAAATTGATACGGTTTTTTTAGAGACTTTGTGGCTTCGTGTCGGATGTTGGCTTTGTTTGTTTTAAGATATCTTCAATTTTTTGCTTTCCCATCATCAGGTCCGCAGCCATCGCGAAGGGATCCATCTCTTTTCCCTGCTTGCGCAAGATCGAAGCTAGATAACTGAATTGATTCAAGGATGGATCGGCCTTAAAAAACCACTGCCAGCCATGGTTACGGCAGAGGGTTTCCCCTAGGTAAATTCCCACCACCCCCAGCCTGATTCTGGCGTCTTCCTCATTGTCAATTTCCGCCATAAGCTCCGAAACGTAATTTTGAAGACGCTTTAAGGAATCCAATGTAAAGTCTGGCATTATTTCCGTTAAATCTTTGTCGGTATTACGGACTAAGCGCGAGACAATTCGCCCCGCGTTAACCACATCATTTTCTTCGGGTTTTTCAACGGGATGGCGATTTCCCACCGCTTCCAAAACCAGGTTTTTGGAATGGGCTCTGTAATTCAAGATGGCCCAGCCCCGGCTAAAACCCATGACCACGGCGCAAACACCGCCGAAAACCGAAGCAACCTCCACCCACCAAGGAGAAACCGCGGGGAAAAAAGTGGCGGGGTATTTATTGTTCAGCACGGGTACCAGCCCTAAAAGGGCTGTCAAAATAAAATAAGGGACTGGAGAATGAATCCTCGTACTAGTCAAAACTCAATTCCCTCTTTGGACGGCATTTTCTCGTCGAAGTAGTGCTTTTCCTTGCGCATCTCGGTGACAAGGTCGGCCTTCCCCACCAACTCCGGCCATACCTGGTGGCCCGTCATCACCAATTCACAACGGCGGTTCTTGTTGTAAAACTCGATCAGTTCCATGACCTCTTCCCGCGTAACCAGCTTGGTCATCACCGCCGCCAACAACTCATCCAAAATCAAAAGATCCTGATTACCGCTTTCAATCAATTCTTTAGCTTTGGCGAGGCCCGACTGGGCCTCCTCAAAATCTCCCGGTTCATTTTTAAATCGAAAGGCATTGGGCCCTAAAACCCTTTCCTTCCCAAAAGGAAACAGCTTTAAATCGGGTAAGGTTCGAAGGATTTTGCGTTCGGAATAATGCTCATTTGTGCCGTCATAGCCCTTATCGAATTGCACCAGGGCCGCTTTTTTCCCGGCCCCCACCATCCGAATGGCCAAGCCGATGGCTGACGTGGTCTTGCCCTTGCCGTAGCCATAATAAACATGAAGACGATTTTCCATAGGGCGTTAATTGTAAAGGAAAGCGATGAATGAAGATAGACGACTCAAAAAGATGGCGAAAAGAATGAAGAAGTCTTATTTGGAAGGAGAGTTTTTCTTCTTGGAAATGGCGTGGATACCCTTGCGTAATTCCTGGTCCACCAGCATGAAACGGACTCCGCAATGGCTGTCCCGGGACCAAATAATTTTTCCATAAACTTCCACGGATTTTTCTTCCTCTATCTCAAGACTTAATTTGAGGAGAAAATTCGGATCAAAGGAATCGGCGGCCTCAAACCTCAACCCACCTTCGCTGATATCGTTGACCCAAGCTTCAATTGGTTTTTTTTGAACTTCGAAAATATTGCCGGACCGGGAAGGAACCACGGGGAAAACTTTAACCGTTTTTTGAAATTCAACGCGATTAAATTTCCGTTTTTCTTCAATGTAATTCATCGGACTACTTCCTTTTTCCAAAGGGTTTCCAAAAAAACGCTCGCTTCAAAAACTAGGTCACGACACGCTAACAATGATCAATTGTATAACGATCATTTTTTTAAGCGAGAAAAATCAGCCTTTTTTGCCTGCCCCAACCCCAATAAAAAATACCCGAAAGGTTCCAAAAAGTTTCTTTGTCCCAAAATTTAGGTCGTCGAGTGGTATTCCTGGAGGGTTTTGACATGAATTTCCTTCTTTCGGAGGGTTTCTATGCCATTAGCGGCCGCCGCGCAGGCCGAAAGGGTAGTGATGCACGGAACATTGTAAACCACCGCCGTCCGGCGGATCTGGAAGTCGTCCGACCGGGGACCTTTCCCCGCCGGGGTGTTCATGATGAGCTGGATGCCGCCGTTTTTGATCAAGTCCACCACGTTAGGCCGCCCCTCGTGGACCTTGCGGACTACGGTCACTTCCATGCCATTGCTGGTCAGGGCCTGGGCGGTACCCTGGGTAGCCACCAACTTGAAGCCCATGTCGGAAAGCCGTTTAGCGATGAAGATCACCGACCGTTTGTCCTTGTTCTTCACGGAAACGAATACCGTGCCCTTCGCGGGCAGGGCTGAGTTGGCTGCCATCTGGCTCTTTGAAAAGGCCATTCCAAAATCGTGGTCTATACCCATGACTTCTCCGGTCGATTTCATTTCCGGACCCAAAACCGTGTCCACGCCAGGGAAACGGTTGAAGGGAAATACCGATTCCTTGACCGCTATGTGTTTGAGGTAGGGCACTTCTTTGGCTTTCAATTCCGAGATGGTTTTTCCCGCCATCAACCGGGCCGCCACCTTGGCCCAGGAGGTTCCCGTGGCCTTGGAAACGAAAGGCACCGTCCGGGAAGCCCGTGGATTCACTTCCAGCACGTAGACCAAGTCATTCTTAATGGCGTACTGCACGTTCATCAGCCCCTTCACCTTAAGAGCCAAGGCCATCTGTTGGGTAAACTTGCGAAGGGTGGCAATCTGGTCTTCCCGAAGGGTATAGGGTGGTATCACGCAGGCCGAGTCCCCTGAGTGGATGCCCGCCTCCTCGATATGTTCCATGACGCCCGCGATCAGCACTTCCTTACCGTCACACACGCAATCCACGTCCACTTCCAGAGCGTCCTCCAGGAAATGGTCGATCAGGATGGGCTTGTCCGGCGCCGCTTCCGCCGCCTTCATCACGAACTCGTCCAGGGAGGATTCGTCATACACGATTTCCATGGCCCTTCCACCCAGCACATAGGAAGGCCGCACCACCACCGGGTAACCCACTTTTCGGGCCACCGGCTTGGCTTGTTTGACGTTCATGGCGATTCCGTTGTCGGGCTGACGGATTTTCAAGCGCCTTAACATGGCCCCAAACAATTGGCGATCTTCAGCCACGTCAATGGATTCGGGCGAAGTGCCAATAATGGGCGCCCCGGCTTTCTTCAACGACACGGCCAACTTTAGGGGCGTCTGGCCCCCGAACTGCACAATGACTCCCTTGGGATGCTCTCGATCCATGATGTTCATCACATCCTCAAAGGTGAGGGGCTCAAAATAGAGCCGGTCGGAAGTGTCGTAGTCGGTCGAGACGGTTTCAGGATTGTTGTTCACCATGATGACTTCAAAGCCATCCGCCCGAAGGGCAAAGGCCCCGTGCACACAGCAATAGTCGAACTCGATACCCTGGCCGATGCGGTTGGGTCCCCCGCCCAAGATCATGATCTTTTGATTCTTAGTAGGCGGCGCTTCCGTGTCCTTGCCCAAGAAGGAAGACTTGCCCAATTCGTAAGTGGAATAGAGATAAGGGGTAAAGGCCTCAAATTCGGCGGCACAGGTATCCACCATCTTATAAACCGGCGTAATTTTCAGGGCCTTGCGGTACTTGCGCACCTCTGTTTCTTTGACACCGCTAAGGAAGGCCAATTGGGGGTCGGAAAACCCGTAAGCCTTCGACCGCCTTAACAATTCTTCGGGTAATTTTGCCTTCAATTTCCCCCGTTTAGTGGTGGCCTTTTCCAGTTCCTTTTCCAGCTCCACAATGTCTTTAACTTCGTTCAGGAACCAGGGATCAATACCGGAAAGTTTATAAATCTTGTCCACGTCGTAACCCTGCCAGAAGGCCTGGCGCAGGAAAAAGTGGCGGATGGAGGTGGGCTTGCGCAATTGGGCGTCCACCCAATCATGGGGCAGTTTCCCAGGCTTGCGGGAGCCCGTCCTTTGCCAGCGGCCTTCAACGTATTCCCGTCCGTCAGCCCCCAGGCCGATGTTCCCCGTTTCCATGGAACGCAGGGCCTTCTGGTAGCTTTCCTTGAAGGTCCGCCCGATGGACATGGTTTCCCCCACGCTCTTCATAGAAGTGTTCAGGATATCCTCGGCGTCGGGGAACTTCTCGAAGGTGAAGCGAGGAATCTTAGTAACTACGTAGTCGATAGAAGGCTCGAAGGCGGCCTTGGTATAGCGGGTGATGTCGTTGAAAAGCTCGTCCAGGCTGTAACCGATGGCCAGCTTGGCCGCGATCTTGGCAATGGGGAAACCCGTGGCCTTGGAGGCCAGCGCCGAGGAACGGGACACGCGCGGGTTCATCTCGATAACCACCATGCGGCCCGTCTTAGGGTCCACGCCGAATTGGATGTTGGAGCCGCCCGTGTCCACGCCGATTTCCCGAATGCAGGCGATGGAAGCGTCCCTCATGCGCTGGTATTCCTTATCGGTCAGGGTCTGGGCGGGGGCCACGGTCACCGAATCCCCCGTATGGATGCCCATCGGGTCCATGTTCTCGATGGAACAGATGATGACCACGTTGTCCTTGAGGTCGCGCATGACCTCCATTTCATATTCTTTCCAACCAATTATCGATTGCTCCACCAAGCACTGGCGGATGGGAGAAAGGTCCAAACCCTTGGAGAGGATTTCCTCGAATTCCATACGGTTATAGGCGATTCCGCCGCCTGTTCCACCCAAGGTGAAGGCCGGGCGGATGATGACGGGGTATCCGTTGCTTTCGGCGAAGCCGATTCCCTCTTCCAGGGTCTTCACAGTAAGTGAGTCGGGAAGGTCCAAACCGATCTTGAGCATGGCTTCTTTAAAGAGCTGGCGGTCTTCCGCTTTTTTGATGGCAGCTAGGTTAGCGCCGATGAGTTCCACTTTGAATTCGTTCAAAGTGCCGTTTTCAGCCAAAGCCACGGCGGCGTTCAAGGCCGTTTGGCCGCCCAAGGTGGGCAAAAGCGCGTCCGGCCTTTCCCTCTCAATGATCTTGCGGCAAACTTCGGGCGTGATGGGTTCCACGTAGGTGCGGTGGGCAAATTCCGGGTCGGTCATGATGGTAGCCGGGTTGGAATTGATAAGAATGACCTCGTAACCCTCTTCCTTCAGGGCCTTGCAACCCTGTGTGCCCGAATAGTCGAATTCGCAGGCCTGCCCGATGATGATCGGGCCGGCGCCTATGACCATGATTTTTTTAATGTCAGTGCGTTTCGGCATCAGGACCTTTCGGAACGAATAATTTCAAACCGCAATTCTTACACTGGGTGGCTAGGACGAACCCGAAGAACCAGCTCTTCGCTCGGAAAAAACGTGCCTCGCATTTGGGACATTTGATGAAGGCCATCGTGAAGAAGAAAACGACCATGATCAAGGCGCCGTACCCCACCAAGGGCCAGAACCAGATCTCGTTTCCCGATGTAAAAGCGTAGATGATCAGGGTTGCCGCGGTCAGGGGGGCCAGGTAGGACACGATCACCATCGAAACCAGGAACTTTTTCTTGAGGTCGATGTAAATCCTCCTTTTCCAATCATGCCGATGACCTACTTCCATTCGTCCCTCCTCACCATTTCTCTATATTGCTAAAGTTTCAAACCACAGTTGAGACATTTATCTGTCCAAAGATAGCCAAAGAACTTTCGTCTAAAAAAAGGCTTTTTGCATCTGGGACAAAAAGCAAACATGGCCCATAAAATATAGACAATAAAAAAAACAGCCATGATTACCCACAATGAAATCGCAGGACTAGCTACATTTATTTTAAAAAACGAATTCAAAATCGAACCAAAAATTAAAAAGGAAGCAAACAAAATGAAACCAATAGCAGCAAATCTACGAAACCATTTGGTTATTCCAAGAAAATGGGAATATTCATTTTTTTCTTCACTCATTAGAACTCCTAAGAATTCCTCTCTACCATTTCCCTAAACTGCTTGAACAAATACCTCGAATCGTGCGGGCCAGGTGAGGCTTCCGGGTGGTATTGTACGCTGTAAACCGGTTTGTGCTTCATGGCCAGGCCCTCGGAAGTGTTGTCGCTCAAATTGATGTGGCTTTGGTAAACCAGGCTCTTATCCAGGCTATCCGGATCCACGGCGAAGCCATGGTTCTGGCTGGTTATCTCCACCTTGTTATTTCTAGTGTTAATCACTGGCTGGTTGCCGCCCCGGTGACCGAATTTCAGCTTGTAAGTCTTACCCCCCAAGGCCAACCCCAGCATTTGATGCCCCAGGCAGATACCGAAAACCGCCGCGTTGGAATCCACCAGCTTGCGAACCGTTTCATAAACGTAAGGTACCGCTTCCGGGTCGCCCGGGCCGTTGGAAAGGAAGAACCCCTTGGCCCCCGAGGCCAGAAGAACATCGGCTGTGGTGGTAGCCGGATAAACTGTCACGTCAAAACCCTCGGCGGTTAACCGGCGGAGGATGTTGTATTTAATTCCGCAGTCCAAAGCGGCGATCTTGATGCGCTTTTCAGGAGGGGTAAGACCAGCCAAATCCATTTGGGCATTAGGATTGTCACCCGGCTTGTCCAAGTTATAGGGTAATTCGGTCCAATGGTAAGGCTTATCGCAAGTCACTTCCTTCACCAAGTCCCGACCCACCAGACCCTGGTGCTCTTTGGCTTGTTTAACCAACTTCTTCGGATCAAGTTCGGACGTGGAAAGAACACCGTTTTTCGCCCCATGGGTCCGCAAATGGGCGGTTAGGGCGCGAGTATCAATACCCTCGATACCGATGATGTTGTTCTTTTTGAGGTAATCCCCCAGGTTCTGGGTCATCCGGTAATTGGAGGGATGTTTGCAATATTCCTTCACCACGAAACCGGAGAGGAATGGCTTGCGGGATTCCACATCCACATTGTTCACGCCATAATTGCCGATGAGGGGATAGGTCATGGTGACAATCTGGCCCCGGTAGGAAGGGTCGGTGAGGATTTCCTGGTAGCCCGTCATAGAGGTGTTGAAGCAAACCTCGCCAAAAGATTTACCTTCGGCGCCGAAGGAAAAGCCCTCGAACCAGGTTCCGTCCTCAAGAGCTAAAACTGCTTTTTTGATTTTGTTGGATTTCATTCCTAATCCCTTTTTTATCCGTCATCACGAGGAGGCCAGTTTTTGGCCGACGTGGTGATCCATACCCTTCCACAAACTGCAGTTTTTGGATTTCTGTGGATTGCCACGTCGCCCTAAAACCCGGGCTCCTCGCAATGACAACCAATCCTTATTCTGCGTTGTACTTTACTTCCCCACTCACGATCGTCGTCACTGCCCACCCTTTTAGCTTCCAACCGTTGAAAGGCGTGTTTTTGCCTTTGCTTTTGAAGCTCTTTGCCACTACTTCTTTCTCGGTCTTTATGTCGAAGATCGACACATCCGCGTCAGCGCCTTCCGAAAGGGTTCCCTTGGGGATTCCGATGATCTTGGCCGCAGAGGTGGTCAGCATCTCAACCGCCCGGGACAGGGTGATCACCCCCGGCTCCACCAGATGGCTGTAGGTTAGGGGGAACATGGTTTCCAACCCCACGATGCCAAAGGCGGCCTGGTCAAATTCGCATTGTTTTTCCGTGGAGGCATGGGGGGCGTGGTCGGTACAGATGCAGTCGATAACCCCTTCTTTGATACCCTTCCTTATGGCCGCCACATCCTCCTCACCCCTCAAAGGCGGGTTCATCTTGAAATTGGCGTTGTAGTTCTTGATGGATTTGTCTGACAGCGTCCAGTAGTGGGGGCAGGTCTCGGCGGTGACATTGATCCCCTTTTTCTTGGCCTGTCTTATTAATTCCACCGAACCAGCGGTGGACACGTGGGCCGCGTGGAATTTGGCGCCCGTCATTTCAGCTAGAAGGATATTGCGAGCCACCATGACCGTCTCAGATGCGGCGGGAATGCCCCGCAAGCCCAGCGAGGTGGATGCTTCCCCCTCGTGCATGACCCCCTCATTGGAAAGATGGGAGTCTTCGCAATGGTCAATCACCGTCAGGTCTAGCATCTTGGCGTATTCCATGACCCGGCGCATAAGCTCCGCGTTCATGATGGGCGCGCCGTCGTCGGACAGGGCCACGGCCCCTGCTTTTTTTAATTCACCCAGCTCGGCCATTTCCTGGCCTTCCCGGCGTTTGGAGATACAGCCGATCGGAAAGACGTGGCAGTAGCCTTCCTTCTCGGCCTTGCTCTTAATGAAGTGAACGATAGCCTGGTCGTCAATCGGCGGGTTGGTGTTAGGCATGCAGGCCACCGAGGTGACCCCCCCAGCGACCGCTGAGTGGGAACCGGTAGCGATGGTTTCCTTATACTCGAACCCTGGCTCGCGGAAATGCACGTGGATGTCTACCAGACCCGGCGTCACGATTTTGCCTTTGGCGTTGATGGTCTGATCGGCCTTGACCTTGAGATTCTTGCCAACCTTTTCGATCTTACCGTCTTTGATAAAGACATCGGCTTCGCCGTCAATTTGGTTGGCCGGGTCCACCACGTGGCCGCCCTGAATTAGGATTGTCTTCATAAGCAAACCCCTTTTTCACCACAACGAATTCCAAGAGCAGCGTGAGACGAAAAGGTTTTGTAGGGGCGCAATTCATTGCGCCCGGGCGCCATAAATGTCGCCCCTACGAATTCGCTGAGACCTTCGGGATTAACTTGGCTTTTCATTTGATTCTCCTTGGAGGAGGTACAAGACCGCCATTCGGACCGCCACGCCGTTGGTGACCTGTTCGTCGATAACCGAAGCGGGACCGTCGGCCACGCCTGAGGAAATCTCCACTCCCCGGTTCATGGGGCCTGGATGCATCACGATGGCGTCCTTCTTAGCCCTTTTGAGCCGCTCGTTGTTCACCCCGTACATCATGCTGTATTCCCGGATAGTCGGAAAAAGGTTGTTCTTTTGGCGTTCCAGCTGGAGCCTCAGAACATAGACCACATCCGTTCCGCTGAGCGCCTTGTCCAAGTCGTGGAAAACCTCCACACCCATCTTCTCGATGCCCATGGGAATCAGGGTGGGGGGAGCGCAAACCCGCACCTTGGCACCCAGCTTGTTCAAGGCCCGGATATCGGACCGGGCAACGCGGCTGTGGGTAATATCTCCAACGATGGTGACGGTCAACCCCTCGATCTTCCCTTTATGCTCCCGAATGGTAAGAAGGTCGAGCAGTCCCTGGGTGGGATGCTCATGGGAGCCATCGCCCGCGTTGATGACGGTGGCCTTCGTGATATTGGCCAGCATCTGGGGCACGCCCGAGGACTTATGCCGCACCACCAGGGCGTCAATGGTCATGGATTCCAGGGTCTTCAAGGTATCAATCAGGGTCTCGCCCTTCACCAAGGACGAGGAAGCCGTCTGGACATTGAGAATGTCAGCCGAGAGGCGCTTGGCGGCCAACTCGAAGGAGATGCGGGTGCGGGTGGAAGGCTCGTGGAAAAAAAGCACTACCGTGCGGCCTCGAAGCGCGGGAACCTTTTTCACTGACCGAGTGGAGACTTCCTTGAAGGAAGAGGCAGTGTCGAGGATATGGGTAATCTCAGCGGCGGAGAGCTCTTCGAGGGTTAGGAGATCTTTGCTTTTCCATGTCATAAGCGCACCCCATCTGTCACCGCGACGGTCGCCACGCACGCCACGACAACCGAAAACCCAAGAGAAGATTTTAATTTTAAGCCAAGGCCTTTTTCTTTCGTGGCGGTCGTTGCGCTCGTGGCGGTAAAAAGGTTCATTCCTTTTCCTCCGCTTCCGCGATGGCCACTTCATCCTTGCCATCCTTTTCCTTCACGTGAACCAGAACCTTTTCCTTGGAGGAAGAAGGGATGTTTTTGCCCACGTAATCGGCGTGGATGGGGAATTCCCGGTGGCCCCGGTCCACCAGCACCGCGTATTGAATGGAAGTGGGGCGGCCAAAGTCGATGATTTGGTCGATTGCCGCCCGCGCGGAGCGTCCGGTAAAGAGAACGTCATCCACCAGGACGACCTTTTTCTTGTTCACGTCGAAGGGAAGGTCGGTAGGCGAGGGGGCTTTTTCGGGCTTATGGGTACCGGCGTCATCGCGGTAAAAAGTGATATCCATGGCCCCAAAGGGCACCGCAGTGCCCTCGATTGCCTTGATCTTGGCCGCCAGCCTTTCGGCCAACACCTCGCCTCGGCTCTTGATGCCGATGAGGACTAGGTCCTGAATTCCCTTATTTCTCTCGAGAATCTCGTGGGCGATGCGGGTCAAGGCCCGGTCCATGTCCCGGGCTTCCATGATGAGCGCCTTAATTTTAGGAGCCACTTAAGCCTCCTAAAATTAAAACGAATTCTGAATTTTGAATTCTGAATTTTGAATTTAGGGGCACAGGCCACGCCAAGCCTATTTTCAATAGCATTCCATATGCGCGCCGGTTGCCGGCGAAGTACCCGGCCAAAAAAAATCCCGAATCACCCAGGAAGGATGTTCGGGATAAGTTGGTTTCAATTAACCGCGCGCAAGCGAGCTTCATCTTCATTCCTTGGAGATCTCTCGGACCCCGCTTAAAGGCTGAACGACTATGTGGGATTATACGGATTTAAGTCAGGCTGTCAAGTCGCAGGGCAACCCATCTAACCCCTGGCCTATTTTTACCAATCTGTAGGGGCGACATTCATGGCGCCCTTGGCGCGATTAATCGCGCCCCTACAAAGGCGCAATCAACAAAACTTAACTTCAGGAACGCAGCCGATATCCCCAAACCACCCAGGTGAGTTTGCAGATTTCGAAGAAGGCCTTCCAAACTATTTTCAAAGAAGCGCCTCTCGCCTTTCCTCCAGCCCTTTGATGATAAATAGAAGGAGTCTGCAAACACTTGTTGCCCCGAAGGAACAACTTTGCGCAGATTTCGCTCTCAACAAGGGAACTCCGAAGGCGCAAATCCAGTTGGGATAGTTCCTTAAGCTTATAGATTTTCACCCAATTCACGTCTTCCATTCGGGTCCCCATCAGGACCCGATTGATGATCCGGTTGGTAGCCGAAAGGGCGCGCCGGAAGAAGCTATATCCCGACTGGACTTTGCGGCAAAAAGACACGAAAGTCTTTTCCTCGACGAATTTAAAGGAAAGGAGTTCCTGGCAATTAAACTGCCCGTCCGCCGGGATCGCGCAAACATCCTCATAACGGGCGGCCTGATATCCGCTTCGAAGGGCCTCGCCAATACCCCGGTTGGAATGGTGATAGATGGCCCTAACATTTCGGTATTTTTTAGCGATTTCCCTGATCACCTGGGCCGAACCGTCCTGGCTTCCGTCATCCACAATAATAACTTCCCTTTTGGAGTTGGAAATCCGGGACAGGACCTTTTGAACCGCCTCGTTCACCTGACGGACGCTGTCCTTCTCGTTGTAGCAGAAAATGATGATGGACCAGCTTTGGAGGCGCTTCTTCATTTACCGGCGATACCCCGGACAGCCTCAGCCACTTCTTCAACTTGGGCTTTCGCCAGTTCCGGATAAAGGGGAAGGGAAAGGGTCTTCCGGGCAAGCGTTTCAGCCACCGGAAAATCCCCGCTCTTGTAACCCAAGTCCGCATAGGCTTTTTGGAGGTGGACCGGAATGGGATAGTGGATATTGGTTTGAATGCCCTTTGCCGCTAGTTCTTCCGAAAACCTCTCCCGGGAATCCACTTGAATGGCGTAAATGTGATAGACGTGTTTTATTTGGGGCGCGACGGAAGGAGTTTCCACCTTAGAGCCCCTCAATATTTCATCATAAAGAGCGGCCAGGGATCGCCGGGCCTGGGTCCATTTTTCCAAGTGACGGAGTTTCACCCTTAGAACGGCCCCCTGCATGGCTTCGAGGCGGTAATTGAATCCCTTAAGGTCGTGGTGGTACCTCTTCTCAGCCCCCCAATCCCGGAGCGTTCGGATGGTCTTGGCAAAACTAGAATTTTTGGTGGTCACGGCGCCCCCCTCTCCAGCGGCCCCCAGATTTTTCCCGGGATAAAAACTAAAACAACCCATGTCCCCTATGCTTCCCACCCGCCTCCCCTTATATTCCGCCCCGTGGGCCTGGGCCGCGTCTTCAATAACAATGATATTTTTTTTCTTAGCGATTTCGAGGATCGGATCCATGTCCGCGGGTTGCCCGTAAAGGTGCACCGGAATAATGGCCTTAGTACTTTTGGTAATGGCTTGACCGGCTTTACTTGGGTCCATGGTGTGGGTCTTGGGATCCACATCCACCAGGACAGCCTTGGCACCCGTGTATCCAATGGCGGCCACGGTGGCCACAAAGGTGGCGGGAACCGTGATGACTTCGTCCCCCGGGCCAACCCCCGCCGCGAGCAGGGCCAGGTGCAAAGCACTGGTACCCGTATTAACCCCTACGGCGAAAGAAGCGTGGCAATAGGCGGCGAATTCTTCTTCAAAGGCCCCCACCTCGGGCCCTAGAACGAATTGTCCGCTTTCCAAAACGGAGGAAACCGCGGCGTCAATCTCGCTTTTAATGGAATGGTATTGGGCTTTCAGGTCGAGATAAGGAATCACGTATTTTTTTTCCTCACGTCTCCCGTTATCTTGCCCGGAACGCCAGTCACGATGGCGTAATCGGGTACTTCCTTGGTAACCACCGCCCCCGCGCCGATCAGGCATTCCTTGCCGAGGGTAACACCGCCTAGGATCACCGAGCCACTGCCTAGCGAGGCCCCGGACTTGACCAGGGTGGGCACCACCTTCCAATCCGCCTCGGTTTGTAATTGGTTACCAGTCGCGGACCGGGGATAGAGGTCGTTGATGAACATAACACCGTGGCCCACGAAAACCTTGTCCTCGATGGTCACGCCCTCGCAGATAAAACTGTGGCTGCTGACCTTGCAGAAACTCCCGATTTTGACGCCCTTTTGAATCTCGACGAAAGTCCCGATTTTGGAATCGTTCCCGATCTCACAACCATAAAGGTTCACCAGTTCGGGATGATGGATGACGACGTTTTGGCCTAGTTTGACGTCCGGAGAGATAGGCACTTGAATCCTTTAAAGGCGGCGTTCTCAAAACGAGTAAATACTAACAAATTAGCGGAAGGCTATGCCTGAAATTATTTAGCGGAAGCCATCTTCGAATCCAAGTGGGTCAAAAAATCCCGAAGGTTGCGTTTGTTCCGGCCCCAATCCCCCTTAGCACCCTTCGATTGGGAAGTCATCTCCAGGGTGATCACCCCATCTAACCCCTCCACCACGTAGATATTGATCTCCTGGGCCGAGGGTGGAAAAAGGACGGAACGGGACGCACGAATCAGTCCCTGGTTCTCACGATACTCTTCCACCCGCCAACCCTTAAGGGCGGAAACGATTTCCCTGACCACCTCCACCAATTGTTCTTTGGGCTTGTTGAATCTTCGGGGACGAAAAAAAACATCCGGATCCTCCGGCCTGGTCACGTAAATATTTTTGGTCAACCAATCCTTGAGGCTCACGGCGTCGCCATCCTTTTAGGATAATTCCAGCCCCATCTTTTTCATCCTTTGCTTTATCCGTTCCACTTCGGCGAATAGGGGTTGTAAATCCTTCAACCGTTTGGCTTCTTCCAATAAATACTCATGGATCAAAAGCAACAATCCCAGCAAATTTCTTTTCCTTTCCTCGTCCAATCTTTGGCCCGAGATCGCATCATCCAGGAGGGAATAAAATTTCGCGAATAGATTTCCGTCCACTTTCCCTGAAACTTTGATCAGGCCCAGCATGTCCACCATCACCTTGTCGATTTGTTCCTCGATTTGCAAGGCCCGCAGGGCCTCCGGCTCAAAAGCCGATAGTGGGGTCCGGAAGAACATTTTCTGGGCCGCTTCCTGGATTTCCCTGAAAAGGCCGTGCTGCCGCAAGGCGCGTCGGAGCTCTTCCGGTGAAAGATCGGCCGCCTGCCCAAAAAACAAGCGGTTATCCCTGACGGGGGAATCCTGCATGCGCGCCACGGCCATGGCCACGCTGGCCCCCAATACCAGGCGCAAGGGCTCCCCGGCCCGATTGCCGCCTTCCCCAGCTAAAATGCTGGCCCTTAAGCCCGGTCCCTCCGAGGAAATATCAGCCGTCATAGGCATGTCGTATAAAAGTAATTTTACCTTACCCTCGATATCCCTGAAACCGATCATGAGGAGCGGGCACTGGGTGCCGCAAATAAACTCCTTTTCAGCCTCATACTTTTTGCTGTCCTCAACGACTTCTACCGATAAATCGGGAATATGTGTCAGTCCCAGTATCTCCATCAAGGCCTGGCCCGAATGATAACTCAGGTCCCCTACCGTAAATTCCTTGGCGCAATGTACCGATAGGTCAACACTCACGGCGCGACCTTCAGGTCCCCTGGGGGATTCCCCTCCATAACGGTGCGCGTCTTTAGGGAATTGGCGCTCAAGGCCGAAAGGGCCTCGCTCATTTTGTCCGACTGCCCCGTCAAGCCGACGGTGGTTTGAACCCCTTGGTTAAAAACCCGGACCACCCGGTCCACGTCCTTGGAAAGCCTAAGCGAGATAAGTAAGGCGGTCAGGCCCTTAAAGTCCATGACCATCAAGCGGTGGGCCTTGAGACCTTCCATCCATTCTCCATTGGTTAGGCAGGTCTGGTAATCCTTGTCGTTTCCGAAATAAATGAACCCACCCGTCACGGGATTTTGATCCTTCTTTCCCAAAACCCGGTTCGCCTCGGAAAGGAGCACCTTCATTTGGGCGTCCGAAAGAGGTCTCGATTCACCTTCTACTTCCATGCAAGGCATTTCACCCATTGAGGATTTAAAATAAACAACTCCTTCTTCCTCGCGACGAAAGTCGCCTTCGTCTAAGTAAAGCTTCGTGATATCCACAAGCTTCTTTTGAAGGGCCACCGGACGCAGTGGATGGGCCAGCGATTCCCGGACCATCCGCAGGTTCTTGACGCCCTGGGGAAGTCGACTGGCCTCCAGGCGTAACTCCAAAAGCTCATTTTGGGCCGTACTCAAAGGCTGTTCGGATTTTTGGATTAAATCCTCCATCTTCTTTTGGGACTCAACCAACCATTGTTCGGCCAAACGGAAAACCGGTTGGACCAATACTTGGGACGAACGCGATTTACTCCTTTGGCTGATCCTCCAAAAAAAGAAAGTGCCTATTGTCCAAACAAACAGGCCAACCAGAACTAATGTGATCAAAAAATAGGGATTCAAAAAGGCCTCCAGCGGACTGCAAAAATTTAAAAGAGCTACAAAGCAGTCTGCTGCCCCAAAGATTCCGCAGGAATCGTGGGGCTACAATGGATTAATCAATCAATAGAAATTGATCGGTATTATAACGTTATGGGACGTTAATAGTGACAGGCTTTAGAGGCTTACTCTATGTTTTATCTTATGACTTGTGTCATGCTGACGTCGCGCGAAATTCACTAAATTAAGGATATGAAAGTGATCAACTGGATTAAAAAACATTGGGTATTACTCTTGGCCGTCGTGGTCCTGATAGGTGGCGGACTGATGATTTTAAAAACCCTGAGGTCCTACTCCAACCGTGCCCAGCCAAAGCTGGGTCCCATGGTCGAGTCCGTTTATGGCATTGGTACCGTTACCGCCCGCCACACCTTCCAGTTAAAACTCGGCGTTTCCGACACCTTGCAAAAGCTTTTCATCCAGGAAGGCGACACGGTGAAAAAAGGCCAGCGCCTGCTTTCCTTCATGGACAACCATGTCGCCCTGGCACCCTTTGACGGCGTGGTCACCGAACTACCCTTCAAGGAAGGTGAGTCGGTGTTCCCCCAGATTCCCGTGTTGACCTTGACGGACCTGAAAAACCCTTACGTGGTGGTTTCGCTGGAACAAGAGGGCGCTTTGAAAGTGAGGAAGGACCAAACCGCCATTTTGAGTTTCGAGTCCCTGCGGAATGTCCGACTTCAAGGCACGGTTTCGGCTATCTATCCGAAGGATGGACAATTCCTAGTCAACATTGAGGTGCCCCAAATGCCCGATGGCGCCCTGGTAGGAATGACTGGGGACGTTGCCATCCAGGTGGAATCCAAGGATAAAGTCCTTCAAATTCCAATGGTGGCGGTGGACAAGGGGATGGTGACGATTCTCAAAAATGGCCTGGCGAAAAA
Organism: candidate division FCPU426 bacterium; assembly: GCA_003152075.1. Classification (GTDB taxonomy): domain Bacteria; phylum Oederibacteriota; class Muellerivitia; order Muellerivitales; family Muellerivitaceae; genus PALSA-1180. The sequence goes on from PLZG01000022.1 coordinate 27,881, forward strand.
AATCCCCGTTAAACTGGGTGCCATGGACGGCACTTGGGCCGAGGTTACGGATAACAGCATCCAGCCCACTGACACGATCATCCTTCCCGGTAAGCCCTAATGCTTTTCCTGGCCTTTAAGCAATTGATGGCCCGGCCCCTCCAAACCCTGCTAGCCCTTTTGGCGATTGCCTTCGGCGCCGCTGCCTTCATCATTCTCTCCGGCATGATGCTGGGCTTCCGGGAAGTCTTCATCCAACGGCTGATTAACACCGCCGCCCATATCAGCATCAAGGCCGAGGAAAAAACGGTGGAAGAGCATTCTTTGGACTCTGCTTTTTTCCCCGACAAACTCGTGAAATGGCTCGTGCCCCCCGTAAGCCATGACGAGCCACCCCATATCGAATACCCGCAGGGTTGGTTTGACAAGCTGGACACCGATGAGGCGGTGGAAGCTTACGCCCCCCAGCTGGTGGCCCAGGTTCTTTTGAGCCGTGGCAAATTGTCGCGAACCATCGCCCTGATTGGGGTGGAACCGGAAAAGCAGATCAGGGCTACCGATGTCCAATCGGACATGACAGTGGGTAATTTTCTGGATATTGGCAAGGGAGGTTTCCAGGTCATCATCGGGGAATCATTAGCCCAAAAACTGGGAGTTCGTCAAAACGATAACCTCAATATTGTGGATACCAAGGGCGAAGTCAGGCCCGCTAAAGTGGCGGGTTTTTTCAGCACCGGCATGGTCCAGATTGACGATGTCACCGGTTATGCCCCTATTCATTACGTCCAGGAAGTTAACCAGACACCCGGCCAGGTTTCCCAGATTATCGTGAAGTTGAAGGATATCACCCGTGCGAAAACAGTGGCGGACAATTGGGCCGCCTTAAGCCGCGAAAAGGTGCAAAGCTGGGATGAGGCCAACGCCAATTTCTTCGCCGTCTTCACCATGCAGGACATGATCCGCTACATTTTGAGCGCGGTCGTGTTGATGATCGCGGCATTCGTGATCTTCATTGTCTTGAACATGATCGTGATGCAAAAACGCGGCGAGATCGCCATATTGCGGTCCATGGGTTACGAGGCGGGGGACATTATCCGTCTTTTCCTGTCCCAAGGAATTTTCCTCGGTTTTTTCGGCGGCCTCTTAGGTTTGGGGTTAGGCACCCTGGTTTGCCTTTATGTTCAAAGCATTAAATTCGGCCAGGGCATGGGAATGTCCCGGGGTATGGACCACATGCTCATCGCCTGGCATACCTATATTTATGTCACGGCTTTTTTATTGGCGTTCTTCTCCGGCCTAGCGGCAGGTTTTTGGCCCGCTTATCGAGCGGGCCGTATGCACCCCATTGATATCCTTCGTTCGGAAGGGGGATGACATGAGCCTGGTAGCGAAGAAAATCGTGAAGTCTTTCGGCCAACCCCCTAACGTAACAATTGTGCTCAAAACCCTTTCATTCGAAATAAAGGACGGGGAATTTGTCGCCATCACGGGCCGGTCGGGATCAGGCAAAAGCACACTCCTTTATTCCTTAAGCACCCTTGATCCCCTAAATTCCGGCACTTTACTTTTGGAAGGCAAGGATACAAGCCGTCTCTCAGAAAAAGCCCTGCATGAATTTCGCAATCAAAACATGGGATTCGTATTCCAATTCCATTACCTTTTACCCGAGCTCACCTGTGAGGAAAACGTCTTGTTCCCCGCCCGCAAAACCAACCAACATGAAAAGTTCAGGAAACAAGCGGTCAAGTTGATGGATGATTTTGAGATAGGTCATATTCGGAATAAATTATCGGGCCAAATCTCAGGAGGAGAGCGCCAAAGGGTTGCCATCGCGCGCGCCTTAATCATGAAGCCCAAGTATCTCTTTGCCGACGAACCCACGGGGAACCTGGACTCTACAAGTAGTGAGAAAGTACTTAAGATTTTTGAGCAGGTTAATCGGACCCTCAAAACAACGATTCTGATGGTAACCCACGACCAGGGTTACGCCAACCGGGCTAAGCGCCGGATTGGGCTAAAGGATGGGAACCTCGAATTCGATAAAAAAAGGTCTTAGACTCCTGATTCCAGTTCAAGCCTAGCCTTGGACCATGAGCCCCCTACCTGGATCTATGGTTTTTCTTTCGGCCCTTCGGCGGGGCGAGCCAAGCGCCGTTCCAACCCACGAACCACTCGCGGTGCTTGTTCCAGCTTTGTTGCGAAATAGGACCTTTTTGGAACAATTCCAAAACGATGGCATTCACAAAGGTAAAACAAGGCCTCAGCCAAGCCCGAAACATCTAAAAGGCTTAGTGGAAAATAATCCTGAGCGCCCAATTTTAAAGCTTTGAGGCATTCCGTTTCCTCGAAAAAACGAGTTAAGACAATAATAGGAATCGCGACATCGAATTTGTGGATTTGAACCAGTATTTCCAAACCAAGTGATTCCGGAAATGAAANNCTATTCATGACCTTCCAATTTTTCCTTGGGAATCAAATCGTCCTCGTTTTTTAACGGTTTGATTTCGGTCGAACAAACAACCCTATCCCGCCCTGTGTGTTTGGCGTGATAAAGGGCCAAATCGGCTGTCCGAAGAACCTCCAAAGCGGTTTTACCGTCATCCGGAAAAAGCGCGACACCAATCGAAAGAGTGACCAGCCCCAAATTGGTGTTCAAATGGCTTACCTTTAAGTCCTTTACCAACTCCCGTATCTTTTCCGCCATAAGCTTGGCTTCCTCCATGCCTGTTTCCGGAAAAAGCAGCACCATTTCCTCACCGCCATACCGGCAGGCCGTATCTCCCTTTCGGATAGACTTGTTTAAAAGGGAGCCGATCTCGAAAAGAATACGGTCCCCCGATTCATGACCGAACTTGTCGTTAAACTGTTTGAAATGATCAATATCGAGCATCAAGACCGCCAGTTTGCGGTTGCTTCGTTCGATTCTTCCGATCTCCCTTTCCAGGGCCTCTTCCAGGTAACGGCGGTTGAAAAGTCCGGTGACGACATCGCGGATGCTCTGGTTTTTCAAAGTCTCGCGCAACCGCAAATTAGCCAGGGCCAGCGCGATCTGTTCCCCGATCAACCCCGCCAGCTTTTTCTCCCGATCCTTAATCTTTCCGCGGACATCGGAGCTCACATGGATCATCCCGACCAATTTGCTTTGGGCGGCCAAAGGAACACAGACATATTCCTTCGGAAAGGGTTCTTGAAGATGCTGGCAAAGCAACGCGGTTTCTTCGGTGTTGACCAAATGAGCCTGGCTTCGGCGCAAAGCCCAACACTCCTCCGACGGGAAAGCGGATTTGCAGGAAATGTTTTTTCCGAAATCCGAGACACTTTGGACCTCCGTCTTGGAATTATTAATCACCAATAACCTTCCGGAGGTTTCTGGAAAAATCGTGCGAAGCATGGCGGCGCTCGTTTTGGCCACCTCCTCCACCGTCAAGCAGGCTTGCAGGGATTCCACCAGGTTCGAAATGATTGAAATCTCATCGTTGTGCCGTTCCGACTTGACCAGCGATTCCCTCAAGAGCTTTAAGTCCCCCAAAATGATTCCCTCATTCTTCTTCTTTTCCGTGATATCGGACCAAACGATGATGCCGCCGATGATTTTACCGTTGTTATCCTTGAGGGGTCCGCCGTTGACCAAAAGGAATGCGCCATAGGGATTTTTCTTGTTCCGCAGGATTACCACCTCGTCGAATAACTCCTGGTTGCTAAAAGCGCGCACCAAAGGTAATTCGGAATAATCCAGTTTAGTCGTGCCGTCCGGCTGAAAAAATCCGATTTTTTCTGGCCAACTTTTTAGGGGAGGCATATCGGCGAAATCGAATCCCAATAAATTTTCAGCGGCGGGGTTGACAGTGAGGAACCGGCCTTCCAAGTCGACGGCCATCACCCCGTCGGCCATATTGTTCTGTACCAACCGCAGGATATCGGATTTTTGCCCGAGTATCCGTTCCGCGCTCAGCCGCCGACTCATTTCGTAACGCACAAGGATATAAATGAGGATGAGCAGAACTAGATCCACTAAGAATCCACCCCAAAAGGCCCTGGTCGTTTCAGTAAACCGTTGCCGTTGTTGAACGGTTTGCTGATTTGAAATATCCGTTTCTTCCTTTTGAATATCCACCACCACTTGGTAGATGCTGCCCAACGTTTCGGTTCCTTGGGACCGTTGGATTAGCTGAACCGCTTTCTTAAGCCCCCCTTGGCGGCGGGCCTCAACCGTTTTTTTGAAAAAATTGATTTCTTGGACCAATAAACTATTTAATTGATCCAGTTTTTTTTGTTGTTCCGGACGCCCCTGGATTAACTTTCGTATCTCGGTAATCCGTCCATCGATCAGGAAAAGGGATTCCTGGCAGGACTGGAGATAGGATTCCTCGCCCGTCATGATGAAATCCCGCTGATATCCTTTGGCCTCCGAAATATCCCGCAAGATATTTTCCAACTTCTCCAGTGTTTGATGGATCTGCAAAAGGTCCCCGGAAGAAGACATAAAATCAAGGGTTTTTTGATGGGAATAAACCCCAACCCCCAGAAACACTGTCATCATGACGATGAACCCTATTAACATTTTTCGGTTTAACGAAATCATAACGGCTCCAATATCTATCGATCGAAAAATTAAAATCCGGCTTCAGGGAATCTCTACACCCTTTACTTCCGAGCTTTTTGTTTCCTGGCCGTCGGCTCCAACCGTCTTCACCTTGAAATAATAAGTGATGCCGCGCAGGCCGATTTCACCCGACCAATGGACCAGGGTGACCGGCTTGTCCGTCATTTTTTTGAACCCGGCCCCAGGAACCAGGCTGCCGTAAACGTTGTATCCGCCCGCGGGAGAATCCATCAAGGTTTGAGGCTCCCAGGAAAGGTTAACCGTGTCATTGATGACCTGCGCCTCAATGGGAAACCCCGCCTCAGTAGGAACGGTGTCTAGGGCCGGAACAGTCTTAACGGGTTTTGGATGGTTTTTATCGTGCCGGACAAGGGGAACGACTGCCGTTTCGACGGGAACAGGGATGGATTTAACGGGGGATAGAACCGATTTCTCCGGAGAACCAAAAAAGATTCCCATCGTGATCCAATGAACCACGCCCAAATCGCCGATATTGGCGATCGCGTAATCAAAATGATAGTTTTCACCCAACCTCACACCAACCCCGAGGGAAGGCTGGACAAAAGCGTTGGTATAGTCTTGGACCCTGACTCCGGCGCGAAAGGCCACCACATTCCCGATCCAATATTCGCCTCCCAATTGAACCTGCAAGTCCTGACCTTCTATGCGGTCTAATTCCACGGAAAGTGATTTATCCTTATCCCCAAAGGAAGCGCCAAATCCGTACAAAAAGGGAAAGCCCCCCTTCGCGCTGGTCAACAAGCCGATATTTTTTACCACCGCTCCCAACTTTAAAGGCTTCCAATCGGTCTCATAAAAGAGTCCCAGATCCATCCCCAAGTCATTACTCCCTGCCCCCCCGAAAGCCGTGCCCACATAGCGCAAGGAAGCGCCAAAGGCGAGATTCTTTAACCCAAAACCGCTCTCATAACCGAGAACCCCCTGGTAGCTATCTGATGAAAAGGACGCTTCCACCCCGCCCGTATTGTCAAAACTAGGTATCCAATAAAAGGAAAGACCCCCGCCGATGACCCCGGCCCCCGCAAGGACCCGGGCGTAAGCCGCTGACTCCTCATTGGTTCCGCCGAACCAGGACAAGTGGGAAAGTGACAATTGATCTTGCGGGAGGGTAACCAGGGCTGCCGGATTGGAAAATAAATCCATAGCGCCGTCGGAGAGGGCGACGAAAGACCCTCCCATACCGGATTCCCGCGCGTCTTGTGGAACGAGTAGGAATTGACGGCCCGCCTGGGATGCTTGATCCGCCAGGAGGGGTTGACCGATCGACAAAAACAAGAGCAGGCCAATGGCTATTTTTGGGGGGAGCATCTTCACCGTTCCCGCACAACGGCGATTTTACGGACATAATGGCTTTCACCTATTTTAATTAAAATAAAGTAAACGTCGGACGCGACCAATGTTCCCTGATCGTTGCGTCCATCCCAAGGTACGCTCCAAGTACCAGCCGTCTTGTCCCCATCCACCAATGTCCTGACCCTCAGGCCCAGCACGTTACAAACCGACAATTGAACAGGGGCGTCCGCCGAAACTTTGTAATAAAGAAGGACGCTCTCCACGGTGGGATTGAATGAATTGTGATTTGCCCCAAAAACCCCGTCCGGCGTAAATCCATTGCCTCCCACGGCTCCAACAGCGGTTGCCGTGGCGGTGACAGTGGGGGTGACGGTCGGCGAGGCGATTGTGCTGATATTGCTGGTGAGTCCCACCGCGCCGGTCATGGCCAAGGCGCGGCCTTCAAACACGGCCCCGGAAGCAATGGTGATGGAAACATTCGTTAAGAGAATGCCCTTGAAGACCGAATTAGCGGCAATGGTGCAGCTGCTTCCCACCTGCCAAAAAACGTTGGTGGCTTGCGCGCCGTTGACCAGGATGACTTGACTGCTAGCCACGGTAATGAGGGTAGACACGATTTTGAAAATAAAAATGGCGTTCGAGTCACCCTGGCCATCCAGGGTGACAGGGCCCGTTATTCCAAGTGAACTCGGTTCCGTATAAAGACCGGGTGTAAGCGTTTGGCTCCCAATATCATAAGCAGGAGTAAAGGTGACGCCGCCTGTGCGCCCCACCGCGTCGTTATAGGCAAGGGTCAAGTCCCCTTGGGCGGTTTGCGCGGAGCTGTCACCCAGATGACGGACACCACCACAACTCAAGACGACAAGGGGTGTTCCGGTCTCCGCGGACCCTGAATATTCCCCAAGATTCCCGCAGAGCGTGGTAGCCCCGGTATTGGTAATTCCGGTAGCGGCCAGGACCGCGTAAGTGGCGTCCGAACGAAGATTGACCGTTGCTTGGGTTTGTGACAAAGCTGTACCGTCCGCTAAATAAAACAGGGAAAGAAAAGTTAACGCGGAAAAATTTTTAAATGATTGTTTAGGACTTAAAACAATGTCGAGCGAAAGGGAAAAATCGTAAAAACGTTTGAAAGGCGGAATGTTAAGACTCCTGATCGGATGAATTCTTTCACTCAAATATTTTTATCTGCCCTTTAAAGAGTGCAAGAACGGAGCCAAGGAAATTCTGTCATTGAGAGCATGATTATCGACTTGATTACGGTTCGGAACGAGAATTGACTTTAGGTTTTGGGCGGGTCGATCAAAATGAGACTGCTGCTACCATTATGGTAAACCCAGGCAGGGCTGTACGGGTCGGACGAAGCAAATGATCGGGTTGAAGGATGGGAACATCGAATTCGACAGGAAAAAAAAACACCCACGTCTGACACAAAGCCACAAAGACTCTAAGTGAGACGAGATTTTCTTTGTGTCTTCGAGACTTCGTGTCAGACGTTTTTTAAAGAATCTCTTTTAGCCGTTCGGCGGGGCGGGCAAGGATGGCCCGGGCTCCCTTTTCCACGATAGGCCTCTGCATCAATTCAGGATGCTTGATCATCAACTCCACCGCTTCAGCGTCCGAAACTTCCTTTTCACTTAACTTCAACTTCTTGTAAATATCTTCCTTGGAACGGAAGAGCTCCGAGGCCTTGATTCCCATTTTCTTGACCAGCTCAGCCAGCTTTGCTTTGGAAAGAGGCTCGATGTAATAATCCACCGAATCCATTTCCACGCCGCTTTCCTTAAGAGCTTTGAATACTTCCCGGCATGTGGAGCAGGTTGGTTTTTGGTAAATGGTGATTTTCATTAGCTACCTCTTTCTAGTAAGTTCATGGTCAACCGCATGGGCAATTTTAGCCATCATCTCCACCGTTTCCAACGGGAAGTCCCCGATGGCGGTCTCTTCCGAAAGCATTACGGCGTCGGTACCATCCAGGATAGCGTTAGCCACGTCGCTCACCTCTGCCCGGGTGGGCCGCACGTTATGAACCATGGACTCTAACATTTGGGTGGCGGTAATCACGGGCACCCGGTGTTTCCCGGCCCTTTGGATGATGTGCTTTTGCACGAGAGGAACTTGCTCCAAAGGTATCTGAACCCCCAGGTCTCCCCGTGCCACCATGACCATGTCGGTCACTTTGAGAATACCTTCCAGGTTTTGAACCGCCTCGGCCCTCTCGACCTTGGCCACGGTTTGGATTTTCTTGCCCTTTTTTCGGGCGTAGGCCTTGGCCTTGAGCACGTCTTTTCCCGTTTCCAGGAAGGATATCCCGAATAGATCAACACCATGCTCCAAACCGAAGTCCAAATAACGCAAATCCTGATCGGTCACAGGCTCCACAAAAAGTTTTCCCTCGGGGATATTTAGCCCCTTATAAGAAAAAAGACTCCCACCCACCAAAACCTTGCATTTGACCGCCGAACCCTTTATTTCCTCCACTTGAAGTTGGATAAAACCGTCGTTCAGGTAAATCAGATTCCCCACTTTTACGCTTTGGGACAGCTGGGGATAATCCACTGGTAGGCTTTCCTGGAAAACCCTCATAATCTTTCGACCGCTCAGCCAGACCGTGTGATCCTTCCTCAAATGAACGGGTTCATGTTTGAGTTTCCCAACGCGGATTTTGGGACCAGGTAAGTCGATCAGAATTGGGCAGTGGTGTCCAACCTCTTTGGCGGCTTTTCGAATATTCAGGATATCCTCCGCGTGCTGGGGCAGGGTTCCATGGGCGAAGTTCAGCCGGGCCATACTCATTCCAGCCCGCATCAGTTCCATAAGTTTATTCTCTGACCGTGACGCCGGGCCAATGGTGCAGACAATCTTGGTTTTGTGATGTCTTGATTTCATTTTTTCTTTTCCACCGCGTATCCAAGTTTTTTCAAGATGGCCTCATCTTTGCGCCAGTTTTTAAGGACCTTCACCCAAAGCTCTAGAAACACCTTTTGCTCCAACATTTTCTCAATTTGATGCCGGGCTTCCGTTCCCAGCGCCTTCAATTGCTTTCCCCCGGCCCCAATGACAATTCCCTTTTGGCTGTCCTTTTCCACGTAAATGGTGGCTTTAATTACAACCGGGGCGGGTGGCTCTTTTTCCACGTAGTCTTCAATTATGACCGCCACTCCATAAGGAAGCTCTTCCTGCAATTGCAAAAAACATTGTTCCCGGATCATCTCCGAGGCGATTTCCCTCATGGTTTTGTTGGTTAGTTCTTCCTCCGGAAATAGGGGCGGCTGGTGCGGCAAACACTTCAGAAGTTGTTCGAGTACCTGCGGAACACCCTTACCCGATCTGGCCGATATGTTAAAAAGGAGCCAATCCCCCATCTCACTTTTAATCTTTCCGGTCAGTTCTTGAATCCGGCCCGCCGGTACCTTGTCGATCTTATTGAGCAAGCAAAGCACTGGTTTCTTGAACTTTTTGAGCCATTCTGCCACCAAATATTCCTCATCCTTTAACCCATCCTTGGCGTCGATTAGAAAAAGAGCCGCGTCTGCCCCGTCCAAGACCTCCTCAACCTCATGGAGCATGTATTGGGAAAGTTTGTTGTGGGGCTGGTGGATGCCCGCCGTGTCGTAAAAAACGATTTGGGAATGGTCGTCCTGGTAGATACCCGCCATGGAACCACGGGTGGTTTGAGGGCGGTGGGACACTATGGCGATCTTTTGCTTCAAGACCGTATTGAGGAAAGTGGATTTGCCTACGTTGGGCTTACCCAGGATGGCCACCGCACCGCAAACAAAATCCTTAGAGTCCATCAAGCCACTTCAATCTTGCGGGGAATATCAAAAATACGGTCTTCCTTCACGCCGAACTTCTTGATCATTTCCTTAGGATAGTCCAACACGCAGGTTTTCAGTGGTTCATGACCGTCCGAACCCACCGAGAAAGTCAGGCCCGCGTCCACGGCCTTTTTCATCAGCCGGTCGTAAGGGGTTATCCAGCGATTGGAGATTTCCATGGCTACGTTGTACAAGAGAAGGGTTGTAACCAGTTTCTCTTCCCACCACTCCGGAAAGGCCTCCTCAGGGTTCTTGGAGCGTGCCAGGGCTGGCAACATGGTGCAATGGCCCAGAATGCTGTATTGCTGTTCGGCGTATTCTTTGTTCAAGAGATCGAGGTGCGCCTGAAAGAAAAGGTCCCAATCCTTTATCTGGGCTCCCGGGTTGTAATCCGGCAGGCCACCCTTGATGAACTTAATCAATGGGCTAAATCCCATTCGAACACCGTTTACTTCCATCCCATGGACGCTGCCGATCATGTAATCGAATTTCTTTCGAGCTTCGCCACTGACGGTAAACCCCCGCCCCAGGTCCATTTCCAACCCTCTGGCCACGGGGTACTGGGAGAGAAAATCCGCGTAGGCTAATAGCCGGTCATTCGAATTAAGATAATCGCCCAAGCCCGCGTGGTCGGACAAACCCACCCTCACCTTTTCTTCCTTTGCCCGTTCCAGAATCTGTTCGATGGATTGTCGTCCATCGGACCACTCAGCGGTGTGGTTATGGCAATCGAGATAGTTCATTTAAAAACCCAATCCCTTCTCCCCTTGCGGGAGAAGGTTAGGATGAGGGGCAAGAAGAACTAATAATCCACCCTCACCCAGACCCTCTCCCGTCAAGGGAGAGGGGGATAGTGCTTTAATTCCCAAGCCAATATGATTCAAGACGTCTTCTCCGCATTAGTATCCGTAGTTTCAACCGAGAGTTCAGCGACTGGCATTGCCACATTTTGGGTTTCGGATAACGAGGTTTTAGGTTTCTTTTTGCGCGGCTTGGGAGCCGCTGTTTCAGACGAAGCCGTCGGCAAAGGTGTTTTGCGTTTGTTCACCCTAACTTTTTGTACGCTGGTCTCGCTGGCTTCCAGGATCTTGAAAGCCGCTTCCTTGTCCTCAATCACCCGGCCCTTTTTAGGGACCTTCCCAGCCAATTCCATCAGGTAACCACCCAGACTGGCGACGTCGCCTTTCGGTTTCAGGCTCAATCCCAAAGCCTCATTGATGTCGTCCAAGGATACGTCCGCCTCAATAACCCAAACCCCTTCCCCCTGCTTGGCAATGGCTCTTTCCTCTTCCGCCTCATGCTCCTCGCGGATTTCCCCGACGATGACCTGCACCAGATCCTCGAAGGTGACCAACCCGGCCGTGCCACCGTACTCATCGACCACGATGGCCATATGGAATTTCCCCTTGCGGAATTCCCGCAGAAGACGATCCACCCGCATGGTCCCAGGAACAAAATAAGTCTTCCTTAGGAGATCGTGGACTTTGATGAGGTCTCCGTTTTGCCAGATGGACAACAGGTCCCTGGTGTGGATGATGCCCACAATCTTATCTTGGGTTCCCTTGTATACCGGCACGCGGGAATAACCGTGCTGGACGATCTGGTCCAGTAACTTTTCAAAGGGTGCCTGGATATCCACGCAAAACATCTCGGTCCGGGGAATCATGACTTCGCTTACCTTCATGTCGGTAAACCGGAAAATGGAGTGGATCATCCTTTTTTCCTCTTCCTGGATGTTTCCCGACTCCTGTCCCATTTCGATCAAGTGCTTAACATCGTCTTCCGTGACCAGGGCCGCTGAGGCTTGGCCCAATCCCGGAAAAAGCAGGGCAACTCCCCGGGCCAACACCCAGCTCAAGGGGGAAAGGAGTTTGTCAAAAAGATAGATGGGAGTGACTAGCCATGGGGTCGCCTTGGCCGAGTGGATTCGGGCCATGACCTTGGGGATGGCCTCCCCGAAAACGATGAGGACTACCATAACGGCCCCGGATACAGCGGTCCCCGTCAAGGTACGATTCCAGTGGTTGGCCTCGGAAAAATGGACGGCCATGTAGGCGGCCAAGGTGGTCACAGCGACATTGACCACGTTATTTCCCAAAAGAATGGTGGTGAGAATGCGGTTGGGGTGGTCATGCCATTCTTTGAAAGCCTTGCCCATGAGGCCCGGGGCCGCCATTTGCCCCTGCAAAAGGGGCCTGGGATAGGAAAGAAGGCTGGTCTCGACAGCGGAAAAAAACATGGAAGCCAAAACCAGGATAACCAGCAGGATGAGATGGGTTAAAAGGTAAGTGTCCATAGGGGCATTAAACCGTGAATTTCCTTAACAAGCGGTCCTGCAGGTTGAACATCTTTTTTTCCTGCAGCCGGGTCACATGATCATAACCTAAAAGATGGAGAATTCCATGTACCAGCAAAAGGGCCAATTCCCGCTTAAATTCCTTGCCTTGTTCGACCGCTTGCCGGCGGGTTTGGGGAACGCTGATGACCACGTCGCCCAAGGGGACCAATCCATTCAAACCGTCTTTCAACTTTTTACCTTCCAAAAGGGGAAAGGATAGCACGTCGGTTGTTTTATCCTTCTTCCGGTATTGGCGATTCAAACGGCGGACTTCCGAATCCCCCGTCAGGACAATGGAAAGTTCCGAGCGTTTTTCAAAAGCGGGGCCTTTTACCTTTTTGAGCACGAGAGAAGACAAGCGACGAAGCCATGCCGGGGAAACAGGCTGGGATTTTACCGAACAGCGGACAAGAAGTTTCAAAAAAGACCTCTCAACACAGAGTGAACAGAGTACAGCCTAAGTATTTTCCGAAAAAATAAGTCTTACTCCGTTTAACTCTGTGGTTAATTTTTCGGTTTCTTTTCTTCCTCATGGGAATGGTAAGCCTCCAGGATATCTTTCACCAATTGATGCCGAACCACATCCTTTGGGCTGAAGAAAACGAACTCAATCCCCTTCACCTTGGAAAGAATGTGCTGAATCTCGATAAGGCCCGAGCTCTTTCCCAAGGGAAGATCGATTTGGGTGACGTCGCCGGTGACCACAACCTTGGAGCCCGTCCCCATGCGGGTGAGGAACATCTTCATCTGCTCGGGGCTTGTGTTCTGGGCCTCATCCATGATGATGAAAGCGTTCGACAGGGTTCGGCCCCGCATATAGGCCAGGGGGGCCACTTCCACCGTTCTTTGGTGGAAAAGCCGTTGAAGCTTTTCGTATTCGACCATGTCATAGAGTGCGTCATAGAGGGGGCGCATATAGGGATCCACCTTGTCCTGCAGGTCGCCAGGAAGGAAGCCCAACTTTTCACCGGCCTCAACCGCGGGCCGGGTAAGGATCAACCTTTCCACTTCCCCATTCCGCAGGGCGGCTACCGCCATGGCCATGGCGAGGTAGGTCTTGCCCGTTCCCGCTGGACCGATTCCAAAAACGATATCCTTGGCCTTAATGGCTTCCACGTATTTATGCTGGTTGTCCGAGCGGGCGAAGATGGGTTTCTTATGGGAGGAAACCAGGATGGTCTCCCGCGTCGGACCTTCTTCCTCCAGGGGATGCCCTTTGGCCTCGGCAATAAACTTCTTAACCGCCCCGGGCTGAAGGTATCCCTCGTAGCCCTTCTTTAAATGTCCCCTCAGGCGCTCAATGACCTGGGTAGCGTGGGAAACTTCCAGGGGCTCCCCGGTAAGGATGATCTCATTCCCACGGGCCACCAGGGTAACGGGGAAGGAATCCCTGAGCAGTTTCAGGTTATGGTCCTTCTCCCCCACCAGTTGCAAACATTCCTGCTGGTCCTCGAACATAATTTTTCGGCTGACGGCTTGTGACACGAAAACCTCCCAAAAAGCTATCAGTTCGCAGCTATCAGCTGTCAGTAAAATCTTTCCATAAACGACTTCGCTGATGGCTGACAACTGCCTTTAAATAAAAAACTCCCTTTTCACTCATGCGAGAAAAGGGAGTCATTATTCTAAAACTAACGTTAGGCGATCGAAACCGATCCCACTTAGAAATAATCAATCGGCAAAGCTTCACGAGGCTTGTGATGGGGCACATAAACCGGGGTATCGCTGGCGTCCTTGCGGGACTTTTTGATTTCTTGTTCGTTGAAGTCCTGACGGATGCAGAATTCCTGTTTGGGATAAATCAAATCCGGGTCGACGATTTGATCCCGGTTGGCCTTAAAGATCAGGGGCCATTGGAAATTGTCATGATAACCACTGCCCGATCCTGAAATATCCCAAAGGGTATCGCCCCTGACGACGATGTACTTGTTGCAAGGGTTCGCTGCGGGTGGGGGCGGTGGTGCCGCAACCTCTTCGGCCGGCGCGGGAGGCGGCGGAGCCTCAGCTACTACTGGAGGAGGAGTCGGCGCCAGGGTGGGCGGCGCGATAGGAGGAGCGACCACCTCATTGGCCGGAGGCATGGTGGGGACTTCCGCGCCTTCAATGCGCTTTTTCCCCGCGCAACCTATGGATAACAGGAATATCGTCGCCGTAGCGGTTAAAAACCATTTCGAACCGTTCATTTCCTATTCCCCCTTGGTCGCTTCAGCTACCAGTTCGAATATTATGGGAGCAATCCCCCAACCCGTCAAGGATGACCAACTGGCCATTAAGCATGGAAAAGACGGCGTTTAACAAAAGCTTTCCAACTGTTAAAATCCCCAAGCCACATGATCACTTTTAATTCCAAACAAAAAATATTCCACCTGGAAGGCCAAGGGACCTCTTATGTCATTGGCGTCTCGCCTCGCGAAGACTTCCATCACCTTTACTGGGGCAAATCCCTTTCCTCAAAAAGCCTTCAAAAGATCCTCCGGGATTGGCAAAAAAGAGCCATTGAGACCGAACACCATATCAGCCGGGAATTCCAGACACGTGAATTTCCAGACTTCGGACATAACGACTTAAGGGCACCCGCTTTCCAAGTAAAACAAGCCGATGGTTCCCGAGTCAGTGAGTTTCTTTATGTCTCTCATAGCATCACTCCAGGCAAACCCGATTTCGGCCTTGGTCCCTCTTCCCAAGTTGAAGACAGCGACCAAGTCCAAACCTTGCGGATCAATCTTGTCGACAAGCTCAAAAAACAGGAATTGGAACTTTATTACACCCTTTATCCTCAACGGAACATCGTAGTTCGCCGGACCATCCTGAGAAATAAGGACGCCAAGCCCATCAGCCTTTTAAAACTCATGAGCTCCAGCCTGGATTTTGCCCCCGGCCCCTATCGCCTGGTGCGTTTCCCAGGCGCCTGGGCCAACGAACGAAAAATGGTTGAGGGGCCTCTGTTACCTGGCACCACCCGCTTGGAAAGCCGCCGGGGGATTTCTTCCCATGAGATGAACCCCTTCACCATGGTCACCCGGGGGGAAGCCACCGAGGAGAAAGGTGAGGTTTATGGTTTCGCCCTAGCCTATAGCGGCAATTGGCTGATGGAGGCCGAACTGTTTCGCACCGGCGGCTTGCGGCTCAACGCCGGCTTAAACGATTTCGACTTCGAATGGCAGCTTAAACCCGGCGAAAACTTCACCACCCCCGAATGCGTCCTGGCCTATTCCCCCAATGGCTATTCCCAACTGAGCTTGGATCTTCACCATTTCACCCGAGAAAAAGTAATTCGGGGAACTTGGCAATATAAGCCCCGGCCCATTCTCATCAACAATTGGGAAGCCACCTATTTCAAATTCAACCATGACAAATTGATGAAAATCGCCAAGGCTGGCAAGGAAGCGGGAATCGAGTTGTTTGTCCTAGACGATGGGTGGTTCGGCAAACGGGACAACGACACCACTTCCCTGGGTGACTGGTTCGTGGACAAAAGAAAATTACCCAAAGGTTTACGCGGCCTTTCCGATGACATCCATGGCCTGGGACTCAAGTTCGGCCTTTGGATAGAGCCCGAAATGATTTCTCCTCAAAGCCAGCTTTACAAGAAACATCCCGACTGGTGCTTGCATGTTCCTGGCCGAAAACGCCGTATGGCCCGAAGCCAGTTGGTGCTGGACATGAGCCGTCCTGAGATAAGGGATTACCTGTTCGATACCATTAGCAAAGCGTTGGAAGAGGCCCGGGTGGATTACGTGAAGTGGGACATGAACCGCTCCCTCTCGGAAGTGGGAAACAGGGTTCTTTCGCCCCAAAAACAGGGTGAGCTATACCACCGTTACATGATGGGAGTTTATGACCTGATGGACCGCCTAAACCGGAGATTCCCGAGGGTGCTTTTTGAGGGTTGCTCTGGCGGCGGCGCAAGGTTTGACCTAGGGGTTTTGAGCTACCATCCCCAAATTTGGACTTCAGATAACACCGACGGCCTAGAACGCCTCTTTATCCAATATGCCACAAGCTTCGCTTACCCGCCCATCGCCATGGGTGCCCATATTTCCAGCGTTCCCAACCACATCACCCACCGGTCCATCCCTTTGAAATGGCGGGCCTTGGTGGCCATGTCCGGCAACTTCGGGGTGGAAGCCGATATTTCCAAATGGAGTCCACGAGATCGAAAGGAACTGGCCGGTTATATCCGATTTTATAAGGAAATCCGCCCCCTAGTTCAATTCGGCGATTTCTACCGGTTGGAAAGCCCCTATAACTCCCTACAAACTTCCTGGATGTTTGTGAATAAAACCCAAACGGAGGCATTGCTGTTTGTGTTTCAGGTGAAGCCTTGGACCAAAGGCACAAAGGTCCCGCCGATCAAGTTGCGGGGTTTAAATCCAAGTAAAACTTATGAAATCAAGGGAGAGAAGTTAAAAATTTCAGGGAAAAAGATGATGAAAGTCGGCTGGCTACCAAAGGCTTTTAGAACCGCGCGAGGAAATTACCATAGTTCGCTTTACCGTTTAATATGAGGTTGAAAAGTTATGGCTGAAATTTCACAATCCGTTCGTTTCCATAATCAGCCACAAAAACACTGCCATCTTTTCCAATGCCAAGACCCATAGGATAAAGGGATATTTTTTTGGTTCCTTGTGCTCTCCCGCAAACCAGCACATTACCTTTCGAATCAAACTTTTGTATACGGTTATTATCCGAATCCAAAACATACATCTCTCCATTATTCCCAAGCGCAATCCCAACTGTGTTATTAAACTGACCCATCCCGCCTCCATTTCTTCTCCAAGACTTTAAAAATTTTCCGTTCGAATCAAATTTTTGGACACGACAATTCCCAGAATCAACAACATAAACATTTCCAAAACTATCAGCCTTAACACAGTTAGGATTGTAGAATTCTCCATCCTTTGAGCCTTTTCGCCCCCACTCAGTTACCGCTTTTCCCTGAGGATTGTATCGAATGATTTTCGAAAACTCCGTTTCCACAAGATAAACAAATCCATTCCGGCCCACTGTAATGCCACAAGGTTTATGATATTGTCCAAACCCCGGACCATAACTTCCAAATCTTTCCAATAGTTTTCCATCATGATCTACCTTCAATACCGATCCCGTTTTACAATCAGAAATATAAATATTGTTCTTTTCATCAAGAGCCAAATACAACGGACAATCCACACGCCTCATTTCAAGGATTCCGCGATGAGCCTCCTCGCCTTCAGGAACAAAAGGGGGTTTTCCAGATATCAGGAAACCCGCTTTTTCTTCACCCATCTTTTCAACTTCATCCGAAATAGAATGTTGGGGCAAATTCGGAAGATTAGAAACTTCCAATTTTTTTTGAGCTTGTTTGAAAAAGTCTTCCACTGACAAGACACTAACCAGAACCCCGACCTCATTAAATTCAACAATATTTCCATAATTGATATCCGTAACAAAAACATCACCATCATTGCCAATCGCCAAATCAAATGGTTTACCAACATCGCCTCTGAAGCCACGTGGTAATTTCCAGGATTGAATAAAGGATAAGGGATCAGAGAAAAGAGGGATGGGAAATAAAGCGCAAAGTAAAATTAGGACCAGCAAACGCTTCAACATAGGATAATTCTACACAATCTTAGCTAAGGTCTTCCAACTCAATCTTGATCTTCAATTCCTTGATCAATTCGGGGTCAATCTCCGAAGGCAAACCCGTCATCAAGTCTGGATTATTCATACCTCCAAAGCCACACCACATCAACTCCCGCCCATTCGCCTAAGCGGCCTTGGATGCGGTCCGCCGTAAGAAGTGGAAAGCCCGTTTTTTTGGCAAGCTGAACGTAAAGAGCGTCATAAACGGTCGCTTTCGGGATTCCGTGTTTGCGGGCAGACGCCGTCAGAGCCACTGATTGAGCAAGAAATTCGGCGTCCCAAGGCGCCTTATCCGATAACTGGGCCGCCGCCAGAAGAAACCAACGTTGACCCTGAGGCCCCATTCTTGTAAATCGGTTGGCTAATTCATAAAGCGCGAATTCGGGAACGATCACGCGTACTTCCCCGTCCCCGAATCTCTGGTAAAGCTGATCTGCCTCTTCCCAGTTAGGTTCTTCTTTTCCCAGGTACCACTTGAGGAGCACTGAGGCATCTACCACAAAGACAGGGATGGTCACTTATGGTCCCGTTCCCTGTCCTCCCGGATCATCTTGATGGCCGTCTTCCCCTTGCCCCAACCTGTAGCCCTGGCCTCCTGAACGCTTAATCGCCATTCCTCGAAGCCAGTCCTCTCGGCAGGAGGAATATAAACCACACCCGAGAACCAGTGTCTGACCGCCTCACGAACGGCTTCAGAGCGGGTCATATGGTTTTTTTTGGCCTTATCATCCATACGCTTGAGCATTTCATCGGGAAGGGAAACAAGGATTTTGGACATTACAGCCTCCGGATATCTAGTAGATATCCAAAGGATAAGCTGATTCAGAAAGGAAGTCAATCTTCCGCTTAGGTTAAATCTTCCAACTCAATTTTGATCTTCAGTTCCTTCATTAGTTCTTCGTCTATTTCCGAGGGAGAACCTGTCATTAAGTCCGTAGCCTTGGCGGTCTTGGGGAAAGCGATGACGTCGCGGATATTGGGCGAGCCCGTCAGGAGCATAGCGATACGGTCCAACCCGACAGCCATTCCCCCATGGGGCGGGGCGCCGTAGGTCAAAGCTTTGAGTAGGAAGCCGAACCTCTCCTGCGCCTTTTCAGGCGAGATATCGAGCATACCGAAGACTTTAGACTGCAATTCGGAATCGTGGATACGGATGGTTCCACTGCCCAATTCAAAACCATTCAAGACCATGTCATAAGCGCGAGCCGTGACTTTAGTGGGGTCAGTATCCATAAGCGGTAAGTCCTTATCCATGGGGGCAGTAAAGGGATGGTTCATGGAAAAAAGCCT
This sequence comes from candidate division FCPU426 bacterium, assembly GCA_003152075.1. Lineage (GTDB taxonomy): Bacteria > Oederibacteriota > Muellerivitia > Muellerivitales > Muellerivitaceae > PALSA-1180. Next base: position 46,851 of record PLZG01000022.1, read on the forward strand.
TCCCTTTTCGTCCTTCCCGAACATGGGAAAGTCCGTTACCCAGGCGAAGGCCCACTTGGGACCTTTCTCAAACAATCCCTTGCGCCGGGCCAGTTCTACCCTCAAGGCGCCTAGTGAATCGTTCACTACGGTCAGCTGATCCGCACCAAAAAGGAGCAGGTCCCCTTCCTCACCCTTCAGCACTTTTAATAGTTCCGTTTGCACTTCAGGAGAGAAATATTTGGCGATATTGGAATCCAGTTTGCCGTCCTTGACCTTGAACCAAGCCATCCCCTTAGCCCCATACTTGCCAACGAAGCCGGTTAATTCTTCGACATCCTTACGGGAAAAGTCCGCGCAACCCTTGGCGTTGATGGCCTTCACAATCCCACCTTGGGCCAACACATCCTTGAAAACCTTGAAGTCTGATTTAGCGGCCACCGAACCCACGTTCACCAGAGGAAGGTCAAAACGAAGATCGGGTTTATCGTTACCGTAGTTTTCCATCGCTTCGGCATAGGTCAAACGGCGGAAAGGAGTCTTTAAGTCCTCGCCCAGGGATTCTTTCACAATGGCCTTCATCAGACCCTCGCCGACGTGGTAAATGTCCTCCTCGTCGATAAACGACATCTCCAAGTCAATCTGGGTGAATTCCGGTTGGCGGTCGGCCCGCAAGTCCTCGTCCCGGAAACACTTGGCTATTTGGAAATACTTATCAAGCCCTGCGATCATGCAGGTTTGCTTTAACTGCTGGGGGCTTTGGGGCAAAACGAAGAACTTGCCGGGATTGACCCGGCTGGGCACTACATATTCACGCGAACCCTCGGGAGTGTTCTTTATGAGGATCGGGGTCTCGATTTCAAGGAACCCTTCCCCGCTCATGTAATTGCGGGCCGCCATGGCCATCTTGTGGCGAGCGATGAGTTTGTTTTTCATGGTTTCACGGCGCAGGTCGAGATAACGGTATTCCATCCGGGTTTCTTCAGCCACATCCACATCGTCTTCGATCGGGAATACAGGAGTCAAAGAGGGGTTCAAGACCTTCACTTCGTTACAACGGATTTCCACTTCTCCTGTGGCAATCTTGGGGTTTATGGTTCCCTCGGGGCGTTTGGTCACTTCGCCTTTGACGGCCAATACCCATTCATTTCGGATAAGGTGAGATTGTTTCAAGGCTTTATCGGCCAATTGCGGGTCGAAAACGATCTGGGTCACCCCATAGCGATCGCGCAGGTCGACAAACACCAACCCGCCGTGGTCCCGGCGATGGTGTACCCACCCCATGAGGGTCACGGTCTTGCCGATGTCGGAAGCCCGAAGGTCCCCGCACTTGTGTGATCTTTTCCAGCCGCTCATCATTTCAGCCACGTTATTTCTCCTGGTAATAAAAAAGGCCCCTAAAAGGAGCCGTATAATAACACAACTTTAAAGACGCTCAACACCTCCATTTAGTCTTCCACACCCTCCGAGAGCCGTTCCATGATGTCGTAAAGCTCGGCCAGGGGCATTTCCTTATCCTGGCGGGTGGAAAGCTGGCGGACTTTATAAGACTTTGGCCCGGGTTTGAAATCGGTGATGGCATAGTCAATACCGTTGGCTTGAGCGGTTTCCATCTGCTTTTTGAAGTCCTTCTTTTCCAAACAAGCTTCCACTTGGATACCTTCTGAGCGCAATTGCTCGGCCAAGGCCATGATGTCCTTTTCAGACTGCCCATTGTTGGCGATAAAAACCCGGGGGTAAATAGTCTGGGAAGCCGACTTTTCTTTTTCCACCAAAAGCAACATGATGCGCTCGAATCCCAATGAAATTCCTACCGCAGGCGTGCCCTTAGGCCCACCCAGTTTTTCAATCAACCCGTCATACCGTCCCCCTCCGCCAATGGAGAAGGAAAATTCTTTGTCTTCCACGTTGATCTCGAAAACCAGCCCGGTGTAATAGTCAAAACCCCTGACGAGGAGTGGATCGAAAACGATTTGGGCATCCGGATTAACCGCGTGAATTCTTTGCCGGATGGATTTGATATTGAGCCATATCTTCTCGGCCTGGCCGATCTTGAAATGAACGGGATCAAGTTGTTTGTGCAGGGCGTTCTTGATGAATCCATCGACCTTGTTCAGGACCTCCATGGAATGGCCCAGGGCCTCGATCTCTTTCATGACCTGGTCGGGGGGCTGCTTGTCGAGCTTGTCGATGGCCACCGCAATCCCTGCCACCTGGTTAGCGTCCACCCCCATGCCGGTTAACAGGTCTGGAAGCAGCCGTTTGTCGCTGATCCGAATCTTGAATTTACCGACTCCCAGGGCCTTTAAGACCCGGTCGGTAGCCAGAAGCAACTCTACTTCGTAGGAATCGGAGGTCCCACCCACAATGTCGATATCGCATTGGTAGAACTCGCGGTAACGGCCTTTTTGGGGTCGGTCAGCCCTCCAGACAGGACCGATGTGATAACAACGAAATGGCTTAGGAAGGTTGTTGGAGTGGTTGGCGTAATAACGGGCCAACGGAACCGTGAGGTCGAAACGAAGACCCATGTCGGATGAACTATTTTTAAGACGACTTATCCATTCATCAACAGATTCTTTGTTCTTATCGTCTTCTTCCGCAAAACCTTTTATATTTTTCCGGAAATAATTATGTGCCTCTATAGCCGCATTAGCGTAATCATCGCCACGTTTTTCAACTTTAAACATCAACTTCTCGTTCTCGCCACCGCCTTTACCTTGTAACACCTCAATGTTCTCCATGACAGGTGAATCAATGGGCTGAAAACCATAGAGTTGGTAATGGTGTTCAATTAGGCGGATAAGCTTTTGACGTAGGAGGGTTTCTTTGGGGAGCCAGTCTCGCATGCCCTTAGGCGGGCCGAATTTTGTGTTATCCACCGAGAACCCCTTAATAAGCAAATGCTTCAAATACTACGTGGGCGTCATAAATGCCACCCCTACAACACCCCTCACCCTACCCATCTCTCCGAAGGCTCTCAAAGGGAAGACCCCCTATGAACCCTCAAAACCAAGGGACGAGGATTTAGTCTTCGTGCCTTGCGATGACAATCAAGAATTCAAAATTCATAATTCAAAATTGCCTTTATTGTACCTGCTGGTACTTTCCGCCCTGGATCTTCAAAATCGGCACCAGTTTTTCAGCCTCATTATGCCCGCCGAAACTTGTCTTGCCGCTAACCCCCTCGAAATCCTTGATGGCCAAAAGGCTGCTGTGGATGTCATCCCGGGTGACGGCCGTTTCCGTGGCTTTTAACATCAAACGGGTCGCGTCAAAGGCCTGGGCCGCGTACCGGTCCGGCCTTTTGGCGAAGCGTTTCAGGTAATCATCAGTGAATTTTTTAATCAGGTCATTGGAGCTATCGACGTAGAAACCCGACACGAAATAGGAACCTTCCAAATCTTTGGCCCCTTCCTTCAAAACAATTTCATTTTCCCAGGACTGAGCGCCCAAGAAAACGGGGTTCAAATCGTCGAAATGAATTTGGGAGACAATTGATGGAATCTCCACCGCGTGCGCCGGAAGGTAAAGACCCTGGTAATTCGAGGCCATTCGGATGAGCGCTGGGGGCTTTAAGGGATTGTAGGGAATCTTGCTTTGGTAAACCTTCACAAATTGGTTCTTCTTGGCGTCCATTTGGAAAGCCTCGAAATAAACCAAAAAATCCCAAGTGGGGTGGGCGCTCCAATCGTTTGGCGGGTTCGTTTCAATCACCCTCCCCGTGACAATCAGGGAAGCTTGAATGTCCTGGGCTATATCCCCCCATTGCTCAGCGCTAACCGCCAATGTGGTACCCTTGAATTCCACGGGCAAACGGCCCATTGCCTGTTGAATCAAGTCATCGCTCCTGAGGATGTAATCGGTTTGGGTTTTGAGGGATTCCTTAACGGCATCGTTAACGTTTTTCACAATCGAGGGACAAGTCGTATTGGTTAGCCCTTCCACCAATGGGACAAACGCCATGGTAGGGATTACGACCGAAACCCCCGCCGCGCTTGTCGAGGCTCCGGAGACTTCCTTGGCCTTCAGCAAAATTTTGCCCACTTCTTTTTTCAAGTTGTATTTGAGTTCCTCAATGCGGCGATTATTCTCCCTCTCAATTTCCTTGAGAATCTCGGGGTCCTGGCCACCAATGGAAACCAATTGGCTCTTGAAATCCGTGGAGTTGGGAGGATAAGTGACGGAAGAGGTTACGGTGGCCCCCATGGATTGCACGGTTTTCTGGAATTCATTGGAAAGGGTCTGGCCGTAATCGTCCTCGGGCGCCAGAATGGCGAACCGTTTGAAACCCAGTTTCTCCACCGCGTATCGGGCGATGGACTGGCCCTGCATCTCGTTGGTCATCCCGTTCCCCATGACATAGGGACTGATGGTAAAAAGCTCATTTCCCACAGCAGAAGGCACCAACAAAACAATCCGTTGTTGATTGGCCTGAGGGGCTAACTCGGCCGTTTCGGCGTCCCGGAAGGGGCCAATGATAGCGTCCAGGTTTCCATCCTTGGTAAGTTCCTGATAAACCTTTAAAGCCTGCACCGGATCACCCATGGTGTCACGTACCATTACGGACATCTGCTTGCGGGTTCCCCCTGAGGGGCTGGCCTGCTCAAGCGCCAGGCTGATTCCATTCCAAATCGATTCCCCATAACTTTTAAAGCGGCCCGTTTTAGGCAACAGCACCCCGATCTTCCAGCTTTTGCCCTGCTGTTGGTTTTGGAGTTGTTGAAGAAGCAACTGGGCGGCCCCTGCGGAAGGGTTATCGGGGCATTGCTGGGTAAAGGTGTTTAAATGCTCAATGGCCTCGCTTTGCATTGCCGCCTGGGTCTCACGGCTTCCCAATTGGAACAGGGCGAAGCAATTCATGGGTGAGTCAGGGTAATTGGAAACGTAGCGTTTCAAATCCTCCAGGCCCATGGAATAGGTCAGCATGAATTCCATCATTTGGCGGCTTTGAACCACATAGGGGGATTTGGGATATTTTTGCATAACCGTCTGGAAGGCCGCTAAAGCGGGAAGGTAATCTTTTTTGTCGTTATAAATCTGGCCTACCATGTACTGGGACTTGTCCAACTGGGACGCGGCGTTTGGAACTTGCAGGATCTTCTGGAAAGTTTTCAACGCTTCGGCCAAATTGTCATGGTTGTATTGGTATTGGGCTACGATGTAGTGGGAAATGAGATTGTGATGGTCCGCGGCCGCGGTCCCGATGGCCGCCAAGGCAGACTGGTAGTCCTGGTTGGTTACGTCTTCATGAACATTCACCAAGGCGGGAATTTTAGGGCCCGCGGAGGGGGTGGGAGAGGCTTGGGAAGTTGTCGGCTGGGGTTTCGTGGCCGATTCTTCGGGCCTGATGGTCGCCCGACCCCCGCAACCAGCTGTCAGAAGAGCCAAAACTAAAAAGGTTGATCGAAATTTCATTTAATCCCCGATTGAAGAATTTCCAGCATTTCCCCGTCCAATGGTCCCGTTTGGCCATTAGCCGTTTTGGAATAAATCCCAAAATCCAGCCACTTGTAATTCCAGTAAGCCCAACCAGTTTTCATCTCAGAAAAGAGGCTGACCACATCCCTCGTCCAATTCAGGCGGGCTTCCCTGGGGGCCTGGTCGTAAACCCCAAACTCCCCGCAATAAAGGCCATACCCTTCCTTGGCCAACCGGCGTACGGGGCTCAACAATTCTCTCAAGGCTTCCCTATTCCAAACCCGGTTCTCGAATTCCAATGTTTCCCGTGTCATCGTCGGCAGATTCCTGGCAAGATACTCAGCCGTCTTTGGGACAGCTCCGGGATAGGCAACCGTTTCTTTATAACCTTCCCCGCCCTGCCACCAAGGGGCCTTTTGATGGGTCACCAACATGGGAAGGTAAAAATGAAAACTGTAAACCAAGTTCGGCCCCTGAACCGCTTGGGCCAAATCCTCCAGTTTAAGGACCGAACCCCAATAGGTCGATTCCACCATGATCACCCGAAGCCGGTCCTCGGCTTGGATGGCCTTACAAACTTTCACGGCCACCCTGTTCCAATCGGCGGCATGGCTTGCCGTTGGCTCGTTTAAGATATCAAACCAAAGAGGAGCGTCCATTCCCTTCAGGGCATGGGCCAATTCAACCCAAAGGCCGCAAAAAGAGTCTAAATCTTCGTCGTTTTTCCACAAATTATCAAGTTCGGGTTTGGCGAAGGAATGCCAGGGAACCTGGTGCAAATCTAAAACCGTTAAGAGTTTCGCGTCCCTTGCCCAACCCAAAACCTCTTTGAGGAAAGCCAACCTTTTTGGCGAAAGCTTCCCCCGCCCGGCTTTTTCGAATAACCAGGGCCCATCCACAGGCAAGCGAATGGAGTTAAAACCCCACTTGGAAATCGTTTCGAAATCGCTCTTCTTGATGAAATTCTCAATGTGCTTATCGGACAGGTCGGATTGGGAAAGCCAGCCGCCCAAGTTGAAACCAACGGGGCGAACTAGAATCGGAGAGATCATGGAATTCCCTGTCGCGAATTAAATGCCCGTGTGTCCAAAGCCGCCCGCGCCCCGGATGGTCTCTTCCACCTTCTCCACTTGGACAATTTTGGCATGGGCCACGGGGGAGATTAATAGCTGGGCGATCCGATCGCCTCTTTTCAAGGTAACGGTTTCCTGGCCAAGGTTGATAACCAGTACCTTCACCTCGCCACGGTAATCCGAATCGATGGTTCCTGGGGCGTTAGTCAGGGTTAACCCCTGTTTCATCGCCAATCCGCTGCGCGGTCTCACACACCCCTCAAACCCTGGCGGGATCTCCATTTTGAGCCCCGTCGGAATAATCCCCCGCTCCCCCGGTTTTAATAGGACTGGTTCGCCCAAGGAGGCTTTTAAATCCAATCCCGCAGCCCCTTCCGTTGCATAAGTAGGTAAACCCAAATCGTCATTGCCTGGCAAGAGTTCTATTTTCAATAAGGGTTTTTCCATGATTTATCCAAAAAAAGTTTTATAGCCAGGCCGAATGGCGCCGGAAAAATATTATTCTAAAAATTATTGAGAAAATTAAAAATCAAGAATTCAAAACTTTATTGTTTTTTTCAACGTGGGCGGCTTCCCGAATCTTATCTTCCATATCAACAAAGGTTTTCGGAGGGAAGCAAAAGAAAGGATATTCCCGAAAACCCAGCACATTCCTGGTTTCCTTCAACTTGCCGATATCCAGGAGGCCCTGTTCCAGGATTCGAATAGCCTCTGTATAACCCTCATAGAGGGCGAAGTTAAGTTCCTTTATTTTATAGGCCGCTTGGGTTTTCTGATTTGGATCCTGTAACGCCCCAAGCCACTTCACTTTGGAATCAGCTAAATTCTTTAAAAAGGCGTTACTCAAGTACTCCTTGAATTTCGGTTGCATGAAAAGGGGCAGTTCCTTTTGCCAGGCTTCGGATTTCGTAAAAAGGTACTCGGGATTTTTGGCCAGGGCCCTTCCCCACCACTCGATTTTTTCCTCATGGGAAAGGATTTTTTCCATGGCCCGGCTTTCCTCCGGATCTACCAAGTAAGTGGCCGAAACGACCCCATAGGCTAAGGGGTTCATCTTGAACACCTTGGTAAACAACAGGTCCCCCACTTCCTCATAAGTCGACCCGCCGACGCCATGGATGAAAAAATCACAAAGGTACATGCGGCAGAAAAGGGTTTGGGGAATGGCCTTGGGCCAGAGGGAAAGAGCCAAAGTACCTATCTCCCCGGTAAGCTCATCAAAATTCAAGCTAAAGGACTCGCCGCCCTTAGTTTTGATCATCATGTGCTTACCTTCTTTTTTAGCCATGAGGGAATGGCGCTGGTGATATTTGGTCGCCCCCCAGAAAGGTATCTCAAACCACCAATTTTCGAATTTGAGGTTCGGCATGGGGGTGAGGTCATGGGTAATCCCGTGTTTCTTTCGGTACTCATCCAGGGATTTGTTGTAGCTTTCCGTCATCTCGGGCAGGTTCGTAAGCCATTGGGCGACAAATTGGAGGAAGGGCTCGGAAGCCCAAAGCTTGCTCCCAATAAGAATGGTTCGGCTGGTGCCGCAAATTTCGTCCAACATCTTAATCGTGTGGATATGGACATCGTTCCAAGTGGGGGTTTTCCCAACACCCTTCATCACTTTTTCGCTGAAGTCACTCAGGAGGGGTTTGATCTTTTCAGGGCAATAGACCTGGCCGTCGGCGAATATTTTCTCAAGGGCCTTGGCCTCGGGCGCTGGCAGGAAGGCGTAAGGGGTCACCCTCTCCTGTTGTTTCATGTCCTTGGACGAATAAAATTCCAATATCTTTTTCCGGGCCTTGCCGTTTTCCTCCACTTCCGGAAGGTAATGCAAAAATTCCGGAACCAGAGCTGTGTCGGTGATTTTATGGCAAGCCGTGCCCGAAATGGACTCAGCCAGGATACTGGCGGAGAGGCACTTGGCCCATACTCCAGGATGGAAAAAGATAGGTTGGTGGCCTGAGAGAACAAGGGGTTGTTCAGTGGGTAGTTTGAGGAACTCCCGGACCTTATGGGCGGTTTGGCCCCACAAAGTTTGTTTAACCAGCCTTTCCCGGTTGCGAAGGGCATCTTCCTTCCACTGGACAAGGGGCGGTTCAAAGTAAAATTCACCGTGGTGCTTCGGTATTTTGTCCGTGATGTCAGCCATGAACCAAACCTCGAAATTCAGGTGTCAGGTTTCAGCCAAAAAAACCGACATTAACTCTTTAACAAAAGAAATGGCGGTTGGTTTCATTATAAGCCGAGAACTGATGTCTGATAGCTGCTTTTATGCGGGCGAAAACGAGGAAGAAAGGCCAAGAATTTTAGATTCCCTTTCAATGACCCCCAAATAGTGATTTAAACGTTCATCCCTGTCCGCGAATTGGTTGTTGAAATTCCGGCTGTAATCCTTGTAGATCAAAGGAACGGCGATTTCGGTGATTTTCAGCCCGGCTTTGGCCGCCTGAAGCCAGAACTGAATAGGAAACCCATAATTGGTCTCGGTGAGATTTAGTTTTCTTAAGGCCTCGACCTGATAGCCCTTAAACCCGCAAAAGCTGTCGGTCAAGTTATATCCCGTCAGCAAGCGAAGCTTTTCCGTGATGACGCGGTTAACTTCCAACCGGTCTTGGGGGGGATGGTCGGTGGCCAAAAGCGGGTTCAGGTACCGGCTCCCGGAAACGATATCAAATTTGTCCAAATGCTCCAAAAAGCAGGGGACGAATCCGGGCTCATGCTGTTCGTCCGCGTCCATGGTGACGCAAAAACGATAGTTGTTGGCCTTAACGAACTCGAATCCATCCATCAGGGATTTTCCATAACCCTCGTTTTGGGGATGGCGAATAATCGCCTTGACGGAAAGCCGCTCGAGAATGGAGGGAGTAGCGTCATCCGAACCATCGTCCACAATGACCACATCAGCGTTTTTATACTCGGAAAGCCGGGAAAGGATTTTTTCCAACGTGGGAGCTTCGTTATAAACGGGAACAATGATGGCGAAACGCATTTAAGGCTCCCAAAAAAGTTATAAGTCGGCAGTCGACGGTTTGTAGCAAGGCTTTCCAAATCTAGTAAGGGCATCTCAAAAAATCAACAGGGGAAAACCTGAGGTTAGTTATCGACCGTGGCCTGTTGACTGTCAGCTATTAGTGAGGAATCGTACCCACATTGGGGTCAGTGGTGGGTTGGGCGACCTCAACCGGAACAATTTGGGTTGCCGGGGTCGGGGTGGGAAGTATTTGGGGCGGGGCCGGGGAGGCCGCGGAAGATTTATTTTTACCGCTCTTAGGAGAAAGAGCAACGGGAGTATCCTGCACCGGAGCCGCCGAGGTGTCCTGGCCTGGAATTTTCGGGATTGCTTGCGGGCCATTGGGGTTGCTGCTGGCCGCGGCCTCATTTTGGGCAAGCTTTTTTTCCATGGCCAGCTTCTCGGCTTCTTTCTTGGTCATCATCGGCTTGCGAATTTCAATAACGTGAGCTCTGGCTTCCTCGTCCTTGGGATAGACTTCCATGTATTTTTGCCAGTGATAGAGCGCCAAACCCATCTGGTCATCACGCTCATAGATCAAGGCGACTTCCTTATGAGCCTGGGTTTGCTCGTCATCCGCATCCAAAATCATGAGGTATTCCCGCCTGGCATTGTCCCAGTCGCGGATATTTTTATAGTGCTCAGCCAGGCGATAATGAGCGGGGATGTTGTTTGAGTCCAGGTCCGCAGCGGCCCTATATTGCTCAACCGCCTTTTTCTCATCACCCTTATCCAGGTAAGTGTCTCCCAGTTTTGCCCGCGCCGTCGTGTCGACCGGATTGGCCAGGATAGATTGGCGGTAATAGGCAAGGGCCTCGTCGGTTTTCGACATGGCCCTATAGGCATCTCCCAGCCTCTCGTACACCTCAGCGTTGTCTGGAAAAGCCCTCACCGCGAGTTTGAGCTCGGGAATAGCGTTGTTATATTGCTTCATCTCGAAGTAAGTCATGCCCAGGTTGTAGTGAGCCGAGCCGAAATTGGGATCCACCCTCAGGACCCTTTTCGCGTAAAGAATGGCCTGGGAGTAAATCTTCTTTTGGAGGTAAACATAGGACACGTTAGAAAGGGCCTGGGGATATTTGGGAAGGATTTGGAGAGCCTTTTGAAATTGTTCCAGCGCCTCATCCAACATGTTCTTCTTCGCGTAAAGCATCCCTAGGTTGTTGTGGGCTTCGGCGTTGTAGGGATCCCTCTCGACGGCTTCCTGGAAATACTGGATGGCGGTTTCCTTGCGGCCTTCTTTGATGTAAACATTGCCTTTATCCAGGTAAAACTGCCCGTTCGGCTGATCCGCCCGAAGGCTCGCCGTTAGGAAGGAAAAAAGAACGGTGAATAGGTTTAGGGAAATAATTCTTGAAGAATGGGACATCCCGGCTCCTTGAGGGCGGTTCACAGGCGGTCAAGACCCAACAGCCAAACGATTTTACGGGAGGGGGTAAGACCCGTCAACGGTCAAAAGCAGTCCACAGTTCACAGTCGACAGCTGACAGTCAGGCCAAAAAATACGGAAAAAGCTTTAAACACTTCGATAAACCAAAGGCAGTGTCGTCAACTTTGGCTTCACGAATTAAGCCGGACTGTCGACCGTCGACTGCCAACTGTTAACGGTCTTTAGCCAGCTGATTCTTGGCGGCATTTAAGAGAGCCTGAACTTCCTTGTGGGAAGGCGCTTCCGCGTAGAGCCTTAAGAGGGGTTCGGTTCCTGAAGCCCGGACCAAGAGCCAGCCCTTTTCCAATTTGAGTTTCACGCCGTCCATGGTGTTAATGCCGGTCACCTGGTGCCCGGCCACGTGGGTAGGAGGGGATTTTTTCAACCGTCCTAAAATCCGCGCCTGGCGCTCAAAGGAAATGTTCTCCAGGTCGATTCGGCCGGAATTAAAGGGACCAAATTCCTTTTGCAGGAAATCAATGGCTTGGCTTACGGATTTTTTCATCGTGACCAGAGCCTCCAAAAGAAGCAATCCGGACAAAAGCCCGTCTCGCTCCGCCAAGTGTCCCTTCACCGCGATTCCACCACTTTCTTCCAGGCCCAAGAGGATATCCTCCCTCAGCATGACCTCACCAATGTACTTGAAGCCTATGGGGGTTTCATAGACGGGTATCCTCCACCGTTTTGCCATACGCTCAATCATGAGGGTACCCGAAACCGTCTTAACGATCCCGCCTCTTAAACCCTTGTTGACCCAGAGGTGATACAAAAGGAAGGCGTGAAGTTTGTGAACATCGACGAAGTTCCCTTTCTCATCCATCATGCCGATGCGGTCCCCATCGCCATCAGTGGCGAAACCCACGTCGGCTTTGGAAGCCTTGATGGCTTTGGAAAGGGGGCTCAGGTTCCCGCCTACGGGCTCCGGCTGGCGGCCCCCAAAAAACACGTCTCTTTCACCGGCTACCGTTTGGGCCTTGGTGCGGCCTCCTGAGATGAGATGTTCAAAATGCCTTTCATCCACACCATGCATGGAATCCACGACTACTTTGAGTCCAGCCTTGCGGATAAAAGACAGGTTGACCTTTTTTTTCATGGTGTTCAGGTAAAAAGGAAGCCAATCGGTTTTTGGGAGCTTGGCCTTTTTGGCGGATTCAACGGGTTTGGAAGGAATAGCCTTCTCAACTTGCTGGGTGAATGAGGAGGGGGCGGAAACACCAGGGGGAAGCTTGATCTTGAAGCCGTTGTAGGCACCCGAATTATGGCTGGCGGTGATCATGACGCCCGCGTCGGCTTTCTTTTCCTTGATGGCTAGGGAAAGGGCCGGTGTGGGTAGCAAGCGGGAGGCCAGCGTAACCTGGTGTCCGAGTGAGGCCAACACCTCGGCTGCGGCCAAAGCGAACTTGTCGGAGAAAAAACGGGTGTCATATCCCACGAACACCCGGCTGGATTTCTTCTTGCGGCGAAGAATCATTCCCAGGCCATAAGCGGCCCGGCGAACATTGGGAAAGGTGTAGGTCTCAGCGACCTTCGCCCGCCAGCCGTCTGTACCAAACTTAATTACGTCCATGACTCGTCTTCTTTCCCAACAACCCGGAAGCAGAGTCCACGCCGCCAGGGGTTTGGAATTATGAATTTTTAATTCTTAATTTTGAATGATTGAAATTTCCGCTTCCCGGAAATAACAAAAATTTAAATCTGCCTTTCTAGTAAAGGATAATTCCCGAAACCGACCTAGCCTGGATAGGCAACTGCAAGGGTTTGTCCGTCTTGAATGTTCCACGGTAAGGCTTAATGGGATCAATCGGGAAAGGCCCGCCGCCCCCTAAGGGGCCAACTGTTCCATTCCAAGAAACTTGTTTTTCATTCAGGCTTTTACCCGTCAAAACCCAACCCATAAGTTTGCCCTTGGGGGTAAAGCCAGCCAGGTCGAAAGTGACCGTTTGGTTCTTATCGTTCTCGTTTACGATGATCAAGCCAACCTCTCCGCCTGAAAAGCGGCTGGCGTAAACTTTGACCGCAAGATCAGAACTTTCAGCCGCAACCATCTTGTCCCCAAAGGCCCGGGAATAGAGGGCATAGGCGTAATAGGAAGGGCGGGGTGTCGCGTCAGGTGTGGAATTGTCCCCCGAAGCCAACATCGCCATGTCTCCGTGCAGCTTGGCGTCCAAGCCATTCTTCCAATCCCAATAATTGGAGGCCACATAACCGGCCTTAATATGCTCACCCAACACCTCGGCGGTAAAGAGACCGTTCAAAAGTTGGATCTCAGGCTCCGGGGAAGCGTTGACCAAGTTGAACTCGGTCAAGGCCACGGGAATCCCCTTTTCCGCGGGGGCATATTTGTCGACCATAACTCCGGCAGATTTGTAACCATCGGCGATCTTGTGCAGGTTTCCCAAGAAAGTTTCGTTGGTGGGATTCAAGTAGGTGTCGCCGTTGAATGGCCACATGAAATATTGATGCAGGATCAAGTAGTCGGCCTTTCCCTTCAACTCAGGAAGCAAACCTCTCATCCACCAGAAAAAACCCGTCCATTCGCCACCGTCGTCCGTATCATGGCCAACCGCACCGATATAAATATCGGGATCGACTTTCTTCATGGCGTCAGCGATGATCCGAAGGTCTTTGCCGTAGACATCGCCCGTCAATTGGGCCTTGCCTGCCATCTTGTTTCCTTCTTCCCAGTTTCCATAAACCTCATTACCGATTTCCCAATAGCGGACCTTGAATTTCTTTTCGATATTGCAATATTTAACCCAACGGGCCGCCATATCCGCCGCGTACTTGACGTCCATATACCTTGCCGCACCGTAATTCACAGTAAAAATAGCCTCCGAATTTGTCTGACGACAAAACTCGATGAAATCATCCGTCAAAACCATTCCAGACTTAGTCATTCGAGTCGCGTCACCCCCATCATGTTCCTTTGTATGGGTGCCATATTTATCATCCCAATGATAGTTGTCGGAGGAACTTCCGCCGGGCCAGCGCCAGAACTTGATGCCAGACTGTTTGGCTTTTTCGATGCGGTCTGGATCCATGAACCAGTCCTTGCCACTCCACCAGGAGGCATTATTGCCGAACTGGTAAGGGGTAACATTGTGAAGAACTTTGGAAGCGTCAATCTTTAAGGTAACTTTGGAACCATACTTGAATTTCCAGAGCTTGCCATCGGTTTGGAATTCCGGGGCCGCCTTAGTAAAGGTGGTCGGTTCCGCGTCATTGGTGGCGGGGTAAAGTTCGAAGGCCTTGGGCCGGGCCGCTTGGGGGCTGTCTGCCGCCTGGACGGAGGGGGTCAACAAGAGTAAACCGATTAAAAAAAGCAGAAACGGCATGGGATTCCTTTCAAATGAAGTGGCGAGATTCTACCATCCCATCAATACAATTTCACCCAAACAACTCCAGCCTCGATGAGCGTTGGAAAGGTATTCAACTTCAAGTCCGGCTCGTTCAAACACTCGCCCGTTTTAATGTTGGATTTGTAGCCATGCGCCTTGCAAATGATCAGGTCGCCAGTACAGTTACGGGGGTCCAACCTGACTTCGGCGTGGGGGCAATAAACGCCCGTGGCGTAAACCTGTTCCCCCCTGCGGTGAAGCATGAGGGCCATATTCTCAACTTCGGTTTCGACGCTTTTGTTGTCCGGGATATCTTGAAGGAAAAGGGATTTTTTATACCCGAGAATATCCAAGAGGAGGGGTCAGTTAAACACGGGCGTGGTCACCCAATACGCTTCCAGCGCCCACGCGGGAATGGCTTGAAATCCGACAACCACGGCCCAGGATGACCTCGTCTAGGTTGACATGGTCTCCAACAAGCACGTCATCCCAAAGAACGCTTTTGGAAACCATGCTTTTCTTGCCGACAACGCAGTTCTTGCCCAGCACAGCGTAAGGAAGAATACGGGCGTCATCATGTATGACACAACCATCCCCGATAATCACCGGGCCTTTCAACAAGACCCCTTTTCCAAGCTTTACATTCTTACCCATGAAAATTTTATTCTGTCGACGGTTCAATTTGGCGTAAACCGGGAAGGCCCCGTTCAACACGTCCCAATGACTAGTTAAGTATTTGCGGGGGGTGCCGATATCCTGCCAATAGCCTTCCCAAACGAACCCACCGAAGGGGTGGTTGTCCTTCAAGAGATGGGGGAAAAGGGCCCGTTCGGCTGAGTAATTCACGCCAGGAGGAATAAGGTCGAAGACTTCCGGTTCAAATACGTAAACACCAGCGTTGATGGTATCAGCCACCACCTCTTCCGCCGCGGGCTTCTCGAGGAATTTCGTGATTCCTCCCTTAGGGTCCATTAATACCAAACCGTAAGCCGTTGGGTCCTCAACCCTGACTAAGCCAAGAGTGGCCCAGTGCTTCTTTTTCTTATGGAGGGCGATCATGGTGGAAAGCGGGATATCGGTCAAAATGTCCCCATTAAAAATGACAACCGGGGATCGCTTCACAAATTTTTCGGTATTTTTAATGGCTCCGGCGGTTCCCAAGGGATGATTCTCTAAGGCGTAATGGATCTTCACACCCAAATGGCTTCCGCTTCTAAATACTTTTTTGATATCCTGCGGCCGGTAACCGATGGAAAAGACGATTTCGCGGATGCCGACCTTCCGAAGGGCTTCCACTTGGTAGGTTAGGAAGGGAACGCCGCACAAAGGCACAATGTTTTTTGGAATGTGGTTGGTTAGGGGCCTCATGCGGGTTCCCTGACCGCCTACTAAGATGATGGCTTTCATTAAAACCTCTTAAAAATTTTAATCGCTGTCATTGCGAGGAGTGGCCGCCGAATAGGCGGCCGATCACGACGAAGCAACCCCAGTTTAAATATGCTTTTGGCAAGACCACACATGAACTGAGGTTGCTTCGTCGCCAACTTCGCTCCTCGCAATGACAACTAAACAACTACCCTATAACTTCTTGTAGCATTCAACAGTTTCTTCAAGTCCAGCTTTGAGGTCGAACTTCGGTTCCCATTTTAAGAGTTTTTTTGCTTTGGAGTTGTCCAAAACACTCTTCTTTAAATCCCCCAACCGGGCAACCCCATGTTTAGGCGCCTTGGAATAGCTGGTTGCCTTGGCCAAGGTCTCAAAAAGCTGGTTGGTGGTAACGCTGACGCCCGTTCCAATATTAAAGGCCTCGTTTTGGGGGTAATCCAAGGCCAGCATATTGGCCCTGGCCACGTCCTTCACATAGACATAGTCCCTAACGTTATAACCATCTCCGTGGATTTGGAAATCACCCCCATGGAGCATGCAGTTGGTGAAAATAGCCACCACTCCCCCTTCACCGGAAGCATCCTGCCGGGGACCGAAGACATTGGCATAACGAAGGGTCACATATTCCAACCCGAAGTTCTGGGCGAAGACATCCAGGTAATGTTCCACTGAGTATTTACTGGCTCCATAGACCGAGAAAGGCCGAGCGGGATAGGTTTCAGGGAAGGGACCCTGTTCCGCCTCGCCATACATGGCCCCGCCCGAGGAGGCGAAGATGAATTTTTTCACGTCCGCCCTGCGGCAAAGATCCAAGAGGAGAACCGAACCCAGTACATTCACCTTCACGTCGAAGTAAGGATCCTCCATCGAAGCCTTAACCTTGATCTGCGCCGCGTGGTGGTTGACCACCTCAATACCCTCACCCTTCATTACATCTTGGAGTTTATCGTCCAGGATGTTCATGTGATAGAACTTGGCTTTGAGGTTAAGGTTTTCTTTTTTGCCCGTGGAAAGGTCATCGACAATCACCACATGGTGCCCCGCCTCAATATAGGCATCCACCACATGGCTACCTATGAACCCCGCTCCGCCGGTTACTAGAATTTTCATAAAAATGGCTCCATGTATTAAGCGGCTTCATAATTTCAATGTTTGAAGAATCTTCTCAACAACCTTTTCCGGCAAATCAGATCCAACCTCAACTTGGTATTCGTTCTCTTGCGCAGGCCTACCTATAAGAACCTTATTTTCATGAATTGAATTTTCATAATCACGATTGCCACTATCCCTGGATGGATTCAAGATTCGTCGTTTCAATTCGTTGGAATCATCTAAGAATAAGGTAAGAATCGCACAAGCAGCGTTTGGAAACAAACCTTTAAATCGCACCATTCGTTCCACTTTTGCGTCTACCACCAGGATATTCTTGTAACCAAACTTTAGATATCGTTCCAATTTGAATATAAGAATTTCTTCAGATAACCGCTCTTCTTCCGGTGATGCATCCCGCCAATCCTCCTGAAGATGTGCGCTCCGGATCCAATCCAACTCCAAACATGGCGATTTCAGTTTTCCCTTAAGAATCCGGCTGAGGGTGGTCTTACCAACTCCCGGCGCACCTACAATAAAAATAATATCCATTAATGGCTGCCGTTAATATGCATGCTTATGTTCCAAAATATCTAGAACCGTCCTCAAGATGATCTTTATATCGAACAACAAACTCCAGTTTTCAATGTAGTAAATGTCATACTTCACCCGCTCATGCAGGGACGTGTTGCCCCGGAATCCGTTCACCTGGGCCCAGCCGGTAATGCCCGACTTCACCTGGTGACGCTCAAAATATCGAGGAATTTCCTTCTCAAACTTCTCCACCAATCCCGGCACTTCGGGGCGTGGCCCCACCAGACTCATGCGGCCCGTTACGACATTCAAAAGTTGGGGTATCTCATCCAAACTTGTCTTACGCAGGAATTTGCCAAAACCCGTAACCCGGGGGTCATCCTGAGCGGTGAAAGCCACACTCTCCGTTCCCACCTTCATGGTGCGGAACTTCCGCATGTGAAAAATACGGCCATCCCGCCCCACCCTTTTCTGGTGGAAAAGAATGGGGCCAGGCGAGGTCAGCTTAATCCCCAAGGCCAGCAGAAACCAAACAGGGCTCAAGAGAATGATCCCAACCAGGGCAAAAACAAAATCAAAACCTCTTTTAAGAACTCGGTTGTGCAGGGCGCTTAAGGGGGCCTCCTTCATTTCAAAGATCGGCATGTCGAGCAGTACATCGCTTTCCAGCGGGCTTGTGATAAGGCCAAAAAGATCCGATACGATTTTGTACTTCACCCTTGTGTCCTGCAGTGAAACCAACATGGATATCAGCTGGCCATGGGCGGAAGAGGGCAAGGCGAAAATGACCTCATCGGCCTTGTATTGTTCGTTGAGTTTGGTGAATTGGGCGAGTGTCCCAACGATCTTGAATCCCTCCACTTCCCCCGAGGATTTCCCTTCCGAAACAATTCCCACGATCCGGTAACCCAACCCCGGATCTTGCTTGATCCTTTGCAGTAAAACCTTAGCCGTCTCCCCTGTTCCCACCACAAAAATCCGTGTAACCCCCACGCCCCGGCGCCGAAGGATGATTTGAATTCTTCTTAACAAAACCCTCTCCAACCAAACGCTGACAACCACAAAAAGCGCCGAAAGGCCGATGACTAGGCGCGAGAAGGTAAAAAATTGAAAGAGGAACGTTGAAGCCGATATGAGAACGGAGGAAATAAAGACTGCCTGGATCACCTTTGAAAGTTCGTCCACCCCCGAAATACCACGCCTTTTACGGTAAAGCCCTATGTACTTGAACACAAGGAGGTGGACCCCTACGAACATTAAGATAAAAGACCTGTAATGGGCGTAAGGGGTAATGGTTTCAACTTTTATCCACCCGGAATAAAACCGGGCCCAGTTCGCCAATAGGAAGGAACCGGCCACCAAAAGGCCATCACCGAAAAAACTGGCGACCGAAAAAATGGATGGGATTCTTATCTTCATTGGGTTCCGTTCTTCTGATTAAGGAGTCGTTATAGTTTAACCATTGGGCACTGGTGGGGCAAAGGGGAATGGCTAGACTTTTAGGTTCTCTTCTTGGATAGCAGCCCCGTAAATCCGGCGGAAATACACCTGCATCTTGAACAAAAACTTGGCATCCAAGGTTGGGGGAATCACTTCGGCCTCGCGACCGTAGAGCTTCTGAATAAGACCCCTCGCCTCATCCGAAACGGTCAAGAAATGAGTCACCCCCCGGCTGGATTTGAGGTCGCACCCTTGGAGGTAACCTCGAAAAAGCCAGCCCTTCTGTCGCGGGATGGCGGTTTCATCCCCTTCGTCCCAAAGACCATCCATAGGGCTTTGAAAATAACAAACATGTGTGGCGCTGACGAATGGGCTTACCCATTTGGCGCAGGCCGAGTGAAGCGAAATCACCAAATCATAAGGGGTAAGGTTTAGGCTCCTCATCGCCCCCCAATAAAGGGGACGGTACCAAGAAGGATGGCTTTGCCCAAAGGGCAGCCTTTGAATGAAGGTCGTGGTAATGCGGCGGTCCCGAAAAAGGGGGTCCATTTTTTCGGACTGGTAAACCAGGGTGAAAAGGTCCGCTTTCGGGAAAAGTTCCAAAAACGAGAGAAGGACTTTTTCTTTTTCCCCCATATTGGTCATCCAGTCGTGGATTAAAGCGATTCTCACTTTTTGAGCCTCCAACTGGATAACATTTTTTTGAAAAGAGCGAAAAGTCTAACTTGAAAAAAGGATATTTCCAAGGTTTTCCTCCGTCGAGAAGGTAAAATGAGGCCCGTAACCCATCAACCCCATTGGAAAGAATCGTGCGAGGAAATTCCCTCTTCAAAAAAATTGACCGCTGGCTAGGTATCCCGTTGGTGATGTTTTTCGGCGCCCTCGTCCACGCTTGGCGGTGCTTCTTCCGTTCGCCACCTAAAATCCTGAAGGCCGGGGATAGGGTTTTAGTGGTCAAATTGTCCGCGTTAGGGGACACACTCCTGCTTTTGCCGGTTTTCAAGTCCATCAAACAAAAAGTAGGCCCTCAGGGTCGTTTATTTATGATCGCCACATCGGTGAATCAGGCGGCCTTGGAAAAATTTCCTTTTGTGGACGAGGTACTGATAGTCGATTTTTTCCGGATCTTCAAAAACCCCTTCGCGCTTCTAAAATTCTTGGCCCAATTGAGGGCATTTAAGCCCAAATTGGCCCTGGATTTCGACCAATGGCTGAGAATCTCGCCGATACTTTGTTTTATTTCCGGCGCCCCCCGACTCTTGGGGTTCCGCACCGCCCACCAATACCGGCACGCCCTTTTCCATCAAAGTGTCCCTAACCAAAAGGGCGAGCATGAATCCGAGCAATTCGCCAAGATAGCCCAGTTGGCGGGCGTTCAGCGTGAATCCATCGAAGCTTATAACGGCTTTCTGGAGCGGGAAGGTTTGTTCAAGGGACCTGCCACGGATAAAACCGCGGTGGTTAAAAAAACGAGGATTCATTTTCATCCCGGTTGCGGTTCCTATGGTCGGCTGAGAGCCTGGCCCGAGGAATATTACGCCAAACTGGCCCAAAGCCTGGCCGTAACCCAGGATGTCCTTATTCAAATAACAGGCATGGGAAGTTACGAGGAAAACCTTGTCAGGGATATCATCCGGCAGTCCGGCATTGACATTCAGGACCATTCGGGCCGTTTGGAGATCACCGAGTTGGCGGATTTATTGAGGAAGGCGGACTTGGTGGTTTGCGGCAATACTGGCGTGATGCATTTGGCAACGGGCCTGGGCAAGGCCCTGGTGGTAACGAACGGACCTGCGGACCCCGTGAAATGGGGGCCCAGCTTGCCGGAATCAAATAGCGTAAAAAAAACTGGAATGGGTGAAGTAAAGGTACTATCCGCCAATTTGCTTTGCAGTCCCTGTACGACTTTGGGATTCGAGTACGGATGCCCTTTCAGGTGTTGCATGGAATCTATCGAAGTGAAAACGGTCTTGAAAGAATGCCTTGATCTCTTGAAAACGGCTAGGGGATAAACCGGACTTTAGGAAATGAAGAGATAAATGAGAAACCAGGCCGTACCAATGGCCAGCGCGCCTAGGAAAGAGACAAAGAGGGCCTTTTGCCAATCCCAGCTGAAGCCGCCCCTTCTCTGCCCTACCGGTGAAGTGGCCATTCCATCGTTTTCCGCCATATGGCCGCAAGCCTCAGCCGCGAAAGACTTGGTGGCCCAAACGCCCGCCCAGCATTGACGGCAGACCATCCTTTGGCAGTGGGGACAAGCCGCGAAATCCTTCGGATAAAGGGTTAGTTGGGTTCCGCAAATTTGGCATCGTTGCGGATCGTCAATGAGTGTGTTTTTCTTATCGTTCTTCAACAAGTCAGCCTCCAACTTTTTCACGGCTTTAAGAGCCCAAAGTCTACTCTGAAACCAAGGGAATTTTAAGTTTAAACTTCAGCTTTCTTTCGAGAATTCCATGACTTCCAAACCCACCACCAGGCAATAGGCCAGTGAAAGGAAATTCAGGCCGCGGGAAAGTAGTCCCTTGTCACGGGAAACCCGGCCGCTTAAAAACTTCAGAACCGCGATATCACAGGCCTTTCGTTTTTCCTGTAGCACATGGCGTTTGCGGTAAATAGCCAGGGGGTGGCTCAGGATCCAAGTCACCGCGAAAAAGTTCCCCAGGAAAAAATTAAAACCCAGCCCCAGGCTTTGCGCCAGCCGCCCCAGGGCTTCCCCGACGATCCAGGGAAGAATTTTTAACAGGTTACCCGTTTCATAAAAGAGGAATAGGTTCAACCACCGGTTGCGGGTCTGGTAATAAACCGTTTTCCAGCCCTGGAACTTGGACATGGTGCCGCCCGGCTCGTGAAACACCTTGGCGTCCGGGGACTTGCGAACCTGGCGGTTTTGAAGCCTGAACCTCCAACCCAGGTACACATCCTCCTGGTAAATGAAATAATCGGGGTCAAAGGGCCCCTCGGGCGCGAGAAAGCGAGCGTACATGAGGGAACAGCCCTCGGGATAAAATACCGCCTGGGGGTCCTCAAAATAACCTTCCACGGGATTCCCCAGGAGGTTAAGGGTCCATTGGTCTTCTTTCCTGTTTTCCTCCACCCCCTTGTTGGATTTAACCGCCGAGGCCAACACCCCCACCTTGGGCCAATGTTCCTGAAAGTCCGAGACCATCCTAGCCAACCAATCAGGTGTCACTACCGCGTCATTGTTCAAAAGCACCACCAGGTCCCCGGTCGCGTACTTTGCGCCCAGATTGCTTCCCATGGCGAATCCGAAATTTTCCTGGCATTCCATAATCTTCACCTGAGGATAATTAGCCTTCACGAAGGAAACGCTGGTGTCCTCCGAGCCGTTGTCCACCAGGATGATTTCATGCGGAAGATAAGTCTGGGTTTTCAGGGCAAAGAGGCAGTGCCAAAGGAAATCCACCCCGTCATGGTTGACCACGACCACCGAAACCCTGGGTCTCCCCAGGGAGCCCTCGAATTCCTGTTCCATGCGCCGCAAAAGCGAGAGAGTCGGGGGGTAGCCTTCTGGAAGCGGAAGATAATCTTTCTTTGTGGGCAATGAACTGGGCTCAAAGATCTTCCGAACCGGCTTAAAAGAAATTATTTTTTTCGGAGAGTGCTTCTCGGGGACGGATAACCTTTTTATCGGCTTTGGGCGCCGAATGGGTTTTTGGAATTTTCTCTTTGGACGGATTTTTAACCGGGGTATTTTTCTAATTCTTTTTTTAGCCATGAGCCTGTACGGTCATCTTCAAGGCAGTCAAGGTCTGCTTAGCGGTGTTTTCCATTTGGAACAGGCTGATTCGAGTTCGCCCCTTATCCTTCAAAACTCCTTTGAAGGATGGCTCGTTCACGATCCTTTCCATGGCATTGGCCCAATCCCCCACGTTGGAGGGGTCAATCATCCAGGCTCCATCCCCCGCGACTTCCGGGATAGCGGCGCTATTGGAACAAATAACGGGCAAGCCGCAACCCATGGCTTCCAAAATGGGCATCCCGAAACCTTCCTTGATCAAGGGATAAACCAACGCCTCCGCCCCGGTGTACAAACCCGGAAGGACCTCCCCGGGTACGTAATCCAGCCAACGAACCTTGTTGGCCAATTGGGGCGATAGAATAAAGTGCATAAAATCATCCCCGATCCAACCCTTGGGACCCGCCAAAATCAACTCATGGTCTGATTGAACCTTTTGCTTGAATAAAAGGAAGGCGTGGACGAGGCGCAGGAGATTTTTTCTGGGTTCCATGGTACCCACGAACAAAAAATAAGGCCTCGTTAAACGGTACTTGTCCCTTACGGCGAGGACTTTATCCAGTGAGGCGGGATGGCGAAATCCATCGGGAAGGCCATGGGGTATGACCCTCACCTTGTTTTCCGGAAGATGCTTGTAATGTTTTAACATTTCCTTCCGGTTGTAATCCGAACAGGTCAGGATTAAATCAGCTTTATCCTCTTCTTTTTCCAAAGTGTGGCCAAGGGTCTTAATCGCTTCTTGGGAAGCCATCTCGGGATTCGTCAGGAAGGTTAAATCGTGGACGAATAGGACTTTTTTACCTTGTTTTTGGGGCGTTGGCAGGTAATTGGGGTAAAAATAAACGTCCGCAGGGCGGCCGATAAGGCTATCCATGGCGGGGGTTCCCAGGGTATTCCAGGTGAGCTTCAGGGCCGCCCAAGGATAATGGGTTGCGCTGACGGACACGAAACGGTTTTCATAAACCCGGTCCTTTTCCTCGGGGGTTGGATTGTTCATCCAGACATATATTTTATCCTCTTCCAGGATGTGCGACATGGCTTCCAAAAGGTGGGTCAGGTACCAACCCACACCCTTGCGCGCGCCTTGGAGACAGGTGCCATCAATTCCAATGATCAATTGTGTTCTCCGGGAAAATTAAATCGATGGTTCAAGGGTTTCTAGTATACTTTAGCCCTTGTGGTTTTAAAGTTATAAGTAAACTCACAAATCTTTGTTTATTTCAACCCAAGGACGCGTTTGTTTCCCATGAAAGCGGATACCTACCCCAGTGGCTCGAGCCTTTTTCATTTTTTTTTAAAATCCAAAGCCATTTCAACCTTTCTTTTTGCCGTGCTTTTCTTCCTCTGTTTTTCGGATCAGGTTTTTTCGACCCGAATACTCGGGTTCAATTTTCGCTGGGGTCAAATTCTTCTTTTATTACTGGCTTGGCCCTCTCTAACACGATTGATAGCCGACGTTCGGAAAGGCTCACTTGAGGGAAATAACCGGTTAAGGCTTTTATTTTATTGGGCCCCCTTTTTCCTTATCTATGGGCTTGCCGCCCTGAACTCAACCTCCCCTTTTTTAACGGGGATAAAAGGATGCTGGGGAATATTCAACATAGGTTGCGCTTTATTAGTGGTATTGAACCCGCAGTGGGACCTTTGGACGAAAAACGCTTTTCTTCGGGGTTTCCAATGGGGCATTGGGTTAGTCGCCGGGATAATCTGGGTTCAATTGTTGGCGTCCTGTTGGTTTGGAATATCCCAAGCTGGCAATATCCACGATCAGATTAGTCAACGCGTAACCATTTCCTTCCCCCACTTCGTTCTTCTTTTGGGATTCGGTCAACCCATTGGAACATTTGATAATATTAACCTATTTCGTCCATGTGCCTTTTACTATGAACCTTCCTATGCGGGTTGCGCGTTGTCTTTCGCCCTCCCCCTCTTGTTGATTTTGGATGAACAAGAGGGATCTGCCCGGAAGGGTTGGTTACCCGGTTTCATTTTGGCGACAGTTTTTCTGGTTAGTTCCCGGTCCGGCATTTTGTCGGCCTTTTTGAGCCTATCCCTGGCCTCTTTTTATTTTCTCCTTCAAAACCAAAAAACATTCCTCAAAACCATCGGTAAATGCCTTGGAGTCGGGTTTCTTTTGGTCCTTATGTTTTGCGCCACCCCCCATGCCAGGAAATTCGTCCATTACATCTTTTTTCCCTTGGGCATTGAGTCCGTTTCCAGATTTAATAATATTGGAACCAGCGAGGGCGGGCGGTTCGCGAATATTATCCAAAGCCTTAAAATTTGCAAGCTACATCCTTTTCTGGGCAACGGGATTTACGCCGGTTCGGGAGTAGGCGGCAACGGCCTGGGGCAACTGGCCATGAATACTTGGCTCGAAATCGGGCTTGAGTCTGGGGCTTTTGGAGTATTAACTTTCCTGGGAGCACTCTTGGCTTCGATGCGTTGGGCCCTGAAAGGTGGTTTTTTTCCGGGAGAAAAGTTCTGGGCCTTCGCCGCTTGGACATCTCACCTTGCCTTGAATCTGAATTTAACTCAGACATTCCCCCGGCTGGACTACTGGTTGATATTTTATTTTTCAATCTATCTCTTAATCCGCTCCGGCCTGAAAAAGTTTTAGGGCCCGATCGCCCTTTTCATCATTTCTTTTTCTTTTGCCTAAGCTTTTGGGCGCCTAAATAAAAATTCGTTTCCAAGCTTTGGACAAGGGGGAAATCAACAAAACCCCGTTCATAACCTTTTAGTTTCTTTAATCGAAAAAAAATTCCCCAAGCCATTGTGGGAAAAAGAAGAGCCAAAGGCCTGGCGATAAAAGGGGGGAATGGGTAAAAATTAGCCCCTCCAAAACCCATTAGCTGATAAACCCCGGGAGCGCAGCTTTCAAGGAAATTCAAGATGTCCCCCTTCGTGAAACCCCTCACATGGGCTGAATTGGTTTTGCAGGGACTCGGTTGCTTCCCGAAAGCCAGTAATATCCGGTTATGAAGGGCGGCCATGTTTGGAATTCCAAGAATCAACGTCCCCCCCGCCGAAAGAACCCGCGATATCTCATGAAATATCCAAAACACTTCCTTCGTGTGTTCCAGCACCTGGTTTATGATCACAACATCCACCGTGCCGTCACCGAAAGGCAGACGGTCTTTCTCGATGTTTAAGCCATAAACCTTTATGCCCCCCGCCGAAAGCTTCCTGGCGTACTCCGGGTGGACCTCGATGCCGTAAAGCTTGGATTGCGGACAAACCTCCCGCGCCAATCTTAAATCATCACCCCCGCCAGCACCTAAATCCAAGACGGTTTGATAAGGGCCCGATTCTTGAAGAAAAAGCTTAATGAGCGGCCTTCCATAATTTAAGGATCGATCAATCATTTTTTCTCCCCAAAACCATTGTTGGATTCACGAAAGGTTAATTTTATCCATTAAAGCGCTTGTCTGGGCAGCGCATTTGTCCCAGGAAAATTCCTTGGCCCTTTTTAAGCCCTTTTGGATCAAATCATTCCTCAGTTTTTTGTCCCGTATCAGCCGAAGTGTTTTTTCGGCTATATCGGCGGGACTATAGGGGTCAAAATAAAGTGCCGCGTTGGAACAAACTTCGGGGATCGATGCGGCATTGGACGCCGCCACGGGACAACCGCAAGCCATGGCCTCCAGCGGGGGCAGGCCAAAACCCTCGTAAAGGGATGGGAAAATCAAGGCTTCCGCCTGGGCATAATAGCCTTTCAACTCTTCAGCGCTGACCTTACCCGTGAACCTAACCCTCCCCCCAAACCCTTCCGCGATTTTCTGAACTTCCCGGTCCCCCGTGATAAACCCTTCTTTTTGGCCGACTAGGACCAAGTCGTGGGGTAACTTGTCCTTCAACAGTTTGAAAGCTTCCAACAACCTTTTCAAGTTTTTATGGGGCTTGATGTTTCCGACGTAAAGCAAGTAAGGGTTAGCGCCGGATTCTTTCTTTCCCCTTAGCTCGAAAAAAGACAGGTCGACACCCAGGGGGATGACTTGGATTTTTTCCGGTTGGGCGCTCGTAAGCCTCATCAATTCTCTTTTCGTAAATTCCGAAATGACGGAGATGGCCGAGGCCTTCCTCACCGCTCGCCCGAACATGAACTTGGCGTATAGGTGCCGATGGAATCCCCCCACGAACTCCCCCATGGCCAGGTGGAACAGGTCATGCACCGTTACTAGCATTTTCCCACCATAAAACACCGGAATATCGTAATGCGGAACCCAAAGTAAATCAGTATCCTTGGGTATTTTCCTGGCCAGCTCCCATTGCTGGCCCAGGGAATAAATGGGTGAATGGCATTCCACCCATTGGACAGCCGGACCTTTCGCCCAATCCGGGGCCTCCCCTTTCTTCCCTAGAAGACAAAAGGAATCTTTTGACCGGAGCCGAACGAGACGCAGTACGACGTTTTGAATGTAGATGCCAATCCCAGAGGAATAAAGCATCCTAATATCGATGGTGATTTTCATTTGGTTTTCCTCGAGATCACTTCAAGGATTTGGTCAACTCTCTTATCCCAGGAATTCCGGCGGGCGAACCGGACATAAGAAGCCTTACGAGATTTGGCGGCCATTGCCTTGCGGATGGCCCGGATAAAAGAAGGGGCGTCCTGGGTTAAATAAGTGGGAGACTTAAGCCCCTTTAATTCCTCCCATTCCACGCTTACCACGGGTAATCCACAGGCCATGTACTCGTAGAGCTTGATGGGGCTGACCGAGTTGATTAATTCATTGTTCTTGAATGGGATCAACCCCACTTGGCAGGCCTTCAAGTTGGCTGGAATGGTTCCGTAAGGCCGGGGCCCCAACACATGGATATTCTTAAACCGCGCCAGCCCTGATAAATCAATTCGCGGGGGGCCGATCAACACGAAAGAAACTTTCGGAAGTCCTTTTGCCGCGGCCTCTAAAAGTTCCAGGTCAAACCATTTTTCCATGGCGCCCACATAAACCGCCCGTGGCTTGGGGATAGTCCTTAAGTCTTCCGGTTCCCTTTCGGGCGTCCCGTTGAAATGCTCAAAATCCACTCCGTTTGGAATATAAATGGAATCCCGAAAGCCGAACTTTTTCTCCAACCATTTTTGAAGTGGCCGGGCGGTGACGATAACCGAATCACAATGCTCGATCGCGTATCGTATCAGCCCTTCCATCGTGCGGGGTGTTGTCTCAAAACCCAACACATTGTCAGTCAGGCGGAGGATATTTTTTTTAGCCCCGACTTCGTTCATCAAGGGCACGAAACGCGGATCTCCCATTAAGAAAAGGTCAAAAGGTCCACGTTTTCCAATCACCCCATTCAGGGGTGGAAAAGTGAATTTGAGGTTATTCCAAGCGGTCCAGGAATTATCGAAAGGTAACAGGCGCGCGAAAGGAAAAAGGGAAAAGGGAACGTAGGAAAAGAGGCCTGGCATTTGGGTTTTACCGACCGCCAGCCAATTTTTCAGGCGTTTGAGGGTCTCGCCCCGTTTGGAGGTAAAAAGGTTCGCCAGGTGCAAAGGGGTTAGTGGGGTTGAAAGATAAGTCACTTGATAGCCCTTTTGGACAAGCCCCCGGGCCAGATGGTGGCAACCCACTTGGAAAAGCGAGTCGAAATGAGTATGTTCCCCCATTAAAATTTTCATGGTTGTGTCCGATTCTGAATTTTCCAAGCAACGCTTTTGGAGGTTGATCTTAAAACCAGGACAGGAGCGGGTTCTTTCTCGCCATAGGCCTTTGAGACAAACCCATTTTCCATTTCCCAACGGCCATCCTTGGAGGTCAATTTAACGAAAACCCCGTCCAGGTTTACCTCCACTTCATCAGGGGGATAAAGCTGAACCCGACTGCCCGGGGCCAGGTGGAAATAAATTGATTTTTGGCCCGGGAGATCGCATTCATCTGTTCCCTCCAAACGATCCTCTTTCAAATTTAGGGTCCGCCTTACGGTTACCCCATATCCCTCATGTTCACCGACAAAAATTTTTTGATCGAATTGGATCACCTTGGCGTTGGAACGCTCCTTCATTTGAAATAGTCCTGCCGGTCCGGGCTCCCATGCATTCTGTTCCTTCCCGTCAACAACCATGGTGTTGTGCATCGCCGTGGATCGGAATAAATTCCGTTGTTCCGGCAGGGGCGTGTAGAGGTAGGTTCCAGGGTCCACAATCAGTGAGACGCCCCCAACAGCCAACTCAAAGGAAAGCTGGTCGTTATGGGCATGCCCGCCGTTTCCATTTTGTCCCACCGGACCACAGCGGACGGTTAAATCAAACCCACTTTTTTTGAAACGGTAAAGCCCAAAGGATTCATATGCAATTCGGGCACGTGGGGCCGCACCTCTTCCGGCATGGATTTCTTCTTTTAGCGCCAGTTGAAAAACCA
Source organism: candidate division FCPU426 bacterium (assembly GCA_003152075.1). Classification (GTDB taxonomy): domain Bacteria; phylum Oederibacteriota; class Muellerivitia; order Muellerivitales; family Muellerivitaceae; genus PALSA-1180. Next base: position 75,663 of record PLZG01000022.1, read on the forward strand.
CCTCAGCCTCGGCCTCGTAGCCAACGGCAAAATCCGTTAATTCTTTTCGATTTAATAGGCCGTTGAAAGCCGCAACCAAATGACGGTGGTCCAGGGAGTTTTCCTCCACCGGCAATAATTTGAAAAATCGACCGCTGTCATTATCCCCAATTTGAACTATCTGGCCGTTCGGTTTGGACAAATCCATCGTAAAACCTGGTATCTTTCCGAACTTGTCCCAATATCCCTCGGAAAATTTTTCATAAAAACCATCCCAACGGCCGCCCTCAATCTGCAGTCCAACCAAAAGGGTCGTCGAATAGACAACCATTTCCGCCGACAACCTGTGATAACTGGCGGAAGCCTCAAAATTAGCCCCGTCTTTTCCAAACTGGGACACTACCTCTTTATTCAATTCCTCAAGCACGAAGGTCACCCAACGGTCCGACTCTTTTCCTTCCGGCAAATGAGCCGTGGCCCAAAGGAGACCTGCGATATCGGCCAAATAATGATTGGATCTGAGTACCGGATCCCATTCCAAGTGGTTGAAAATATGGTCCGCGTGTTCCCTGACGCTTCGCAGAAGGACACTCTCGAAATCCGGGTCGAATTCCGCGCCGAAGGAATGGAACAAATCATAAGCCAATGCCCAATTGGCAACCCGGATGGCCACATCCATCGTGCAGGACCAATTGACGCCGTACCGGGGCGGATTGGTGGCGATGAAATCGAGGATTTGATTCCTGAATTCCTTAAGGTAAACCGAAGGTTCAGAAAAACCATCGGCCTTCCGTAAGGCCGAACCATAGGCCCAGGCCAGGGCTGTCAGGTGCTGCATCCGGGCAAGTTCCCAGGGAACCTTCACGTCCTGTCCCGGTGTTTTTCCATAAAGGATGTCTCGGCTCAAGACATTTTCCTTCCAACGGTGCCCGGACTTGAAATCCAACTGCCAATCAATAGGTTCGTAGTTCTGTTCGATCAGTCCCCAAATTCGCCTGGATTCAGGTAGATTCTTGCTGTTAATCCGCGTCAGGAGCCAGCGTCCCTCCGAATCGGCTATGACCGATCCTTCCGGCTCAAAAACGATTCCTTCAAGTCCCGCGCATTTCATCCCGTGCTTTATTTTTACCCAACCGGATCCCAATAGGTTGAATTCGTGGTCCAAAANNCGGGGATAAGGTCTATGGCATAAGTGGGAAAGTGGGAGTCCTGTCGGCGCCTCCGCGATTCACGCCATTGGTGTTTCACCTTTTGAACAGCCTTGAGAAAGGTTGCGTGGGGCGGCATGGATACGGCCCTTTTTAAATAATGGAGAATCCTCATGAGCACCGTTCTTTGAGCTTCTCGATGATTTTCCGCGTGTGTTCCTGCCAGGTATACTTCGCTACCACATCCTTTCGGGCCGCTTCTCCCAACCTTTTTCGGCGAGCGGGATCCTCGATAAGCTTTTTCAAGCCTTCAGCCAGGGCCGATGTGTCACCTGGTTTCACCAACCAGGCCGTCTCATCATGTTTAAGCACTTCTCCTATTTGGTCCAAGTCGGAGGCTATGATACCCTTCCCCATGGCCATGTATTCAAAGAGCTTCGTGGGCGAGCCAAAGAAAGGTGTTCCGTCCGGATTGGGAACCGTTGGTGAAACCAGGATATCGCAAGCAGCTAAATAAGCCGGACCTTCTTGTTGGGGAATAGTACCGGTTAAAATACTGCATTCTTCCACTCCATGATTTTTCAGGACCTCTTTGACCCGAGGCATCATTCCACCATTTCCGATAAGCAAAAGCCGGACCGATTCCCGATAGGAGGTATTTTCATTCAAGAGCTTTCCAAAAGCCTCGGCTAAGATTTCCGTTCCATGCCACTTACCGAAGAGCCCAATGAACCCCACCACTAATTTGCTTTCCAAGCCAAACTTGCGCCGGACCGGCAACCCATCGACGGCCGGGGAATAATTATTCGCTTCAACACCATTGGGGTTCACCAGGATCTTCGGCACAGCTACTCCCTGTTGAACCAAGGACGCCTTCAAGGCTTGGCTCACTACCACGATCAGGTCGGCTTTTCCCAGGTTCAACTTTTCAATCTTTTCCGACAGAGTTTCCCTCTTCAGCCGTCCATCCCATTGCCGTCCCACCCATATTTCCGAACCATTGAACTCCAGCACGAAGGGGACCCAAAATTGGTCCGCCAACTTCAAGCCAGAGTAATTGTTCAAACTATAGCGTTGGTATATGAAGGAAACCGGCTTTGATTTTAGAAGCTCTAAAGCCCATTCGAAAAATCTTCGGTTAAAGGCCAGCGTCAATTCTTCCTTAAAATCCCAAAAAAACCTTGCTGGGACGATCCAATGGGCTTCGACCGAATCTTGAACCGTGGGGATAGGGTCGGTGGTTAAAAAAATGGGCGGCTTGGTGAATTTTTCAAGATTATTTAAAACTCCAGCGATATGCCCCACCGACCCTCCCGATTTCAGGCCAAATGTAAGGTCCGTTCGCAAATAAATCGGCCGCTTTGAAAAGTCCAAGGTTTTCTCGGCCTTTTTCTCGGCTTGAAGGCCATCCACTTCCATTTCCGTTTCTCGAAGCAAACTTTTGATTTTCATCCAATCCGTGGATCTTTTGACTAAAAGCGAGCAAACTTGGAACAGATCGATTTTGAGTTCCCTTCCTTTCTCATCTTGAATAAGGCTTCTTCTCCAAGCCAAAAGCCAAAGCAGGACCCCCGTGGTAAAGGGCCTACTGATCAGGTCAAGGTCGTGAACCTTGAGGATCACTTCCTGGTACCGAAAGAGATATTTCAAAAAAGACGAGGTCTTCAACGATCCGATCAATTCATCGAAGGTAATGGAGACTAGTGCGCGGTCTTCGGGAGCCTTGGCCCCCGGCGAAGTTATTGGGACTGAACGCCAAATGACGAGAACCGCCTCATTTGCTCCTTTCTTCCTGTGTTTTAGGATGATGGAGAAGATGAAACAAAAAATAAGGAAATAACAAATGGAGGAGTCGATGGAAGCTCCCACGATACCCAAGCGCGGAATCATCCATAGGTTCAAAAACACATTAAGCCCCAGGACCGCAGCCCAGGCCCAAACAACCCTTTGGGGAAAACCCACGCTGTTCAAGAATTGGACCGCTACGGTTTCCACACCCAAGAAAAAGATACCGGGAAGGAGCCAAATAAAAGACCCTACCGCCAAGGTGAAACTTCGACCGTAAAAAAAGGGAATGAACCAAGGCGCGAACAAGGCAGACGTGCCGCAAAGCAACAGGAGAAAAAGACCGGTCCAAAGTGCGGAGCGCCAAGCAAAATCCCATTTTTCAGCCTCATCCTTCATTGCCGACAATTTGGGAAAAAGGATCATTCCTATCACGCTGGGCAACATCAACACCATATCGGCCATCTGGGACGCGATGGAATAATATCCTGCTGGTTCAGCCCCCTTGATGTACTGAACCATCAAAAGATCCACTTTCAGCACCAGGAACGAGAACAGGGCCGTCCAATAGGCCTTCATGCCATAGCGAATGTTTTTTTGGAAAAGGGAGAATGAGGGAAGGGGAACTCGTTCAATATTAACCCAAAGCCTGGCGATGATCGCCACAATGGTCCCCAATACCGCCAGCAGGCTTACCCCCAACAGGTTTTCCACGGAAGCCCTATTTGAAAAAAATAGCCCACCGATGAGTATCAGTGCCAGGATTTTGCCAGCTAGATCAATGACGTTGAAAACCTTGATTTCTTGGATACCCAATAGAAGATTCTGCAGAAGGATATAAGCCAAACTGACTGGGATCCACAAGAGTCCCATCCGTAGAATCCAACCCTGTACCGGGGCTTTATCCGGAAAAAAAAAGAATAAGAAGCCTACACCAAAGGCGACCAGGCTGCCAAAACCGAATCCCACCAAAAGGCTATTTCCTGTTAAGGGCCCCAGAAGTTTGCGGTCTTGGGAAACGTAATAAACGTTGGAGGCATGGAGCCCTAAATTGCCGAACTGGGCTCCCATGTTACCCAGGGCCATGGCCACCGCAAAGAGTCCCCTTCCCCCAGGACCTAAGATTCTCGTGACAATGACGGAAGTGACGAAGGCGACACCAATGAGCAATAGGCGGGTGAGAAATGTGCCGGAAACTTTTTGGAAAAAATCAGAGCGAAAATTTTCGGGTAAAAATTTGGATCGTCTCAATTACCCTCCCCATCCGACATTTGAGATCGTCTCAAGACATTTCACGCGATATATTCCTTCCACCAAAGGGCCAAGTTGAACAAATACCAGGCTTGGGGGCCTTTGCCCCGGTTCAACAAACCTTCAACTTCCTTCCAGTCAAGGAAATCCGTCTTTTCACAGAACTCTTTCAGTTCTTCCCGCACCTTAGGCCCCAACCGATCGAAGAACCATTCGTAAACCGGTACCCCGAAACCCTGTTTGGGACGGTCGATGAGCTCGTCCGGGATGAGCCCCCGCACCGCTTTCTTAAGGATATATTTCAGCGTTCCATCCTTGGTTTTGATCGATTCAGGGATGCTCATGGCCAGTTCCACGAATTTATGGTCGAGAAAGGGCACCCGTCCTTCGAGGGAAACCCCCATACTCATTTTATCAACCCGCATGAGGAGCAATTCGGGGAGGCGCATGTTGAGGTCCATATAGGACATCCAGCCGAGGTGGGACTTTTCCCAAGACTTCGACTCAAAACGTTCGCGAATGGGCGAAATCGCTTCCCAGGAAGTGCGATCCTTGAATTTTTTCCGCAAACGGGGTGATATCAATTTTTTTTTGTGGGCATCGGTAAAAGCTTCCGCGCCACCCCAAAAGACCGGTTGGCCTTCCGCGCCCCTGCGGAGCCATTCGTAATAAAAACTATTCCCTTTCCCGAACGCCCGCAAAACCGCCAAGCCAATCTTTTTCAAGAACCGAGGCACAGGAAGATCATCCGCTTTTTGTAAATTAAGTGCGCGCTTCCAACTAGGATAGCCCCAAAAAAGCTCGTCCGACCCCTCCCCCACTTGGCAAACAATGACCCCATTGTCCCGGGCCAATTTGGACACGTAATAAACAGGTACGCAAACCGGATCAGCAATGGGCTCATCCTGCAGATGTACCATTTGCGGAAGAAAATTCATGAGGTCGTCGATGTTCAATAGTTTTTCGTGGTACTCGGCCCCCACCAGGTCAGCCATCTTTCGGGCATACTGCAGTTCATTTTGGTAGGTTTTATACTCACCCTCGTACCCAATACTGAAGGTTTTGACCTTCTGGTTTTCTCCTTCCGAAAAGAGGGCCGCATTGGTACTTGAATCAATACCCCCTGAAAGGAAGACACCTACCGGCACGTCGCTCACCTTGCGAAGCTTTACGGCCGTACGCAACTCCGAGATCAGTTTTCGTGTGATTTCCTCTTCCGGAATTCCAATGAGTGGTGTCGTATTATCCAAAACGTCCCAATAACACCTTTCCTCGACCTTTCCATCCTCCTCGACCCTTATCCAAGTGGCTTTGGGTAGTTTCTTGATGCCGTCAAAAAGGGTTTGAGGCGCGGGAGTGGTCAAAAAGGAAAGATAATGGAACAGCGCCTCCTCATTGACCGCCCTTTTCTGGTCCGGGTCATGAAGAAGGGCTTTGATCTCGGAAGCGAAAACGATCCGACCGTCGTGGATACTGTAATAGAGGGGTTTGATTCCGATCCGGTCCCGGATCAGCCACAATTCTCTCTTTTTCACGTCCCAAAGACCAATGGCGAACATGCCCCGGAACCGCTGGATACAGTCGATCCCCCACTCCTCAAAAGCGTGAAGAATGACCTCCGTGTCCGAATGGTCTGTTTTCCAGGTGTACCTACGGGTTTTTTCCAGCTCTTTTCGGATATCGGCATGGTTGTAAATCTCACCATTAAAGACGATTTGCAACGACCCATCCGAGTTGCTCATGGGCTGGTTGGCCACGGTAGAGAGATCGATAATGGAAAGGCGCCGATGGCCCAATCCGACCCTTTGGTCGGTGGAAATCCAGGCCCCTGCCCCGTCAGGCCCCCGGTGGGCCATGGTGTCCCTCATTTTGGCAATATAGGGTTCATTAATTGGGAAGGAACCGCTTTTAAAGCTGAAGGCGCCGACAATACCGCACATGTATTACCACCTCATGAAATTGTGGCTCCCCACGGTTAAAGCCCGTGGCACCGCCGAAGTCCTGGCTTCGCCTGCCCAGCCGTCAGCTGGGACGCCTCTATTCCCCGAGCAAAGCACGTGGATTGCGATGCGATGACTTTCAAACCGAATTATATAGGGTGCGGAAATAGGAATAGCTGAATTATTTGTGAATAATTCCCTATTTATTGGATTGCTTGGAGGCTTTTAAGGCAATAAACCAACCCCATTTGTTGGGAAAAAGGCGACTGATCCAAACCGGCCACTTGCTGACATCGTGCCAGGTAATGATCGGTTGGGCTTCAAATTCCTTAAAATCGCCGAACATCTTTTCCAATTCAGGCACCGTGTAGGCTTTCGTACCAACGCTTTCAAAGTGGTTCCAAAGAACGTCAGCGAAACTACGCCAGGGACGTCCCTTAAAAAGACCATGCTTGAGCCAATACTTGAATGCCACCACCGAGCGCCGGCCATAGATCATTCCGATAAAGAGTCCTCCCCTTTTCAAGACCCTTCTAATCTCAGCGATAATCACTTCGGGCTTCTCCGAATGGTGGATGACCCCCCAGGAATAAACAATATCGAAAGTGTTGTCCTTGAAAGGCAGCTTTTCCGCGTCAACCCTTTTCAAGTTCGACTTCAACCCGTGAAGAGCCAAATGCTTGCGGGTAGTGCGAATGGCGGCGTCGGTTAAATCCACCCCGTAACACTTGGCCCCCGCCTTGGCCCATTGCAGATGGTCGCTTCCGGCCCCCACCCCGATTTCCAGGATTTTTTTCCCTTTATGTCTTTTAAACTGCGCGACGTCAAAAATGAAGGGTTCGATCGAATAGCGATATTTCTCCACTCGATTGAACCATTCGCGGCTCAAGGGCTTGGCGTCACCAATAATTTCCTCCGCGGTCCCGCAAGGTTCCTTTTCCCAGTAGGACCTAACTTTTTCATTGAGTTTCAAGGTCTCCGCCGATCCAAAAAATATTCTTCGATACCAAGGCCGATCAGATAAAGCCCAAAAATATCGACTGAAGCCGTAAATCCAAGAATATAAGACCTACTTGGCACCACCAATAAGCCGGGCAAAGCGCTCCAAACGATCAAAACCACGAACGGGAGAGTCAGATTCCAAGGAAGCTTCACTCGAAAAAGGAATATCAATCCCAAATTAAAAAATAATACAAAATTAATCAACAATCGAAAACTTTTTGCCAAGAGATTCCTGACAATGAGCAAAGGATCGGTCTTGATCAGGATTAATACCTGGTTTTTCAGGATTTCTTGATATTCCTGGGATTGAAACCGCACCTTTGGGTCAATGGATTTTGCCTTTTCATCCCCACTTGAATCATCATAATTAATTCCATGCTGATTGTTGACATATCCAAGGCCAATAAAAACGCTGTGCCAAAAAGTATGTTTGATAGTGGCCGGGTGATAGTCAGGGATCACCTTCACCAACACGGCGTCTCTTTGGTTTTCTAATGACTTGAAATGCAATACAGGGATGGAAAAAAAAGCGAGTAGCATGACCAAGAATATTATTTTTTCTTTGTTGGAATATGTAGAAGCAAAACCTAAAAGAAGAATCAAAAAAAGTAAAATGCCCGTCCCGCTCTGGGATCGAATACAGTTTGAATATCCACAAACTAATCTCGCAAACGCAAATGCCCCCACAAGCCAAAAGCCTTTATCCTTTTGTTTATAAAAGGCCAAGAAAATGGGTATGAGCGAGACCACGGCGAACATTTGAATGACATAAACATCCCCGATCCTCCAGGTATAAAAAGCCAAGATTACAAGACCGACAATGGCTAGTACTCGGGCCGCCCAGGTTTGGAGGGCGAAATAATAACCCACTAATCCTAAAAATGTCGCTCCAATGATTAGCATCCCCAAAAAGAGGTTGATGGCTCCATCCAAAGAAATATGAAGGTTTTTACTTAGGAGGGGGATGAAATAATATATTCCCAAATCATCGGTAAACCCGGAAGGTACGAGTGGAGCCTTGTCCCACCAGAGGGTCTTATTGATGGGTGTTTGTACCAAAGGAACATTGGATAGATTGAGGGCTTCCAACGTGTGTTGGAGGCATTGATACCGATAACCCATCATATTCATTTCAAAAAACCTTTCAACATGCCTCAGGTGCCGATTTTCTTCAAATTATTGGATAAAAACATAATGCAGGGTCATGGGCTTGCAATCGGAGGGAACTGCGTTCATGTCATGCTCTATGACATAGGTTTTTCGACGGCCAACGGTCACAAAGGGCCCATCGGCATTTTCATAGCGAAACCAGCGATCCATGTCATTTAGAACTTGACCATATTTGCCACACAACGTCGAGTCACCCAAAATCTGTTTTTTAGCACATAAATATCTCTGCAAATCCCGTTCTTCCACCGGAGAGGGTGTATGGCCGAAACCAAACAATGTCATCGGCTGTTTTGAAAATAACATTGAAGCCGTGGAAGCGGCCATCCCATCATCAATGGCTACATTGGGAGAATCATTCTTAAGCCAGTTCAGAAGTTGATCGTTGAGTGGCAATTGCTTGAGGACCTGGTCGCATTCTTTAAAATAAATATTTGTGCTGTTCAGTAAGAACAAAAAAGACAAGATAAAAACGGGCCAAAAAACTGTTTTAAAATATTTAAAATTCAAAACCGCGAATAACCCAACCAACGTAACGGCGTAAACACCAAAATATTGTTCCGTGTTCACCGCCTGCAAAAACCGTCCCGTGACGATTTGGCAATTTTCGGTGGCCAAGGGTGAAACAACGGAAGCCAGAAGGAAAAAACGTTTATCTTCAGGTAATAATTTATATAGAAAAAGATATAAAACAAGCCCAAGCGCACAGGTGAATGAAAAATAAGGCAAATGCGACGGAGTCAGATAGATTTTTATGCTCGGAGGCACCAGGAGTAGAAAATTAATCTCTTCCAGAAATATAATCAAAAAATAAGAAACTATCAGGCACCAAATGGGTTTCTGTGAAAACCAGCTTATTTTTTGCTTGATATGAAAAGAGAATAAAACAAATGCCAATGGCACCGCGATGAAGGGATATAGAAAGGGCAGGCAAAAGTACATATACCAAATCTTTTTGCGCGCCAAGGAAAGGCAGGCACATAAACAAACGACAAAAATCGAAAACTGAGGCTCGGGGCTTCGTACAATCGGCAGAAAAACGGCTTCCGGGACCGCTATCCAATAAATCCATCCTTTGTTGAGCGTTTCATAAAAAAGTCTTCGAACAAATGGGTTGGCCCCCAGAAAAAGAAGAGGCCCTAAGGTTAGTAGCGCTGAAGCCGCATTGGCTTTGAACTCGTCATATCCCATTTTTTTGAATAAAACCCGCGCAAGAAGGACAAAAGAAACAACAAAGAATATATCAAACCAAAAATTAATCCAACCCGCAGAAAGATTCGCTTCATGGGCCAGGGTGACCAGATATTGGCCGGGGCGCGACACCCTTTGGTTTATCTTTGAAAAGTCATACTGAAGGTACCAGGCTTCATCAAAAGCATTTTGGTAATAAAGATGTCCTTTGCAAGTCTCCATTTGATAAAGGGGAAAGGCGCTCACAATCAAAAGGACCGACGTGGTGAAAAAAAGAAATGTCATCTTGTTCACAGCGAATCTCCTTGCGACCTATTTAAAAAAATATTCCTTATCTATGGTCTTACTAAAAAATACTTCGTTAGAACCGGGGGACAATTTTCCGGTTTGAGGTTGGGGTCATATTTAACATCAAATTGACTTTTCCGTCCAACATGGATCAGGATAAAATCGTTGCCGGTATACCGGTAGGCATTGTCAAGTTGGGCAAAAACATCCTTGAATTGAATCGCAATATCAGGTTTCCCCATTATTTCTTGTTTCAAACAAAGATATTCCTTGAAGTGGGCGGGCGCCATTTTGGGGAAAATCTGTGAATAAGCGAAAAAAGTGATCGGTTGTTTTGAGTAAGCCATGGATAGCCGTGAAGAAAGTTCCACGTCATTGACGGCTACATGAGCCGAGTCGGATTTCAATTCGTTGGCCAGCTCAGGAGTCCACTGGATTTTATTATTGACAACCAAATTCGATTTGAAAATAACCCTGCCTAAATCGACTATAAATAAAAAAACGATAATAAGCGCCCCGACTTGCATTTGACGGGACCGCCCAATAGCTAACACTAAGACACACGTGACAGCCAAAACCCCAAAATATTGCTCGTAATTTGTTGGATGGAAAAACCAACCCGTTAAAACCTGTTGGTTTGCCACGACCATGGGCGAAAGAGCCGTTAAAAATGCGAGATAACGGAACCGAGCTTCAATTTTCCTCCAAAAAATCCAAACAAGTAAAAGTGAGGCGCAGGAAGTTAAGGAAAGAAGCGGTAGCCTGGTTCGAACAAACATCTCCTTGATCTCAGGACTCAAAGCATAGCTAAAGTTAGCCCACAGCAGGAATGAAACGATAATAAAGGAGGCGACAGGCGCGAATATTAGCGCTTGGTATCGTTTTTTTAATAAGTCATTTAAATGAAGGGACAGAACAATAAAAAGCATGGGTATAGAAATAAAAGAATAGAAAAATGGAATGCCAAAATAAAGCGGCCAATATTTTTTCACTCTCAGAGAAAGGCAAATGAAAAATCCAAGCAACAGAAGAGATAGTTGCGGTTCGGGTGAGCGAAGAATAGGCAATGACCAAGTTTCCGGCAACGTCACCCAATAAAGCAGGCCATGTTCCAAACCTTTGTAAAAAAGACGGTTAACTAATGGATTTAAGCCTTCACTTAATGCAGGCAGTAACATCGCCAAAAGTGAAAGTACATTTGCATTTCTTTCCTCATAACCCAATTGAAAGAATACTTTGCGGAAAACAAGCGGGAAAAACAGGAGGCAGAAAGTATCCAGCATGAAATTGACCCATCCTGCTGAAAAACCCGCTTTGTGGATCAAAGTCACTAAAAGCTGGGTTGGCCGGGAAAGGTTTCCGTTGATTCGGGAATAGTCGTACTGAAGATATGTCGCCTCATCGAAAGCGTTCTGGTAAAAAAGTATTCCCCGAGTTTGTGCCATTTGATACAGGGGATAAGCGCTTAGGATTAGAACAACAAAAATAATAGAAAAAACGTAATTTCGCCGGTTCATAAAGCCTTTTGATTCATCTTTGAAGTAGATTTTCGATCTGAAAGGAAATCCTTGTGGCTTGCAATTGCTGCCATAAGGAAATGGGCCATTCCCCGCCATTTTGGATGGCCCGGGCAAAAGCTTCCAGTTCCTCTTTTTGGCCCTTGTCCGGAACCTTTCCGGCGAGTTTCGCGATAGAAAGTCCCGAAGCCGATAGTTCCCGGTAATCGTTCAAGGCAATCACCTTTCCATCGACAAAAACCTCAAGTTGTTCTTTTGGATAATCCTTCGAACCCAAGGCCGTATAGGTCAAAGTCGCTACCGATCCATCCTCAAAAGATAAGGAGGCCACGAAATTGTCCAAAGCGCTGTAATAACCGGTTTTGGGTTTTATGGATTGGGCTTCCACCCTTACGACCTTGCCGCCAGTCAGGTAAGTGAACAGGTCGTAGATGTGGCAGGCTTCTCCGATATTACGGCCACCGCCCTCTTCACCATGCGCCCAATGGTCCAACGGAAGATAGCCTGCGTTCATCCGATAATTGAGAATCATGGGATTGGTCCGCTTTTGGACGGCCTCCTGAATGGCCCTCGCATATTTGGAAAAGCGGCGATTAAACCCGGTCAAAAGGACTGGCACCTGCTTGGAGCCCGCGTTTTCAAAAAACTCCTCTATCTTTCCCAATTCCTTTTCATTCAAGGCGAGGGGTTTCTCAACAAGCACGTGTTTGCCAGCTTGAAGGGCCTCCAAGACCATGGAGGCGTGAAGATTATGCCGGGTAGCGATCAATACCGCGTCCGTTTCCTTGTCCTTCAACACTTCCTTAAAATCCGTCGAGGCGTAATCGGCCCCGAATTGCTTGGTGGCGGCCTGGGCATTGGCGCCCGTACGACTTACCACGGCCCTCAAATGATAGGAATGGGAAAGGGCCTGGAGATTCGGCAAATGCATGCCCTTGGCGAAACCGCCTGCCCCCACCACCGCCAGCCTGATTTGCTTCTTGGAAGAAGCATGCGCCAGGGGGTTGGGTACTACCCGCGCGACTTCCCCCTTTTTACCTTCGGGATAGGAAAGCAACACGATAAGCGGCTTGGACTTTCCCTTGCTGAAATTTTGGTAAGCCTCGGCCGCCCTTTCAATGGGGAAAATCGCGTGGATCAAGGACCCTATTTGTATTTTCTTTTCCGACAAAAGCCTTAAATATTCCGCCATGTTCCGGTTCTCGGTCCAACGAACGTAAGAAACCGGGTAATCCAGGCCCTTTTCCTCATAACGATGGTCATAGCGGCCAGGACCATAGGAGGTGGAAATAAAAAAGTCCAGTTCCTTGGGGTAAAAATCCGCCCGTTTCAAGTTCAACCCCACGTCGCCCACCAGAACCACCCTGCCCTTTTTACGGCAAAGATTGAAAGCGGCCGAGACAACCTCGTGGGAAGGGGTGGCGGCGGTGATGATGACCCCGTCGGCTCCATTGCCATCCGTCAATCGGGCTACCGAGCCAACAGGATCGGCATCTCCCGGGCCTAGGACGAAATCAATCCCCAGTTTTTTGGCAAAGCCAAGCCTTTCTTCGTCGAGATCCAACCCGATCACACGGCAACCATTGGCTTTCAGGATTTGGCTGGTAATCTGTCCCAAAATCCCCAGCCCAATCACGACAAAGGTTTCACCCAGGGTGGGTTGGCCCCGGCGCACACCCTGAAGGGCGATGGCCCCAAGAGTGACCGTGCTGGCTTCAGGGAAATCCAGCCCTTTGGGAACTGGAACGGTTAAGTTGCGGGAAACCTGGATGATCTCCGCGTGGTGGGCATATTGGGCCCCGGCGCAAGCCACCCGATCGCCCACGGAAAAGCCGTCCACACCTTTGCCCTTTTCGAGAATAATCCCTGCCGCCGAATAACCCGTGGGATCGCCGGAAGCCAATTTACCCTGGATAACGCTTTTGGTTTTCGAAAGACCCTGGGAAGCCACCATTTGAAGGGCTTTTTTGACCTTGCCCGGTTGTTTAAATGCTTTTTTCCAAAGGGGGGTTCCACTGGACTGAACCCCGCTCAATTCCGTTCCGGCTGAGATACAGGAATGGGAAACCCGAACCAGGACGCAACCCGGATCGGCGATGGGGGCCGGGACTTCCTCCACGACCACTTTTCCTTGCCGGATGAGGACCTGTTTCAACGCCATCCTCCCCGGGTATCAATGAGCGTCTTCCCCTTCAACAGTTTCCGGTCAAGGTTCAGGAAGGCTCGGTGGTTGACCAGGAGTACGGCCACGGAGGAACGGCGAAGGGCCTCCTCGGCCTCGCACAACTCGATATTCTTGATTCCCGAAAGACCGGGGGGAAGATTTTCAACATGGGGTTCCACTGCCAACACCTTGATCTTTTTATCCTTGGCTAGTTCGCGCACGATGTCCACGGCCGGCGATTCACGCAAGTCGTCGATGTCCGCCTTGAAGGCCAGTCCTAAACAGGCCACAACGGGTCTTTTGGACTTTCGAACCGCCGCGCGGATTCTTTCCACCACGCGGTGGGGTTTGCCGTCATTCACCTCGCGGGCGGTGCGGATCATCCGGGACTCCTTCGGGGCCGAATCCACGATGAACCAGGGGTCCACCGCGATGCAATGCCCGCCCACGCCGGGGCCCGGCTGTAGAATCTTGACCCGAGGATGGTGGTTGGCCAGTTCAATGAGTTCCCAAACGTTGATGTGGAGTTTCTCGCAAATAAGGGAAAGTTCGTTGGCAAAAGCAATGTTGACGTCACGAAAGGAATTTTCGGTAAGTTTTGCCATCTCGGCCGTGCGGGCGTCTGATTCCAGGCATTGGCCCGTTACGAAAATCTGATAGACGGCTTTTGCCATCCGGGTAGCCTTCAGGGTCAACCCGCCGATAATTCGGTCATTCTGGACCAACTCCTGAAGTACCTTTCCGGGTAGGACTCGCTCCGGACAATAGGCCAGTTGAATGTCCGCCTTTTCTCCTTTGTTGTGGGGAAAGGTCAAATCCTTGCGGGCCTCGGCCAGCCATTTTGACAAATTTTCGGTGGTTCCCACGGGAGAAGTGGATTCCAAAATGACCAGATTCCCTTTTTTGAGGACTGGCGCAATGGATTTGGCCGCGGCCTTGATATAGGAAAGGTCCGGTTTGTGCTTCCCTTGGAAAGGCGTGGGCACGGCCAGGATGAAGACTTCCGCCGGTTGGGGTTGGCTGACTGCCCTGAGTTTGCCATCTTTCACGACCTGATGGACGACCGCGTCCAGGTCAGGTTCCACGATATGAATTTTTCCCCGGCTGATGGCCTCTACCGCCCGGGGAGAAACATCCACTCCGATGACTTCCACCCCCCGGCTGGCCAGGGTAGCCGCGGTTGGTAGGCCGATGTAACCCAGGCCGATCACGGATATTTTGTTAAATGGCAGGTTCAATTGAGCCTTTCAAGTTTTCCAATTCAAATTTTAGAATTCAAAATTATTTTCACTATTCTCTTTGCAGCCCGTCCATCCCCGTAGGGGTTATGGGCCCGTGTCATTTTTCGATAATGGCGGGGGTTATCCAGGAGCTTGACCGTTTCCCCTATAATTTTATTTTCATTAGTGCCTACCAGGATGACCGTCCCGGCGTCCACCGCCTCAGGCCTTTCGGTCGTATCCCGCATGACCAGGACCGGTTTACCCAAGGACGGCGCCTCTTCTTGGACCCCGCCCGAATCGGTCAAAATAAGATAGGCCCGGCCCATCAAAAACACAAAAGGTAAATAATCCAAGGGCTCAATTAAATGCGCCCTTTTACCCTTTCCCAGTAACCTTTTCACCGGCTCCTGGACGTTAGGATTTAAATGCACCGGGTAAACAATCTGGACGTCGTCCCTTTGGGATAGGCGGGCGAGGGCCCGGCAAATATTCTCAAAACCCCTCCCAAAATTTTCCCGCCGGTGACCCGTTACCAGGATAAGTTTTCTGGAAGGATCAAGGAAAGGAAACCGACTTTCCATTTCCCGGTTCAATTGGGGGTTCTTCTTGAAACGGGCAACCACTTCTAAGAGCGCGTCGATCACCGTGTTTCCCGTCACGAAAATGTCTTTGGGGTTTACTCCCTCCCGCAACAGGTTTTGTTTGGCCTTAGGGGTCGGGGCAAAGTGAAGGCGTGCGATGGCCGAGGCCAGCTTACGATTCATTTCCTCGGGCCAAGGCGAGAAAACATTGCCGGTTCGAAGTCCCGCTTCCACGTGGCCAACGGGAATTTTTTCATAAAACGCCGCCAAGGCCGCCGCGAATACCGTGGTGGTGTCCCCCTGGGCCAAAAGCAGGTCAGGTTTCAACTTTCGTAATATTGGCCGAAGACCGGATAAAACACCGGTCGTGATATCGGTCAGGTTTTGCCCGGGTTTCATCAAGTTTAAGTCGTAATCGGGCTTGATCTTAAAGAGTTTCACGACCTGGTCCAGCATGTGGCGGTGCTGGGCTGTAAGGCANNGCTTCCGGCCTGGTACCGAAAACGGAAAGAATTTTAAGTTTCATTCTTTAACCTTAATTTGAAATTCTGAGAATCGATTTCAAGCTCGCCCAATCCTCGGAATCAAGCGCCCTGAAAGCAACGAGGCCTATAGCATAAACAATTGGCCCTAGGACGAGCCAATAAAGATGGGGCGCGTAATAAAGCCCTATTCCCATGATCAAGCAGGACGCCAGCGAGGCGGTTAAAGGCCTTCCCCAGGAAACCTTTCCCATATGTTTCAAGTAAGGCGCCGCCAGAAGAAACCCAGCAAAAACACCTAAATACTCGCAAATCACCGTTGCCCAAGCCGCTCCCACGAATTGCCATCGGGGGATAAAGATGAAATTTAAAATCACGTTTAAGAGAAACAGGAAAATAAATTGAAAATTTAGCCGCGCGGTATTCTTTATCGCCAGGATATCCACGTAAATATTGGCGAGAAAAAAGGGGAGGATTGAAAGCGCCAAGATTGCGAAAGCGGGGCCAGAGGAAGCATATTGAGGACCGGCGATTAATACTAAAAGGGAGTTAGCAAGGAAGTAGCCCCCTACCATTAGGGGAAGGCCAAGAAAAAATAGGAACTTGGAGCATTTGAAGGCAAATCTGCTGAAATCCCCGGGTTTGTCCTGAACGGAGGAAAAAACCGGGAATACCGCTTGGGAATAAAGTTGGGACATGGATAAGACATACAACAAAACTCGCGTCGCCATGTCGTAATAGGCGACCGACTCGTTGCCGGAAAGGCTTTTCAGGATGACCGAATCCACGCGATAGTAAAGTGTTTGGAGGGCGCCGAAGGCGGCCAGGGGAAAAGCCATTTTCAAAACCTTCCAGGAGTCGTCCAAACGATATTCGGAAAAGCTTGGTTTCCAACCCCGCCGATAGCCCAGAGTCATCATGACTATGAATCCAACCCCGCTCGCCACCACCCATATTGAGCAGGCGCCAATGATTTGTGCTCCTGCCGCCACGACCAGAATGATGCCAATGAGACGGATAGCCGCGCAAAGAATATTAACCATGGCGTAGGGACCCATTTCCTGGTGAGCCTGGAACAGATAGAGGTAACCACCCTCCATGGAATCCAGGATAAGCCTGAGGCCCAACACTCCCATAGCCATGGTGAGGATCGTTTCGTAATGAAGCGCTAGGGAGATTCCGATCAATGTACCCCAAAACAAGAAAGATAATGAAGACCGCAAGACCAGGACATGACGGAGAAAAAAGACGGCTTTAGTCTTGCGATAGGACACCTCCCGGACGGTGAGGGCGTTCAAGCCCAGTTCAGCGGCCACGGCGAAGATGGCCACCCAGTTTATGGCCACTGCGTATTGGCCATAAAGGGAGACAGCCCAGTGCCGCCCTAAAAACGCGATCAAAATCAGGGTGGAAAAACGGGCTACGGTCTCGCTCAATCCCAGGTAAAAGGTATTGTGGGCAATGCGCCTAAATCGGTTTTGAGTGGGTTTCATCTTTGAAAATTCACTTTAGGAAGACTTGCGGTTGGAGTAACGGCCCCTCAAGTCATTCCACCGGATGATCAGAAGATCAAGGAACATCTGGGTGGAATCCCGGAAAACATGGACCTTCGAGGCCGGATTGTCGAACCAATGAACGGAAACTTCCCGCACTTTGAAACCCAACTTGCGGCCGATATAGAGAAGCTCAACGTCAAAACCGAACCTTTCGATGGTTTGGAGGGGAAAGATTGCCTGGGCGGCCCGGCGGCTGAAAACCTTGAAGCCGCATTGGGTGTCCCACAAACCCGGAGTGGCGATCAATTGAACCATCAGGTTGAAAACTCTCCCCATGGCTTCCCGGTGGAGGGGTTGGTGCACTTTCACTTTTTTACGGTCCACGGCCCGGCTTCCGATCAGCACCTCGAACCCTTCCTTGAGCAAGGGTTTAAAATTCTCGAATTCGCGGAGGGGGGTGGAATTATCGGCATCCATGAAAAGAACCGTCTTCCCCAGGGCCGCCAGGGCCCCCGTTCGGACCGCCGCTCCCTTGCCCCGGTTTATAGGTTGTTGGAGAACCTTTAAGGATTGTCCCCGGCCGGCCAGGCGTTTGAACTGGTTGACGATCTTCACCGTGTCGTCCCTCGATCCATCATCCACGACAATAATTTCGGAGGGATTTTTTTTCGATTTGAGGTAAGCGAATGATTCCTGAAGGGTCTTGCCCACCCTTGCCGATTCGTTATACACGGGAATCACGACCGAGAGTTCAAGCCGGCTCATTATTAAAATCCTTCATCAAGTAATCTCCTAAGGCTTCCTGCCAAACCCGGAAAGCGTGTCCCACCGCCCCGGTGGCCTTGGATAAATCAAACTGTGAATTGGCGGGACGCTGGGCGGGGCGGAAGACGTTTTCGCTGGAGACAGGGGCGATTTCGCAGGAAACATAACCCGTTTGTTTCTGGATTTCCTGGGCGAACTCAAACCATGACACGGAGCCGGCATTTGAGAAATGATAAAGGCCTGGTTTGGCTTTTTTTTCCAAAAGCTCCATGGTGAATTGGGCCAGATCCCCCGAATAGGTCGGGCCGCCCACCTGGTCGTCCACCACCTCGATGCGGGGTTTGGTCATCAAAAGATCTGCCATGCGGCTGACGAAATTGTCCCCTTTGGGCCCAAAAACCCAGGAAGTCCGGATGAGATAATAAAAGGGGTCTTCCGCCCGCAGGAGTTTTTCGCCCTGCCACTTGGTCTTTCCATAGGTGTTCAATGGGTCGGGTTTGTCCGTTTCCAGGTAAGGCTCCTCTTTTTGGCCGTTAAAAACATAATCGGTGGAGAAATGAACCAGGATTCGATGGGTCCTCTTGCAATACTTGGCTAGCCACCCCGCCGAGGTTCCGTTCACGTTCAAAACCATGGAAAACTTGGCAGGCTCCTCACAAGCGTCCACGCGGGTAAACCCGGCGCAATTGACGAGGACGTCGAAGGTTTGATCCTTGAAATAATTCTCGATGGTATAGGGCCGGTTCAGGTCGACCTGCGAATGGCTAGGCGCTAGAAGCTCATGGCCCTTAGCCTTCAAAATTTCGGCCATTTTGGAACCCAGCATGCCGGTGGAACCCAATAAAGCGATTTTCATCCTCACGCTCCAAGGCTGGTTTCAGCCGTTAAAATTGGGAAACTTCCCCGCGGCCCATGCCGTGGTATGCGAAACCTTTTTCAGCCATTTCCTGAGGGTCATACATATTACGACCATCCACCAGGATGGGCTGCTTCACGATCGTCTTGAGTTTTTGGAAATCCACCTGCTTGAACTCGTTCCAATCGGTAAGAACCAGGACGGCTTCAGCACCTTGGGCCGCCTCATAGGGATTCCGGCAATATTTCACTTTTTTGATCAGGGCCTTTGCTTTGCCCATGGCGGCTGGATCATAAGCCTTGAGTTTGGCGCCCTTGGCCAGCAAAACGGGCAGGATAGTGAGGGAAGGCGCCTGCCTCATGTCATCGGTGTTGGGTTTGAATGATAAACCCCAGATCGCCAATGTTTTGCCCCAGAGGTTCCCAACCGCCTGGCTCACCTTTTCCAGGAACAATTTCCGCTGGTTTTGATTGATGGCCAAAACCTCGGGCAGGATGCGGAATGGAGAATGGTTTACTTTGCCGATCTGGACCAGAGCCGCCACGTCCTTGGGAAAGCAGCTCCCCCCGAACCCCAATCCCGAGTTGAAGAACTGGCTTCCGATGCGGGAGTCGTAACTCATGCCCTTGGTAACCTGGACAATATCCGCCCCGACCTTATCGCATAGATTGGCGATCTCGTTGATATAGGAAATTTTCATGGCCAGGAAGGCGTTGGAAGCGTACTTAATCATCTCGGCACTTTTCAGGTCGGTGATCAGGATGGGGCTGTGGAGGGGCTTGTAAATCTCGGCCACTTTCTGGGCCGCCGACCGTCGGGTGGCTCCGATGACAATACGTTCGGGCCTTAACAAGTCATTGACCGCCGACCCTTCCCGGAGGAACTCGGGATTGGAAACCACATCGAAAGAAACGTCCTTGGGGCCTTGTTTGATGAGTATCTGGGTGACAATGTCACCCATGCCGATGGGCACCGTGCTTTTATTGATGATGATCTTGTAGCGGTTAATAGACTTGGCGATTCCCTTGGCCACGGCCATGACGTTGGTCACGTCCACTTCGCCATTCTTTCCTTGAGGGGTATTGACGGCGATGAAAATCAAATCGGAGGTTTGGACGGCCTTGCCCAGGTCGGTGGTGAAAAACAGACGCTTGTTGCGGTTGCGTCGGATGGTTTCTTCCAAACCAGGTTCAAATATCGGGACTTTCCCTTTTTTTAATTCCTGGATTTTTTTGTGGTCCACGTCCACGCAGGTAACGACATTGCCCAAATCGGCAAAGCAGGAACCGGTCACCAAACCGACGTATCCCGTCCCAACCACCGCGATTCGCATTCAAGCTCCTTAAACTTAAAAACCGGGGCGGCTTCCGCCCCGGTTTTTGGAAAAACGCGTCAAAGAAACAAGCCCTTAATTCGTCAGGCACTTCTCCGTTTCCCTGTCGAATATATGGGCCTTCTGCATATTGAAGACCAACTCAATGTCCTGGTTGATCTCAATTTGCTCGTGGCTGTCAACCCTCGCGATAAAGGGGCTCTTTCCTGTGGTCAGGTACAAATAAGCCTCCGCGCCCAAGGGCTCGATAATTTCCACGGTCGCGCTGATGGTGTTGTCCGGCGAGGCGTTGGCGGCGTCCATTTTGTCATGGATATCCTCCGGGCGAACGCCCAAGATGACGTCCCGGCCCACGTGGCTTTCAACCTGAGCCGTCATGGTGTCGGGAATCTTAATTTCGAAATTTTCCTCGTTGAAGTAAATTCCCGTGCGCTTTTTATTCAACGTCCCTTCCATGAAATTCATGGCGGGGGTCCCGATGAAGCCTGCCACGAACTTGTTGACGGGCTTTTCGTAAAGGGTGATGGGGTCCGCGATCTGTTGGACATACCCATCCTTCATCACGGCGATCCGATCGCCCATGGTCATGGCTTCCAACTGGTCATGGGTGACGTAAATCATGGTGGCTTGGAGGCGGGTGTGAAGTTTGGAGATTTCCGCCCTCATTTGAACCCGCAATTTAGCGTCCAGGTTGGACAAAGGCTCGTCGAAGAGAAACACCTTGGGCTTACGGACGATGGCGCGGCCGACCGCCACGCGCTGGCGCTGACCTCCCGAGAGTTCTTTGGGGCGGCGGTTGAGTAATTCCTGGATACCCAGGATATTAGCGGCCTCATAGACACGCTGTTTTATTTCTTCTTTGGGATATTTTCGGAGCTTCAATCCGAAGGCCATGTTGTCAAACACGGTCATGTGGGGATATAGGGCGTAGTTCTGGAACACCATCGCGATGTCACGATCCTTGGGGGGAACGTCGTTGACGAGCACGTCATCGATCCGGATCTCGCCCCCCGAAAGCTCTTCCAAACCAGCCACCATGCGCAGGGTGGTTGATTTACCGCAACCCGAGGGCCCGACCAGGATCAAAAACTCTTTATCCGCGATCTCAATATTGACGTTATTTACGGCCACGACGTTATTCGCGTAAACCTTATTGACGTTTTTGAGGACAACTTTCGACATTGTTCTTCCTCCATGCCAAGGGACCTAAGCGCCTCGAAATATCACGGGAACGCTTGAGAACCAAATTCGCCACCGGCCCATCTTTCCACCGCCAGGCGACCAAAAGCCCGTTTATTTAAACATTGAAGATGGGCCCTGTCAACGCACAAGAACCTGGTTTTACCGCCTTTAATCCCAAGAATAGCTTCACCCCATCACCAGAGGGTTTTATAATCCGTTTCATGCGAGTAACATCCCCGGCCCCGTCTTACATTTCCTGGCCCCTCTACGCCTTCGCCGCCTCCGCGGTGGCTTCGATCGCCGCCGAAAATATCTTCATCTGGTTGGCGGTTGCCTTATTTTTATTCTTCCAAATAAGGAATCACCAAAAATTCGATTGGCCCATGGGCCCCTTTCCCCTCGCCACCCTTCTATTTCTCGGTTCCTTTTTCGCCGCCGCCCTTTGGGGTGTCGATACCGCCAACAGCTTCCACACTGTCCACAAATACTTGACCATCCTCCTTATCTTCTTTGTGGCCGCCATGCCTCTTGCCCAGAACAATATTCGGAATTTTTTATTGATTTTTACTTACGGGGCCGTTTTTTGCTCACTTGCCGGGTTTTACAAACATTTTTGGCTTCATCAAGACCGCGTAGACTCTTTTTCCGGGGACAAAATGGTTTTTGGGGGCATGCTCATGATTGCCCTTCTTTTAAATCTAATGTTTTTGAAACAAGAACCGAAAAAATGGATTCCTTGGATTTTCGCCCTGTTAATAGCGACTTGTCTCGTCTTCACCCAAACCAGGGGAGCTTGGATCGGATTTATCGTAGGCTTTGCCATCCTGGCTTGGCGTTTGGACCGCCGTTGGCTTTACATTGGGGCCTTTTCCGCGATCGCACTTTTTTTCGCCCTTCCCCACCCCATCCAGGACCGGATCAAAAGCATCGGGGAAATTTGGTTTGTGTTCGATTCCCAGGGAAAAATCACCAACGCGAGTAGTGAACGCTTTTTAATGTGGCAAACCGGTTTGGCCATTCTTAAGGATCATCCTTGGGGCATCGGCCAAGGCAACATCAGCGATCTTTATTTGAAATACAAAAGCGGGGTGACTTATGACCCTACCGTCCCCCATCTTCATAACAATTTCATGCAAATTTTGGTTCAAAATGGCTGGATAGGTTTGGGGGCTTATCTTTTTTGGATATTCAGTTATTACAGGACGGCGTTCCGGTTTAAATCCGGAAACCAGGAAGAAAGGGATTGTAACTGGACTTTACTTTGCGTCTTTTCGGCGACGCTGGTTTGGGGACTTACCGAATACACCTTTAGTCACCAATATATGAATCTCTTTTTTGCCTTGTTAGGACTTCAATTGAACCTATGGAAGAATTCAGCGGGGGATTCGGGAATCAATAAAGGCCCTTGAACAACCCCGGAATTTCTTAGTCCAAAAACCGGTATCTGATGAGGGTAACCAACGCTGTTATTCCATCTCGCCAAGTAATTTTCTTACCCTCCTCAAATCCCCTGCCATGGTAGGAAATCGGCAGCTCGTAAAGTTTATAACCCTTTTTCAGTATTTTGGCCGTTACTTCCGGCTCAAATTCAAAACGGTTGGAACGCAATTTCAAGCCCCGCAGGATATCCCCTTTGAACACTTTGTAGCAGGTTTCCATATCGGTCAAAATAGTGTTGTAAAGGATATTGGTCAGCAAATTCAGGAATTTATTTCCCAGGTAATGCAAAAACAAAAAGGCCCGGTGTGCCCCCAAAAACCTGGAACCGTAAACCACATCGGCCGAACCATTCAAAAGTGGAGCTAGTAATTTCTCATAATCAGAAGGGTCGTATTCCAAATCGGCATCCTGGATGACGACATAATCCCCGGTGGTATGGGGAATAGCGGTTCGAATGGCCGCTCCCTTGCCCCGGTTGACCTCATGGTGAAAAACCTGGATATCCTTGCCCTTTACCTTCGCCAACAACTTGGCGGTCCCGTCGCTGGACCCGTCATTGACAACAATAATTTGTTTTCGGAGGCCCATAAGGCGGACCTTTTTGACTTTTTCCAGGAGCGGGAGAACTGTTTTTTCCTCGTTGAATACAGGAACAATGATGGAAAGGGTCGGCTTTTTGCTTTTCTTGGCCAAGATAAAATCCTTTGCCCTAAAATTCTGGAGACTTAACTATAAGTATAAATGTCCGTCCCAAATTCTTTATGTACTAAATTTTATCAAGCCCTTTTAAACCCAACAGGGACTGGCGGCAAGCCCCGCCCAAATAGAGGGACCCGGTGATTAACAAGGAAAAAGACGGGTCAAGTTTTTCCAGTTTATTTAAAGCAAGTCCCAGGGCCCTTTCCCACTCCTTTACCAAAAGGGTTTTAACGCCTCTTTTTTCCCAAGCCGCGAAAACTTTGGAGCCCTCTTCCCCACGTTCATCCGGAGGTTCCGTGACAATGGATAATCGTGTGATGGGGTTCATTATCTTCGTGAAGGAGCGGTAATCCTTGTCTTTCAAGAATCCATTCAACACAATCCATCGATTTTGGGGATACTTCTTTTTCAAAAATGAGACGAGCGCCTTAGCCGCGTCAGGATTGTGGGCGCCATCCAATAAAACCAGGGGTTTTTGACGGACAACCTCCACACGGCCCGGCCAACGCATAATCGAAAAAGACTTTTCAACGATCTTACTGTCGCACGGTACGCCTTGCGCCCTCAAACATTGGATCCCCGCCAGCCCTAAGGAAGCGTTCACGATTTGGTAATCGGCCAAGCCCGGCAGGTTAAAGCTCTTGGAAAATCCCAAGCCTTCCCATCGGAACCCTCCCCTTTCCCTTTTAAACTTAAAATCCCGGCCCCCGGCTAGAAGTTTCACGCCTTTTTCCTTGGCAGTTTTCTCAATTGCCATAAGAGAGCCGACATGGTTTTGAATAGTCGCCGCCCAACACCCTTCCTTCAGGATACCCGCTTTTTCCCAGGCAATTTTTTCTATGCTTTTCCCAAGGATATTTTGGTGTTCCAAACCAATGGGGGAGATGAGCGAAACTGCCGGTTTCTGGATGACATTGGTAGCGTCTAGTCGCCCTCCCAACCCCACTTCTAAAACCACCCAATCCACCTTTTGTTCCTTGAACCAGGAAAAGGCCATGGCGGTTAAGGCCTCAAAGTGGGTGGGCGAATGGCCTAATTTTTTTTTGACAACTCGGCAGGCTTTTAAAACTAACCCGGCATGGCGGTTAAAATCCCGATTCGAAATCCATGTCCCGTTGATCCGAAACCTTTCCCGGATGTCACAAAGATGGGGTGACGTGTATAACCCAGTCTTGTAACCCGAATGTTTCAGGTAGGAGGCGATAAAGGCGCAAGTGGAGCCTTTGCCGTTGGAACCGGCCACATGAACGACTTTGAGGGAGGATTCGGGTTGATGAAGTTCGGCGAGAAGGGCTTGGATGCTTTCCAGGCCGAAGCGCCAGCCGAATTGTTCGAGGGAATCTAATTTAGTTTTGGCATTCACGGCTTGAAGAACTTTAGGTACTTTCCAAGGGTCTCTTTCATGAAAGATCGCGGCACGATGGCGTCCACGAAACCATGGTCGACGAGAAACTCCGATCGTTGGAATCCTTTGGGGAGCTTTTGCCGGATGGTTTGCTCGATGACCCGAGGTCCGGCGAAGCCAATCATGGCCCCCGGCTCGGCTAGGTTCACGTCCCCCAACATGCCGAAAGAAGCCGCTACTCCGCCAGCCGTCGGATCGGTGAGAACCGAAATATAAGGTAGACCCGCTTCGTCCAAACGACCCAAAGCTGCCGAAATCTTAGCCATTTGCATCAACGAGTAAATCCCCTCCTGCATGCGAGCCCCGCCGCCGGAGGCAGAAACGATCACCATTCCTATTTTTTTCTCGATGGCCCTTTCAATGGCGCGGGTAATCTTCTCTCCCACCACACTGCCCATGCTCCCGCCCATGAATTGGAAGTCGGTAATGGCGACGGAGGCCGGTTGGCCGTGGATTTTTCCCAGGCCGGTCACGACCGCTTCGGGCATTTTTGTCTTTTCTTGGCCCTTCTTTACCTTCTCCTCATACTCGGGAAAATTGAGCGGGTTCTTGGGGACTAATTGCTCGTCGAATTCCTCAAAGGTTCCCGAATCCACGGTTAAATAAAGACGCTCAAGGGAGGAAAGTTGGTAATGGTAACCACACTTTGGGCAGACCTTGTAATTCTTGTCCAATTCCTTGTTATACAGGATCGCCGAACAGCCCTTGCACTTGGCGTAAAGCCCCTCAGGAACCCGGACCTGTTTCTTTCCGAGCGTTTTGGTGATGCCTTTTTTAGGATTCTTGTACCAGACCAAAGGCGACTCCTTGAGAAATTACTTCAGTTGGTCAACGACCTGCCGGCAGAAAGTTTCAACAGCTTTTCCGACCCGGGAAACCTTCGTTTTTGAAATGAGCTGGACCAAAGCGCCACCAATAATGATACCGTTTGCGACCTTCCCCACCTGGCCCGCCTGGGCGGGAGTGGAGATTCCAAAGCCCACGACGATGGGTGTCTTCAATTTACCCCGAAGTTTCCTCAAAGCAGCAAGGAGACCCGGCGCCAGTCTTTTTCGGGCGCCTGTCACGCCAGTAACTGACACATAATACAAAAAAGGGGCTTCCTGGGCATCGGCCTTTTTCACGCGGTCAGGGCTTGAAGTGGGGGCGATAAAAGGGATTAAACTCAAGCCTTTTTGGGCCATAACCTTTTTGGGTTTTTCGAATTGCTCAAGGGGGAGGTCTGGAACGATGGCTCCGCCTCCCCCCATACGAGAAAGTTCCTGAGCAAATCGAACCCATCCATATTGCTCCACCAGATTCAAGTAACTCATGACTAGGAGGGGTTGGGTAAATCCGGCCTTCCGCAAATCCTTGACCATGCGAAAAACGTCGGTGAACTTTGTCCCACGGTTCAACGAGATTTGAGTGGCCTTTTGAAGGGTAGGCCCATCGGCGATGGGATCGGAAAAAGGGACCCCTAATTCCAAAGCTGCCGCCCCGGCCCGCAAAGCCCCTTTGGCGCTTTCTAAGGACGCAGCGTAAGTCGGATAACCAATACAAATGTAGGGAAGGAAAAGGGGGTTCCGGTTTCGTTGAGCCTGTTGAAGAAGTTGGCGAAGCTGTCGGCTCACTTTCGCCCGCCTTTTAAGTTCGACCCAAGTCTTTCCAGAACCGTGTTAACGTCCTTGTCACCCCTCCCCGAAAGGTTCACGATGAGGGTGGAACGCTTGGACATCCGGGGGGCCATCCGCATAGCCTGGTAAACCGCGTGAGCGCTCTCGAGAGCCGGTAGGATACCCTCGTACCGAGCCAAAGCTTGAAAGGCTTCCAAAGCTTGCTTGTCCGTGACTGAAACATAAGTTGCCCTCTTTGTATCTTTAAGCCAGGCATGCTCCGGGCCTACCCCGGGATAATCGAGGCCCGCGGAAATAGAATGGGTTTCGGCGATCTGCCCCTCCGGACTTTGGAGAACATAACTGTAACTTCCATGAAGGACTCCTGGCTTTCCCTTTTCCATGGTGGCCGCGTGTCTTTTCGTCTTCACCCC
Organism: candidate division FCPU426 bacterium; assembly: GCA_003152075.1. Lineage (GTDB taxonomy): Bacteria > Oederibacteriota > Muellerivitia > Muellerivitales > Muellerivitaceae > PALSA-1180. Next base: position 102,586 of record PLZG01000022.1, read on the forward strand.
GTCTCCGGCCGCTTCCACTCCCACCATCTTTACCTTTTTGTCCTTGATAAAAGGATAGAACAATCCAATGGCGTTGGAGCCGCCGTTCACGCAGGCCACTAAAAGGTCCGGCAATTTCCCCTCGGCTTTCAGGATTTGGCGGCGGGCTTCCTCGCCAATTATCTTTTGGAAATCCCGCACGATCATGGGATAGGGATGGGGCCCGGCGGTCGACCCGATCAGGTAATAGGTGGTGCGGACATTTGTCACCCAATCCCGGATTGCCTCGCTCATGGCGTCTTTTAAAGTGCGGGTTCCGGAGTTCACCGAATGAACTTCCGCCCCTAAAAGCTTCATGCGGAAGACGTTTAGGGCCTGGCGGCGCACGTCCTCCTCGCCCATGTAAACCTCGCACTTCAAGCCAAACAAGGCGCAGACCGTGGCCGTGGCTACTCCGTGCTGGCCTGCCCCCGTTTCAGCGATGATGCGCTTCTTCCCCATACGTTTGGCCAGGAGAATCTGTCCGAGACAGTTGTTGATCTTGTGGGCTCCGGTGTGGTTCAAATCCTCTCTTTTGAGGTAAATCTTCGCGCCCTTGTGGAAGCGGGTGAGGTTGGCGGCGAAAGTCAGAGGGGTGGGGCGGCCGCTGTACTCAGTGAGGTAATTCCTTAGTTCTTGCTTGAATTTCTTGTCCTTCGCCGCCTTTGCGTAAGCGTCAATGAGTTCCCGCAAGGCCACCATGAGGGTTTCCGGGACATACTGGCCGCCATAAGGGCCGAAATAGCCAAAGTTATTTGGAAGGTTGGCCATGTTAAGCCCCTTCCCCCGGTTTGGGCTGGTTTAGTTCTCCGCGCAATTGTTCTAATTTTTCCTTGGCTCCGGCGTGGGATGGGTCCATGGTCGTGGCCTTGATGTATTCGTTCTCGGCCTTGTCCACATAATCCAGCCGATTATAAAGGTCACCCAACTTAAGGGTGCAAGAAATGACATCCTCCATTTGATTGTGGCGCAAGTAAAGGTCGCGAAGGTTCATAAGGGCTTCCGTTGACTCGGGAAGCTTAGCGAGGATTTCCTTATACATCCCGATCGCCTTTTCAACGTCCTGGGGCTCGATCAGCTTTTGAATCAAATTCGCCATTTCCCGGTAAGCTCCGGATGCTTTCTTAGTGTTTTTTTCCCTCATATACCCGTTTGCGGAGATTTCAAACTGTTTGAAGGCCCTTTCCAGGTCCCCCTTCTTTAAGTAAAGCTCACCAAGGGTGACGTGAACGTTATAGTCGTTGGGGTCCAAGGCAATAATTTTTTCATACTCAATGATAGCCTTATCCCAACTACCAGTATGGTAGTAGATATGAGCCAATTTAATAATGAGTGATTTTTGATCGGCCATGACGTCGTCTCGACTTCCTAGTTTTTAATCGTGAAAAGCTTTTCGCGCGCGTCGAACAAAGAGGGAAACTTTACGGGGATCTTTGAAACCAGGCCGGATTTCCACGCCACTAGCCACATCCACCCCAAAAGCGTGGGATAAACTAATGGCTGCCAGGACATTGTCAGATGTTAAACCGCCCGCGATTAAAACCGGGGCCGGAAGTTTTTGAACCGCTTTCCAGGCCCAAGAGTAGGAATAGCCTTTACCGGTTCCACCAGGCACGTTTTTATTATAGGAGTCCAGTAAAAAGGCCGCAACCCGAAAGCCCTTGAATGAGGCGTAAGTGGAAGGGTTTTTCATCCGGATAACTTTGATGACAGGAACATCCAGTTTTTGGCAATAGGCCGCCGATTCGTCCCCATGCAGTTGAACAACCTGGAAACCGCAAAGTTTAATCAACCTTTTCACCGAAGAAAGCGCTTCGTTGACGAAAACACCCACCGGCGTGACCAGGGGCGGAACAAGTTTCACCAGGCGCTTGGCCTGGACTGGTGTGATCTTGCGCGGACCCATTGACATCTGGAAACCAATGGCATCCGCCCCGGCCCTGACGACGAGACGCACATCCTGGGAGCGTGTGACGCCGCAAATTTTCACTCGAAACATTAAAAACTCCGATTGGAAACATGGATAAACGCTGATGAACGCCGATAAAAATAATTTAAACCTCTTTCATTTTCCTTTTTAAATCTGCGTTTATCCGCGTTCATCATTGTTCCATTGGCATTAAAGCTTTTACAGCCGCTTCGATATTGGGAGCGGTCATAAAAGCTTCACCCACTAAAATTGCCGAGGCCCCAGCTTTTTTTAGAAGATTGGCGTCCACGCGGGTGAAAATCCCGCTTTCGCTGACAATCGGAATGCCCTTGGGACATTTCAAGAGAAGGTCAAAGGAAGTTTGGAGAGTCACCGTAAAGTCATTTAAATTACGGTTGTTGATTCCTAAAAGTTTCGCCCCAGCAACTAGGACTACTTCCAATTCTCTTTCGTCGTGGACCTCGACCAGGCTGATCATAGATAACTCATTTGCGACAGCCAGAAGCTCTTTTAGCTTGGCGGGAGGCATCATGGCGGCAATCAAGAGGATGGCATCCGCGCCCGCTTCCCGGGCCTCATAAACTTGGAGCTCATGGATGAGAAAATCCTTCCGCAAAACGGGCAAACCCGAGACCTCTTTTGCTTTTTTTAAATAGGACAAGTCTCCCTGAAAATATTGGACATCCGTTAAAACGGAGAGGGCCTGGACACCCGCCTTGGCATAGGCTTTTGCCAGGGGCTCGATTTGAAAATCAGGCCTTAAAACACCTTTGGAAGGGCTGGCTTTTTTGAGCTCGCCAATAAGGGAAAGCTTTCCAGGCCGTTGGATGGCTTTCAAAAAATCCCTGGGCGCGGATTGGCTTTTCACCCCATCCTTCAGGGAACTCAAACCTCTTTCCCTTTTGAGCTTGGCGACCTCTTCCCTTTTCGTTTCGGCTATCTTCTGAAGGATACTCATTGGTGGGACACTTTTTCCAAGGTCTTCAAGGCTTGGAGGGCTTTGCCGGAGTCAATGGATTCCTCGGCTTTAGAACGAAACTCTTTTAAATACGATTTTTCCAATTGAGTACGGTCACTGGCCAGATAAAACCCAATAGCAGCATTCATGACCACGGCATCCCTTCGCGGCCCTTTCTTCCCCTCCAAAACCTCCATCACAATCTTGGCGTTTGACTTCGCGTCGCTTCCCAATATTTCATCAAGTGAAAATTGTTGAAATCCGAAATCTTCGGGAGCGATTAAATGTCGATTAATGCTTTTTTGTCCGGGTTTTTGTTCGGGATATTGTTCCAACAAGATAGTTTTTGCCGCACAGGAAACCTCGTCCAATCCGTCCTCGCTATGAAGCGTAATGACCTTTTCTGTTCCTGATCGCCTTAAAACTTCGGCGATCTTCTCAGCATTTTCAAGATTGAAAACACCGATGACTTGGCGCTTTACGGAGGCCGGATTACACATAGGACCTAGGATGTTAAACATCGTTCGAAAACCGATCTCTTTTCTCAAGGGACCAACGTTTTTCATAGCGGGATGAAAATGGGGGGCGAACAAAAAAGCGATCTTGGCTTCTTTCAAACAATTCTCGATAGTACGGATGGGGGGATCAATCTTCACACCCAGGGCTTCCAACACCTCGGCGCTTCCGCATTGGCTAGAAGCGGCTCGGTTACCGTGTTTGGCCACCACTACTCCCCCGCCGGCCAAAACAAGAGATGCGGTGGTGGAAATATTAAAGGTCCCCTTGTGATCTCCCCCGGTTCCGCAAACATCAATAGCGTTCAAACCCTCAGCGTTCAAGGGCGTCATTTTTTCACGCATAGCCTTGACACTGCCAATAATTTCATCCGCCGTCTCACCTTTGGCCGTTAAAAAAGCCAGGTAGCTCCCTATTTGGGCCTGAGTGGCTTCCCCCCCCAAGATTTCCATCATGCATTTATAGGTTTCGTTTTCCTGAAGCGTTTGTTTTTGCGATAGTTTTACAAGACATTCGCGAATCATGGGAGGCCCCTTTGGTTAAATGAAGGGGTATTTTACTCAGAAGAGACTTAAAACCAAGGGAGAGATCAAATAGCGAAGAATTTCTTGGCGTTTTGGGTGGTTCTTTCAGCCACTTCTTCCAGAGTAAGGCCCTTTACTTCAGCTACTTTCTCCGCTGTGAATTTCACATAAGCGGGCTCATTCCGCTTACCCCGGTTAGGTTCGGGAGTCAGATAAGGCGAATCCGTTTCCACCACCAATCTATCCAGAGGGATTTTCGCGACGGCATCCCGAATGGATTGGCCATTCTTGAAGGTCACTGGGCCGGCGATGGAAAAGAGACAACCCAGGTCCATGAATCGCTCGACAAAATCAGGCCCTGAGGAATAACAATGCAAGAGGATCTTCAGGCCCTTGGCTTTTTCGGAAAGAATACGGTAAACATCGTCGTGGGCATCCCGGTTATGGATGACGAGAGGGAGTGAAAGTTCACGGGCTAGGGCTATCATTCGTTCGAATACCACAACTTGTTTTTCACGATTGGAATCGTGGTAATAATCCAGTCCTATTTCGCCAATGGCCTTGGGCTTGTTTTCCCGTGCCAACCTTTCGATTTTAGCCAGCTCTTCTTCCCCAAAGCGGTCCACGTCGGAAGGATGGGCTCCCACCGTATGGAATATCTTGTCGGGGTGCTTAGCGGCAATCTTGGCGGCGGCTGCCGAAGTGACTTCATCCGTTCCAATGGTCACCATCCTCTCTACGCCAAATTCCGAGGCCTTTTGAAGAACGGAATCTTCATCCCCAACGAGTCTCAAATCATCCAAATGGCAATGGGTATCGATCAATCCGGCCATATTATTTTTTATTTTCCTTCTCAATACGTGGAAAAAGAGGCTGGCCTTTGGCGATTTTTTGGCCCACTGGAATTTTTCCCCACTCCTCAGTCTCTTTCAGCGAATGGGAGTGAATGTCATCCGAATAGCCCAACTGGCTCCAGATAGCGGAAGCGGTAAAGGGCAGGAAGGGCGCGATAGAAAGAGCGGTTACTCGAAGGGCTTCCATTAGCGAGAAAAGAATGGTCGCCAGCTTTTCCTTCCCTCCGTAGCCTTCCTTTGCCACCTTCCAGGGAGACGTTTCCTCAATATATTTGTTCGCGCGTTTAACCAGTTCCCAGGCCTGGATCAAGGTTGTATGAAATTCCAAATGCTCCATGGCGGTCCTTGCTTTGGAAGCATAGGACTTGGCAATGGCGGCTAATTGGTTTTCCAATTCACCTTGAGGCCCTGGCTTCGGGACCATACCCTCGAAATATTTTTCCAACATGGTAAGGCTCCGGCTAACCAGATTTCCCAGGTCGTTTGCCAGGTCCCCGTTAAATCGCAGTTGAAAAGCGTCGTCGGTATAGTTTCCATCCAACCCAAAAGCGATTTCCCTCAACAGGTAATAGCGCACCGCGTCCGGGCTATAGGTCGCGGCTAATTCAAAGGGGTCAACGGTGTTCCCCAGGCTTTTAGACATTTTCTTACCATCTTTGTTGATGTATCCGGTGCCAAAAACTTTTTTAGGAAGGGGAATGCCCGCAGCCATGAGGGCGGTTGGCCAAATGGTGGTATGAAACCTCAAAATATCCTTCCCGATGATATGAACATCGGCGGGCCAGAACTTCTTATAGTTTTCCCCATCCGGCCAGCCCAGGGCCGTAAGGTAATTAACCAAAGCGTCAAACCAAACGTAAATCACTGTCGATTCGGGAACAGGCGCGGGAATACCCCATTTCACCGTGGAGCGGGTAATGGAAACGTCCGCTAAACCAGGTTTAATAAAATTATTGACCAACTCATTTTTTCGGGAGGCGGGCTGAAGAAAATCGGGATTGTCCTCCAGGTGTTTCTCAAGCTGTTTTTGAAAGGCGGACATCTTAAAGAAATAATTCTCTTCTTTGATTCGTTCGACTTTCCTTCCGCAATCCGGGCAGGTTTTCGTGCCACCAGGGCCGTCAATCACCTCCGAATCAAGAAGGAATTTTTCGTCAGGGAGACAATACCAGCCCTCATAATCCGCTTTGTAAATAAAGCCAGCGTCCATCACCTTTTTAAAAAATGCCTGAGCGGCTTTCCGATGGTCCTCGTCCGTAGTTCGGATGAACCGGTCATAAGTTATGCCCAGTTTAGCCCAGGCTTCCTTGAACCTTTCCACAACACGGTCCGCTAACTGTTTGGGTTCCAGTCCCTCATCCGCCGCGGTCTTGGCGATCTTCTGGCCATGCTCATCCGTACCCGTTAAAAAGAAAACATCGTAGCCATCCATGCGTTTGAACCGGGCCAAGGCGTCCGCGCCGACCGTGGAATAGGCGTGGCCGATATGGGGTATGTCGTTGACGTAGTAAATGGGGGTGGTTACATAAAAAGTCTTTTTCAAATCAGGCACTAAAATCTCCTAATAACTGTCATTGCGAGGAATATCACGCGGATAGCGTGATGGTTATGACGAAGCAACCCAAGTTTAAGTAAGCCTTTGGCATTAAGCAAACAACTAAAACAACCCATGAACTGGAAGCTTGGTTGTAGTTGGCCCTTTGGGCCAACCACGGTTGCCCGAAATATGGGCAACCGCTTCAAGCCTGCCCCAAAAGTCAGGGCTCGCAATGACAGCAATTTATATTTGGGTTGATAATTCCATAAACGACCTATTCGGCAGTTCACCCTTTTGAAAACCCTCCCGCAACTCCATGAAAAGGTGGTCCAGAATCATTTTGGCGCTCAAATTGGTCGGAATCATATCCTGGTGTTTTTGGAGGCATTTCAAGACCATGTCCGCTGATAAAGAAGACAGCTTCGAGGGGATTTCCATTCCGCCGGAAAGACGCAAGGACCACAACCCCAAGTAAACCTGGAAAGCCGCGTTTAAGACCTCGGCTTTGCGTTGGGTCGCTGTCCTTTCCCCTTCTTCCAGGAAATCAGGTTCCCATTGGTCATATTCGGCCACCATGGCAAGCCAAACCTCATCCGGGCCTAAAAGGGCCTTGTCGAAATCAGAGCAAACCTTATCTCGGAACTGGGTCCAGTTTCCATCCCCAAATTTCAAGGCCATAGCCAGGTTGCCACCAGCTTCCCGGGCTGCCTCGTGGGCCTGGGCTTTATCCCAGGCGTAGGCTTTAACCAGTAAACTTTCAACGGTCGTTTCCGGAAAGGCCGGAAAACGGATGAGCCGGCACCGGGAAAGAACCGTCGGCAAAAAGTCCCCGGTTTTTTCCGCCAGAAGGATGATGATGGTGTTGGCTGGAGGCTCTTCGAGCGTCTTTAAAAGGACATTTTGGGCGTCCCGGTTCAAGCCCTCGGCATCCGGGATAATGGCTACTTTGAACGGCGCCGAGAATGGCGCCTGGTTTAACTTTTCGGCGAGGTGTTTGGCCACATCCACGACGATTCCCTGCTTCTTCTTATCGTCAGGATCATCGCTCCAGAAAAAATCCCGGTGAACCCAGAAGAGATCGGGATGGGTTTTGCTCAAGACCTGCCGGCAGGTAGCGCAACCTGCGCAAGCTGGTCCTTCCTTGCAAAAAAGGCTTCTCGCGAGGGAAAGGGTGTAAGTCTTCTTGCCCGTGCCCTCCGGCCCCGCCCAAAGGAAGGTTTGCGCGCCGGGTTGTGTACAAAAACTCTTGAGAAGTTTTTGAACTTCAGGTTGGGAATCCAGCTTTTCCAGTCGGGGAATGGTGAACTCAGCCACGGTATTTACCTTTCAAAAATCGGAACTGGGGTCCCGGAAGACGCTCGATTAGTTTATCGATCATTTCTTCGGAGACTATTTCCTTGGCTTGATTCGCGTTCACCACTAAGACCCGTCTTCTTTCCTGCCGGGCAATCAATAAAAATATTCGCCTTACCCTACGGTGGAACTCCAATTTCTCCCGTTCCATGCGGTCCCTTCCCTTCCCCCGGCCCCTTGCCCGCTTCAGGCCTATTTCCACCGGCACGTCAAAAAGTACGGTTAAATTAGGTTTCAAGCCCCCTGAGGCTGCTTCATTCATGATTTTCAAAAGTTTGAGGTCAAATCCCCTGCCCCCGCCCTGGTAGGCCAGAGTGGAGTCGGTGTAGCGATCACAAAGGACGATCTTTCCCTTTTCCAGGGCGGGCCTGACAACTTCCCTCACATGCTGGGCCCGGTCGGCCAGAAAAAGGAACAGTTCCGCTTCCGGCATTAGGTTATATTCCAGCCGGTTTAGGATCCAATGGCGCAGTTGGGTGCTCAAACGAGAGCCCCCCGGTTCGCGGGTTAGCAGGTAAGGAACACCGTATCTTTTGAGGATTTCCCCCAGAAGTTTCATCTGGGTGGTTTTTCCCGAACCCTCGGGCCCCTCAAAGGTAATAAAAAATCCCTTTTTCATTCTTTTCCTTTTTCAACCTACAAAGCCTTCGATTCGCCTATTTCGAGGGCATATCCAATGTAATCCGTGTTGGGTCTTTTACCCTCGCCCTGTTGGACCAGCGTGGCCAATTGTCCCCGATGATAGGAGGAATGGTTGACAACGTGTACTAAAACATTTTGAACAACATGCTCATACCGCTTTCCCTGGGTATTAGCGAATACTATTTTCTCGCCCAAGTTTTCAGGCTTAAAGTTCGCGAGATAATTTTTCCATTTTTCATGGAGTTGGTCGAGCTTTTGCCTGCATTCCGCCAAGCTATAAGGGGGATAGGGATCGGCGAACCGGGATAGGTCTTCTTTCATTAACCTGGCCAGCCAAATATCCGAGGCAAACAGGATATGCCCTAGTATTTTGACAGCCTTCTCGGGAGGCTGGGCCATTTCAACAAGGGCCTTCATGAAGTTATCGGTCGCCCAATAATCAAATTCAAAATTCTTGCGGAATTGGTCTAACATTTTCCCTCCAGGGCGATCATGTTACCTCTTTTAAAGTGCCCATAAAATAAAAAAGCCCCGCCTCCCGAAGGAGACGGGGCTTTAAAAAAGCTTATTACTTCACTTCAACTTCAGCGCCGGAATCCTTGAACTTAGCGACGATTCCATCAGCCTCAGCCTTGGTCACGCCGGTCTTGACCGGTTTCGGGGCCCCGTCCACCAGATCCTTCGCCTCTTTCAAGCCCAATCCGGTAACTTCCCGGACGATCTTGATGACGTTGATCTTCTTGGCCGCGTCAACCGTCTTCAAGTTGACGTCAAAAGCCGTCTTTTCCTCGGTAGCCGCAGCGGCGGCTCCGCCGCCAGCCGCGACCGCCACAGGGGCAGCCGCTGACACGCCGAACTTGGTCTCGAGAGCTTTAACGAGATCGTTCAAATCCAGAACGCTCATCTGCTCGATCGCGGCGATAAACTCATCTTTTGTTAAAGTAGGCATTTTAAACTTCCTCCAATTAATTTTTAGTTGCTCCAGCCATCAGCACTGGAAAGGTGAATAATAGGGTTAGGCGGTTTTTCCCTTCGCTTGAGCGACAGCGTTGAGGGCGTAAACCAATTTGCTCGCAGGACCGGCCAGAACCCGGACGATTCCAGTAATGGGCGACTTCATGCTTCCCAGCATCTTGCCCAAAAGAACCTCGCGGCTCGGCAGATTAGCCATGGCCTTGATGTCTTGAACGGTGATCAGCTTTCCGTCCATGAATCCGCCTTTTAAAGACAACTTCTCGTGATCCTTGGCGAACTTGGAAAGAATCCTCGCCGGGGCAACCGCGTCATCCATCGCCAAAGCGATGGCCGTGGGCCCGACCAAAAGATCATCCAGAACCGTGACGTTGGCCTTGTTAAGAGCGATACGGGCCAGGTTGTTTTTCACCACATGGTATTCAACCTTGGCGTGAAAAAGCTTGGCGCGAAGATCAGTCACTTCCTCCACCGTTAATCCCGAATATCCCGTGACAACGGCTGACTTGGACGACTGAACTTTTTTCATAAACTCTTCGACCACCGCTACCTTTTCAGGTTTTGGTTCGCGTTTTTTTCCTTCTGTCAAAAAAATCACCACCTTTTCTTNNAAATAAAAAACCCCTCACCCGAAACGACCGGATGAAGGGTATTGGAAATACTCTTAATCGACGGATCGTCTCGGCAGGCATTCATTAAGCTCCCTGAGGAGCGCCCGCTGTCTTCGACTTCCGATAAACTGTAAAAATTTAAATACGAACCTTTACCAGTTTATCGCACCCGGATTCCTGTGGAATCGAGGTGCTTTTGTTGCTAACTACAACGCCCTTTGCCCCGAGGGGCAAGGGAACGTAATTATAAACCCTTCGCCGTGGATTTTGTAAACTCCGTCGTATCCACCTTGATTCCAGGCCCCATGCTTGAGGTGATATGGGCTGACATCAGGTAAGTTCCCTTGGCGGAGGCCGGCTTGACCGAAACCAGGGTCTTAATAAGAGCCTGAGCGTTTTCCACAATCTGGGGCTCAGCAAACTGGATCTTTCCTACACCAGCGTGACAGATACCCTGATCGTCAACACGGTACTCAATTTTACCCGCCTTGATTTCCTTGACCGCCTGACCCACATTCTGGGTTACGGTTCCAGCCTTGGGATTGGGCATTAAGCCTTTGGGTCCAAGAACCTTACCCAGCTTTCCCGTTTCCCTCATGATATCGGGAGTGGCCACCAACACGTCGAAGTCCAGGAATCCAGCGGCGATCTTGTCCACCAATTCGGTTCCGCCCGCGAAGTCGGCCCCGGCCGCTTCCGCTTCCTTTACCTTATCACCCTTGGCCAAGACCGCGACTCGTAAGGTTTTTCCGGTTCCGTGAGGCATTGACACGGTGCCGCGGACTTGCTGGTCCGCTTTCTTGGGATCAACCCCGAGCCGGATATGAAGCTCGACGGTCTCGTTGAACTTGGCTGGGGCGGCCTTTTTTAAGAGGCTTACCGCGTCAGTTAATAGATAAGACTTGGTCTTATCCACCATCTCGGTATTCTTACGACTTCTCTTGCTTGCTTTCTTCGCCATACTTTTCCTCCCGTGGTCCAGGCGTCCAGCCCTTTCGAGCCAAACTCCCACAGTTAATTTTTTTGATGCGGCTCGGAATTCTCATTGGCGAGCCGCATATGCTTTTTCCCAAAAAAGGAAAGAGCGCAGAAGACTTACTTCTGTATTTCGATTCCCATGCTGCGAGCCGTGCCCTCAACCATACGAACGGCCGATTCCAGCTTCTGGGCGTTTAAATCCGGCATCTTCGTCTTGGCTATTTCCTCCACCTGCTTCATGGTGACCTTGGCCACCTTCTGCTTGTTGGGGACCGGGGAACCCTTGGCCAAACCGGCGGCCTTCAACAAAAGCACCGAGGCCGGGGGGGTTTTGGTGATGAAGGTAAAGGAACGATCTTTATAGATGGAAATAACAACTGGGATGATCAACCCATCCTGCTTTTGGGTGGCCGCGTTGAACTGTTTGCAGAATTCCATGATATTGACGCCGTGCTGGCCCAAAGCCGGGCCCACCGGGGGGGCCGGATTCGCCTTGCCAGCCGGGATTTGCAGTTTCACCATCGCGTTTAATTCTTTTGCCATGACCTTTTCCTTTTTCTTTCCACTCGCCTAAAGCAAGCTATTCTTTTTCGATTTGATGGAATTCCAACTCCACCGGCGTCGCGCGCCCGAAGATGGTCACCATTACCTTTACCCGTTCGCGTTCCGGATTGATTTCCTCGACCGTTCCCGAGAAATTCGCGAAAGGCCCGTCCATCACCTTCACCAAATCGCCCTTGTCGAACTGGCTTTTCAGGGCGCGGCGCTCACGGCGTTTTCCGATGTGTTCCAAGATGGCCGTTACTTCCTCATCCGGCAGCGGAATAGGCTTGTTTCCCGATCCCACGAAACTCGTCACCTTCGGGGTGTTCCGCACGACCGACCAGGAATTCTCATCCATATCCATCTCGACCAGGATATAGCCCGGGAAAAATTTCTTGTTCGTCACGCGCTTCTTGCCGGCGCGGGTTTCCGTCACCTCTTCCGAGGGGATCAGGATCTGGAAGATCTTATCTTCCATCTTCATGCTCTTGATTCGGTTTTCGAGGTTGGTTTTCACCTTCGCCTCGTACCCCGAATAAGTATTGATCACGTACCAGCGCTTTGACATTTGCAAGAAATCCTCTCTTTTTTACTTAAATAGATGCTGAAACAAATTGACCACACCCATGATGCTGAAGTCATACACCGCCAGCAAGGTCATCAAGAAACCAATGGTCACGCAAACCACGGTGGTCGAACCCTTGATTTCATCAGGAGAGGGCCAGGATATTTTTTTAAATTCCGCCTTCGCTTCCGCGAAGAATTCTTTTAAGTTCTGTAGCATTTCTTACCTTTTGTAAACGCTCATTTATCTGGATGGCAGGGCAGGCAGGATTCGAACCTGCAACGCGCGGTTTTGGAGACCGCCGCTCTACCATTAGAGCTACTGCCCTAGGAAAATTGAGTTTATTTGGTTTCCTTATGCAAGGTGTGCTTGCGGCACCACCGACAGTACTTTTTCACTTCCAACTTATCCGGAGTTTTCCGTTTATCGCGGGTTTTGTTGTAGTTTCGGCGCTTGCAGTCGGAGCAAGCCAAGGTAATTTGTTCACGCATGGATCTTTATTCCTTCAATTTCTTTCTTTATTCGAC
>PLZG01000094.1 GCA_003152075.1 candidate division FCPU426 bacterium
GCCTGGTTCTTCGCGGGCTGGCTGATGAATATCAGCGGTCTGGGCCGTGAGCTGATGGAAGGAATTACCGGTGCGCTCACCGTCGCTATTCTTCTCTATATTGGTTTCTGGCTCCATAGCCGGACCGAGATCACCCGCTGGAAAGCTTTTATCCAGGTCCAGATTAAATCCGCGCTCGAGGAAAAAAACCTGATTCAGCTGGCCTTCATTTCTTTCCTCGCGGCTTTTCGGGAAGCTATTGAAACGGTTCTTTTCTTGAGGGCCATCTGGCTGGAGGGTGGTTCGGAGACTAAATCGGCACTGGGTTTTGGGGTCTTAGCGGCCTTCGCGGCAATCCTCTTATTGGGCTGGCTTTTATTGACCTTCAGCACCAGGGTTCCCATCAAAACGCTCTTTAACGTTTCTTCCGTGATCATGGTGGTTTTGGCGGTGATTCTTACAGGGAAAGCCATTCACTCTTTCCAGGAAGTGGATTTGATTTCCATCACCCTGTCGCCCTTGAATCTCCATTGGGATTGGCTGGGCCTCTATCCAACGAACGAGACGATCTTGTTCCAGTTCGCTGTCCTGGCCTTAAGTGTTTTCCTTTGGATTTACGGCAAAAAATCATCAGTTAAATAATAAAAAACCTATCCCGCCACAATCTATTTTCTCAATTTCTTACAGTTTGGAAATTAAATTCAATTTTCAGTTTTACTTATCTTTTGTAGAAGATCGCCGGCCGAAATGAATCCCACCACTCGAAGGTTTTTTTCTTCCTGTCCATCGGTGTCCACAAAAACAAGCGTGGGAACCCCCATGATTCCGTAGGTTTTCTTTAATTCCTCAACGGGTCCGGACGAGTATTGGCTTAAATCCGCCTTTAAGAGAACCCAACTCTTGAAGGCCTCATGTACCTTTGGATCGGAGAAGGTCTTCACTTCCAACTCTTTACAGGGCAGGCACCAGCTGGCGGAAAAATCAATAAAGACATGCTTCTTGTCATTTTGGGCCTGTTGAAGAAGGCTTGAATCGTAGTTTTGAAAAGGTAGTTCCATTGGCTGGGGCCAGGCTTTATAAACCAATAGTCCCATCACAAGAAGGAAGATTCCAAAGACCTGTTGGAATTTCTTGAACCCGGCCGTTACTCCCACACCCGAGAAAACCCAGCCAAGCAGGATCCCACAAACCAAAAGGTAAGCAGTAACAGCGTAATGATTGAAATCCTTTGGCATAAGGGGGCTCAAGAAATAAAGGGGCATGCCCAAAAGGATCAGGCCAAAAACTTTCTTTACCCAAATCATCCACATGCCCGACTTGGGCAGCCTCTGCAGTTCATTGGAAAAGAACCCCAACCATACATAAGGAAACCCCAGGCCCAAAGAGAGGGTGAAAAACATGATAAAACCCAGGAAGGGGTTGGCTTTCGCCGCCACAAAGGTCAGGAGACCAATGGAAAAAGGGTCAACACAAGGCGCCGCCACGATTCCGAAAACTAATCCCATCCCCAAAGCCCCTAGCCATCCTTGGGTACTGGTGGAAGCGATCTTATTTAAAAGCCAACTGGGCGCCTGGATTTCATAAAGTCCGAACATCGAAAAGGAAAGGATTACCAGCACCAGTGAAATACCAATTAAAACAAGGGGTGATTGTAGCGAGGAACCGAGAATTTTCCCCGTCAAGGCCGCCGTCACCCCCAAGGAAGAATAAGTGATGGATATGCCAACCACATAGGCCACTGCCCGGCCCAGGATAACCGACGGTTTTTCGGCTTTCAGGTTGCCAAAAAAAGAAATGGTGATGGGAATCATGGGGTAGACGCAGGGAGTCAAGTTGAGCGCGAGCCCTCCCAAAAAAATAAGAAGAAAAGTGATAAGTATTCCGTTCTTCCGCAAATATTCGGCGATGATGTTTTCCTGTTCATCCATTCCGGATTGAGAAGTTAGGCCACCTTGAAACAACTCGGGGTGAACAGGAACGACGGGCTGGTTTAAATTGGCTACTTCGATTGGAATACTCACTGGAACAGCAGCTGGCGCTAGACAAATCTGGTTGTTACAAGCCTGCACGCCCAATTGAAAGGGTAAGTTCATCTTTCCCACAGGGGCGTCCGCGCTCAATTTCACACCGGCGAAAAATACAACCGTCCCCTCATATACCGGATAAGCTTGGGCCGCTCCGCCCAAGGCTTTTTTCTCCCCCGCCGGATAGCGTGGTAGGGACACCAAACTCACAGATGACCCAGGCCCCAAGGAAAGCTCCGCGGGGATGAAAAATTCTGGAAGGCCCTCATGGGCGTTCACATGCCACCCTTCTTTAACCTTTACTTGAACCGCGATGGAAAAAACCGTTCCAGGATGGACCGGCCGCAGGGAAGGAAATCCCTCGACGGAAACTACCCCGGCGCTGTTCGCGGGCAGCTCGGCTTGAGCTTGAACAAATCCAAGGATGCCAAAATAAACGAAAGCCAGGAAAACATTTAAAAGAAAGGGTCGCCTCATATTTTTGATTACATCACCGTTCACTTTAAGGTTACCCCCTCATGAAAAGAAAAAGCCCCCGTGGTTTTTGCCACGGAGGCTATTTTAACGGCTAGTCCGAATTCCCCGAGACTATTAATTGATCTTTTTCGTCGTTTCCCTCTCGATCAATTCTGCCTGCAGAGTGGTGGCCTTTTCCAGTAAAGGCTCCTCCGCGATCATCTGGAACATCTTGTGGGCCGCCAATTTTCCCATTTCATAGGCCGAGAAAGCCACGGTGGTCAAGGCGGGTTCATGGTAGGCCGCTTCTTCCATGTTGTCGAACCCGACGATAGACATGTCATCCGGCACGTTCACGCCCTTTTCCTTCAAGGCCCGCATTGCCCCAATGGCCATCAAGTCGCTTGCGCAAAGAATGGCACTGGGACGGCGCACGGCGGCCAAGATTTTCAAGGCCGCCTTATAGCCGCCTTCTTCCTCAAATTCCCCATCCGCTACCCAATCATTATGAAACTCCAATTTGTTTCCCGCCAGCATGTCCTGGAAGGCTTGGAAGCGTTCCATGGCGTTGGTCGTTGTCATGCGTCCGTTGATCATTCCGATGCGCTCATGCCCGAGCGCCACCAGATGCTCGATGGCTTTTTTCACTCCCCCGCGGTTGTCAAAGCCGACATAAGGCAAGTCTTCACCGCCAGTAATTTTCCCGTTGATCAAAATGAAAGGGACATTAGCCTCAGTCAACTCGCGGATGGAAGCATCCGTTGACCAAGCATTCAAAACGAACATGCCGTCAACGCTTCCGTCACCCAAAAGCGTGCGGTAAGAAATTTGGGCGCGGGCGGTTTCGCTCAAGGGATGAAGAAGAAGGCGATATTGCTTTCCAGCGGCCACTTCCTCCAACCCTTCCATGATCTTTGTGAAGAAGGGACTGCTGAAAATAGAGGTGTGATGAGGGGCGATGACACCACAGATTTGGGAATGCTTCTGGCGAAGACGCCGCGCATGAGCCTGGGGCTTGTAATGGAGATCCTTGATGGCAACAAGAACCTTTTTCTTGCAGTCATCGCTGACCCATTTCTTGTTATTGAGCACCCTTGAAACGGTTCCAATGGTGACTCCGGCCATTTTCGCCACGTCTTTAATTGTTGCCACGGTTCGACTCCTCTTTGTTTTATCTTGTGGATAATTTGAATGGCCAGGATAATCCCCGGCCTCAAAACGATCTTGTGATAAATTTGACGGTTATTTTAATTGAGTTTTCGTGGAAAATACTAGGTCAATGGGGGTCAGATTTTTAGGATTATCAAAATTTAGCATGGCTGTCAGTTTTTAAAATAAGCTTAAACCTATTTTTAATGTCATCACTTAGGCAAAATCCGCTGAGTTAACTCTTTTTTACCAAAGTCAATGACATAACTACCCTTCTCATCAGGTGTAATTTTTTGTTTCCCCTGCCATAGTTCGAAAGCGCCCCAAGCATCCTTGGCACGGTCTACTTGAAACTTGAGATGAACAGACACTGGAAAGTTCGCGGGTATTTCCCATTTCCACTTTTTTTCCATTCCAATCGTTTGAGGGATAACTTTTTCAAAAACTTTTTGGGCTTTGAAATAAGAGCCCACTTCCTGAAAAGTTCCCACCCAAATATCCTTTGTCTGGAGATAGTCCAAGATTTGTGTAAAGGTTTTCTTTAGAATTGGTTCCCAACCAGAGGAAGTGCCTTCCAAGCCGTGAATCATCAATACCAGCCAGCCGCCTCCATCCACATTCCCATCAATCCAGGATTTGTAAGTGTCGAACGGAAGATTCGTCATGGTCGTGCGGGAAGGGATGTTTGTCCAATCCGGCTCCGTGTCAGGCTTGATCAAATAAATGCCGTAACCATTGCGTGCTATAAAATTGGTTTTTTCCACCCATTTTCTCAACCCGGGCGAAACTTCCGTGAAAGGATAGGCAAAGGTTAAAACCGGTACCCCAAATTCCTTCTGCAGGACATTCCGCGCGCCAACGACTTGCGCTTCCTCGTCTTTAGGCGTCAATTCGCTTGTATGCTTATGGTCAAGGGTGTGATTTCCGATTTCGTGCCCCGCCGTCAAAATCTTGCGCCACTCATCCTTCCGGTCAATTCGGTTGGCGATAAGGTAAAAGGTCCCGCGCATTTTTCGCTGGTTTAGTTCAGGAATCGCAACGTCCAGGTGGGAAGAATCACCGTCGTCAAAGGTCAGGGAAGTAGCCGCCTTATGGCCGTTCCAGGGAATCACTTTAACTTCAGGAAATGGGTTATCGGCCCAGGCAATCCCCGGGAAAAGAGTGAAGAAAAGAATTACAACGAAAAGTTTTAGGCGGTTCACTAAACTTCTCCCAATATTGTAACGAGGGTCAAAAAATTAGCCCTATAGGAAAGCCCACCCGGGGGCCTATAGGGCTATTAGTTTATTACAAAACTGGAATTATTGAACGGCCTTATCGCCCTTTTCTCCTGTCCGAATCCGGATAGCGTTCAAGACGGGAGTCACAAAAATCTTCCCGTCGCCGATTTCGCCTGACCGGGCGGTTTTGACGATAATATTGATAACCTTGTTCACTTCCTTCTCCGTGACTACCGCGGTCACGATCAGCTTAGGAAGCAAACCTTCGACGTTTTGTCCCCGGTAAGACTCCGTAATTCCCTTTTGGGTACCATGACCCGAAACCTCGTTCACGGTCACGCCCGGATATCCAACGGCTTTCAGGCCCTCTAAAACAGCCCGTAAAGCGCTGGGCCGGATGATCGCTTCAATTTTTTTCATTTTCCCCCTCCTTTAACCCAAATCCTAGTTTCAAGCTCTCGTTTGTTTTTCAGTCAGTAGCTGTGAGCTGTCGACTGTGAACCGCTAGCTGCCTCTTAATAGTTATAACCCTCCTCGCCGTGCTGGGAAACGTCGAGGCCAATATCCTCTTCTTTTTCATTGGCTTTAAACCCAACTGTTTTTTCCACCGCGAAATAGATTATCACCGTGGCGGCGACGGAAAATAGGGCGATGGAAACCGCCATGAGGGTCTGGAGCGTGAACTGCCCCGCGTTGCCGTACAGAAAACCGGCTTTCCTCCCAATTAGTGGATTGGCCCATATACCGACTGCCAGTGTTCCCCAAAAACCGCCCACTCCATGGATCCCGAACGCGTCCAGGGAATCGTCATACCCTAATTTTAATTTGAACAGGATGGCGCTGTAGCAAAGCAGGCTGGCCATTGCCCCAATGCATATCGCTCCCGTCATGTCGACAAAACCCGCCCCGGGAGTTACGGCCGCCAACCCCGCGATAGCGCCCGAAGCCGCGCCGAACGTGGTGGGCTTTCCCCTATGTAAGGCTTCAACCAAGCACCAAACCAGTGTTGCCGCCGCGCCGGCTGTGTTGGTAGCAAGGAAGGCCGTGCAAGCTTGAGGGTTGGCCCCCAGGGCCGAACCCCCGTTGAAACCAAACCATCCAAACCAAAGAAGGCCGGTCCCGCACATGACCATCGTCATGTTGTGGGGTACCATCGTCACCGTCCCGTATCCCTTGCGCCTTCCGGTAAGAAGGGCGAGGGTCAGCGCGGAAAAGCCCGCGGTGATATGAACCACCACACCCCCCGCGAAATCCAATCCCCCATGTTGGGCCCAAAAACCCCCACCCCAAACCATATGGGCCACCGGGTCATAAACCAGAGTCGCCCAGAGAAGCGAGAAAAGGACAAACCCCTTGAACTTGACCCGTTCGGCGAAAGCCCCGGTAATCAAAGCCGGGGTAATGATGGCGAACATGGCTTGGAAAAGGACGAACGCGGGGTGGGGGATGGTCGGAGCGTTCGGGCTAACGGCACCAAGGTTATTCAGCATTCCCCAGGATAAACCGCCGAAAAAAGGATTACCCGGCGAGAAAGCCACCGAATAACCCCAAGCGATCCATTGGATGCCGATCAATGCCACGAGAAAAAAACTTTGCATGATAGTCGCCAAGACGTTCTTCCGTCGCACCATCCCGCCGTAAAACAATCCCAACCCCGGGGTCATCAGCATCACCAAGGCCGCCGATACCAAAACCCAGGCCGTATCCCCTGAATTAATGGGGGTCAAAGGGGCCTCTTCCCCCGCAACGGCCATGCCCGCCGCTAGGTAAAAAAGGCTTCCCCAGGCGAAGCTGGCCCTTGAGGGTGAACCCAAAAATAAAATCTTGTTTAAAAATTTCATTCTTCCCTTACTCCTTGTGATTTTTTACCGGACCCGTTTAAACCGGGGCAAGGATAGGCGAAGGGGAGGGAATGCAATATGGTTCAAATCATCTTCCCTTTTATAAAAATCGCTGTTTTCCTGGTTTTTTGGCCCATGAAAGTGGTTGGTAGGCCTATTTTAAAGGGGGGGTGCGGGGGTAAAAAAAAAGCCCGGGGGGTTTCACCGGGCCTTTCCTCAATTCAATAAAACTCTGATTAAACCGCCTTATCACCTTTTTCACCCGTCCTGATACGGATGGCGGTCGATACCGGCGAAACGAAAATCTTTCCGTCGCCGATTTCCCCCGTCCGGGCTGTTTTAATAATGATGTTAGTGACCTTATTGATCTGGGCGTCTTTTACTACCGCTGTCACCACCAGTTTAGGCAGAAGACCCTCAACGCTCTGCCCCCGGTAGGATTCGGTGATTCCCTTTTGGGTACCATGACCCGAAACTTCGGTCACTGTCACGCCAGGATAACCTACCGCCTTTAATCCGTCCAAAACCGCCCTTAAGGCGCTGGGCCTTATGATTGCTTCAACTTTTTTCATTCTGATGCCTCCCTCACGGTTTTACCGTGGAAAATATTTAATCAAACTTTAAATGTGATAGCCTTCCTCGCCATGTTGAGACAGGTCCAAGCCCAATTCTTCTTCCCGCGGGCTCACCCGCAGGCCAATGGTCTTTTCGACTAAGAAGAAAATCACGATCGTGCCCACAACCGAGATAGTTATGGTGGCCGCTATCGTTTGTAACTGGATCCACAATTGGGCCGGGTTACCAGCAAACAACCCGTCGTGACCGTTCACCGCCTTGACTGCCCAAAGGCCCGTGGCGATAGCCCCGAAGGTTCCACCCACACCGTGCACGCCGAAGGCGTCCAAAGAGTCGTCGTAGCCCATCTTTATCTTGACTTGGATGGCTAGGTAGCAGAATAAGCTTACCAAAGCGCCGATCCAAAGCGATCCGGCCACGTTTACGAAACCGCAAGCCGGGGTAATGGCGACTAGTCCCGCCACAGCTCCCGAAGCCGCTCCCAAGGTGGTGGCTTTTCCACGGTGGATCATTTCGATCAGGCACCAGGAAAGGGCCGCCATGGCCGTCGCCGTGTTAGTCGTGACAAAAGCATTGCAAGCCAGGGCATTGGCCGCGCAGGCCGACCCGGCATTGAAGCCGAACCATCCGAACCACAACATGCTGGCGCCTAAGAGCACCAGGGTCAGGTTGTGAGGAGCCATGGTTTCCTTGCCGTAGCCTTTCCGCGTTCCCAAAAGAATTGCCAAAACCAGGGCCGAGTATCCCGCTGTCATATGGACGACTGTCCCGCCGGCAAAGTCCAAGGCGCCCAAGGTGTTGAAAAATCCATTGGGTGACCATACCCAATGGCAGACTGGGTCATAAACAAAGGTGGCCCACAGCAGTGAAAATACCACGAAACCCTTGAAGCTCACCCGCTCCGCGTAAGCCCCGCAGATCAAGGCCGGCGTGATGATGGCGAACATGGCCTGGAAAATCATATAGGCGTAATGCGGGACGGTGGGAGCCAAAGGGCTCACGTCCGGCATGTTATTGAGCATCAACCACTTCAGGCCTCCGTACCAGGGGGTACCGTCGCCGAAGGCGAAGGAATAGCCAAAGATCACCCATTGGACGCTGATCAGGCAGATCATAAAGAAGCTCTGCATGATGGTGGCCATGACGTTCTTCTTGCGCACCATACCGGCATAAAAGAAAGCCAGTCCGGGCGTCATGAAAAGAACCAAAGCCGCCGAGGCCAACACCCAAGCCGTGTCGCCGGCGCTAATGGCCGGTGCGGCCGGAGCCGCCGCTGGGGCAGCCGCGGGCGCCGCGATTGGAGCCGCTGCCGCGGGGGCCGCAGCCGGTGCAGCCGTTTGGGCCATTGCTGTAGCCGCTATCAGGCAGAAAAACCCGGCCGTTGCCAAAACGACCGACTTTTTCTTCAATGAATCAAACAAACTTTGAAGAAATTTCATCTCTCTTTCTCCTTTTATTATTAAAATTGCTCCGTTCTCTCTCTCCGGAGTCCAAAACAGCAGTTCCCCCTAAAGCCAGTTCCGTGCCAAAGAAAAACCCTTCAAAAAGCCCTTTAAAAGAACCCTCCGACCCATTTCGAAACTTCTATTTTGTTTTTAACTACAAAAAAGTAGTTTCTTGTTCTCTTCATCAATTTGGCGGCATTTTAATCTCTTTTTTAGAAATTTATTCATTAAAAACCCATTAAAACTTCGCAAACTCTTTTGTACTGATAAAATCCAAAGGTTTCCTAATGCCTTTTAAACCCTATTCCTGATTCCTGGCGGATAACTCGTGAACCACCTCTTTGAAAAAGCCGAAAAAGCACGTCAATCCTCCAAATTCGGAGAAGCTCGCAAAGTTTATAGGGAAATTGTTCGAAAATCCTCGACCCCGCAAGACCAAGCGGAAGCACTTTTAGGTCTGGCGGATGTCGAGCGGATCATGGGGTTTTTTATCGAATCCATGCGCCACTACAAACAAGCCGAACGGTTTATCCGAATTCTTGACCCCGTCTCCATGACGGACGCCCAAATGGGTTGGGCCTTGGCGGCCCGCGCCGTTGGCCGCCCCACGGAGGCCCTCCGCGAACTGAAAAAAGCCTTGGCTTTTTACAAAAAGCAAAAGGACAGGCAAGGAGAAGCCTTCGCCCACTGGGCTTTGGGTGGCACCTTTCGTATTTCAGGGGATATGAAAAGGGGATTAAAGGAACTCCAAACCGCTTTTAAGATATTCAAAGCTTTGGATGATCCGGAAGGGGTTTCCTACACCTGCTGTGCCCTCGGCGGGATCTTCCGAATGTTGGGCCGTTACGCCGAATCGGGGAGATATTACCGAGAAGCCAACCGCCGCATGCGGCAAAGGAAGGATACTTTTGGTATTGCCTACTCCTATTGCGGTTTAGGGAATGTCCAGCGCATGGCAGGGCATTTCAAGCAGGCCCTTCCCTTCTATCAGAAAGCCGAAAAGCTTTACGGGGCCATCGGCGACCGGGTCAGCTACGCCTATACCCTTTGGTCTATCGGAACGACTTATAAAATGTTGGGTCAATATCAACCAGCATGGTCAGCCTTTCAGAAAGCGGACATTTTGTTCAAGAAAACCGGCGACACTCGCGGAAGAATTTACACCTTGTTGGGATTTGCCGAAGTGGAATTCCTAAAAGCCGCCTCCACCCGATCCCCTCGCCCCTTGCGGGAGAGGGCTAGGGTGAGGGGAGATGCCTGGTGGAAACAGGCTAAGCGGATCGCCGATAGAAGCAAGTTCGCATGGGAGAAACTTCATGTGGAGGCTTTAAAAGATGGGCGAGTAAATCTTTTAGCTTCACGTTACAAACAAGCAGGTTCGAAATTCCATCCAATATCCTTGCCGATTAACTGGCCTTAAAACTTCTTAAACGATGCCTTAATAGATACGTTTTGAGCTTATTTAGTCTGTCCCCAATGTGGCTAAAGCGAAAGACGCTTTTTCGTTTCCTTTAATAACTCATAAGGCATTTCAACGTACTCCTTAAAAGTAATGGGTCCCAATGTCATTCTGCAACTTTTATTCACAATACCCTCTTCTACTAATTTTTTAAAATAGGAATGATTTACTTCGCTCGACAAATCTTCCATTGCTTCAAAATCAAGCAAAGTAATATTCGGATTTTTTAGTCTATTATAGATTTTTTTGTAAAATTCACGTTTCAACTCAAAAGACCTAGCGGAATAAAATCCGTCATTTTTCAAAAAAATTCTCTTTTCCACTGTAACTTCGGCCATTTCAATCGCAACCTTCGCTTCGTTTTCTTTAAAAGCCAATGGAATGTTCCAAACTTTAGATGCTTGCTCATATTCTACAAACATGCTTTTTTCGCGGAGATAATCATGAGAGTAAGAAAGCTCAACTATATTTGGCCTATCGCTTACAGTGCTCAATAAGGATTTATATCCTTTAGAAGAAGAAAGTATTTCAGCCACCTTGTAATTGTGACGATAAAAATTTTCCCACTCTCTGTTCCAGAGTTCTTGTCGCTCAGGGGGAAACCCGGCCATCCTCGCCAAAATTATTGCGTTGCCAATTTCTTCTATGCAACCAAGAGCCAAAAACACACTCCGGGCATATTTCCCGCCATTTAAAAGCATCTTCGACTCTTCTAAAAAGCTTGTTGCGTTTTCATAACAATAAGTAATGCCTTCAGCTAACTGAGCCGGAGAGAGAACACCAAAAAAACGATTGTCCTGCTTTTTGTTTTTGGCCATTTTTCTTTTATGTGTTTTGCTTCAAAAACTCCCTAACCACACCAAGTGAATCCTCAGTAATGGTATGCCCCATCGGAAATTCTTTCAAAGTAACCAAAGAATAGCCTGTTTCCTTCAGGGATTCGACGGCATGGCGGGAGCCATCCACCGGCACAACCTCGTCTTGGGTGCCATGCACCAGAAGAATAGGCGTTTCAAAGGACGCTTCCGCCTTTGTCAAAGTGGCCCAGGGGTCGGGCATATAGCCGCTCATGGATACAATTCCCGCGACCCCTCCCTTGTAATTAAGCCCCGCTTCCATCGCCATCACGCCCCCTTGGGAAAAACCCATGATAATGACGGGGGTGGGCTTTTTCTCCGCTCCTGCGGCCGGCCTCAAGTTGGGATCGTTGGAAAAACGGTCCATCACCTTAAAGAGATATTCCCGACTCTTCACTATTTCCTCGCGGTTATGAGCCTGGAAGTCGTACCAGGCATAGGCGCCTTCCGGGTAACCCTGCAGGTGAAGTGGTGCGTCAGGCAAAACGAAGCGGCAGTTGGGAAGATTTAATTGTTCCACCAGAGGAGCCATGTCATCGGCGTTGGTACCAAGACCATGGAGAATAATGACTACCGGCGCACCCGGGGGGATGATGGGTGGGTCCAGGACGAGACAGGAGTGCTTGTCAATTCGGGTTTCAGAAAGAACCATAATTTTTCTCACCTTTGAATTTATTATCCACAACGGCTCTCCGTCTTAGGCAAACCTTTGGCTATTTCCGGGATTTCTTCCAGTTTTCCATCTCCCCTTCCAAAAGGGGTGACCAAAGACGGATTTCCACCAGCTCTTTCTCAACAAAAACCGCGATAGCCGCGTCCGGCTGACGATTGGGCCAATCCAGCGGGATCGATTTTTTGAATAAAGCCTGTTTCAGTTTCCGGCTCTCCATGCCCCAGAACTTTGACACTAAACGGTTCCAAAAAAGTACAACTATTTCCGTAAAAAATCCCAATCGGGTCTCTCGCGTCTTGCCGCCCGAGGCTGATTTTTCTAATAGGGATTCAAATGTATCAGAGGCGCGGATGACCAGAATTCCAATTCGAGGCTCGAAGAACATCAATCCCAGTTCAAGGGGCAAATTGGGGATTTCGTCTTTGCTGATCTCAACCGGTTGCACCGCCAGCCCCGACCATTTCGAAAGAAATTCTTTGAAGAATTCAAATAACTCTTGGGATGTTGGAACTTTGGGATTTTCATTAACAATGTTATCGGTCATAACTTTTCACCTAGTCTGGTAAATAAGGGTCAACACTCGGGACCAAAATTCCGCTGATTTACCCCAGCTACCCGTAGCCGGCAGCTATTTAATCGATTTAACATGCCATTCGGTTGCCATATCGAAACCAAACTTGGCCAGCATTTCCCTTTTAGACTTGTCCATTGGTCCGCAGACCACGTTGACCAGGACCGCTCCCTTTTCTTTACCCAATTCGATCACCCGGTTCAACAACGAAACCCCCATGGTGGTCCACAAGGATGGGTCTTCCACCATGAAGTCGTCCACTAAACAAACTTTGCCTCCGGGATTATAAACCGGGGGCGCGTTCACCAGCGCGCCGATGATAAAACCATTTATCTTTTTTCCCGCTTCTTCATTAACCAGGGCTATTAAATGGTCTTTGCTAATGTTGTCTTTCAGGAAAAGAACTTGCTTATCTAAAGCGCCCTCAGCCTCTTTGTGAAAAACAGGCTGGTATTGCTCGTATTGTTTTCGTTTGAGGGCAGAAAGGCGGGCTATTTCGGGGACGTCTTCGAGGGTGGCTTTTCGAATCATAAGACTTCTCGCTTTGTATATAAAACTGGGGTTGCTTCGTCATCTTCGCCCGCCTATTCGGCGTACATTCCTCGCAATGACAGCGATATTATTTTTTAAGGAATTGCATCGCCGCGTCGCGGACTTTCAAGTCCGGGTCGTTTTTGCTCATCACCGTGATTTGCTCCAGTAGCTTGGCGTTTTTTAATTCCGCGGCCCCTTCAATAGCGGCTAATTTCGCCGATTGAATGATTTCGTCATCGGGCTTGCCCGTGGTTTTGAGCGCCATCATATCCAATAAGGTGGGCACAGCCCTTTCGTCCTTCAAGCGGGCCAAAGCCACCGCCGAATCGTATTTGAGGGCTTGGTTGGAGCTTTCAAGATTCTTTTCCAAGGCGAACTTCGCTGGGCCATACCTCAAGGCGCTCAAGGCCCCTACTGCCATGCGCTGAACCCCCGGGTCCGAATCGGACAATCCGATGAGCGCGGCCGGTCCTCCCGCAGGGTCCTCAATATTCCCCAAGGCCCAGAGGCTGTAAATCTTCACGTCATTGGACTCGTCCTTAACCGCCTCGGACAGGACCGGCACGGCCGACTTTTCCTTTAAATGCCCAAGGACCAAAGCCAGGTATTCCCGGATACGGGGGTCATCCTTCTTGGAGTCGGTGAAAGTCTGGACCAATTGGGCGCGAAGATCCTGGTCAAACTGTATTTTCTCGCCTTGCGCCAGCATTCGGGAAAGTTCATAAGCGGCCTGCCAGCGCTTTTCCGTGCTGTCGCTCTTAAGCTCCGTTAAATATTGGGACGCGGTCTTGGGATGCTGGAGGGCGAGCGTGCCCAGCAGGAAAATCCCCAGCGCCACGGCCACAATGATAGCCGGCACGATGAAGAGCTTCATGAAAAGGGAAAAACCCGTCTCCGGCGCGTACAAAGGGGGCTCCGATCCCGAGCCCTGCGATTGGTTGGAATTTGTTTCCGTCATTCAATTCTCCTTGTTATCAACAAATCCAAATGGTTAAAACCTAACTTCGTGACCTTCGTGTACTTCGTGGTAAAAAATTATTATTTCTTCTTATGAAACGCGTAACGGTCGTGGATTTTTAAGTCAAAGCCCTCCACCTTAGGGTTGATGGGCAGTCCCCGGTAAATCGCCCGGCAGTTATAACAAATGACGATGTCGCTTAGCCCGAAATAAAGGGCCAGGTCCAAAAGGGCCCCGGCGACAAGGATTCCGAAGCCTGTCTTCAACCAATCTTTGAGGAAAAAAACCAGCGCGCTTCCCAAGATCGCGGCCGTGATCCAAAGGCCAAGCTTGGTGTTGAAATCTTTCTGCCGATAAAACTCCACGCAATCGCAGAATCCGCACCGGGAAATGGCCCCCTGGGCATCCAGTTCGCCTTTGCCGACAGCTTCCCTTCCCTTGCCACAGCGTTTGCAGGGAACAAGCCCGGGCTTAGGCTGCTCATATAGGAAGATGCCGTTCTCGCACTCAGGACAAAAAGAATTTATTTCCACTTAAAACCTACTTCTGACACAAAGCCACAAAGACTCAAGGTTTTTATTCGAAAGGCAAAGGATAAAAGATTTTCCTTCGTGTCTAAGTGTCTTCGTGTTGGTCTTTGGTTTATTCAAAACGGAACTCCTGTTTGTAGGGTCAAATAAAGCCCCATGCCTTCCCCCATCATCGTGCAAACCATGGCCGCGTAAAGGATGCCCGTGGCCGACTGGGTAGACCTCATGGCCACCGTCGCCCAAATAGGGTAAGCCATTCCCAATGGCACCAAGAGTCCCCAGGCTACCCGAAAAAGGATGAAAATCATCTCCCGGTTCATCAATGAAACCACATCGGGCCCTTCCGCCGTTGTATATAAGAAGTAACTGGCAACGAGTTGGAGGGCCATCCAGACCGTGAGAAGGATATAGGCGGCTGAGTAACGCTTCAAGGGGGCAATGGAAAGTTTGGGAGTCATCAGGTACCAATGCCCCAGCATCATGGCAAGGGTCACGGCCCCCAGTAGCATTGCCGAAGAAACAGCATGTAGCGCTGCAAAACCCAAGCAGAAAATTTCATGGTGATTGATATAAATCAAATGGTTCATGCTGATCCAGGGGAAGAAAGCGATTCCCGCCAAGCCGCTTAAAACCGCCAAACCAAAACACGTCCACAGAAACCAGCGGATCCTGATCCTCAAGGCGATGGTGAAACAAAGGGTGAAAAAAAGTGAAACACCCAACGCCCGGGCCGCAAATTGGAAAGAATCGTCAAATGCCGGGCCCATCCAAATGGCCAGCCCCACCGCTACCGTTTGTAACGACACAATGGCGAACCCGAAAAACCGGTAGAAGCCCTGCCCCACTTCCTGCAGTTTCACCACGGGCAAGAGGACCAGGCATCCCCAGGCGAAGTAACTGATATAAAGAAACGCTATTTGTGAAACCATGGAACCCCCGGCAGGATTTGAAAGTCGCCGCATCGCAATCCCCGGGCTATGCCCGGGGAGGAGAGGCGTCCCAGCCGAAGGCTGGGCAGGCGAAGCCTGGACTTCGGCGAAGCCACGGGCTTTGCCCGTGAGGAGCCACGAGGGGTCATTTTAGGGGAGGAAGTTCGAAAGTTCTATGATGGAAAGGTTGGCTATTGGCCGGTGGAAACCTTGGCCAGTGTGGCTTTCAAGGATTCCAAATCCTCCTCCTTCAAAGCCAGAAAATGGATACCCACGATCTCTTGACCTACCCAAACAACTTCCGCGAAAGCGGAGATGCTGGCTGGATTTTCCGGAAGTGAAAAATCGACGGCCATAATGTCCCCCACATTCAAGGGAATGTCCGCCTGGATTTTCATTCCTTCCAGGCTGACGTCCCGGCTGGTGGAATTCATCACCCTTTTCCGCGCTTCGGAAAAGCTTTCGACATTCAACGCTCCGTCCATAAAACGGCACTTGAGGGGTATCTCGAGGGAAACCCTTGGATGGTCGCGTTTTTCCGCGAACATATTTGATTGATTCATTTATCCCCCAGATATCAAAAACTAATAAGGTTCAATTCTCATCATCATAGTTTCTGGTCAAAAAAAAGGCTAAAAAACACCTTAAAATAAACACGTTTGACAGTTTTAGTGCTTTAAATAATGTTGAGAAGCTTAAGGTTGCACGAGAAAGTCCTTTTTGAGGTGGTTACTCATTTTTGGGGGGAACCCGCGTGACAAGGTCTTTAAGGAAAAAAACCGCTGCAAGTGAAAAAGGAAATTTAAAGGGGTCCGGGGGAAGACGGAAAAAATCGACGGGTGGAACCAGGGCCCCGGGTCGGATTTGAAGCGGGACTATTTGCGGCGAGGAAGTTGGAAAGTTCTATGACTTAGCGGGCCAAACGGGCCGATACATTTTTAAAGTCGGCGCATTGAAATCCACGGGCTGGCCCGTGGATGAAAGCGGACCGGGCCTGAAAGGCCCGGCAAGCGAAGCTTGGACTTCGTGGAGCTCCCGGCTTGCCCGGGGCTCCACCAAAAGACACTCATGGAAAAAGGAACTTTTACTGTGGGGGCTCGGATTCCAGGAATTTCTTCAAGGCATCCAGGTCCTGGGGTTTTACCATCAAAAATCGAAGCCCCGCGCCGGTAACATTGGACCATACCACCTCGGCGAATATTGCCAAGGGATCGGCTTGTTTGGGTATCGTGACATCAAAACGCAGAAGGGTCCCCATAGGTAAGGACCGGTCCACCGCGATGAACATCCCGCCCAAGCTTAAATCCACGCTTTGGGCGTCTTTGTTGGTTTTCCGCCATTCCTCGATATTGTGAAGCTCCGCCTCATCCTCCATTACCCGATAGTTGATGGGCAACTTGACCGAGACCCGGGGATACATCCTTTTTTCCATGAATAATTTAGCCTCAGGCATCGTGGCTCCCTCCGCCCATTGTGGGGACTAGTGATTTTCAGCTTTAACCGCGCCCTTTAAAACTTCTGAACGGCTTCCCTTTCGGTTTTGAAAAATTGAAAAATACCGGGAAAATCCAGCAGTTCGAACACCCGGTAAATATCCGAATTGACGCCGGCGATCTTAATGTCGCCTTTGTTTTTCCGGACTTCCTTGATGTTTCCCACCAAAAAACCCATTCCAGCGCTGGAAATATAAGTTAGTCTTTCCATGTTAAGGACTAACTTGAATTGCTTCTTTTTGAGGAGGCCATCGACCATGGTTTCAAAATCCCCGATCGAATTGATGTCTAAAACGCCCCCAACTTCCACGACGGAGATTTCGGAATTTTCCATGGCGGTTCTTATGGCAATGCTGAAGTTATTCATAATCCAAATGCCTCCGTTAGGAAAAACATGGGCCAATGGCCGAAAAGCCGGAAATTCATAAGAATTTTTATTTTGAAGGTGGAACGGGCCGGAGCGATTTCAATCGTCGGAAGGAACTAATCTTGGACCGATTTTAACACTTTATAAGAACTTATCTAATTTTTATTTTTAAATTTGTCGGATCGTCCAAGCATTCCAATCGTTTTTTTAATTCAAAACCAGCGGCACCGTTTCCGTGCCTGTATATCCACCGGCGTCATAGACCGCCACCTTTAAGGTATAGTTCCCGGCAGTCAAGCCGCTGGTGGTAAGGGCAACTTGATTGGTTCCTACGGCTCCGGTAACCGTCCTCAACAGACTATTGCTTGAGTCATAAATCGATACTTTCAGCGTCAACGGTCCCCCGCATTGGATAGCTTGAATAACTGTCGAATTTCCCGCGGGCAAGGGGTTTGGGCTGGCGAACACCGTCGAGGCCGCGGAAGTTTCGTTCAAGGGGGCGGTGGAGACGGTTCCGGTTAAATTCGACGCGCTCACGTCGTCCGACGCGCAAAGTTTGACCGTATAGGTGCCGGCGGGAAGGATGGTTCCGTTGTTGTCCCGCCCGTCCCAAACCAAGTTCATACCATTGGAGCAGGAAATGGCAACTTGGGTGATTCCCGGCGGCACGGGGTTGCAGTAACTGGGCTGGAGGGAGGTCGTGGAAAGCGTCATGCTGCTGATGGAGGTGGAAGGCCCCGGATTGGCGATGAGGCGGTAAAGGGCCTTCACCTCCTGGTTGGTGCTGTTGAAAATGTCCACCATCACCCTCCCCAGGGGGCGGTTGACGGTGACGGGCAGGTACACCTGTTGGAAGTTTCCCGAACTGTCCGTGTAGCGCAAATGCACGGCGTAACATCCATTGGGCACCGGGTTCCCATAAGAATCGGTCGCGTCCCAAGCCCCGATCTGGAAGGTGGTGTAAAGGACGAAGAGGGTGACCCCAAAACTGGTGACCTGGTTACTGGGGCTGAGCGATATTTGGCTGGTCCATCCGGCGGGCAGGGTAATGTGTTGAAACCAAAGTGTTTTGGTCAGCCCGTTGTTGGAGTAATTGCAAATCTCAAGATAGGCTATTCCGTTGGGCACAACGGAACTAAGGCAGGGGCCCGGAGTGGGAATAGCGGTGGCGTAGGGGTCCAGGCAGGCGACGACGGGTGTCACGGTGAACGCGCAGTTGAAGGAAGGGGTGGAGGTGCTGGTTGGAACTGGGGTCGCGGTAAGGACGGTAACGGGTCCCAAGTTATAGGTCTTTTGGCAGGCTAAGGGGGCCAGGGCCGCTAAGAGGATGCCCAAGAAAATAAAAAGTCTTTTCATATTCACCTCAAAATTGAAACCTTGATCAAACCTAAAAATATTTGATTGGATTATACCTCTTTTAGTTGTCCACGCCGGGTCCCCACCGGAGACGGCTATTTTCCAGCGCCGATATGAAGCTGAGGGTTTCCTTCATTCCTCAATATATGCTGGGTTATCGAGGTGATGTGCCAAATCGGTCCTCTCCGGACGACGGTAAATTGGTAGCGGCCATAGGAATGGAAATAATCCCCCTTCTCCTCCTTGAAATCGGGCTGGAATCGAAGGATGGTGAAATTGCACTGAACATCGATGGATTTTCCCTTGGGGGCCATGGTGATATTCGACAAGTTATGCTGGGTAATAAGGGCCGAAAGCGCGGCCTTCCGTTTTGCGGAGTAATTTTCCCGGGCGACCATTGCCGGTGGTTCGCCCCGGAAACTTGAATAGTCGCAATAAACCATCTGGGTGAGGCAAGCCTCCATTCCGGCCCAATCCTTTTCGTCAAAGGTCCGCATGAAATGAAATAGGAGTTCAAGAACCGCGAAACGCTTTTCAAGCGATAAGGTTTTTTTCTTAGCCATCCACTGTCCTTTTACGAATAAGTGAACCTCGTTATCGCATTTTCTTGTCCACGGTGGGTCCCCGTCGTGACAAGACAAACCATTTAATTTTTGTTTCGGCTTACGGAACCGCCGACCGTTCAACCGCATGGGCCTCAACGTCCTTTCGGTAAAACCAAGCGGGGCGAAGTTCCTTTTTCGAATCTAATTCCAACTGGTCCGCGTAATGGGACGAATCCGGGTCACTGGAATTCCCATAGGTCAACAGGACGCCGGCTTTCAAAGGCTTGGAAAATTCGACTGCCGCGATAAAACTGTCGCCCCCGTTGGCGGCGAATTTTTCATTTTTTTCCCCATCAAACCAGATGGATCGAAATATCCCGAGATCGGGCGATCCGCCGTTTGCGGGAAAGTTGAACTTACCCCGTTGGAAGCGGTGGACCTCGCCCCAGGGAATGTCAATCCTTCCATATTTCGTTTCAATTTCTTTGGCAGCGTCCTCTAGGAATTGGGCGTCCCTACCCGGATAAGCGAAGCCTCGGGGAGTTTCTAAAAAATGTGCCGCATCGAAAGGAGTCGAAAGTGGCCATTCGCTTCCAAATGCCCTGTTTTTCCAGGCTTGAAACAAAATGGCCCCCCGGCTTTCGGCGTCAAAACACCGGTCCCACTTCTGCAAAACACCTGCGGCATGGAGAAGCGTTGATCCTCCCCGAGCTTTGGCAGCGGCCACTAAGTCATCCACCAAATGGTCCGCCATTTCACTGCGGGTAGAGAATTTATCCGTAATTAGCTGGTCGAAGGAAATGTTTTTCTTTTCAGTGAGCATGCGGATACCCCTTTGCTCCCGGTAGCTGGGCCATCCTGTGATGTTTGCCATGGCCGGGGGAAAGGTACGTCCATCCAATATTGGCTGGGTCATGTACCAGGGATCGCTGTTGGAATTTTGGACCCAGCCCGATTTTGGATTCAAGGCCTTTGGCAGGGAATCATAATCCATAAAGTCGGTCCAGATCATTTTTGAATCATCCCCAGGGACGGGTTGGGTCCAGAACGCAAAATCCCCGATCCCTTTTTTGGGGACTAAACCGCCGTCAAAAAGAAGGATGTTTCCATCGACGTCGGCATAAATGGTATTGAACATGGGTAATTGCATTGAACGTAAAGCCGATTGGAACTCGGCTAGGTTGTTGGCCTGCCCCATCTTCCACCATTCCTCCATGGCTCCGGCGTAAGAACCGCATTGCAATCCCGCGACCCGGACTGCCTTGAGTTGGCCCCCATCCTCGATCACCGGTCCCTGGAGTGAGCTGCGGATTACGAAATCTTCCGTTTGTAGGGATCCGTCCGGTTGGAGGACCTTGATCTTCTCAACATGCGTTGAAAAATTATGGTGAAGACCATCCAATCGGTAGCCCTTACCGTCCTGCGTCAGCAGGTATAGGGAACAGGGATTGATAGTATTGACGGTGTGGGTCCACCCCTTTGATTCGTTGAAGGCGATGGAAAGTATGGGGATACCGACAACGGCGGAACCGTAACCCTGGTAATCCGGGGAAGTCAGTTGGGCCTCAAACAGGGTCCTTTCTCCGTTCCAGGGAAGGTGGGGATTGGCCAACAACATGGCATGGCCGTCGGCGGAATGGGAGGGCGCAATGGCCCAGCCGTTGGAGCCCAGCCACTCCCCGTTCGACAAGTTCGGTTTGATGTGGGATAGGTCCCTCTGAAAATGCCAGACAACCCGAATTGTATGGGCCATGATGTCCACCCCATCCACCGGTAGGATTTTACGGGACACGGAATCCAAACCGGATTTAGGGTCTTGCCCGTATTGGTTGATGCCCTGGGCGAAGGCGTCTAAATCAGCCCGGAACTCGGGGGATTGTTGGGAATACCATTTTTGAGCAATGGCATAAAGTCCCATCAGCCGAACTGATCGGTCTGAAACCAAATCAACTTGGCCGTAAATTTCGGCTCCCCTGCCTCGGGCCAAGGCATAGTCATGGAGCAACAACTTGGAGTGATTGTGCATTTGGGCCCAACCGAAAGCTTTGAACAGACTGATGTCATTGGGGGCATAGATATGGGGAACGCCCCAACTGTCCCAAAGGATTTCGGTCTGGGATTGGCTGGTTGGAGTGGGGGGAGGAAAGGCCAAAGAAATTCCAAACGTTAAAACCAAAACCAAAAAAATATTCATAATTATCTTTTTATAGCTTTTCAATATGGGTGACTGCAATATATGCCTCCCCGCCGTGGACAATAATCCCGGTGTATTATGAACCCAGAAGAGATACCACTTCCGTCAATGATACCAAAGTTGCCCCCTCCCAATTCTCCACCACCAACCTTTCGGGTTCGTCGGTGTCGATGGCACTCCAAATGAGAGCGGCCTTCATTCCCATACTCTTCGCTCCCTCTAATTCCCCGCCGTGACCGTCCCCCAGGTAAAAACATTCATGGGCTGGAAGACTTAGGCGCTCCAGAGCGATTTGATAAATTTTTGGATCGGGTTTTTTTAGTCCTTCCCGGCAGGAAAAGACGGTGGTATCGAAGAGTTCCGCGAAAGGGGTTTCCTTCCAGAGGAGGGGAACGGCTGGGCCGCAGTCCGAGATCAAGCCGGTTTTGAACCCCATTAGCCGTAGTTGATAGATAACTTCAATGGCCTGGACTCGGGGTGTTAAGGCCTGACGGGTCAGTTCCACGATTTTCGAGGCCACCTCTTCCACCGCCGGGGGTTCCAAGGACTGCCCCAGCTGATCCCCAATCCACCGCAAGTTGTCCTGTAAGGTTTCAAATTTTCCAAGAGCCCGATCACGGTAGGAAGCTTGCCAAAGTGAGGCGAATTCTGAGTCCTCCAAGTTTAATATGGACGCTAGGCTGGAAAGGAAAAGCGGGTACTTTTCCGCTGAGAATTTATCGAAAACCAATGTCCCAAATAAATCAAAAATTACAGCTTTAACGGTCATAAAAGATTCCGTCCGATTTGAAGATTCTCATAAAGTCAGGCCTTCTTCAGTCTATTCCATTGTCCAGTCTGCCTCCCCGTCGTGGACAGCTCTAGAAACGGTTAAACATCAAACTTGTCCCCGCAAACATCAAAAATAAGCCAAGAACCCATTTCCACATTTTCGAATTGAATTGGGATTTGTCCGCAGGAAAAAAAATCCTTCCGATTTTGCCTTCGTTAAGATTAACAACTTTATCCCCGAAAATCAGAATCAGAACGCCCAAACCCACGAGCACTAAACCTCCGACATATCTTGCTATTTTCTCGTCTATGTAAATAAGCCAGGTCGCCAGACCCATTCCACCAAAAATCAAAACCAGAATCCCGATAAATTGAACAACGGCAATGAGCGAGGTTTTAAGATTAGGATTCATTTATTATTACCCCTTTACCTGTCCAATCTGGGTCCCCGTCGTGGACAACCTTTTAAATCGATAAAATGGTTAACTACCGAGGATCATGAATAACAACGGTACCCCCAATCAGATCATGGATAGCCCGGTGTTTTTCGCTTTTCAAAAGAACATATACATCACAGAATTTATAAATTAAAAAAGCGAAAACACAAATCAGTGAAGCCACATCCAGTACATTACCAAGTTGAAGATTCGTTCCAGTGAACATCGAAAAGATTTTGATTGATATGAAAAAATAATACAACGCGATAAATCCAATCCCAACCGAAACGCGCCTCCAGGCATTTGACCACAAAACTTTGCTACCGTCGGCGCGTAAGATTTTTATCCGGAATAGCATTTTTCCAAGCGTTTGACCCCAAACGCCAACAAGAAAAACATTTAAAACATACAAAACTAAAAACTCAAAACCGTAAACGATCAGGTGAGAAAGAGGTGAGTTTCCCTTTAATTTGTCCAATATAATTAACAGCATCGAAGTAAATACAAGATCAATCAAATGCGCCAAAAACCGTTCAACAACTTCTACGTAGATTTTGAAACCACAATTACCACATACATATTGGTGGGCTTCATTTCCACATTTAGGACATTTCCAAATATCTTTATCGAGATAAAACTCCCTTTCAATTTCGCCTCCCCGAGTTGTACTCGAACCATTCCAGTATCCGCTTTGAATTGCCAATATTTTAGCGCTGGTCAAAGCCCTTAATTTAGCCGGAGATTTAGGAGCCGAGCACCGAAAATGCAGCTAAAAGTGCTGTCCACGACGGGTCTCCGTCGTGGACAAGATTCAATTCAAGAAATCATGGATGCTCAGCGCCGATTTACCGCCCGCTTTCCTCAAAGCCTTATCCTCGGTTACCAATGGGGCATCCAACATTTGGGCCAAAGCTAGGTATTGGGCATCATAAAAACTTATTCGTTTCTCGGTGGCAAGCTGTAGGGCTAGGTCTGGATCTGCCGGCATTTCACCCGGTATAAAATGCCCTTTGGCCGTTTGAAATAATTGAACTGCCATCTTGGGTGTTAGGTGCTTCTGTTGGATCATCAAAACCAAGGCGTTCCCAAACTCATATTCCCAAAGCGGCGAAGTCCGCCAGTCCGGGTCTTTTTCCTGCAAGCGCAGAGCAGCCTCGGTCATTTCTCCTTCGACGATCCGGTAGATCAGAATATTGGCATCCACCACGATCATTGACGGCCCCATCGTTTTGCTTTGTCAAGCCATTCATTGGTTGGCCGGAATTTCAATTTTACCGGCGGAGGAAGTTGGCCGATCCCCGGCTTTGCCAAAGCTTGTTCCAGGATGAAAACCACTTGTTTGTTCATGGAGCGGTGGTTGAGTTCTGCCTGCTCCTTTAATTTTTTTCGGATATTTTCGGGAATGTTTTTGATCAGCAAACTGGACATAAACACCTCCAAGACAAAGGATATCTATAAGATACCGTTACGATACCGTAATTGTCAATTTTCACTTTGTCCACTACACCTCCCCGTCGCGGAAAATCTTTAATAAACATAAATCTTTTACATTCCCCCGCGCAGGAGAAAGGCCATGATCAGGACCCAGACCAACAGGGCGTTCATTACCCAAGACAGAGTCCAGAGCACGGCGTGAAAAGGCGTGTTCTTTTTTCTAAAAATAAAATACCCGTTGAAGCAACTCCAAACGGTGAAGAAAACAAAAACTAAGCCGAAAAAGATGATGTCGATAGCGTTGATCTTCCCTCCCACGAGGAAAGGAGTACTCATGCAGACCACGAAGGCCGCAGGAGCCATAAAAACGATACCGATGATCCTCACAAAGATGTTCTTCGAGAATTGCATCGAGATTCCGAATGAAATTCCCAAGGTTATCGCGATAGGCAGGCCAAATAAGATCAAGCCCAAAATTCAAGCCTCCATTTCAACTCGATGAACGGGTCAATGTTGAGAGTTATCCGCAGTGGGTACCGTAAAACCCGAGCGGCTCTTGGGATGATGGATCTGCACCCCAAATAGCCCATCCGGGCCACGACGGCGGAGCCATGGAAGGCCAGGATTGTCACGGTCACGAAGAGCCAGAAAAAAGCCTTCAGCTTATTCTTGTTCATGGTTTCCCTTTGGCTGATATCGACCCATGAAGGTTGTCCAACGCGGGTCCCCATCGTGGACAATGAATTTCCAATACTCATCACTCTTTCCTTATCGGTATGGTGCCTCCATCTATCCGTGTACCAAGTTCAGGGAATATGAAGCTAGTGGCGGTCACCTCTATGACATCTCCAGATTGAATCTCGAATCGCACTATTTTATGTTCATCACCTAATTTTTCCGGACCAGTTACTCCGTTAACATAAATACTTGGTCCCCATTCTTGGGCTCTCGGAATCTGGAGATTGGAGACATTTTCAGCATAAAAAAACACAGGGAGAGCCTCTTTTCCTAAAAATTCCATGGTTAGTTTTCCAAGTTTCCAATCAAAAGAAATCGATAGCAAAATCCAATCGTGCATAATGCCTCCCCATCATGGATAAAAATCAATTAATTCGTTCCAGAAGAATCGGTTCCGCTTTCTCGTCGAGGAAAAAGTGATCAGGATGATACTCAATGTGAAAATGTAATCCTTTAGAATGATTTTGCTGGGTTAAACTTAAGAAATTATCCACCAGGATATCCAAATAGCGTTTTTCGCCAGAACAAATCACCCTATTTTCTTTAATACAAATTTTTAATTTACCCTCTCCATTTTCCAACAAAATTTGATCAAGAAAACGGGCATATGGAGTGGCCGAACCTTTTGGAACTTGAAAATTATATAAACCCTCCGCTTTTGAAAAGGCTTCGACAAATTCTTTAAACGCCAGCAAGGTTCCTTCAATCGAGATCCCCGATTTTTCTGAATACCTACAAATTAACTTTTGATTTTCAATGTTGTTCATTTATACCTTCCGGCATTCGGTACTTCATTCGGGGCCATTTCCTTTGTCCACGACGGGTCCCCATCGTGGACATCGTACACGTGCCGATCGATCTATCGCTTAACCCAACCGCATTATTCCTATGAAAACTTAATTTTGCCTTATCCAACCCACCAATTGAAGCGAACCGTCTTTCAAGACTTGGATTTGATAAACATTTGATGTTTTTTCATTAACGTGATAATCGGAGTCTTTCCAAACATATTGAACTTCCAAGTCTTTATTGAATTTGATGATCTCAAACTTCGTTGCCGAATCCAGATCGCCCGATTCCTTGTACTTGGGCAAATAATAATTCGCGAAGACATCCCCGAATTCATCAACTGTTTTTAAATTCCAAAAACCAAATCCGCCTTGTTCTCCGCTGTGCTTTCGGCCGTCTTTGGAAGAAAGATAGCTTTTATCGCTAAAATATTTGTCATAAAAAACCAGTTTTTCTTGCGCCACGCCATTACCGGTGGAATAAAATATTTTACCGGTCTTAACATCATAAAGAACACCATCCACGAACTTCGCCTGTTGCGGCCAATCAAAAATATTCACACTTCTGATCTTTTTATCTTTTAGGTCCAATAAATAGGTTTTGATTGCGGAGTAAAGCAGTACAAAGCCATCTCTCGCAAAGATACTGGAAAAGTCCTTGCAAAATTTTTGATCAAGCGGGATACGGTCGTTCAATTTCCCGGAAGAGTCAAATATTTTTAAACAACGGGATTTACGATCAACATAATAAATATTTTCATTGCCATCTACGTCATACGCCGAATAAAGGTCTTCAACTTTATCGAAACTGAATTTATGAGGATCCAACCGGCAGATGACCTTTTGGACATAAGCATCCTTTGCGAGAGCTTTTCCGGTTTGGCCCAAAAGAGGAACAAAAAACAAAGCAAATGAGAATAAAAAGACCGCCTCATTCCATTTTCGAGAGCCCCTTTTTTTTCGGCGGCCATCCGTCATTTTCTCACCTCAAATTAGATAATTCATTTAGGCTTTTTCACCTTGTCCAATCAGGGTCCCCATCGTGGACAAACTAAA
>PLZG01000039.1 GCA_003152075.1 candidate division FCPU426 bacterium
CTTAACCTGGCGCACCGAAGTATTTTCTTATGTCCAACTCCAACACCCACCCGCCTCCCATTTCCCAAAACTTATTCTGTCCGGCCTCTAGCGCTTGGTGCGCGCTTCTTCCAGCCCGGAATCCATATGAACAGTCGTAAAAATCCTGTTCATACAACGGCTCTAACAACATGACCACCGCCCTTTGCAACACTTTGTCCTCAAAGGCCGGTATCCCCAGCGGACGGTTCGTCCCGTCTGCTTTGGGAATATACACCCGCCTCACTGGCGGAGCATGATAGGTGCCGGACTTGGCTCGGTCTAATAACGACCTGAGATTCACAACCAGGTTCGCTTCATAGTCCTTCGCCGTTTGTCCGTCTATCCCTACCGCCCCGTCCTTGCGCGTGTGCCGATAAGCCAGATAGAGCCAGTCCAAGTCGATATGATGGGCCAGCGTGGTAAAGGCCATCTCAGGCGCTTCCCTCGCCAACTTTGCTATCCGCTGTTGTTTCGTTGAGACGGTTCCAAGACTCTGTGTTCTTGCCATCTTTCCTCCCAGCGGTTCCGTATCCTGTCCTCCCCTTCGCTCCACAGGGTCCTTTCAGGTCAGTTCCCCTGCTTCTTCGCTACTATGGGATTCTCCGAATTCTTTATGTCCTTCCCGTTCGGAGGCTTATTGTGTTCGCCCCCCTCGGTGCCACTGCGCGTTTCCTGTTCGCTCCAGAAGAGGCGAAACGCTGCCTTCTCCTGGCCGGGGTTATTCGGGTCACGGCTTCCCCAACCGTGTTTCTTCGTGGATACATAAAGACTTCCCAAGTTCCTGGGGAACCCTCTGTGCGCATGCCCTGCTCTTCGACCGCGGTGGACTTGATGACCCGGCCCTTCTTCGATCACTCAAGTTCTGCCTTCCGTTGTGTTAACGACGTCGGCTTCCACGACTCCGTTTTCGCGGCTCAATCACACGGCCTGCGCACTCCCTGTTTACGCTTTGCGGCGAAGGTTACCCTTCGTCTCGCACAAAACTCGGTTCCGGCTGCTGGCCTGCTTTGCCGGACAGGATTATTTACCTGCTGGGTTCCACTACAAAGTTTCGGTTGCTAAACCTCCTCCTTGTCCAGATTTGGCTTGGCGCACTAACACTTCGCACGAAATGTAATCGCTCCCACTCGAAAAAGCCGTCCATAATTATTAATTCAACCGAGTTATAGTCAAAAGAGTGCATCTTTGAGATAAAAAAATTATAAAATGTGTCCATGACAAAAAAAGTCAATAATTCTCCAAACCCAATTTTAAAAACTTCAGAGGACTCTACAAGCAAATATTTCCATTTCCTTCTTGGAATTATGGTATTTCTTTTTTTTCTACCTACTCTAAAAAACGATTTCATCCTATCCGACGACCCATCTTATATTACCGACAATCCCTATATCCGCTCATTTAACTTATTCACGCTGAAATGGATGTTTACAAATATTTTCACCGGAAATTGGATTCCCATGACCTGGCTTTCCCTTTCCCTTGACTATTCAATGGCCGGGTTGGATCCTCGGATTTATCACTTCACAAATCTTTTACTTCATATTTTTAATACAATTACTGTTTATTTCTTAACTTTAAAATTATTAAAAATAGTTCAAAAGACACGAAAAAACGGGGTCGATTTATTTCCAACAAATGTTTTCATTCCGTCAGCATTTTTAACCTCCCTATTTTTTGGCCTTCATCCAATTCATGTGGAATCTGTTGCTTGGGCGGCAGAGAGACGTGATGTTTTGTGTTCGTTTTTTTACTTGGGGTGCCTGTATTATTATTTGGATTACATAACTGCCAACCTCAAAAAGACGCGGTATTACCTTTATTGCCTAGTTCTATTTATTTTGGCACTTGCCTCTAAACCAATGGCTGTCACCCTCCCCTTTGTATTACTCCTTCTGGATTTTTGGCCTCTGGAAAGAATACGTTCTAACATATTTAAAATCTTTTTAGAAAAACTTCCGTTTTTGATTGGGTCGGGGTTTGTTTCAGTGACCACTTATCTTTTGCAATCTGGGGCAGGAGCCTTTTATCCCACCGTTGGCGTTTCACTGAGTTTCCACATCATGAATGCTTTTCATTCTCTGGCCTTTTATCTGGGGAAAATGATATTTCCCACCGGCCTTTCCCCCCTTTATCCAATCGTGAATCCTCAGATAAATACCTATTCAATTGAAAATCTTTTCACGGCTTTCCTTGTTGTCGTAATTACAATTGGTTGTTTTTATTTCAAAAAAAGAAAACCTTACCTTTTGCTTGTTTGGTTTTATTACATAATTACTTTAGTTCCTGTATTAGGTATTCCCCAAGTTGGGTTCCAGGCCGCAGCCGATCGCTTCACTTACCTCCCTAGCCTTGGCTTATTTCTATTGTTCTCAACTTGGCTTATGAGTTTTCGCCCCCTAGAAAACAGCGGAAGAATAATTGTCACTGGTGCGTTTGCCTTATTTCTCGGTTTAGGAACTGTAAATCAACTAGGAGTGTGGAGAAATTCTGTTATCCAGTGGGAGTATATTGCAAAAAAATATCCAAACGATTCCCAAATTGTTCTTTCAAACCTCGCCGAAGCTTACTTACAGGTTGGTCGCTTTGACGAGGCATTAAAGGAATATGACAAAGCCATCGCGATACCAACACCCAATGCATTCCTTCAAAACGGAAAAGGAGTGATTTTTTTACAGGAAGGTAGGTTCGAGGAGGCAATTCAACAATTTAACGCTTCAGTTGCCATAAATCCTGAAGCCAACAACTCTTTGGTTCACAAAAATTTATGGAATGCGTATGAAAAAATTGGAAAACACCAAGAAGCTTACGAGGAACTACTTAAAGCTATAAAAGACGACCCAAAAAACCCCGAAAATTACTTAACCTTGGGTATTTCTTATTGGAATCAAAACAAAATGCAATTGGTGGAGGAAGCATTTAGAACTGCGCACAACTTAGACGCCTATAACCCCGTCTATTTGGCCAATTTAGCCTCGGTTTTTCAACGCGAAGGAAAATTAGATGATGCAATTTCCTTGTACCAATCCGGGCTTAGTTTGAATCCAAAAGAACCGCTCTATTATCTAGGCCTTGGGAGCACCTTCCTGTTGAAGGGAAAGCTTTCTGAAGCCTTTGAAATTCTTCAAGCTGGTCAAAAGCTACAGCCAAATAACCCTGAGTTTTATAAAAAATTGGGGCTGTCGTATGAACAAGCGGGACAAAAAGAAATCGCTACTCAGTATTATGAGAAGGCAAAAGCTTTGAGTAATTAAATCAAAAAAAATGAAAGCCCTAATGAAGAACTGCGATTTTTCCCAATGTTGATGTGTGATTTTTCCATCATCGACTTGAATGGCGTAAATATAAAGCCCACTTGCGAGACTGACCTGCCCCGTTTTTTGTATCATTTCCCACGAAGCGTTACAGGGAATACTGAGAAAGGATATAAACGGCTACCACCCGTTCACTTCCGGCTCCCCAGATTGGACAAGTTCTTAAAGCCCCAATTCTGCCTTCAGAACCTTTTCCTCGTTAGAATATTGAACTGTAAAGCCCAGTTTTCGGGCGGTGTTTTGCATGGGGCTGTTCTCCGGCAGAATGTAGCCGCTAATACGTTTCAAGCCCTCAGCCTTCCCGATTTCCACCAGTTTTCTTAACAGTTCCGTGCCCAGCCCAAGGTGCTGATAGGAATCTCCCACCACTAGAGAGAACTCCATTTCCCCGTCGCCGAAGGAACGGCTCAAACGGCCAACCCCCAAAAGCCTCGGTTTCCCCGTTGAGGGGTCCTTTTGCTCGGCGACAATGGCGATTTCCCGGCTGTAATCCAGGAAACAAAGCCGCACCAGGCGCTGGTGGGCGACCCTCAGGCTTAGCTCTTTGGGTTCGAAATACCTCATATAGACCGTCTGG
Organism: candidate division FCPU426 bacterium; assembly: GCA_003152075.1. Lineage (GTDB taxonomy): Bacteria > Oederibacteriota > Muellerivitia > Muellerivitales > Muellerivitaceae > PALSA-1180. The sequence continues at coordinate 3,910 of PLZG01000039.1, forward strand.
CCCGAAAGCCCCTCGTTGAATTCCATCAACAGACTTTCGTCCTCGGCGCGAATTGGTCGGATAACCGCGGGGGTGCCATCCTTCAGTTTGAATGTGGAAACATACTGTTGGGGATAGGGCCGGATGACGGGCTTGGGCCAGAGGGCCCGATCCACCTTCGGGTCGTTCAGGACGATCCTGGCGTCCAGCGCAAGGATCTTGGAACCGTAAACGCAAAGGGGGTTGATGTCGATTTCACGGATCAAGGGTTGTTCCATGACCAAGCTGCTGAAACGCGCCAATAATTTTTCCAGAGCGGGCATGTCGGCGGGCGGCATTCCCCGGACCCCCTTCAAAGCCGCGTAAATGCGGGTTTGCTCCATCAAGCGCCGGGCCAGGGTAGTGGTTAAGGGGGGCAGTCCCAGGGCGCTATCCTTCATTACTTCCACCAGCTTCCCTCCCGCGCCAAAAAGCAGAACGGGTCCGAATTGAGGGTCGGGACTAGAACCCAAGATCAGCTCGATTCCTTCGGCCTGCACCATGGGCTGAACCGTCACCCCCTGGAAATGGCCCGCCCCGGCCTTGGCTTCCACCGAGGTTTGGATTCCCTTATAGGCTTCCCGGACATCCTCGGTCCTCTTCAAATCCAGCCTCACACCCCCCACGTCGGACTTGTGGGTCAAAGTAAGCGAATTCAGTTTCAACACCACGGGAAAACCCGTTTCCTGAGCGACTTTGACGGCATCTTCCTCGCTGTTGGCTAAGCGGGTAGGAACCACTGGAATTCCATAGTGGGCCATTACTTGTTTGGACTCGAATTCGGACAACAGCGTCCGACCCGAAGCCTGAACCGCCAACAGGAGCTTTTCGGCTTCCAAGCGATTGGAATCTGGTGAATCCTCTCCGGAGGGCATGGCCGTCTCATAAAGCCCGTTCAGGTTGGAATTGTAGCGCCACATGTAATTGAAAATGCGTACAGCCGTGTCGGGATAGGGAAAGGAGGGGATGCCGGACTGCCGAAGCTTGTACTGCAGGGCCTCCATGGATTTCCCTCCCATCAAGGATGTCAGGAAGGGCTTACCTTTCATGGGGGGCAGGGCCTGGAAAAGCTCCACCGTCTTGGGCGGGTCGGTCATTTCCTGGGGCGTCAGGATGGCCAGCAGGCCGTCGCTGTTTTCGTCCTTCAAGGCGATGGCTACGGCCTTGGCGTAACGTTCCGGGTCCGCGTCCCCAAGCACATCCACCGGGTTGGCGTGGCTCCAATGGGCGGGAAGGGTTTGGTTTAGGGCGGCAAGGGTTTCGGGAGAAGGGTGGGCCATCTCGCCGCCACCCTCGATCAGCGCATCCGTGGCCAGCACCCCCGGCCCGCCCGCGTTGGTGAGGATGAGCAGGCGCCTCCCCTTGGGGCGGGGTTGATTGGCCAGAACCTGAGCCATGTGGAAGAGATCGGAGATTTTTTCCACGCTCAAGGCCCCGACCCGGGCTAGCGCGGCCTGGAGCACGGAGTAACTGCCGGCCAGCGCCCCCGTGTGGGAAACCGCCGCCTTGGAAGCCGCCTCGGTTCGCCCGGCCTTCAGAACCAGAATTGGCTTGGTAAAAGCCACTTCCCGGGCCGCCGAAAGGAAAGCCGCGGCGTCCCCCACGGACTCCATATAGAGAAGGATGCTTTGGGTGTGGGGGTCTTCCCACAGTGAGTCGATCAGGTCGCCCCAGCCCACGTCCATCATGGAACCGGTGGAAACAAAGGTAGAAAAGCCGATGCCAGCCTCGGCTGTCCAATCGAGGATAGCTGTCACCATGGCGCCGCTCTGGCTTAGGAAAGCCACCGATCCGGGGGTCACCGATTGGGCCGCGAAGGTGGCGTTCAAACCCCAATGCGGGTTGATCACGCCCAGGCAGTTGGGTCCCAAGACCCGGAAACGCTTTCCCTTAATTTTCTCGGCAATCCGTTTTTCCAACTCGGCGCCCTGGGCACCCATTTCCTTGAAACCCGCCGACAAAATAATGGCCGATTTCACTCCGGCGGCAAGACATTCATCGATCAGGCCTGGGACGCTTTCCGCGGGCGTGGCAATGACCGCCAGGTCAGGGGATTCGGGCAAATCCGTTAGGTTGGCGTAGGCCTTCTCCCCCATGAGGATTTTGTGATTGGGATTCACCGGATAGACGATGCCCTTGTAGGTGGGTTTTAACAGATTGGCCAACACAGCGCGGCCTACGCTTCCCTCACGTTCAGTGGCTCCGATGACAGCCACACTGTTGGGTCGCAAGAGTGAGTCCAGGGACCTGGGTCTAGGCTGGGCCCGCAGTACGTCGTGGGACCGATCCTCTGACCTGAGCTTGGGAGAAGGCTTTAATTCGTCGGTCATTCGGATTCCTCGGGAAATTATTTCATCGACAATGTAGGGGCGGCCCCCCGTGGTCGCCCTTTGGCAGGCACGGGGGCCCGCCCCTACGATTTTCGCCACAAGCTAATCGACCTCATTATGACCTAAAAAGACATAAAAAAACCCCAGAGTGACCATCCCCGGGGTTTTATTTTTTGAAGAACTCTTTTTCTTACAAAGCTGGAACTACGCCCTAAAACGCGTCCATTGGCACCTACACGGTGTCTTATGAAGAGCTCCTTCCATATTCGGAATAGGACCTTAATCCCGCCTAGTTGATGAGGTAGCTCATATTCAACCGCTTTTTTTACCGCATATCAAAACTTCAAACGTTTGAAATATTGGACTTCCCTTTCGTGTTTCTTCGCGGCGGCCAGCGTTTCAAAGGTTCCCAGGTTCCGGCGTTTCCCCGTTTTGGAATTTACTTTTCGTGAATAGAGCCGATATAAACCTTCTCTCAATTTTCGAATCATGTTTCGCCCCCTGCCCAATAGATTCCTTTTTACCCACCAAGGGCCTGAAAAACTATGACCAAAGTCATAATTCAATTTCGCTCCCAATGGTCCTTCCAAAACAAAAAACCTAGATCCATTTATGTGGACCTGGGTCTGGTGATTGGTGGCCCCCGAGGCAACACATTCACAGGGAAAGGCCCCTGTGTACCCATTCGAAAAGGCCTGAAAACTCCTATTTTCAGACTTTCCCAATTACCCGTGGGGCACAAATAAAAAAACCCAGGTTCTTTCGAACCCGGGTTCATATTTTGGTAGCCCCACGGGGAATCGAACCCCGATTAAAAGATTGAGAACCTTCCGTCCTAACCGTTAGACGATGGGGCCGCTACCGCGAAAAACAGCTGACAGTCGACAGGTGACAGTTAAGACTGAAACCCACAAAAGAAAAATCGAAAACCAGCGGAGGAAGGGGATTTTAGAAGAATATTTCCACTTTTGCAACTTTGAAAAGAAGGCCTATTTTTCCAGAGGTTCAAAGATACTGCTCACCTTGTGGACATTCCCAAAGGTCGAAAGGACTTTCTCCAGCTCCGGGGGGCCGCACACCGCCATCACCCATTCCTTTTGTGAAAGAATAGATTGGGCGGCCTGGGTAGCCTGTTCCTGCGTGACAGCCTTTACCTTGCCCCGATAGTTCTTCAGGTAATCATCCGGATAACCGTTGAAATCCAACGAGGCTTTATAGGACGCTAGGCTGTAGGGCGACTCAAAGTTATAGGCAAATTCCTCGATCATGGACTGCTTCGCGTCCGCCAATTCCTGGTCGGTGGGCCCGCCCTTGGCGAAATCACCCATCAATTGGAACATCAAGGTCAAATACTCCTTCACCGAGTCGGGCCTTGTCCCCCCCAGGATTTGGTAAGGCCCCCGAACATTGAAAGGAAGCGAATAACTGTAAACAAAATAGGCCAATCCCCTGTCCGAGCGGATTTCCTGCATCATGCGGGAAGTGAATCCCGACCCACCCAAAATATAGTTGGCCACCTGCAAGGGTATGTCCCGAGGATCGTGACGCTTGATTCCCAATAACCCAAACCGTATGAATACTTGGGTTACATCCTTGGGAAAAAAGTAAATCGTCGGGCCCAGGGGCTTCGCGTCTTCCGTCGGAGCCGAATTCTTTTGCCCTTTCCAGCCGGCGAAAAGGCTTTCCAGTTGGGTGGCTGTTTTTTCCTCGTCGAAGTTGCCGGACAAGGCCAATATCGAGCCTTGGGGCCCGAAATTTTTTTGGTAAAACTGAACCACGTCTTCCCGGGTGATGCTGCCCACGCTTTTCGGGGAAGCCCAACGGCCATAGGGGCTGTGCCCCATGAGGGTGCGATAGAAAAGAACACGGGTTAGGGTATCGGGGGTGTCTTCCAGCCTTTTTAAGGAATCCATGCTGTTGGCCTTAGCCGTATCCAACCTCATCGCGTCAAATTGGGGTCGTAAAAGCATATCGGCAAAAAGACCCAGAACTTCCGTTAAATCACCCGCCAAGCATTTGAACTCGGCCGAAAAGTTTTCCTGCTCCGCCGAAGCCCCCATGGAGGTGGCCTTGTTCTCCAACGCGGCGTCAAAAGCCTCGGGCGCTAACTTCCCGGCTCCTCCGCTCCTCAGGCAGGTGTTCATTAAACCCACCAGGCCTTCCTTGCCTTCCGGATCGGTCACATAACCCCCTGGGGCGATGAAATGGGCGGCGACCAGGGGCATCTTATCGTCCTTAAGGAAAAGGACCTTGATGCCGCAAGAAAGGGTTTTGACATGAAAATCGGGGACGGTGATTTCAAGAGGGGCCGTCTCCGGCACAGCGGGAGCCTTCGCGAAAACATTTGAACCACAGAGTACACAGAGTACACAGAGTAAAGATTTAATCATTTTAAAGACGAACCTTTTTTCGTACCCAGTGATCTCTGTGCCCTCTGTGGTAAAAGATGTTTTCATTTGGCTGGCCTTTCCAGGATGGCCACAGTCCGGTTTTTCGAAACCAGGTACTTGGCTGCCACCCCTTGAAGATCCTTGGAGGTCAGGGACCGGATCATCTCCGGGTATTTCAACAGCAACCGCCAATCCCCCCAAACCGCCTGGTTATAGGCCAGGTCCTGGGCCAGGCCGGAGGTGGAGGTTTTTCCCCACATGAAAGTGGATTCAGCGTCCCGACGGGCGCGCTCCAACTCTTCAGGCGTGACACCGTTCTTTTGAATAGAAGCGATCTCGCCGTCAATGGCCGTTATAACCCCTTCGGTCGATTGTTTCGCCGTTGGACTGAATTGGAGGACGAAGAGATTCGGACTGCGGTCTCCCGGAAAATCGGTTTCAATGGAAACAGAAGTAACCATCTTAGTCTTGAAGATCAAATCTTTGATCAAGCGAGAGGTGTTTCCTTTCGCGAGAATCGTGGCCAGGGCGTCCAGCGCCACCGAATCCGGGTTTGGAAAATTGGGCTTGTGCCAGCCCATCATGACAATTGGATCGGCGTCAAATTGGGCGCGAACGGTTCTTTCCCCTTCTTGGGAAGGCTCCTTGGTCCAATTGGCCTTTAATGGCGCCACACCGACGGGATTGGGAACGGTTCCAAGTGTTTTTTCCAAGAGGGGAAAAAGTTCTTTCCCGCTGACCCCGCCCACCACCGCCAGGACTCCACGGTCGGGCCGGTAGGTTTGTTTATAGAAATCAACCGCGTCCGTCCGGAGTAATTTCATGATGTCCCCCATCCAACCAATGGTCGGGTCTTTATAGGTACTGGCCGAGAATGCCGTTGATTCCAGGGCCTCTTCCAGCTTGCCATCGGGACTGGATTCGGTGCGCCAGCGGCGTTCCTGGGCTACCACGTCCCGTTCGGAATAAAACTCGCGGAAAACCGGATGGGACAAGCGGTCTTTCTCTACTGTGGCGTAAAGTAAAAGTTTGTTGGCCGGCAGGGTGATGTGGTAGTTCGTAACGTCCTGGCTGGTCCAGGCGTTGAGGCTTTGTCCGCCGTTCTTCGTGTAGATAGAAGAAAGCTCGTCCTTGACCACATATTTATGATGCTCAGTCTGAAGATCCTTCATTTCCTTCGCCAGGGTCTTCAGGCGTTCGGGCGAGGGCTGAAGCTTATCCTTCTCCGCGTTCATTTCTATCGCGACCTTGTCCATCTTCTCAAGGATGGGCTTTTCCTTCTTATAGTCCTTCGTGCCGATAGTCTCGGTCCCCTTGAACATCATGTGTTCCAGCATGTGGGGCAGGCCCGTCTTGCCCTTGGGAGCGTCCTGCGCCCCGACCGGTTGCATGAAGGCGAAGGAAACCACCGGTACGCCCGGCCTTTCCACAAGAAGGACCCTGAGACCGTTTTTCAGGACTTTTTCCACCACCGGAAGGGACAAGGCCGATGAGTCGTTGGTTTTATCCTGGCCTGTGGTTATGGAAACCCCGGTGAACAGGATAAAAAGGGATAGGACGCTTTTGAGATGGTTGGAAAAGTTCATGTTTACTCCAAAGGATGAAAGCGGGGGGAATTATAACAAAAAGCCGGGGAAATACCCGGCCTTTAAAGGCTAAAAACAAAGGCAGATTGAACCACTAAGTTCAACAAGAACGGCAAAAACAATGATGATTAAAACGAAATAAATCTTATGTCTTTTGAGGTGTCCTTGGTGTCTTGGTGGTTAAAACTTTGGGCTGTTTTTTCAGAAATAAACCGAAAGGTGGATACCGCCCATTACCCCACTCAAATTAATTTCCAAGGACCGGAAACCAGGAGGAGGGGCAAAAGAGCCATCGGAAAAAATTATTTTTTTCCCATTGGTGTCATCAAAAACACCTAATTGGCCATTATCAGTGGTCGTTGGTCCGCTGCCGCTTGTCGTCACCGATCCCTTGAAAGAATTGGCCGAGGCCAACTGGTAGCCTCCAAACAAGGAAAGAACGAAGGGATCCCCAATATGAAAATCTACTCCCACCTGACCTTGACCCCCTATTGCCATTCCCGAAAAGTCTCCTGAGGTGGACGAGGTAGGATTGGAAGGATAATTTACAATATCCGTCAAACTAATCGTGATGGGAACCAGGAGGCCCCCGCCCGCAATAAAAGGCCTCACAGGGCCAGAACCGAAAACGTACCGGAGGTTCAACCCAACTGAAAAGGCGCTGATGGCGTAGGATCTCGCATCGTTATATTGGGTCGCGTTCTGGGATGTTTCAGTGACTTTTCCGACAGGCATGACGCAAAAGGGCAGTCCAACCTCTAATCCACCCCCGAGTTGTGCCACCGGTTCTACCGCCACGCCGACAAAATCCGTGGGCACCGAAAAATCAAAAGTGTAAGTTGGATCAGTTGTCTTGGTATAGGCGGCGTCCGCCTGAAGGGTATTGGCGTCAGCGCTGAAGTCCGATAAATTCATGGTGAAGTAAATCGGCTCCACCCTCAAACCCAAACCCGCCGGTTTCGTTGGAGCTGTTACGGCTAGCCCTCCCAAAGCTGGAGCGGTAGCAGGAGACCCAGCTGAGCCGGAGACAGGGGCCACTACCACAGGGGAAGTCGGCGGCGGGGCAGACCCCATCTTCGTACGCAAGGCTTGCACAAATTGGGAAACGGGGCCGGAGGGATTTTGCGCCAATAGCTTTTCATAGTCCACGAGGGCCGGTTGGTATTGGGCTAAGAAGTAATAACAATTCGCCCTTCCCTGAAGGGCCCGTGCGTCTGCGGGTTGGATGGCTAAGGCGGCGGTGAAATAACGGATGGCGAGTGCGTAATTTTTTTGGGCGTAAACCTTGAGTCCCGCGTTGGTGTAATCAGCGGCTGTGTAACCATAGGCCCTGGTTTCAATCGTCAAAGCCAGGAAAACAAAAAATATGGTTTTCAAAATAACCCTGGAACCCATTTAATTCCCTGAGAATATATTTTACGAAAAAAAGAGTCTGGCTTACCCGCCGTTCATCCGTTTGACCCGGTCTTTTACCTCATCGGCGAAACGGTCGATATAGGATTTTACATAATCGAAGTAGTCCAAGGAAGGGTTTTGAATCAAAGGGGTCAGGTCCATGCCCCAAATGAGGGCTTTATGCTTGTCAACCTGATGGCTCTCAAAAAAAGTGGCGTGGGCCAGCCGCCGGCCACGAGCCGCCAAATCGTACCTTTTCCCGCCCACAATCTGGGAATCGAATACGCCCATGAGCGAATCCCCTAGGTTTTCATGTTCATCCACCGCCATGACGACCTTGTCCTTGTCGCATAGCCAGTCCAGATCGCGCCAAACCTCGCAACCCACTACCTTCTTCGGCCTCTTGTCAGCGGGTAACTTCCGAAGGGCCGCAATGACCCTGGAAACCACCGCCACATGGGTGTCATGCTTGTCCGCGAAGTTATGGGTGTAAACCACTTGGGGTTGGCAATGGGTAAAGACGGCTTCCAAATCTGCCAGCACGTCGGCATGGGAGCTCTTGACGTTGGAACTGGGGTGGTTCAGAAGGAACTGGGCCGAGTATTCGCCGATCATGGCGGCTTTTTTCTGCTCGATCTTTCGGACATCCATCATCTGCTGGTCCGTATAGTCCTTGTACTGAGCCTCCCTGGCGCTTCCGCCACCATTGGTAACGACCACGCCCGAGAAGCCCTTGTCCTTTTTTCCAAAGCACTCCTGGATGCCCTCGTAGGCCATGATCTCCAGGTCATCCTGGTGCGCGCAAACCCCCAAATGGGTGGTGCGATTCAAGGCTTCCGCGATGGACTTACCGTCCGGAATGTAAATTTCAGCTCCGGACGCTTTTAATTGAATGGGTGTTGAACTCATGTGGGGCTCATTATAACTGAGAGCTGTCAGCTGTCGGCTATCAGCTTTTTTTGATAACGGGGAGGCTGGCGGCGGCAATAGCTTGGCCAACCCGGCGACTTGCCTCGTCAGGCAGGTGGATTTGGACTTTCTTAACTACTTCGGGCGCTTCCAGTTGCAGGACTTCCTTGGCCTTTTGGAGGATGATATTGCCTCCTTCCCCGGAAGTGACACGGCCCAAAATGAGGACATGCTTCAAGTTATAAAACTCGGCGTATTGGGCAAGGGCGTAACCCAGGTAAACACCGATACTCTCGAATATGGGGATGGGCCTCTTGTCCCCGGACTTGTAAAGTTCCTGGACCTTCTTCAACTTATCACCTGGTGAGAGCTTGGGGTCCAATTCAATTCCCACCTTGGGCGCCAGGCGGATGACCGCTTCCTGGGAAAAATATTGAACGCCCGTTCCCTTGTCCCCCGACCATTCCACGTCCACGGGGGCTGCATCGGCGTAATCCACCGGCGCGAAAGCCAGCTCATTCAGCCAACCCGTGATATGGCCTTTGTCGTCCACGTAGCCCGTCGCTTGGCTTGTTCCCATGGCGATTCCCAAAACCGGCTGATCGTTCAAGCTCATAGCCCCGGCCAGGGCGGTCACGTCCCCGTCGTTGGAAACTTCGATGGGCACATTTCCCCATTTCTTGGCGATGTCCGGATAAAGGTTCTTGATGCGCTTCTCGAAGAGGTCCGTGGGTATTTTGCGGAAAAGGGACGCCACACGGGTCTTGTTGTCGATGAATATCCCAGCCGAACTCACACCGATGGTGTCGATACGGGGCAGGTGCTCGGCGGCGCGGCGAATGGAATCATCAATGCCGTCGAAGTGATATTGGGGATCGGTATTGATCTTCGGCTCCCAAACCACCTCACAGGAGAAAACTTCCTTTCCATCGATGACTGCCGCCACCTTGCGATCGGATCCGCCCGCGTCAAAACCGATCCGGCAGCCATCCAAATGCCGCCCGATGGGAGCGGACGCCTCATTTGCCTTTGGAAAGTCTTTTTCGGAAACCGCCACCACCTCAAAGGATGGCTTCTCGTAAACTTTCGCCATGAAATCGGCGTCAAAAGCTCTTGCCCCACCGGGCGCATAATCCTTTTTCAAGCGACCGATGATGGAAATAGGCCCCAACACATACAATTTGGCGCCACCTCTTTGCCAAAGGAGGAACTTGACGATTCGTTCAGCGTGGCGGTAAGCCGTTTCAGCTTCCGAATGACCCTCAGGAAAGGTCTGGGTGGAATAAACCGTAACGTGTCCCCCCGAACCTTCCAATGCCAGCTTGAGGAGCACCCTCTTGCCGCTCTTCTTGACCGCCTCTGCGAATTGCCGGTGGGCTAAAAATGCCGGCCGGTAAACCGGGTCTAATGGGGGTTTTACCCTTGGTTCAACTTCCAAAAGATTTTTCATGGTTCACAATCGCAAAGTTAATCGCCTAAGACCTTGGACCTGGCTTTGCGCAGGGCTTTTTTATCATATGAAGGGATCACTCTGATCGAGGAGAAAAACAACTCACATTCCGCGTCTTCCGTAGGGGAGTGATTCCCACCAAATTCAAGGATCCGGTCCCATTTGAAAACCCCGGTGATCTTGGAATCAGTCGCGTCATCGTGGTGATAACCTTTCTCCGGAAAATCAGAAAGCGGGATGGTGACCAACTGCCATTGGGTCGTGACCTTGGTGTAATTGGTCAGCGGCACTTCGGTCATGAGATTGAATTTTCCGTCCTCTTTCATTCCCTTGTCCATGATAAAACCAACCGTAGTCGTCTCGCCCCCTTTGCTTCCCCGCACATAAAATTGTAGGGCGCCATCCTGGCGTAGGGGAACGAGGTTTGTCAGGCCTAATCCCACCCCAAAACCGGCCCAGACGTCTCCTTTCAAGGCCATCTCGACCCAACGCTTGCCTTGTCTTTGCACAACGTTGATCTTCGAGAGATTCTCGGGATAAGCGTAGACATATCTTGTGGTAACCTTTTCGGTGACAAGTTCTTTAATTATGGGCGCAAAAGATGTTTGGGCGTTAAGTTGAATTGGCAAGAGCAGGGCCCACCCGAATACCGCTAATAGATTTTTTTTCATTTTTATCTCCTTTAAAAATTTCGACACATTTACACTTCTAGCTTTTACCAACATCCCCATCATCGGGTTTGAGTTATCTTCTTTAAAAACGGGGGTTTATCCGGATCTAACCCCTTGGCGATGGCCACGGCCAGGGCAAGGGTTTGGAGCATAGGCGCCATACCCATGGGACTAAGGACTTCCTCTCCCCCGGGTGTTTCCAAGGGTAAAGTCGCCTTTTTCAAAACTTGGCGGAGAGGGCTGAAGGCCACGACCATGGCCTGTCTTTCCACAAGTTCATCCAGCAATTCCAAGGTCCCCTTTAAGGTCGGTCCGGCGGGGGCCAAAAGGATCACGGGAAAATCTTTTCCGGCTAAAGTTTTCGGGCCGTGATGGAAATCGGCGGTTGAATAGGCGTGGGCCATGACTTGGGCGCACTCCTTGAGTTTCAAGGCCGTCTCTTGCGCCAGTCCGTAATGGAACCCCCTCCCCACGACGACGCAGGAGTTTAGATGAAGGAACCGATAGGAAGAATCCCAAACAGCACTGGAAAGACGGCACCCCTGCTCAACCAACCTGGGCAACACCGATAGCTCGCGACGAACTTTCCGGCCCTTGACCACGCATTGAACCAGCCCATAAAGGGCCATCAGTTCAGAGGTGTAGGTTTTGGTGGCGGCCACACTTTTTTCCAAGCCCGCTTCCAGATAGATGGTGTATTCAGCCTCTTTGGACAATTTGGATTTCGGATTATTGGTCACGCCGACGGTAAGGGCTCCTTGGCTTCGGGCGTCATGGATGATCTGGCACACGTCCGGCCCCTCGCCCGATTGGGAAATGCCGACAACCAGACCTTGGGAGTAATCAACTTTTGAACCGTAAAGGGTCATGATGGAAGGGGCGGCCAGGGAGACCGGGATTCCCCAGTCCTTCTCGATCAGATAACGGGCGTAGGCGCCGGCATTGTCGGAGGTTCCCCTGGCGGCCAGGATAATAAAGCGGGGCCGATGGCCCCGGATAGCTTCGGCCGCGCGGGCAAGGGCTTCCCATTGTTTGGCGAGAAACCGCTTCAAGACGCGGGGACTTTCGAAAATCTCTTTTTCCATGTGAGTTTGGGTTTCAATCACAATCGTCGGTCCTTTCGCGAACAAGGCTTTAACAGGGACAAAGCAACGGCAAAAGTCAACTTCCCGAAAATCCATGAAACAAATTCTTAAGCCCCAAAGGGGAAAAAGACTTAGGATGAAATCTTTGTCAGTTTATCATGACTTTTTCAGTGGAAAAGCGACCACTTCATAAATATTGTTAAGGCGTCGGCAACATTAGATGAGGCTGGTTTGATTTATATGCTCGGCAAGTTCCAATGCCAAAGTATAATTCAATGATGAAAAATAAAATAAATTCCCCGAAATGGGACAGGAATCGCTTAAAACCGCTCCTTATTCTTTTGGACTATGACGGCACTTTGACCGATTTCACTCATAACCCGGAGCATTCCAGGATTTCCGCCGCCACCCGCGCCTTGCTTTATCGACTCAACCGAAAGCATCCGGTCATCATGGTGACGGGTAGATATGCCGATAGTTTGATTAGGGTTTCTGGCCTTAAGAGTATCCCTATTGTTGGCACTCACGGATTCGAGGCCCGTAACCTTCCGGGTAAACTCCAATTCGCCTCCCCTGCCCTCCAGCGCCGTTTTAAAAGAGAGGCCGCCAGGCTTTGGAAGAATATCCAAGTACTGCGAAAACGCTTCCCGGGGGTTCATATCGAGCAAAAACCCTTTTCCTCCACCCTTCATTTTCGCGGAATAAACCTTAGCCCCTCCCAAGTCCGGAATCTCCAAGCGGATTTCAAGGCTCTTTTCCGTCAAACCGTCACTTGGAATAATTGGAAGATTCAAGGCGGAAAGAAAATGATCGAGGCAATGCCGAAGGGTTTTTCAAAGGGGAAAGCCGTGAGGAAAATATTGGAAAAATACCCTGGCCACTTTCCGCTCTATGCAGGGGATGACATAGGGGACATTTCGGTTTTTAGGGTTTTGGGCAAAAAGGGGCTTCGGATCGCGGTCGGCCAGCGCATCCCAAAAATTCACAGCGACCTTCGTTTCGGGAAGCCCGCCGACTTTATCAAATGGTTGGGCAAATTAAGATAGAAGGACAACCTTCACCCATTCCGGGGCAGCCAAAGTTCCCCGACCATCAAGTTTAATATTCTTTCCAGCTCTTCTTGGGACAATGACGAGAGAGGTTTTGATTCCACTCCGGATTCACGGAGCACATCTTCCGCCGGTGATCCGGCTCGATGCCCAACCGTCCAAAAGTCATTCAAAACGACTTTTAATATATTCTCCAATTCCTCCCGCGACATAAAGTTACGGTTTGGCGGGGATACCGCGTACCCAACCGTTGAATTTCCCTCGTTTTTGAGTTCCATCACTTTCCCCTTTTTATCCATGCCCATCTAAAACCGTGAGCGCTCATCGGACAAACATAACTTTTTTGATTTTTCGGTCAAAAGGCTCAATGAGATAAAGGATGTAAATGCCGCTGGCGACCGTCTCACCGTATTTATTGGTGCCATCCCAGAAATATATCTGTTCCAAGGGGGCGCTGATCCGCCTAGTATCCAGGGTTTTAATATGTTCACCGGCCGAGTTCAGGATGCTTAAGTTAAATTCACCAGGAAAAAGAGCGTATTTGACAAAAATTGAAACAGGCTGGGACGGACTAAACATATTTTTCGACACAAAAAACGCATCATCGGAAGCCGCCAGTGGCACATAAGTTGGGTTCCAGGTCGGAGTATAGGTAACGGTAACCGTGGGAGTTTTTGTTCGAGTAAATACCTTGGTGAAGGTTGGGGTTGGTGATGGCGTGAAGGTCGAGTCAGGTGGCGTAAATGTTTTGGTCGGGGTCGAGGTAGGAGTAAAGCTATGGGTAAAAGTATGGGTATAAGTAAATGTGGAAGTGTTGGTGAAGGTATTACTGGCAGTGGGCGTGAATGATGGGGGGGGGGTATTGGTGGATGTCGGACTATTGGTACTGGTCAATGGAACCGGCGTATCAGTTGAAGTTCTGCTGGGCGTCATCGAAACCACAACTGTAAAGGTAGGCGTATTCGTTGGGATGGGAGAAGGAGTAAAGGTGGATGGCGGCGGGGTATTAGTGGAAGTAAAGGTGCGTGTGAAAGTAGAAGTACTGGTGGGGGTGTTTGATGGCGCTGCCGTGGAGGTAAAGGTAGGAGTAGATATTATGGTGAAGGTATTGGTCGGCGGAACCGCGCTATTCGTAGCGGTGTTCGTTGGCGTAGCTGTCCTGGTGGCCGTAAAAGGAGCTGTTGGCGTGTTGGTTGCCGGCGCCGGTGTATTCGTACTCGAAAAGGTGGTGGTATTGGTGGGTGGTACCGGGGTGGGCGTGTTCGTATGAACGGGAGTTAAGGTAAAGGACACCGTCAAGCTCAGGGTAAATGTGGGAGATGCAGTGGGTGTGAATGAGGAAGCTGTGTTCGGTGTCATCGTTGCCGTTTGGGTCAGTACATTGGTTGGATTGCTCGTTCCCGTTGGCGTGCCGGAAACTACTATGGTATTCACTGTTGTGAACGTATGGGTAGGAAGCAAAGTCTGCCCCGTTGTTGGTTGAACGGAAGCTGTGGGGTTTTGGGTGTTTGTTGAAGCCGGTGTATTGGTTGGCGCAGCTGTGCCGATGGTTGTTGCGGTAGTGATGATTGTGTTGGTCGCCTTCGGTGTATTAGTCGGAGCCACAGAACCGATGGAAGTCGCGGAAGGCACGATGGTATTGGTTGGTAATGGCGTATTGGTGGGGGCCGTTGTGCCAATGGTTGTTGGGGTGGTGATGATTGTGTTGGTCGCCTTCGGTGTATTAGTCGGAGCCACAGAACCGATGGAAGTCGCAGAAGGGATAATGGTGTTGGTCGGTAAAGGGGTGTTAGTAGGCGAGGTCGTGCCGAGGGCCGTGGAGGTTGTGACGAGTGTGTTAGTCGGCATCGGAGTATTCGTCGGGGCAGCGGTACCAAGGGATGTCGCGGAAGAGATAATAGTATTCGTCGGTAAGGGGGTGTTCGTAGGCGAGGTTGTGCCAAGGGACGTGGCAGTGGTAACGACTGTGCCGGTCGGTTTCGGGGTGTTAGTCGGAGCCGTAGTACCGAGAGAGGTCGCAGAAGGGATAATAGTATTGGTCGATAAGGGGGTGTTCGTGGGTGAGGTTGTTCCAAGGGATGTGGCAGTGGTGATGACTGTACCGGTCGGTATCGGGGTGTTAGTCGGAGCCGTAGTACCGAGAGAGGTCGCCGAAGCGATAATAGTATTGGTCGATAAGGGGGTGTTGGTGGGCGAGGTTGTTCCAAGGGATGTGGCAGTGGTAACGACTGTGCCAGTCGGTATCGGGGTGTTAGTCGGAGCCGTGGTGCCGAGAGATGTCGCGGAGGGAATAATGGTGTTGGTCGGCAGTGGGGTATTGGATGGCGTCATTGTCCCAAGGGAGGTCGCGGTGATGGTCAATTGAGAGGTCTTGTTCGGAGTTGGCGTGTTCGTCCTCGCCGGGGTATTTAAAGGGGTATCGGTAATCGTGGGGGTCCCGGTGAATGTATTAGTGTTGGTAGGGGTCCAGGAATTGGTCGAAGTATAGGTAATGGTGGGAGTAAAGCTGTTGGTAGCAGTGTTGGTGGCTGTAAAGGTGTTGGTGACGGTCGGGGTAAGGGTCCCCGTAAAGGTTAAGGTGGGGGTGGGGGTAACCGTTGGAGTATTGGTGATGGTAGGAGTATTCGTGACGGTAAAGGTGTCGGTAAAAGTCCGGGTGCTCGTAGGGGTCCAGGTGTTTGTCAAAGTATAGGTAATGGTCGGAGTATAGGTGATTGTAGGCGTAAGGGTAATTGTTGGAGTGTTAGTAATGGTGGGGGTGTTCGTGATAGTGAAGGTATCCGTTAAGGTCCGGGTGATCGTAGGGGTCCAGGTGTTTGTCAGGGTATCGGTAATGGTCGGAGTATTAGTAATAGTCGGAGTGAAGGTGATCCCAGTGGTCGAGGCATTTGTGCTGAATATTGTGGCAGTTATGTTTGCGGTGTTGGTGATCGTAGGGGTCCAGGTGTAGGTCGGAGTATCGGTAATGGTCGGAGTATAAGTAATGGTCGGGGTGAAAGTGATCCCAGTGGTCGAGACATTTGTGCTGAATGTTGTGGCAGTTATGTTTGCGGTGTTGGTGATCGTAGGGGTCCAGGTGTAGGTCGGAGTATCGGTAATGGTCGGAGTATTAGTAATAGTCGGAGTGAAGGTGATCCCAGTGGTCGAGACATTTGTGCTGAATATTGTGGGAATTATGGTTGCGGTGTTGGTGCTCCCAGTAGTCGCGGCACTTGTGCTGTATATTGTGGCGGTTGCGGTTGGAATAGAAGTGCTCGTGGAAGTGGAAACGGACGTGCTGGTGAAAACGGGCGTAGAAGTGGACGTGGAAGTACTCGTGATGGTGGAGGTGGAAGTACTCGTGGATGTCCTTGTGGAAGTGGACGTAGACGTGCTCGTGGATGTGCTTGTGGAAGTGGACNNCGTGGGCGTGGGCGTGAGCGTCGGACAATTCAGCGAAACCGTTGCTTTGTTGACGGACATCTGATTGTTGCTACAAGTGGCATCCATATAAGCTACATAGCCAATGCAGTTGGCGTCAAACCACAGGGATGTGTATTCCACATCCCCCGAGCCCGCGGGTAAAGCCCCGATATTTAACCAAGAACCATTCTGGTACATGAAGGCCCCAACGTTTAGGGCGGTCTCATCGTCAACGGACACAATGGGATTACAACCACACTTGTTACAGAAGGACATGCTTGGCCATTCTATTACATCGGAAGAAATGGCCCCGCCCCCCAAAGTGACCCAACTAGTCCCGTTAAACATCTGAACAAATACCTGATAATTTCTACCTCCTCCAGTATTCGTTTCATAGCAAAAGTAAGGCACGCCATTACAAATCTGCAGGGCTCTATTTCCCACAATTCCGCTGGAAAAGGAAACATTGCTTCCGACTTGAACCCAACTGGTCCCGTTAAATTTCCAGACAGGATTGGGGCCTGTTCCATAGGTAAAGTAAAACGTGCCCGTGGCGGGATCGACCGTGATTGAAGTTTGTGTGGTTTCATCTGAAACGGGAATGGGGCTTCCAACATTGACCCAACTGGTTCCATTCCATTTCTTGACGTATTCGAGTCCGCCACTCCCAAAAGATACATAGGGCGTGCCGTTGTAGACAGCAAGCGATGGGCCGTAGTCTGTCGCCGCGTTGACGGTTCCAAGTTTAACCCAAGCGCCTCCTGTGTACGTCTCGACTGTGACGACATTCGTAGTGTTGTCCAAAAAAACCACGTAAGGCTGGCACGTGACGGGATCTACCACCAGCATGGGATACCCGGTTGCGGAATTGCGCGTGACGGTGGTCATGTTCCCGAAACCCGGGGCCCCCAGGTAAACCCAACCGCTTCCGTTGTAAGTCATAACGCTGAGGCCGGTGTGCGCATCGTCGTAAAAAGCTACATACGGCGTGCCATTGCAGCCAGTGAGTGATTGTTGGTACGCCGCTCCCGAGGTGAAGCAGCTGGGTCCAACCTTTGGCCAAGTTTGGGCGAACAAGTTCCCGCAAGTTGCCAGGAAAAAGAGGGCGGAAAATACGAGCGGCCTTATCCAAAAAACATTCGTTAAAATTCGGCCTTGAAGTAAGTTATC
>PLZG01000021.1 GCA_003152075.1 candidate division FCPU426 bacterium
AGGTTTTTTTCCTCGAGCGCGGATTTAATCTGGACCTGGATAAAAGCTTTCCAGCGGGTGATCTCGGTCCGGCTATGGAGCCAGAAACCAATATAGAGAAGAATAGCGACGGTGAGCGCACCGGTAATTCCTTCCATCAGCTCACGGCCCAGACCGCTGATATTCATCAGCCAGCCCGCGAAGAACCAGGCTGCGAATCCCAAACCAACCGCCGCGAGCCAACCGCCGTGAACCCAGCGTCTCGCTTTTTTCGCGCCTGAGGCCCGGATGATTCCAAGTAATGTCACGATGAGGAGAAGGGCCTCGAAACCTTCCCGGAGAAGGATTCCGAAAGCCAAGGTGAAGGTCAATAGGGGGGTGGGGGCTTGTTGTTGCAAAAGGCTCGAGGCGCCGGTTAAAGCATCCAAGGCTTTTTGAACCGCTAGGTTAACTTCGTTAGCCGACTTGCGGCCGTTGATGGCGGAACGAACCAATCCCATGAGTTGCTCAAGGTTATTCACGGCCTGTGGGTCGTTGGCCTTTAACCTGGGCTCCACTGGTTCCACCCCTTCCACATAAGCCATCAGTGCTTTCCGGGAAGCGGACTCGAAATGATTCCCTTGGTAATCGGCCAGCGCGTCCTGGAGTTTGAATCGGGCCATCGCTAGGGAATCTTGCGAGGTGTCACCAGCGCTATGCAGACGCAAAGCTGAGATTTGGAGAGCTTTTTGATCGGGTGGACCGAAAAGTTTTTTTTCCAATTCCTTGTCGGGGGTTACGGACACGGTCGTTAAAAGCTGATCGTCAGATAATTTTAAGGTCTCCTGAAATTGGGCGAAGGATTGGTTTTGGGTAGCTGGTCCGGATTTTTGATAGCGCAGTGACAAGATATAGAAGGCCACGTTCCAGGTGTCCTGGTCCGAGTAAGAAGGAAAGGGGGCCATGGGAGTGCCCGGAACACCCAGGCGTACCGTATTGAAGACCTGGAAAGGAGTCATTTCCCTCATCTTGTCCATGTCCTGGAAATTCGCCGGTTTAGTCGCGAGGCTTCGCGCCGAAGGGCCGTCGCCCCGGCCTTCCATGCCGTGGCATTTGGAACAGGTGTTTTGAAATATTTGCCTGCCTGAGATCAGATTCGGCCACTTTTCGGGTGCGACCGGAAGATGAACCAGGTCGATGACCTTGGCCTGGGTTTGCCGGGACTCAGTGGCAACCTTTTCCGGATCGGCTTTGGATTTAATGAGATTACTTAAGTTTAGAACCCGGGTTTGGATTTCGGGTGAAGCCTTTATTTCTGGAAGGGTTTGGCTTAACTCGACGGCTTTTTTAACGAACTCCAACTGTTCCTTGTATTCGGAAAAGCTCAGGACCTTCCCGTTCTTGACCGCGCCGCCATAATCCACCGCCAGGTAATCCAACAAGTGGACCAGAAGCCGGGGGGAATTATCCCCTTCGTCGACGCTGGAAGCGGCGGCCAGCGCTTGGCGAATAGGGGCCAGGGCCACGAGGAGGATCAGGGTTAAAAAGAAGTAAGTGAATAATTTTTTTCGCACAAAAGTTCCTTCAAAAGATCGAATATCTTATTGAAAACCATTCTCAATTACAATCGCGGCGGATCATCCTGGCGTGGCTTAAAAAGCCGGCAAAAGCCGAAAAGCCAGCAATTGGAAAGAGGGGATTATAGTTGGGAATGGTCGGAGGGAAAAATGATTTGGGTCATTCCCCAAGTTTACGCAGGGTATCGAAGGAATAGAGTCCCGTGCCGTGGCCGTCGGACCACTGGAAATGCAAGGCATAGCGGCCCACGGGGGCGACAGCCAAAATTCGAACCGCAGGATCAATAGACTCTACTTTGATCATTCGTTCGCCCGTCACTTCATTCACGCATTGGGCGCAGGGGCACATGCTTCTCAAGTAACGGTTGGGGTAACGCGCCACCTTGCCATCCTCCCAGGTAATGATCGTGACGGAGGGGTCCTTGGTATCAACTTCTTTGGGACGGGCAGTTACCTTGGAAGTGGCGTTGTTGATGATGGAAAGCTGGGCAGCCATTTGCATGGCTATGAGTTCATAAGCCTTGCCTGAGGGTGATTCGGGATGGGCCGCCACTGTCGGCACGCCGTAGTCCCCGTCGGCCGCGATAATTTGCTCAAGCGGTATCTCTCCAAGGAAGGGAACCATGAGTTCCTCCGCCATTTTTCGTCCGCCGCCCTTCTTGAAGATGGGCGTCACTTCATGACAGTGCTCGCAAACGAATCCGCTCATGTTTTCCACTATCCCAATGATGGGGACTTGTAATTGTTGGAACATCCGCAAACCCTTCTGGGTGATCGTGCGGGCAACGTCCTGGGGGGTTGTTACGATGATGGCACCAGCCAAGGGAACGGACTGGGTCAGTGTTAATTGAATATCGCCTGTGCCAGGGGGCAGGTCAATCAAGAGGTAATCTAAGACGCCCCATTCCACCCCGCCTAAAAACTGTTGAATGAGTTTGCTGGCCATTGGACCGCGCCAGATTAAAGCCGTGTCGCTTTCGGCCTGAAGCATTCCGACGGACATGAACTTGATGCCATGTTTCTCAAAGGGAATCATTTTTTTGGATAGGGGATCGGTTTCGGGTTGCTTGCCGATGACACCCAACATGCGAGGGATGGAGGGTCCATAAACGTCGGCGTCCATAAGTCCGACCGCCGCGCCGGTCTTAGCTAGGGCCAATGCCAGATTGGCTGAGACGGTGCTTTTACCCACGCCGCCCTTGCCCGAGGCAACCGCGATGAGATTTTTCACGGTGGGCATGTTCAGGTTCTTGATGCCCGTAGGGGCCTGGCGCACGTTGGAAGTCATCGTCACGTCTACCTCAGTAACACCGGATATTTTTTTAACCTCCGCGATAGCCTGCGCTTTAAAAAGATCCTTCACCGGGCAGGCGGGCGTCGTCATTTCAATGTCGAAGCCGACTTTGCTCCCGTTGATTTTCATGTTCTTGATAAAATTCAGGGACACAATGTCCTGGTGCAAATCCGGGTCCTGGATCTTGCGAAGGGCTGTTAAGACATCCTGTTCGGAAAAACTCATGAAAGAGACTCCTTCTTTTAAGAGGCGGCTATAACATCGATTTTTACCGTTCTAAATGCAAGGCGGCCGTGCTTTTCTTTTGTCATCCCCCGGGGCGGAGGCCCAGGGGAGGTGTATTTTGCCATGAGGGTATGAAAATAGAAAAGTTCTATTTTCCCGTGAAAGTAAGATAAAATACCCATTATTGTTTGTCATTAGCTGTCATTGGGAGGAGTAGTCCCCGAATAGGGGGCCGATTACGACGAAGCAACCTCAGTTTAAATAAGCCTGTCAGCGAGCAAGGATAAAAGATTAAACAACCCATGAACTTAGGTTGTTTCGACCCAAAGTTCGTGTCTCGCAATGACAAATAAAAAAGGTATCAACATATGAAAGCCGTCATCATGGCCGGTGGGTTTGGAACCCGCATGCGCCCCCTCACCATTAACCTTCCCAAACCCATGATCCCCATGGTGAACCGGCCCATTATGGAAATCATCGTGGACCTCTTGAAAAAGCACAAACTTACCGACTTGATCAGCGTGGTTTTTTACCAACCCGAAGTCATCACCGAGTATTTCCACGATGGCGCCAACCTGGGCATCCAAATGATGTACAAAGCCGCGGAGTCGGACCTGGGAACGGCCGGCTCGGTCAAGAATTGCCAGTCCCTTATCGGCAAAGAACGGTTTGTGGTTATCTCGGGCGACGTCCTGACCGATTTCGACCTGACGGCCGCCATCAAGTTCCACGAGCAAAACAAGGCCAAGGCCACCATGATCCTCACCCGTGTGGAAAACCCGCTGGCCTTCGGGGTAGTGATCACGGACAAGATTGGAAAAATCGAACGATTCCTGGAAAAACCAACTTGGGGCGAGGTTTTCTCCGACACGGTGAATACGGGCATCTATATTTTAGAACCGGATGTGCTGGACCTTATCCCTGAAAGGTCCGAGTTTGATTTCTCGAAGGACCTTTTCCCTCTCATGCTCAAGGAAGGGATGCCCCTTTACGGCTATGTCGCGCAAGGCTATTGGGCGGACATCGGTAACTTGGATCAATACCGACTTGCCCATCAGGATATTTTCGCGGGCAAGGTGGATGTCAATATTCCCGGCCAGCGCCAGAACAAGGTCGGTAAGGAAATTTGGGCCGGGGAAAAAACCCATATTGACCCAAGCGCCCAACTTTTCGGAACAGTGGTCCTGGGAAACAACTGCAACGTGGGAAAAAACGCCAAGATCACCAACTCGGTTCTGGGCGACGGCTGCCAAGTGGAAGAAGGCGCGGTCTTGACCAACGCCATCCTCTGGCGCAATGTTTCCATCGGCGCCGAGGCCCAAGTTAGGGAATGCGTTATTTCCTCTGGTACGGACGTGCATGAAAAGGCTGAGATATTTGAAGGAGCCATCATCTCGGAGAACTGTACCATCGGTAAGGAATCCATTATCAAGGCGGGCGTTAAGGTTTGGCCCAACAAGGTTGTGGAGGACGGGGCACAGCTTGCCACTTCCCTGATCTGGGGCGATAAGTGGGCCAGGTCCATCTTCGGACAGCACGGCGTTACCGGCATGGCCGGCATCGACATCACCCCTGAATTCGCCGCCAAACTTGGAGCGGCCTATGGGGCATCCCTTCCCAAGGGCTCTACCATCGTGACGGCCCGCGATATCCACAAGACGAGCCGGATGATCAACCGCGCGCTCATTTCCGGCATTCTCTCCTCCGGTGTCAACGTTCATGACCTCCAAGAAATGCCCATCTCGGTGGCGCGTTATGCCGTGCCGAAGCTTTCCGACGCGGGCGGGCTTCACACCCGAAAAAGCCCTTTCGACAATCAATTCATCGACATTAAGTTTTTCGACGGCAGGGGAATGGCCCTGTCCTCCGGCAAGGAGAAAGGAATCGAGAACCTTTTTTACCGGGAGGACTTCCGCCGGGCCATGATGGAAGAAACGGGTGAACTTTCCTTCCCGCACCGGCTTTTGGAGTTTTATCACGAGGGATTCCTGGAATCCCTGAACGTGAAAAGTATCGTGGACTACAAACCCAAAGTGATTATCGATTACGCCTTCTCGGCGGCGGCTCCCATTTTTCCCTGGCTCCTGGGCAAGTTGGGCTGTGAGGTGGTGGCCCTGAACGCCTATATGGATGAGACCAAACTCACCAAAAGCCAGGAAGAATTCCAGGCTTCCTTGAAACAATTGTCCGATATCGTGCCGACATTACGGGCGAACTTCGGCGTGTTATTCGATTCGGGCGCGGAAAAGATTTTCGTGGTGGATGAAAAGGGGCACTTGTTGCACGGCACCGAACTCCTGGCGCTTTTCTCCCTTTATGCCTACCACAAACAAAAAGGCGCTAAGACAGTGGTGCCGGTGAATGGTTCCCAGATTCTTGATGATTTGGCTAAGGCCAACAGCGGCAAAATTCAGCGCACCCGCATTAACTACTATTCATTAATGGAAGCCGCTACCCAGAAAGACGTGGCCTTTGTGGGCGAGTCTGACGGTGGGTTTATTTTCCCGTCCTTCGCGCCCTTTATGGACGCCATGATGTCCACCGCCAAGCTGATGGAATTCATCGCCCTGGAAGGAAAGCCTATTTCCTTTTACCTTGAACAGATATCCAAGAAGATCCAGGTTAGCCAGAAGGTGCCCTGCTCCTGGGAAATGAAGGGAACCATCATGCGCCATTTGATTGAGGATACGGCCAACGAGAAACGCGAGCTTATCGATGGGGTAAAGCTAGTCATGAATGGTTCAGCGGTCATGATTTTGCCCGACGCCGACATGGCTCTTTTCCATGTTACTGCCGAGGCTGAGAACGAGAAGAAGGCCCAGGATCTTGTTACCACTTACGTGGACAAGATCAAGAAGTGGCAGGGATGAAGGGAAAAGCAAAGAAATTTAAGCTTTTACTCCAAATCGGTTTTGCTATTAGTGTCCTCCTCGCTTTTCAATCAACTACCGCCCTAAAAATTAATAAGAACTCCTTTCAAATAGACTCGAAGGAAAGTTACTACTTCCCTGGCGGGCTTTTCGATAACTTTACCGTTCAGTGGTATTCAAAACATTTGAAAACTATGAAGGAACCATCGCTTTGGAGAATTTCCAAGGAATCAAAAACGAAAAATGAAGTTTATCGATTTTTATGGCTGAGAACTTTTCACCATCCAGTAGCCGTCTGTTTGACGGTTGAACAGGATGGAACAGGGAAGTTGATTGGGAAGATGACAAGCGGGGCTGGTGGGTATGCTCCAGGAACTCTTTTAACAAATAAAAATATTTCGCTGACAGCGGTGCAAGTATCTTCCTTTTTAAAGCAACTTGAAAAATTAAAATTTTGGGAAATGCCTTCCAAGGATAAAGGCATGGGAAATGATGGCGCTGAATGGATCATTGAGGGAGTGAAAAATCAAAAATATCATTTAGTCGACCGTTGGTCACCCGAGTCTGGAGAATTTCGAAAGGCCGCCCTCATGCTTTTCCAATTTTCCGAACTGAAAGTCGATGAAGTATATTAAAGCGAGCCAAATAAAGGGACTTGACTTACACCTTACATTTCAGGTCTCGATAAGCCGTCCGTTTAGGCCTTCCGCAGAACTTCCAGGAAAGCCGTTCCATAGCGCTTCAACTTCGTTTCGCCCACGCCAGGGATCTGTGCGAATTCCTTCAGGGTGGTGGGCCGCCGGGAGACCATTTCGCGTAGGGCGCTGTCGTGAAAGACCACATAGGCTGGGAGGTTTTGTTCCTGGGCTAGTTTCGCTCGTAGGGAACGAAGGGCTTCAAAAAGGGTAGATTCCTGACCTTCCAAGACAACCAGCGGTCTTGGGGTGGATTTGCTCTTGCGGGCTCCCTTTTCGATTTTGCGGAGGGGCGGGTCTTCCCTCAACCAGACCTTTTGGCCTTCCTTTAGGACGGACCAGGATTTTGGGTTCAGCTTAAAGGTGCCGTAGCCTTCTAAATCCACCTCAACATAATCCGCACCCACCAATTGTCGGAAGACCGAGTCCCATTGCCTTTTTTCAAGTTCCTTGCCGACTCCGAAAAGACTTAGCTTGTCATGGCCGTTCTGGGTGCCTTTTTCCGTTTCCTTGCCCATCAGGACATCAATCACATGGCCCGCGCCGAAGCGCTGGCCGGTGCGGTAGACGCAGGAAAGAGCCTTTTGGGCGGCCACTGTGGCGTCCCAGGTTTTGGGGGGCTGGAGGCAATTGTCGCAACCGCCGCAATTTCCGGGATGGTCCTCGCCGAAATAAGACAGTAGGGACTTACGGCGGCAGTTCACTGTTTCGCAAAGGCCCAGCATGGCGTTGAGCTTTTGCCCGCCCAGCCGTTTGTAGGCTTCCTCTCCCTCGCCACCTTGGATCATGCGCCGTAGTTTCACCACGTCGTCCAGGGAATAGGCCATCCAGGCGGAAGCGGGTTCGCCGTCACGCCCGGCTCGGCCGGTTTCTTGGTAATAGGATTCCACGCTCTTAGGAATTCCCAGGTGGGCCACGAAGCGCACGTTGGGCTTGTCGATGCCCATGCCGAAGGCAATGGTGGCCACCATGACCAACCCCTCCTCCCGCAGAAAGCGGGCCTGGTGCTTGCGCCGCAAATTGGCGTCCAACCCGGCGTGATAGGGCAGGGCTGGCACTCCCTTTTGCGACAGCCAGGCGGCGGTTTCTTCCGTATTGGTGCGGCTAAGGACATAGACGATTCCGGCCTGGCCGGGATGGTGGGTGCGGATGAAATCCAGCAACTGCTCGCGGCCCGCGTCCTTGACCGTGATTTGGTAGCGGATGTTGGACCTGTCGAAGCTGGAGGAAAAAACAGGGTCCTGCGCCAGGCCCAACCGGTCGCGGATTTCTTTTTGAGTTTGGGGATCGGCGGTGGCCGTAAGGGCCACGAGGGGAGCGGAAGAAAAATGTTCCCGCAAGTGGGCGATTTGGAGGTACTCAGGACGGAAGTCATGGCCCCATTGGGAAACACAATGGGCCTCATCCACAGCGATGAGGCTTAAGGGGAGGTCCTCGATAAAATCCCGGAAGCCGGGGCTGTTGAGGGTTTCGGGAGCTACATATAGAAGGTCCAATTTCCCTTGCTGGGCCTGACGGCGAATTTCATTTTTTTGACCCCCATCCAAGGTGGAGTTGTAAAAGGCGGCGGCCACCCCGTTCTGAACTAAGGCATCCACCTGGTCCTGCATCAAGGCGATGAGGGGGGAAATAACCAACCCCAGGCCGGGCCTCAACATGGCCGGAATTTGGAAGCAAAGGCTTTTGCCGCCGCCGGTCGGCATCAGCACCAGGCAGGAACCGCCGCCCATGACGTGGCGGATGATGTCTTCCTGCCGGCCGCGAAAGGACGGGTAGCCGAAGACGCGGTTGAGGAGGGAAAGTGGTGTTGTGGGCATTTCTAAAGGTTGCAGTTCACCTTCTCCTTTGACGGGAGAAGGTTGGGATGAGTGTGGAATAAGCATGTTTTATTACCCCTCACCCTACCCTCTCCCGCAAGGGTCGAGGGTTTAAAAAATTTTTCAGAAGCGCCCTTATGTTTGTCGAGGATTTCATAAGAGGTGGTTGTGGGTTATTAATTTTTTTGATCTCAAGATGATAACGTCCTGTTTGAACCGGTACCAGGGGTTTAAAACCGTTGCGTAGATAAAGCTTTTTCCGTAAACTTTCCCCTCGTTTTCCTCATTCACAAATAAAGGATTTTTAAACCTTGGCTAAGATAACCTTCGGAACTTCAGGTTGGCGGGCCATATTGGCGGACGATTTCACCTTCGCCAACGTGAAGATAGCCGTGGCGGCCATCGCCCAGCACCTCCAGCAGGCGGGCGAAGCCTCCAAAGGCGTGCTCGTGGCCGGGGATTACCGGTTCCTCTCCGAGGAGTTCATGCAGTTGACCGTGCAGGTATTGGCGGGTCATGGCATCACTTCCTATATGTGCCCTGTGGGAACGCCCACTCCGACCGTTTCCTATGAGCTTCTGCGCCGCAAAGCCGCTGGCGCGATCAATTTTACCGCAAGTCATAATCCTGCCATCTATCAAGGTTTGAAGTTCAACGGCTCCGATGGCGGGCCCGCGCCAGTCCAAGTCACTCTGGCCCTGGAAGCTTTGGCCGAAACCATTGGCATCAAGGGAACCAAAATTCCCGAGATGCCGTTTGCCCAAGCCCAAGAAAAAGGCCTCGTTGTTCCGATTGACCCCAAAGCGGAATATTTCAAACGCATTTGGGAAATCGTTAATTTTGACGTGCTCAAAAAAGCCAGGCTCAAGATCGTGGTGGACTTGATGCATGGCAACGGCACCGGCTATTTGGACAGCCTACTTCAGGAAGCTGGCGTGAATATGAAGGTCCTCCACAACAACCGCGATCCTTTTTTTGGGGGGCATCATCCTGAGCCCGGCGCAGATGATTTAAAAGAAGCCATCCAATTGGTTAAGACCTGGCCCGCCCATTTGGGTTTAGCCAATGACGGTGACGCCGACCGCTTCGGGGTTATCGACGCCGACGGAACCTACATCAGCCCTAACGAAGTCTTGGCTATCCTCTTCGACCATCTGTTGAATACGCGCGAATGGAAAGGATGTGTTGTCCGCACGGTGGCCACCACCCATCTCATTGACGCCATCGCCAAGGCCCACAATGTTCCCCTGAAGGAAACTCCGGTCGGGTTCAAGTACATCGCTGAGATCATGGGGAAAGAGCCGATCATTATCGGCGGGGAAGAATCGGGCGGATTGACGGTCCATGGCCACGTGCCGGAAAAAGACGGCGTTCTTGCTTGTTTACTGATGGCCGAGGTAGTGGCTTCGGCAGGGAAGAACCTGTCAGCGATTTTGAAAGGCCTTTACCAAGAATATGGCGGATTTTACAGTGACCGGATCAATCTCAAATTAAAAGACGGCATGAAGGAAGTGATGACCGCTAAGTTAAAAGACAACCCTCCCACGGACATCGCCGGGCAAAAAGTTACGGAAATTGTTCGCAAGGACGGAACCAAGTTCATTCTGGCCAGTGGCGAATGGCTCATGGTGCGCTTCTCGGGAACCGAACCTCTCATGCGCTGTTACATGGAAGCCCATTCCCCCGAAGGGCTTGAAAAACTAAAGCTGGCAGGACAAGAACTCACCAAAGTCTAAGGGCAGCTGATAGTTCGCAGCGGACAGCAATAGATTTGGCTTAAAGACCCTCTTTGAGCGTACCAATCCACCTCTGTTTGCGATAAACTAAAGCCATAGTTTCTCGATTTCCCTTGAACGAGAAGGTCACTCCATGGCGAATCCCTTAACTCCCGCGATAAAAGTTCTTGAGGCGAAATTCAAAAGCGTCATGTTTAGCCTTATTCTCTGGTTTGCCTTTAGTTTTGGCGCCGGGGCGATTGCCTCCCAATTCATTCAGGACGATGTAACAGTCCACTATATTGTCATTGGTACCGCTCTCCTTCTGCTCATTTGGTGGTGGATCCTGGCTTGGCGGTTGGGAAACCGTTGGTTGATGGATATTCAGGACCTGTTCGTCAAGAACCAGATGATTCCCTATAACTTCCCCCGTTTCACCGGAAGCATGCCGTGGAACACTTCCGCTCGAAGGGAAAAATTATTAACGACCACCGCTGGCGAGTATCAGAAACTCGTGGCACAAGCTAAAAACTCTAACCAGACCCTGGAAAAATACGTCGGAACCGGCGTGACCGAAAGGGCTTCCAAAAACGCCTTATCCTCCGAATTGGGCGGTGAACTTCGGAGGGTTTATGTCTTGTTTTCCGATTTGCGAGGCTTTACCCACATGACCGAGCAGATCAAACCGGAGGAAACGGTCGAGATCCTCAACAAGATGTTCACGGGGATGGAAGAAGTCATCACCCAGAACGGCGGGGACATCAACAAATATATTGGGGACGCGATCTTCGCTTTCTTCCGTCGTCCCTATGGCAACGAGGGCGAGGCCGCCAAGATGGTTTTACGGACCGCTATGCGGATGCAGGACAAATTCGAGATCCTAAATCAAAGTTTTAAAGTAGCCTACAGCAAACCTTTAAGTATTGGGCTGGGGGTCGGTGTCACGGCGGGGGAAGCCATCATGGGGAACTTGGGATCGGTCAACCGGATGGAATTTACCTTGATCGGCGACACGGTGAACATGGCATCCCGGCTTTGCGGGGTAGCCAAGCATGGACAGGTTTTGGTTAACGAGGAAATGGCCAATGCCGCGAAAGAATATTTCGAGCTAACTCCCTTGCCTCCTATGGCCATCAAGGGTAAGTCCGAAATGCAAACGCCCTACTTGGTTCAAGGGGAGCGTCTCGCCAGGACCATTTAAAAGTCAATTTTAAATTGTTGAACATTTTCACGGAGTGAAAATTTCCTTAATTCAAAACTGCGAACTCAAAACTTTAAACTTTGGCGGCACGATTGAAAAAAAAGCGAAGCATCAAACCCAGCCTAAAAAAATCCAAACCTTCTGCGAACGCGGCCTTCAAGCATTTCGGGCTCAAGACCGATCCCTTTACCACCCTCGCCCTTCAAAAACACAACCTGGACTATTTTCTGGGGCGGGAAGCCTTAATCGAGCGATTGTCCTCGGCCATGTTTTCCCTTTCCAACGTTGGGGTGGCGGGTGAGCCTGGTGTTGGAAAAAGCAGTGTCCTTCAGCTTTTGAAAAGCCGGGTGCCCGCGAGTTTTTTTTCGGTTTCCATCGGTGTTCCGTTGGATGATGCTTCCTATTTTCTTTCCGAGTTACTACGTGAAATGCTGGTGGCCATCCCCAAGGTTCCCAGCTTAAATTTAAAAGAAATCGGGCGGCGATTAGAAGCCGAAGACTTGAGCAAGAACGCCATTCTCTCCCTCATCCGGTCCATCGTGAGCCGCCTGAAAAAACCGCTTTTGGTTTTTGTGGATGACCTGGAAAAGATCAAAGGAGACCGGATCCAGCATTTGACACGCTCCGAGAGGACCCTCCAGCTATTGGAGGAATTGAAACCTCTTTTAGAATTGCCGAATATCGCCTTCGTGATCGCGCTCCAGGAGGAGTTCTATTCTAAGGTCAGCCAGGTGGTCAAAGAGGGAGCCGAGCCCACTGTGCTCGGGCTTTTCAAGCATATGGTGCTGGTTGAAAAATTCAGCCAGGCGGAATTAAAGAAAATCCTCGCCCTGCGTTTAGCGCGAGCCGGGTTCAAGAAAAGCGTGGAGGAGTTTCTGGAGCCGGAGGCGCTGACCCTAGCCTTGTCACTAGCCGCGGGCAATTGCCGCCGTTTTATCTACCTTCTTTCCGAGGGCATGTACCGGGGTTTCCAGCGGAAGGGAACCAGGGTGGAATTTCAGGACTTTTTTGAAGCGGTGAACGAGCACTTGAAACTGGACCTGGTTTGCAAAAAAATTCTTTATTTCCTGGCGAAGTCGGGCCGGGCCGTGGCGTCCAATTCGGACCTGCAGGCTTTCATGGGACTCGACGTGATTTCCCTCGCCCGGCGTTTGGAAATCCTTTCCAAGAACCGGCTGGCGGAAGTGGTCGACTTCGCCGATGGAATCAAGGTTTACTCCCTTCCGGGGAGCCGGGAAGCCGCTGTTTTGACCGCTAGCCCCCAATTGAAAATCACGCAATCAGCGATCGGCGAGAAAATCTACAATTTGCCCGGCGACGCTTCCGGCGGGGAAAGCGAGTGAAACTCTGCATCGTTTTGGTGACAAGCCCCAACCGGCGAACGAGCCCTTCGAGAGCATCAGGGCAGGCCTTGTCGAGATTTCCAAGGAATGCTTCGTGAAATTTTATCTGGTTCTCGTGACAACGCCTAATCGAAGAATTAGCGAAAAATTGTCCAGGGGGTTGGTCGGCGGCAAATTGGCCGCCTGCGTGAATATCCTTCCCGGTTTAAAGAGCCGTTATTGGTGGAAAGGAAAGGTTGAAATTGCCCCGGAGGAACTGCTCCTGATCAAGACAAGCCAATCCCGCCTTTCTCGGCTTACCCAGTGGGTTAAGAAAAACCATCCTTACAAAGTTTGTGAAGTAGTCGCCCTTCCTATCGCCGCTGGTAATAAACTATACCTGGATTGGATCGCCAAAAGCATTGGCCGTTAATTGGGCGGATGATTTCAAATTCGCGGCGGGACCTTCGAGGACTTTATGCCTTCTATTGAAACCAAAGCTCAAAATTTTAAAATCCTTATTCGAGTCAGGACGCTCTGTCTGGCTTTGATGATTTTCCTGCTTTGGTGGGCTGAGGGCACAGAAACCTCGAGCGCCGTAATCGTTGGCTGGAAAATATTAATCTTTGCGGGAATCCTGGGTTTGGTTTTCGTGGTTTTGGGTAAAATCAAAAAAATCACCGGTATTCTTCTTCCCTTCGTTTTACTGTTGGATAGTGTCCTCGTGGGGCTCTGGGTCTCAGTTTCAGGCGGCCCGGTTAGCTATTACATTCCTTTTTTTATGCTCACTTTAATCAGCGCCATTATGGTATTGCCCGCTCGAACAGTAGTAGTGGTGATCCTTGGGATCTTGGGAGTGTTTATCGGCACCATTTACCTGGATTTTATTTGGAATCTTCCCGCTTCTTTTGAGGCTGGAAAAATAAATTTCATTTCGGACGCGCTTGAAAAATTGCCGCCGGCGGACCGAGAAACTATTTACCACCAGCAGACTGTAAGATGGTTTTTCTTTTTTGTGATGATGATTGCTACGGGTGTTTTGCTGATGCGGCAGGTTTGGTTGAGGGAAGAAAGGGTGAGGATAAGGGAAAAGGCTCTGGAACAAAAGCGGCACTTGATCCAGATGGGGGAACTCACTGGCCGGATCGCCCATGGGGTTAACACACCCCTGGGGCTCATTTCGGGAAACTTGGAGCTCCTGATGGCCGAAACCCGCAAGGGAAGCAGCACATTAAAACAATTAACCCAAATTGACCAGTATGTCCAAAGGGCCATTCGAACTGTCCGGGACATTTTGGATTTTAGCCGCCAAAGCATGTCGGAAATTAAACCCGTTTCACTTCTCCAAGTCATCCAAGCTGTGACTTCAGCCGTGCAAGCCAAACTCAAAAAAGTTGGGGGGACATTGATCCTTGATGTGGACCCCAAGCTTCCCGATGTTACGGGTTATCCAGAAGGGTTATTCCAGGTCCTCCTGAACCTGTTGGAAAATGCAGTAGATTCCATCCGGGATGGGGGGATTGTTACCTTATCAGCCCATTTCCAATACCGGTCCTTGAGGTTAAGCGCCCATGACCGGCGGGGGGAGATCAAGATTGTAGTACGGGACACGGGAAGAGGAATCGCCGCGGACGAGCTTAAGCGTATTTTTGAGCCCTTCTACTCTACTAAGGGTTTCGGGAAGGGCACAGGGTTGGGGTTGGCGATCGTCAAGCGCATTGTGGATGAGCATCAGGGGAGCATAAAAGTCGAAAGCCGCTTGAGTGAAGGTACCGTTTTCACCTTATTACTTCCCACCGACGGGCTGGCCAGGGAAGAATCTAATCATCCGGATGATTTTTACTATAATGAACCCATTACTCATCAAAAGGAAACGAGCGAATGAAGAAGTCCTCCTCCAAGAAAAGGCCAGCCGCGAAAAAGCCCGCCAAAAACCCCGTGGGTAAGGCGCATTTGCTGGTAGTGGATGACGAGGCGGATTTCGCCAAGATGATCCAAAAAACCCTGGTCCAATCCGGTTACCGGGTGGACGCAGCCACCAGCGCCACCCAAGCCATCGCCCTTCAGCGGAAACATTCTTACGACCTGGCCCTGGTGGACATGCGAATGCCCGAAATGACAGGACTTGAGCTTCTGCAATATTTAAAGGTAAGGGATAAAAAGATTTTCGTGCTCATCATGACCGCATATGGTTCCTTTACCATCGGCATCGAGTCGCTTCGAAAAGGCGCGAGCGATTATTTGTCCAAGCCTTTTAAGCTCAAGACCTTAAAGGACAAGGTGGGGGAAGCCCTCAAACGACGTGCCCAGTTTTTAGAAGAACAGCGTGTTCATCCCGAGCGGGCCACGATGGACGAGCTTTAGTAACGGCAATTTTGAATTCTTAATTATGAATTTTAAATTATTGAAATCTTTGAACTAAATTTTTTCAAAGATGACCATTGTTCAAAATTAAGAACACAAAATTTGAAATAGAGGATTCTCAAGATGGCTAAAAAGACCACATCTTCGCCCAAACACCGAAACATACCCGAGCCGACCATCGCTCGCCTGCCTCGCTACTTGCGCAGTTTTGCGGAGTTTGCCCACAACCAGCACACGGTCATTTCCTCCAAGGAGCTGGCGGGAGCTTCCGGTATCAATCCGGCCCAGGTGCGCAAGGACCTAGCTTACTTTGGCCAGTTCGGCCAAAGGGGCATTGGCTATGACGTCAAAACTTTGGATTCCAAAATGCGGGAAATCCTGGGGCTTCACAAAGCCTGGCGAATCGCGCTGGTTGGCTGCGGTAATTTAGGAATGGCCCTTCTTCAATACGGGGGATTCGCAAAGGCGGGGTTCAGGATTGAGGCGGCTTTTGACGTGGACCCCTCCAAGGTTGGGTGGGAATTGGAAGGCGTGAGAATTTGGGCCACGCCCGCGATTCGCCAGGTGGTGCGGGAGAAAAAAATCGAGATCGCCATTATCGCCGTTCCGGCTAGCCAGGCCCAAAGAGTGGCCGATGACCTGGTGGACGCGGGAGTCCGGGCCATCGTGAATTTCGCTCCTTGCGTTTTGACAGTCCCCAAGTCCGTTTTGGTCCGAGGTGTGGACCTGGCTTCCGAGTTGGAACATTTGACTTATTTCCTCGAAAAATCAAATCGAACCGAAAAGTGAAAACCCGCCCCACAAGGTTAACAACGAAAAGACTTTGTTTGCGTGAGCCACGGTTTTCCGATTGGCCTTGGATCCATGAATACGCTTCCGATCCTCGGTTTGTCCGCTATGTGGTTTGGGGACCCAACACCGAATCCCAAACTAAAGCTTTCCTGAAAAATTGTCTTCTTCAACAAAAGAAAAAGCCTCGGAGTCGGTATGACTGGGTGATTGAAGAAAAGACATCTGGAAAAGTGGTGGGAATGTGCGGTTTTACAGTTGTTTCGACCAAGGACAGGGAAGGTGGAGCGATGGGCTATGGGGTTAATCGGACGGTCTGGGGAAGAGGATACACCACCGAAGCCGCCAAGGCCATGATCCACTTTGGCTTTCAAAAGCTTGGTTTAAGGCGGATTACCTCCACTTGCGACGTTAAAAACAAAGCTTCGGCTAGGGTTATGGAAAAGGCTGGTATGAAGCGGGAGGGTTTATTTCGAAAAAATGTGTTTCAAAAAGGTAAATGGCGTGATACTTTTTTCTATGCGATTTTGAAGCACAAACGATGAAATCGATTTAGGACTAAATGCAAAACACCGAAAAAATAGTTGAGACTAAAACATTCCAGGGCTTCCGCAAAATGTACCACGTTCTGGCCGCCTCCCTTTTTCCCCTGGCCTATCTTTATCCCCCGTTTCATTTAAGCGTGGGGGAAACAAGAAAATGGCTTTTAATTGTTTCCGCCGGCTGTTTTCTGCTCTCCTTTGTTCTGGACCTGTTAAGACTGCGGGATCACGAGTTTAATTCATGGTTTATGGGGTTATTTTCCGAGTTTATTCGCCGCACTGAAACCAACAAATTCAACGGTTCCACTTTTCTTTGCGTGGCCTTCTACCTGGTTATTTTCTTCTTCAACCGGAATGTGGCTATCAGCGCCATGTTCTTCCTTTCCCTTGGTGACGCTGCCGCGGAATTAGGCGGTAAAAATTTTGGACGCCTGAAAATTTTCGGTAAGTCTTTTGAGGGGACCTTGGCTTTCTTTTTGGTCGCCTTCTTGATCGCTTATTTACTTTTTGAGAATTGGCAAATCGCCTTGGTTGGTGCCTTGGCGGGCGCTTTGGTGGAGCTTTTATCCTTCGAATTAGACGATAATTTGACCGTTCCCATTGGTTCAGCAATAGCCCTTTCCCTTGCACTGGGCTTGTTGCATTTAGGCACTCCCCTTATCCTTTTCTAATTTTTCAAAGCTAAAACCCTTTAAATAACCGATTTTAGGTTTTTTAGTTTATCGTTAAATATTTAACACAAATGGCATAAAAGCACCTTTTTAAACACTATATTAAAACGGTTTTTCCGATTTTCGATGAACTAAAGACCGGTGGAAGCGTCTAAAAGGTAGAACGAAGGTTAAAGAAGACCAAGAGTTAACCCTATTCCTTCTTGGCACATTTGATGCCTTTATAAAAGTTATAAGTTGTTTTGGTTATGAGCCGCCCGCTTGCCAGCGACGCCTCGGGACCGGAATTAGAAATGGTTTCCAAGAGTTGCCCAATGCCTATGGATGCCAGAAAGCGAGGAAGGCCATGGATGAGAACTGCAATAGAATAAAAAGACTGTTGGAGCTTTATCGGGAAGGAAGACTGAACGACGAGCAAAAAGCGGATGTTGAATACCATTTGTTGTATTGCCCGGAATGCATTTTCCTTCTGACCCTGGTGCCGTCGTTAAGCCCAGATTAAGACGGTAAAGCGGATCAATTTAGAAAGCCCGCCAAGCCCTAGGTGGGCTTTTTTATTTCCGGCTGTTGATTGATGGTTCGACGGATTCGACTCTCTTCGGTCACTCACCGCAGGCAGGCTCTCCATCAATTCTGAGCAAAGTCGAAGGGTTGACATTCCACCCAATGCTAGGCAAGATTCCCAAGACATTTTGAGGTTTTTGTAAGGGGTTCTGGTTGGTTTTTCCCATGAAACGATATGGGTAAGCCCGCTGGAAGCCCTTACTGTGTTTACAAACAGTCCTTAATAATTGAATTTGGAAAGATTAATGTCCACACCCACAACTAACGATCAAGTTCCGCTGGCACGGGCACCATTTTCTTTTCAAAAACTTTCTTGGCCTTCTGCGGAAGAGGCTTTGGAATCACTTAGAAAAAAGACGCCAAATACTCTCGTCTATGGAACCCCTGGTTCGGCCAAGGCGTTCCTCTTGGCTTGGTTTTATGAAAACCTGAAGGAAACCCATCCCTGGCTGATTGTGACGCCGACCCGGGAAGAGGCCTTGATTCTTCAAGACGACCTGGGCAATTGGCTCCCCGGGGTACCCGTTTATCTTTGTCCCTCCTGGGAAACCCTGCCGCAGGACGTTGAGATGCCCGACCCGGAATTGATCGGCGAAAGACAAAGGGTTTTTTACCAATTGCTCCAGGGCGAGTCTTGCATCGTCATTTCCCCGCTGATGGGAGCGCTTCAATATACCCTTCCGCCCGAGGAGTGGCTGGACCAAGTCATGATCTTGAAAAAGAATCAGGAGGCTCCGGCCGATTTAAAACAACGCCTTGTCGCCATGGGGTATGAACCGGTCACGCAAGTCGTCAAACTGGGACAGTTCGCCACGCGGGGTGGGATACTGGACCTGGCCTCGCCAGGCTCGCCCTCGGGCCCGGTGCGCTTGGAGTTTTTCGGCGATACCTTGGAGACCATCCGGCCCTTGGATATTCTCAACCAACGATCCAGCGGCAACCTGGAAGAAGTTTACGTTTTTCCCGCTCATGAAATTGTCCTGAAGGATGAAACTCGTTACAACCTGAGACAGACGCTTAAACAGAAATTAAAGGAAGACCCGGCAAGCCACGCCTATCGTTGGGCACAAGACGCCCTGGAACTATTCAATCAAACTTTTCAATTTCCCGGCTGGGAATGGAACGCAGTGGGGGCGTTGGAAAAACGCGCTTGCCTTTTCGATTACCTACCGAAGGAATCCAGGATTTTCCTCCTGGAACCCCTGGCTTTCGAACGCAAATGGGAGGACTTTCAAGAGGTCCTGGCTGGATGTAATAAACAGGCCAATGAAGACGGCTCGGATCTTTTTGAGTCCGAAGACCTGTTTTCCGATATTAAGTTTTTAAAGAAAGCCCTAGAGAAGGGCCGGGCCGCCACCTTGACCCAAATCAACCAGGACCTATTTCAAAAACCGCCAGATTTTTCCTTTAGCGTTCCGGGCCGTTCCCTAGCTCCTTACTATGGCAAGTTTGCTACTTTCACCTCGGATTTAAAGAAGTGGATTAGCCAAAAATCTCAA
Source organism: candidate division FCPU426 bacterium (assembly GCA_003152075.1). Taxonomy (GTDB): domain Bacteria; phylum Oederibacteriota; class Muellerivitia; order Muellerivitales; family Muellerivitaceae; genus PALSA-1180. The sequence goes on from PLZG01000021.1 coordinate 19,104, forward strand.
GTCGTCATCTGGTGCCACAATAAGGGGGAGCGTGAAAGACTTTCGGAGCTTTTAAAGCAGGAGGAAATTGCCCCCAAGGATAATCCTCACCTCTCAATCCTATTGGGTGAGATCGAGCAAAGCTTCGCCTTGGACGACCTTAACTTGTACGTCCTCCCTGACCACGACCTTTTCCGCCGGTACCGGGGAGGGCGCCGTCGCCAAAGGATCCGAGCGGTTTCGGGGGGGAAACCCCTGGGTTCTTTAAGCGAAATCTCCATCGGCGACTGGACTGTCCATGTGGACTCGGGGATTTGTCTTTACCGGGGATTAACGCCCCTGACCATTGACGGCTTCACTCGGGATTACATACAGCTGGAATTCGCTGACAACGAAAAGATATACCTACCCACCGACCAGATCGCAATGATCCAGCGATTTATTGGAAGCGAGGGCTCGCCGGTCCTTTCCAAATTGGGCGGCGAGCAATGGAGCCGGGCCAAGGCCAAAGTGAAGCGGGAAGTGGAGGCCATCGCCCGGGAATTGATGGCGCTTTATTCCACCCGCCAAGTGTTAAAGAAGAAACCCTTCTCGCCCGACACGCCTTGGCAGCACGAGTTCGAGGATTCATTCCTTTACGACCTCACCCCCGGCCAATACACATCGGTTCGTGACGTGAAGAGGGATATGGAATCGGAGAGGGTGATGGACCGCCTGGTTTGCGGGGATGTGGGCTATGGTAAGACCGAGGTGGCCATGAGAGCCGCCTTCAAGGCCGTGCAGGACAAGCGGCAGGTGGCCATCCTGGTCCCCACCACCATTTTGGCCCAACAGCATTACAACACCTTCAAGGAACGCATGGCCGAATACCCGTTGGAAATCCAAATGCTCTCACGTTTTCGTTCCAAGGCAGAGATAAAAAAAAGCCTGGACATGACCCGGGAAGGAAAGGTCGACATCCTTATCGGCACCCACCGCCTGCTCACCAAGGACGTTAAATTCGCCAAGCTGGGGTTGTTGGTTATCGACGAAGAGCACCGCTTCGGCGTAGCCCAGAAGGAAAAAATAAAATCGCTCCGGCATGACGTGGATGTTTTGACCCTGACGGCCACGCCCATTCCCCGAACGCTACATATGTCCCTCTCGGGCATCCGGGAAATCTCGGTCATTGACACGCCACCCAAGAACCGGCGGTCGGTTCTGGCCCAGGTTTCCCCCCTGGACGACCGTCTGGTGGCCGAGGCCATTCGAAGGGAAATGAACCGAGAGGGCCAGATCTTTTACGTGCATAACCACGTGAAGGATATCGAACGCATCGCCGACCGCCTGCACAAACTGGTGCCCGAGGCCAAACTGGCCGTGGCCCATGGCCAGCTTTCGGAGCACGAGTTGGAATCCATCATGATGGATTTCGTGGATAAGGAATACCACGTGCTGGTCTGCACCTCGATCATCGAGTCAGGGCTCGACATGCCCAACGTGAACACCCTTATCGTCGAGCGGGCCGATTCTTTCGGGCTAGCCCAGCTTTACCAACTCAAGGGACGGGTGGGTCGCACCGACCGCCAAGCCTATTCCTACTTTTTCTACCCTCGCCACGTTACCCTACGGGAACTGGCCCAGAAGCGCTTGGAAGTTTTGCAGGAGTTCTCCTCGCTCGGGTCGGGCATGCACGTGGCCATGAAGGACATGGAGATCCGCGGGGCGGGAAACGTTCTGGGTTCCCAACAACACGGGAACATGGATTCCATCGGGTTCGACCTTTATAGCCGCATGTTAAGCCAGGAAGTGGCCCATATGAAGGGCGAGGAAACGGCTGCCGAATTCACGCCTCTTCTTTCCCTGGGCATCACCGCTTATTTACCAAAGGAATATATTCCCGACGAAACCCTGAAGATCGAATTTTACCGACGCTTGGCGGAAATGAACGAGGACGAGCAACTTTCCCAAATCGAGGAGGAGCTCAAGGACCGGTTCGGGCCCTTGCCCCTGGAAGCGCAGATGCTCCTGAAAATCGCTTCCTTCCGTCCCCTGGCCAAAAAGCTGGGTATCCAGCGCTTGGAAGTCCAGAACGGCTGGGCGGCCTTGCAGTGGCATCCGGATTTGACGCCTCCCGCGGAAAAAGTGGCCGGGTGGTTCAAGCAGTGGCCTCCGACGCGCATCCGCTTCGCCCCCCAGGACCCCAACTCGGTTTCCTTCCGAGTGATGAAGGGGGATGAGGTACCGGAGAAACAGTTGGAAGCGGTTCAAAAGTTATTGAAGGAATTGAGCCCTTCTTAATTGGGTTTATCAGGTCCATCGCTTTAATTGAAACGACCTCCTTGGTATTGCGGGAGTAGGGGGGGCGTGTTACCATACCCCGTCTTTGGGGCCCTTATTCTGTAATTTAGGATGCTGAAAAAGTCCCCAGGACGGACTTTTTCAGCTGACGACATTTGTAGAAACCCCACGATTCCTGCGGAATCTTTGGGTTAACAGACTGCTTTGTGGGCCAATTTAAAATTTTCAACAGCCTGTAACACTAAAAGGAGTTTTTATGTTTTCTCGCTCGAAAAATGTTTTTTTCTACGCGGTCGCGGCCGCGCTTTTCTTCATGGCCGGCTGGGCTTGCGACAAGTTCGCCAATAAATCTGGAATCTCAAACAGCCAAGTCGTTGCCGTTGTGGGCGACCATAACATCACCTTCGGCGATTGGATGAAACAAATGGACCTGTTGAGGGTCTTTGCCTCCTCGATCGACCCCGACAATTCGGAACAGGTCAAGGCGGTCCTGGACAGCCTCATCGATCAGCAATTGGTCTTGGACGCGGCTCAAAAAGCCAAATTCTCCGACCCGGCGTTTGACGAGGCCTTGAAGAAAAAACTGTTGGAATCCGACCTAAAGGTCAAAGAAATCAAAGACAAGCTGGAAAAGGACATTCAAACGGTCCAACGCATCCAGAATGGTTACCAGGAACCCTACAAAAAAATGCTCTTGGCGCGGGAGTTCGCCGCCAGCCAGGTGAACAATGTATTCGTCACGGAAAAAGAAAAAAGGGATTGGTACGAACAATACGCCGCCCAAGCCCAAAAAGCAGGTCAAAGAATGCTTCCCTATGAGAAGGTGAAAAAAGAAGTTGAACCCAGCGTCAAGGCGGAAAAATTCCTGAAAGACCTTCAAGCACAAGCCAAGATCGACCGCAAACAGGATGTCATCGAAAAGTACTTGAACAGCCTCTCCATTAGCTCACAAATGCTGGATTCCAAGAACAACCTTCCCTCCGCCATTGACAGCAAGGTTGACGGAAAGAAATAACGGTTTTTGGACGCAATGGTGGCGCATTGGTTCATTCCTCTAAAAATACTTGGGTTTGGACGGCCGGATTCCTTCTCTTAGGGAGTCTAAACCTTATCCTGGCTGGCTGTCATTCCCAACCACTAGTTGACCTGGTTCCCCTCCCGGTTTTGCCGGATAAAACGGTGGTAACGGTTAATGGCGAGCCTCTCTCACTGGAAGAATTCGACAACGAATTCCGGCTTATGTCGATCCATTACAGCGCCGTCACCGAAGGCGATATGAGGGCCATTAAAAGGAGGCTTTTCGAGCAAGTCATCAATCGAAGGCTTTTGGTTCAGGAAGCCCGGAAAATCGGTTTGAAATTGACCCAGGTGGAAGTGGAGGAGACTTTTCACGAAGCCCTTAAGGACTCCCCGGATGATTTTTTATCCATTTTAAAAGTTCAAGGCGTGGGGGAACAGTCCTGGAAAAGGAAACTTCTTCAAGAAAGGCTCGCTCGTAAGCTGGTGGACCAGGAAGTTAACGCGAAAGTCGAAATCAAGCCCGAGGAACTGGAAGATTATTACTGGTCCAATCTGTCGGGTTATTGGAAATCCGAGGCGGTTCGGGCGAGGCATTTGGTCGTAAAGAAATCGACGGATTTGCAGAAGGTCCTGTCAGGCTTGAAAAAAGGGGAGGATTTCCAAAGGTTAGTCTCCACTTTTTCAGCTGGTCCGGAAAAGGCCGAGGGGGGAGATTGGGGATTCATGGCCCTGGACCGCATTTCGGAGGCCTATCTCAAGGCTCTTTCAGCATTGAAGCCTGGGGAGATTTCGAAACCCCTGAAGGATGATTTTGGGTATCATTTGTTCCAGTTGTTGGAGTGGCGGCCGCGAAGAATGCAGCCCTTCACCGAAGTGAAAAACCAGATCAACGAAAGTTTATTGAAGGAAGAGCAGGATCAACGTTTCGACCAGTGGATGGCCGGCTTAAAAAAGAAGGCTACCATCCGAGTGAATCAAGAAATGGCCCCGGTGGTTGGGGTAACCCTGGAGGGTTTACGTGAGGAATAATCGCCTATTGGCTTATGTGTCACTTTTTATTTTAGGAATGGCCGGGTTTTTCCTGACCCGCCTCTCTTACGCCAAAACCGTGGATGAGGTCGCCGTGGTAGTGGACCACGATTCCATGACCCGGGGTGAGTTAGAGGAAGCCATCCAAGCCTATTTTTTCAGCCAGTTTGGCCCAAAATTCAAACTTCCTGCCCCCCAAACTCCCGAATTTCAAGCCGCGAAAAAGGACGTGGTAGAGGCTTTCATTCGTGAGGTTTTATTGTCGGAGGAGGCGGACCGGTTAAAAATCGAGGTGTCCGACGGGGAAGTTGACCATGAGGTCAATAACGAAATTGAGAACATGAAAAAGGGTTACAGCGACCAGGATTTCAACGAGGAGTTGAAAAAAGAGGGCATCACGGTAGACGACTTGAAGCAAGACACCCACGACAAGCTTTTGCGTCGCATCAAGGCCAACCGGGCGCTACGGATGAAGCAACAGGATTTACCCAGCTCGGCGGTGGTCAGCGACGAGGATATCCGCCAATATTTTAACGCGCATCCCCAGGATTACGAGCAGGTCAAATTCGACATTATTTTATTTCGGATAGGTCCCAAAACCAAACCCGAGGTAGTCAAGGAACTGGAAACCCAGTCCCGACAGGTTTTAAAGGAGCTTAAGGGCGGGGCTGACTTTGCCGCGTACGCCAAAAAATATTCCGAGGATCAGGGATCTGCCGACAAGGGCGGCGCCGTGGGCACGGTTTTTCGGTCCGAATTGGAACCTAAATTAGCCAAGGGCGTTTTTTCCATCCCCGAAAAAGGCTTAGGATTGGTGAGGGCGGACGAAGGTTTTTATATCGTGAAGGTTGATTTTAAGGGCAGTGCGGATTACGTCTCGGTGGCCCCGGACATCAAAGAACATTTGCGCAAGGAAAAACAGGACTCGGGTTTAAAGGACTGGTTCATCAGTTTGAAGAAGAAGGCTTACATCGTCGTGGATGGAAAGGTCGTAATCATCACTGGGGACGAAAGTCCCGACGAATCCGCCAAGATGAGGAATGCCACCCCCGGCGCTGAAGCTGACGAATCATCGAAGACTCCCGGCGAAGAGGCTAAAACCAACAAGCCAACCCCCGCCGAACCATCGGAAGAAGCAAAAGAGTCATCGAAAGAAGGGGTATATCCCAGTCTTCCGCCTGGCGACAGCTTCACGCTATATTTTGGGGGAGAAGGCTTTTTTTATGGAACCCAAGATTTGGCCAGTTACTATCCCTCGGGAACCAATGTCACCCAATCCTTCCCCTTTGGTTATGGGCTGAACGCTGGGCTGGATTGGTCGCTGGATCCCACATTTCAAGTGGGATTGATGGGGGAACTACTGAGGAAGTGGGTGGAAACCGCCAATACTTCCGACCAATGGACCGAATTAGCCGGCGGACCCGCACTTACGTTGAAACTCCTCATTCCCTTGGATGAAAGCACCAACTTTACTATTTGCGGGGCGGGAGGCTATTACTTTTTATTCGGATCCACTTTGTTCACCTCGGGCCAATTCACGAACCTAAACGGTTCGAATTGGGGCGCGCGGGCGGGCGGTACGCTTGATTTTTTATTGGATGAACAAAAGAACACGGCTCTTGAGATGGGCGGCGGTTATCGTTACCTCAAATTCAACCCCACTTCCGTCCTGAACTCCGATGGCACCCAGGCGGCTTTGGATTTTTCCGGCCCTTATGTTGAGGCAGGGCTAAAGTTTTTCCTCGGAAAAGATTAATAGTACTTCATAATCTTTGTACGCCGATAACGACCGATCAAATCCGATAAATGTTGTGAACTTATCGGGCTTTATCGGGGTTGATCTGCGCACAAAGCTTTTGATTTGGAGGTTTTTTGAGGATAGACCTTTATCTTAAGTTGATGGGAATTACCAAGACCCGCATGGCGGCCAAACGGTTTTGCGATTCGGGAAAGGTGTTGGTGAGCGGCAAGGCCGTCAAACCCTCCCATGAAATTCTCGCGGATGATTCCCTGGATTTGTTCCTGCCTCAAAAAGAGATGAAGCTCAAGGTGGTCGAGGTCCCTTCCTCCAAATCGGTAGCCAAACAAGATCGCCCTCAATTCATGGTTTTGGAAGTCACCAAAGAATTTTAAAGACCTCCTGGCTTAACTAAAGTTGAAAATTTCCTGTCCTAACCGACCTTTCGATAAAATGATTTCATGAATCCAACCCGGGCCAAAGCCCAACAACGAATTCCCTTTTTAATATTTTTGTCCCTTTACCTTCTTTTCTCCCTTTTGACCTACCGGGATTATGGGGCGACTTGGGATGAGCAGGAGGCTTACCAGGGGGGCACGGCCCTTTACAACTACGTCGTCCACGGGGTTAAGCCGGCTTATTTTGATCCGGAGCACAGTTACCCCTATACCTTTCTCCTGAATTTCATTACCTCGAAAATGGATTTTGAGTTTCTCCATCTTCTAAACCTTTTGTTCGCCGTTTTTTTGTTTTGGGCTATTTTTGAAACACTTTTGGCCCAGTATGGAAAACAATGGTGGGCCTTGGCTGGCCCGGTATTCTTATTCTTTAACCTCCCCTTTTTGGGAAGTATCCCCGCGAACCCCAAAGATATCCCGTTCGCGATTTTTTATTTTTTGAGCCTTGCCGCGATTTATCTTTTTGAAGAAAAGTTTCCACGATTTAAGGTCCGTTGGGCCATCCTGGGAGGTCTTTTCGGTTTCACGATTACGTCCCGAGTAGTGGGGTTTACCCTGTTCCCCGTTTTGATTTTTTTCGACGCCTATGTTTTTTGGATAGAGAAGAAAAAAAGAGGATCGAAAGAATTTAAGGAATGGTTTAAGCGAAAGGCGATTGACTGGTTGGGAGTCTTGGTTATTTCCCAGATTTTTTGCGCGCTTTTGTGGCCTTACCTGGGGCAAAATTATTTATCAAACCTCGCAAATGTTTTTTGGTTAAGCGCCCACTTCCCCCCGAAATTTGGAATTTTATTTATGGGTGGGATGACGGATTCGTTGAATTATCCTTGGTATTACCTGCCTCTTTGGATTGTCATCACCACGCCCTTATTTATTCTGGGTTTTTTCGCTTTTTCATTGATAAGGTTTAAAGTTTCCAAAACAAACAAACTTTATGTTTTGTTGGGAGGAACGTTTTTCCTCAATATGGGTTTGTACTTATTTCTGCATCCCGCCATCTATGATGGTTTGCGTCATTTTTTATTTCTACTTCCCATTCTTTCCACTTTGGCGGCCCTCGCTTTTATTGAATACTTTGGAAAAAAGACTTTTTCGTTTCTTCGTAAGGCGATTGGGTTTCTTACTCTGTTAAGCCTCGGGGTAACGGGGTCGCACTTGGTCCGACTCCATCCTTACGAGTATGTGTATTTCAATGAGTTGGTGGGTGGGTTCAAAGGCGCTTACGGAAAATACGAGACGGATTATTGGGTAACCAGCATGAAGGAGGCGGTGGAATGGTTAAAGTCTAAGGAACTCAAGGATCCCAACCGGACTTATAAAATTTTTGTCCTTGGACACCCGCCCCAATACCAGATTTATTTCAGCCCCCAAATGCAGTATGTCCCTATGGTGGAAGGGGCGGATTACTCCATTGTGATGACGCGCGCCGGCCTTAAGCCCGAACCAAAGGATGAAGCCAAGGTCATCCACCGTGTGGAAAGGGAAGGGGCACCGCTAAGTTTTATCTTGAAATTGCGTTAACTACTGAAAGATATCGATCAACTCTTCCAGTGAATCGACAAGCCAATCAGGATCGGAAGCGTTTAAAACCTCTTTAGACACATAGCCGTGGGTAACCACTCCCACCAGCATTTTGGCCGCGCGGGCGGCTTCGATATCCACGGGCGAATCCCCAATCATGACTCCCTCGGAAGGTTTCACGCCTAAACGTTCTAAGGCGATTAAAAGGGGTTCGGGATTGGGTTTTTTGTTCACGGTGGCTTCCGGGCCGAAGGCCAGCTCAAAATAATCAGACAGGTCCAATTTTTTCAGAATGAGATCGGTGAATTCCTGGGGTTTATTGGAAATCACCGCCATTTTGATTCGCTTGGTTTTTAGTAAATCTAAAAGCTCAAAAGTTCCCGGGTAGGGGCGGGTGAAATCCACGCAATGCGTCCGGTAATGTTCCTTGAAAATCTGATGGGCTTCCTTAAGACGGGGTTCATCCTCTGTTTCGACAGCTTTGGACAAGAGGGCCATGATGCCGTAACCAACAAAGGTGCCAATCACATCCTCTGGAAGGGGACCGAAACCGTAATGCTGGCGTGTGGCGTTGGCCGAGGCCGCGATGTCCCGCTTGGAATCGATCAGGGTCCCGTCCAAGTCGAAGAGAACGGCTTTCAGTTGAATCTCGGCGCCTTTACAACGCATTCCAATTCCTTTTGAGTTCAATGGGGCCCAATGTTAGGTGGTTGAAGGTCATTTTAAAAGGCGCCTATTTAGTTTTTATAACCACCTGCTAGAATGCTTTAACTTTTTTGAGGGAAATCACATGAAAAAACCTTATCTTCCCCTGCCGTTGGGCTTCCTGGCTTCGGGCGTTCACGCGGGTCTAAAGAGCAACCAAAAACTGGACATGGCGCTTTTTTGCTCTCAACTTCCGGCCATGACTGTTGGAATGATTACCACTAACAAGGTAAAGGCCGCGCCCGCCAAACACACCGAAAATGCGTTAAAAAGCGGAGCCAAGATTCAAGCCATTGTGGTGAACACCAAAAATGCCAACGCACTAACGGGAAAACAGGGAGAAAAAGATGTGTTCCAAACGGCCACGTTGGTTTCGAGTTCCCTGGGTCTGCCCAAAAGTTCGGTTTTGGTTCATTCCACCGGGGTGATAGGAGTACCCCTTCCCATGTCCAAAATCCTCGGGGGTGTGAGACAAGCAGTGTTGAGACTTTCCCGGAACGGCGGAATGGACGCGGCCGAGGCGATCCTGACCACCGATACCTTCACGAAATTTAGCGCCAGGCCCCTGTGGATTGAGGGCAAGAACGCGTGGCTGACGGGTTTTGCCAAAGGCTCCGGCATGATCCACCCCAACATGGCTACCATGCTGGTTTATCTTTTGACGGATGTGGCGATGAGCAGGTCCCTTTTAAAGGAAGCCCTCCGGGAAGCCGTGGAACCCAGTTTTCACCGGATCACAGTAGATGGGGATGTTTCCACCAACGACTCGGTCATCCTCATGGCCAATGGCGCTTGCGGGAACAAACCCTTGGCCTCCAAAGGAGAAGGTTACAAGCAATTCGTGAAAACCCTCAAAGAAATCTGCCTGGACCTTGCCAAAGCGGTTGTTCGGGACGGGGAAGGGGCCACCAAGCTGGTCTCAGTGACGGTCCAAGGGGCAAAGTCAGACAAGGACGCCTACCTGGCCGCCATGGCGGTGGCCAAATCACCACTGGTCAAGACCGCCATTTTCGGAGCCGACCCCAACTGGGGACGGGTTCTCGCCGCGGTGGGATATTCGGGAGCTTCGGTGGATGAATTTAAGGTGTCCGTGCAAATAGGCGGATATCAACTTTATAACGGCGGCAAAAAAGTCTCCTGGTCCCGTGAAAAATTAAAAAAAATCCTATCGGCTAAGGACGTAGAGATCGTGGTTGATTTAAAACTGGGAAAGGCGAAAACCACCGTTTATACCTGTGACTTGACGGATGGTTACATCGACATCAATGGCCGCTACACCACCTAAAAAAAATTCCTCCTCTGGCAAAGACACACTTAAAAGCGTGGGGGAATTTGGGTTCATCGAAAAGATTCGCGAATCCTTGAAAACCAAAAATCCGTCCGTGGTATTGGGTTTGGGTGACGACGCGGCTATTTTCAAACCAACTAAGGGCCACGAGATGGTCTTTACCACCGACATGCTGGTGGCTGGCAGGCATTTTGACCTCAAAACGATAACCCCGTGGCAATTAGGCGCGAAGACCATGGCGGTCAACATCAGCGACTGTGCGGCCATGGGGGCCAAACCAACCGTGGCGGTCGTTTCCCTCGGGGTACCGAAGGACTTTCACGTGGCGGACCTGGAAGCCTTTTACGACGGCATGAAAAGCTGGGGCGAACAGTACGGGGCCCAGATTGTTGGCGGAGACACAGTGGGGAGTGACAACTTTGTGGTAAACATCGCCATGATCGGCGAAGTGGAAGCGGGCCATGCTTTGAAGCGAAGCGGAGCCAAGGCGGGTGACGCCTTATTCGTTACCGGAACAGTCGGAGACTCGGCGGCGGGGCTTCACCACCTCCAACATCCCTCCGACAAAGGAAATGAAACCGCGTCGCTATTGGTTAAAAGGCATTTAACTCCCGTGCCACGTTTCACCGTGGGACGCGCTCTTTCCACGAAAAAATGGGCTACCTCCGCTATCGATATTTCGGACGGGCTTTCCAGTGAAATCCACCACCTTTGCGAGGAATCGGGTGTCGGTGCCGAGATTCATGAAGAAGCTATTCCGCTTTCCACCTCATTACTTCACTATTGCGAGGAGAACCAATTGAACCCATTGGACTTCGCCCTTCATGGTGGTGAGGATTACGAACTTTTATTTACCGTTCCCCTTACCAAGATTTCTGAAGCTGTCCGTAAATTACCGGGGGAAACGGGAGTGGCTTGTAAATCCATCGGCCGGATGGTTCCCAAGGTTAAGGGCATTATCCTCATTACCCGCAAAGGTGAAAAAATTCCCTTGAAAGCCAAAGGTTTCGACCACTTCGCCGCCAAAGGATAAAACCATGAAAATTGGTTTTGTCATTTATGACGGAATGACCGCGCTGGACTTTGTAGGCGTTTTTGACCCTCTCAGTCGGCTCAAGATCATGGGTTTTCTTAAAAATGTCAGCTGGGATATTTGCGCCCCCACCGAGCAGGTGACTGACGGGGCTGGACTCGTATTCAGACCAACACAGGTGGGAATACCCCTAAATCGTTACGATCTAGTCGTGGTGCCAGGCGGCTTAGTAACCCGGCGATTGCGTTATGAGGGGAGCTTTATCGATTGGTTAAAAACGATGGAGCCCTGTTCCTTTAAAACGTCGGTATGTTCGGGTGCGTTGCTTTTAGGCGCGGCAGGTTTTTTGAAAGGGAAGAAAGCCACCACCCATCCCAGCGCCCGGGTAGAATTGGCGGAATACTGTACGCAGGTTGTAGATCAGCGGATCGTGGATGAGGGATCGGTTATCACCTCAGGGGGAGTCACCTCGGCGATTGACTTGGGTCTTTACCTCTGTGAAAAGTTCGCGGGCTTCGACGTGAAGGAAAAAATACGTGTTCAAATGGATTACTACGGCTAATGTTAAAAACCAGTTTTAATTGCGACACAGTTGAACTAACCCATCAATTGGGCCTGATGATCGGCCAAAAGGCCAAGCCCGGGGATATTTGGAGCCTTAGCGGGCCCCTAGGCGCGGGGAAGACCCAATTCGTGAAGGGCTTAGCGAAGGGCCTGGGGTTCGAGGGTATGGTGACCTCGCCAACATTCACCCTTCAACATATATATGAAAGCCCTATTCCTCTCTATCACTTCGATTGGTACCGGCTGAACCAATCCAAGGAAGTGGAGGATTTGGGTTGGATGGAATGGCTGGGGCGTGGCGGTGTCGTGGCGGTAGAATGGGGGGACAAATTCCCGAAGTTATTGCCCCCGGCGACGATTAATCTGAGTTTTGAAATACTTTCCGAAGAGGGGCGCCGTTTGTCCGTCGAAGCGGCCCATCCGGAAAGCATCCCCCGCGTGGAGGAGCTCATCCTTTGCTGGCCGCCATAGAAGTCTCGACCCGCATTTCAAGCGTCGCCCTTTTTGACCTGGTCACCGGTGAGGAGCTGGCCGAATGCCCCTTGCCTGCGGACTGGGAAAGTTCCGTTACCCTTATTCCCGCTTTGGAAGCCCTTTTAAAACAAAAAGACATGACCGCTCAGGACCTGGCGGCGGTGGCGGTTTCAACTGGTCCGGGGAGTTTCACCGGAATTAGGGTGGGCATCGCTACGGCGGAGGGCCTCTGTTTGCCTTCCAACCTGCTGGCCTTTGGCGTTTCTACTTTGGAAGGCCTGGCGGAAAACCTAAGAGCGGCCGAAATGCAAGGGGAAGCACTTTGCCTGGTGGACGCGCAAAGGGGTGAATGTTTCGTCGGCCATTACGACATAGGGAAAGACCATGTAAAGGAATTGAGTCCACCTCAAATTTTAGCTTTTGAACAGTTTTACACCCTGCTGAAAGGCAAGACCTGGATCGTGGGGCCAGGTGCCTTGAAATATGAAAGGGAAATCCGTGAGAGCCTGGGCACTTTGGGGATGTTCGCCTTCAATTCTTTCCACCAACCCAAGGCCATGAGCATCGCCCGAATCGCTTACCGGGAATGGCAGGCCGGTTTGCGCCCCACCCTGCAGGATTTGAAACCGCTTTACCTGCGCCCACCCGCCGTCGATGAAAAAACCCAACCATGATTTTCCGTCCCATGTTGGAGGTCGATCTGGAAGCGGTCGTTGAAATCGAAAAAGCCTCCATGCCATCCCCCTGGTCCAAGGAACTCTTCGAGGAGGAATTGAAGAGGGAAGCGGCCCATTATTTCGTGATTGAGGAAGAGGGCCAAGTGGCGGGTTACATGGGCTATTGGGTGGCGCCGCAAGAAGCCCATATCATCAACCTAGCCATCGCCCCCCAGTTCCGAAAGAGGGGTTTAGGTCATCAAATGGTGGAAGCCTGCCTGGAATACGCGCGAAAAATGGGTGCCGAGCTGGCCACCCTGGAGGTTCGGGAAAGCAACGAGTCCGCCAAGAGACTTTATGAAAAATGCGATTTCAAAATCGTGGCCATTCGCAAAAAGTACTACAGCGACAATCAGGAAAACGCTATCGTGATGATTCGTGAGATGAGGGGTTGAGGTTATTTCCTTGTGGCTTTTCTGGAATATTTTTTTCCAGTAAATCCAGTATCCGAAGATTTTCTTTCGCGGAGGGCGAATTGAAGGGGGCCTGAAGGGCCTTTTTAAAAGCTTCCCTTGCGGCCTGGGGATGACCAGTTTTTTGAAGATAGACTCCTTCCCGAACCAGTAGATGGGGAAGGGGGTAGCCGTTCTCGAGGGCTTTTTGAACCCAAGTCAAAAGTTCGGACTCTGGCGCGTCAACCCGCCTGTAATAAAATACATGTTCAAAGAAAACTGATTCAAGGAACGGATCGCCCTGGAGATGGTTTTCCAGGGACAGGAGATGATTAAAGATTTCGGGTTGATGTTTTCTGGAGTTGTCGAAGTAAGTTTCGCGGGTGATATTATGTAGTTGTTGGTCGAGCTCAAGCCAGTGCAGGAAATCGGGACGATTTGAATCGCCAATGGGGATAACCCACAGCATCAATCCGCCATCATTCCAGAAAGGATCGGGACCGATCTCATACCCTTGTCCAAGGGGAAAGCGTTTCGCGAGGAAACTTTTATAATTGGTGTTTTCTATGACCGCGACCCAACGGGCTAGGGATGGATTAAGTTTCGGGTTGTTCGCCGGGTTAAATGAATAGGTGGCGATCCCAAGGGTTTGGTTTTCAAAGTTAGGAAGAAGATCTTGAAGTATCAGCCCTTGACCCTCCCGCCCCTCAACCTCGCGTAAGATTTCATAAGCCTGGCGGAGAGTCTGGCCTTCGGTGAAGTGGGAAGGGCCGGCCTGGTCCCCCTTGGGTTCGAAAGTTTTTTCCAGGTGGATGATGTTCAAGGACGCGAAAGACAAAATAAGTACGGCCAATGTCGCTAAGCGTTTTTGGAATGGAAGGGATATCAAGAGGGTTTGTGTCCCTAAGGCGCAAACCACGATCAGGATGGGAATGACGAGGGAATTCCTAAACATTTCAAAGGCTTGGGTGATGGTTCCGGGAATCATAAAAAGAAAAAAAGAGGTTAGAATCCATTTGGAGAAAGCTGAATGACGGTTCCGGATAAGGTCTAAAATTCCAACGAAAAACAATCCCCCTTCCACTGGGTTTAGCATTCCTCCCCAAATGGGGCCATAGGAATTCTGTGGATTACACCCCCAGAAAAGCGCGGTCCAGTTTGAAAGGCTATCGTTCAAGCGTTTGACCCAGTTTTCACTGGGAGATAAGGAAAGAAGATCCCTAACGTGCTGACCGTTTCCCTCTTGAAATGAAAGGAAATAATAAAGAAGAGCGGAAAGGAGGAGGGGGATAAGAAATAAAAGAAATGGTTTCAAGTTCCTCCCGAATAATTGGGATTTTAATTTATTGAAAACAGCCGCCCCAATCATGAGAGCGGACAAAGGCCAGGAAATCCCAGTCCAGAATCCTAAGCTTGTCCAGAAGCCTAATAATGAGGCTTGTTTGGGCAGGCCAGCAGAGGAAGGGGCTCGCAAGAATCGAGCGAGACTACCCATCGCCAATAGCTCTATTAACAGTAGCAGCTGGTTATTTATGCAAAACCTAGATCCATAGAGCGGCCAAAACCCAAAAGCACAAAAGATAAAAAGCAAAAAGGCCAGGGATTTAGAAAAAAACTGGTTGGCCGCAGTATAAATGAAAATCAACGCTAATGTGGAAAGTGAAAATAGGTAAAGACGCATTGAAAATAGGGAAGGGACAAAAATTTTAAAAAACAGCGCCAAGATCCAGTTGAAAAGCGGCGGAAGCTGGCCCACGGTAAAGCAAAAATGCCATTCCCAGCTTTTAGACAACTCGACAGAGGGAAGCGCAGTAAGAGCGTCATCGGGAAGGGGCCAGGCGTTATTTAAAAGAATGTAAAGCCGAATGAAGATTGCCGACAGGGCCAAGGACCACCAAACCCATCTTGGTATTGATGGAAGCACTTCCTGTTTATGGAGTTCCAGTTTTTCCGGCTTGGCCGCTGATAGGGTAACCAGACCAAGTCCAAAAGGAACCGCCCAACCCAAGATCCCAACCCAAAGTTTTGTTTCTAGGCCAAAGGAACAATAGGAAAGCATTAAGTTGGTCGCGACAAATATCGAAAAATAAAACCACGGTTGATATAGAATTACCGGAAAACCAGCGGTTTTTTTTTCGTGAGATCGAGGCATAATACCCTTCAGTTGGAATTTTTTTATTTTAACAGAAGCGGATTGTGGCGCTAGTTGTTACTGTGAAGGTTGAAATTTTTGTCATTCCGACGATTCCTAGGAATATATGCTCCAGCCCGTTCAAACTTTCCTCTCCTCCGCTTATGACCTCGCTGAAGAAGGCTATGAGAATTTCCTGAAGAAACCCCTGTTCCTTTTGGGTGACCATGGTAAGAAGGTCGGTGGATTGTTTCTCGGGCTGCCCCGACGGCAAGCGATCGCGGTTTACGGCGGCCTCCTATGGGTTGTCCCCATCGCTATGGTCACGCAATTTGAAAGCCTCTATATGGTTAGACTTGGACTTTCGGAAACAGAGGTCGGAGTTTACAAGGCATTGATGAATATTGTGGGCCTAGCCGGTTTCTTTATTGGGGGTTATGTCGCGGATTTCTGGGGGCGTCACAAGGCGATTGTTTTGTTCGATTCCATCAGTTGGGGGGGCTACTGCCTCTCCCTGGCCTTTGCCTCGGGAAAATGGTGGTGCGTGTCGGCCATGTTCTTCATGGCCCTGGTTTCGGCTTCCGTGCCGGCCTATTACGGACTGCTTTCCGAGGGGATTACGTCACGGAAACGAACGGTCGTGTTTACCGTTCTTCAGATCGTGAATCAGGCCCCTTTTGCCCTTTTTTTTCCACTCCTGGGCGGACTCTGGGTCGATCATAGCGGTTTTTTTCCCGCGAACCACCAGATGTACGGGCTCTTTACGGCCCTGGTTGGAGTGGGGGTTTTCCTTCGCTGGCGTCTTCTACCCGAATCGAAAGCCTATGAGAAGCCACCGGCATCATGGTTTCACGGTTTGCGAGAAGGCGTCGGGCAATACCGCAGGGCGCTCGGGGGTTTTCTCAAAAAAACCGCCTGCAAGGAGCTCCTTTTTTGCGCCTTCCTGAACGATTGGATACTCAATGTCTGGGCCATCTACGCTTCCCTTTATTACGTCAACCACCTGGGCCTGAGGGACTCAAATTTGTCCGTTATTCAACAGGGTTCCACTTACGTTGGCATACTGATCCTGTTCGTATTGATTCCCAATCTCACCCAAAAGTTCATGACCCGCATCCTGGGCCTAGACCATCTCTTTGGAATAGCGGCCCTCCTGATCCTGCTCCTTAATGGCGGGGGTGGGAGTAATCCGCTGTTGGTCTGCCTCATCTCGGCTGGGTTAGGCGCGGTGGGCAATGCCCTTCACAATTCCATCACTGTCTCCACCTGGATGAACATCGTCCAAGAAAAGGAACGGGCGAAGGTGGTGGCCGCTTGTATGGCGCTCATCAAGGTGGGTCTGGTCACGGGCTCACTTGGCGCGCTCTTGTATGGAAAGGTTTCGCCTTTCAGCCTTCTTTGGCTGATGATTGGGCTTCGAATCTTGGGGTTTGTACTTTTGCGCCGTGTATCGTCCAAACTGGAATTAAATAAAAAACGGCAAAGGGGTTAGGATGGAAATAGGTTACCTTTACGCTTTGGGGGCCTTCGCCTGCATTGGAAGCTACCTGGTTCCCAGCCGGTTGGCGACGGCCAAGGGGCTGGCTTTTTTCCCCTTTATGGGCTTGGGTATGGTGGCGGCCGATACGCTTCTTTGGCCTTTCTTGAAGAACCTTTGGAGCAACCCCCTTTGGTTTTGGGGCTCGGTTCTTTCAGGCTTGTTATGGGCTTGCGGCCAGGGGCTGGGAAATTTGGCATTGGAAGAGGTGAGCCTGGCCAAGGCCGCCGTTTTTTTTAATGTCAATTCCTTCATCAATATTGGCGTTGGGTTGGTGGTTTTTCACGAAGCTTCGGGAATACAAACCTATGTGATTCTTCTTGCCGGAGGGGGCCTTCTTTTTGTGGGGGCTTGGTGGGTGACCCATGTTACCGCCACTCCGTCGAAGGAAGGGAACCTGAAGAAAGGCATCCTCCTCAGTCTGGCGGCGGGATTTTTTTGGGGTATCTATTTTGTCCCCGTGAGGGCCCTTGAGGCCTGGCATCCGCAAGCGGGCCTTTCGGCGTTAGACTCCCTCAGCGGGCTATTGTTGGGCGGCTCCATTCCCGCTTTGCTGACGGGGTTATTCCAAAGAACCTGCTGGACTCTCCGAAATATCGGATTAGGTGCGGCCACCGCCGGGCTTTGGACGGTGGGTACGGCTGGTTTCCTCTTGGCTATCCAATCCCTTGGGCTTTCCCGGGCGGTTCCCATCATCAACTCCAACACACTGGTCTACGCGGGCTGGTCGCTTTTCGTGTTCAAGGAATTCCCCTTCTCGCAATGGCCTAAAGTTTTAGCCGGCACGGTGGTGGTGGTGGCCGGGGTTATCCTGATGGCTTTTTCAAAATAACGAATCTGTTTCCCGCTTGAAAGTTCCCGTTGAAATCCACATAATCTTATTCTTATGAAAACTCAAAATAACATCGCGCTTAAGGAATGGGCCGTCGTGTTGAAGGCCCTCGAGGAAGGGAAGCAAACCATCCTTCTTCGAAAAGGAGGCATTCAGGAAGAGGGCGGGGAATTCAAACCCGAACACTCCGAATTCTTCCTTTATCCCACCTTTGAGCACGAAACCGCCCAGGACATGAAACCCGATTGGCGCCCACGCCTTGCCGCCATCGAAAAGGAAAATAAAGACCCCAAACGGGTTCATTTTCGCTTATACGCGGTCGCCGAAAAGGTGGAGAAGGTCACCGATTGGGAAGTCTGCAAAAGGATCATTCCGTTCACCGTGCTGAGCGATTCGGCCATCGAAAAAAAATTCAATTATGGCGACTGGCAGGGCCTTTACGTTTTCATTACGCGGGTTTATTCCTTGCCTGTACCCTTGGAACTTCCGATCAAGCCAGCCTATGAAGGATGCAAGTCCTGGGTTCCACTGGAGACTTCCATGTTCACGGCAGGGTCCTTTTCGGTCATCCCCGAAGAAGCTTGGCCCTATACCCGCGACAAGATCTCCAAAGTTTTAACTACCGCCTAAACAATCCAACCTAAATAATTTTAACCACCAAGGCACCAAGAATGGCAAACCTTGGGGTAGTTCTTTTTTTTTTAAATCAAGTCTTACTTGGTGCCCTTGGTGCCTTGGTGGTTGATGCCTTATAGTGTTTGTATGAAACTTCAACCTGTTGTGGCGGGTTCCTTTTACCCCGGGAAATCCAAAGAACTAGAAAGGGTATTCGACTCTTTCGAAAAAGAAAAAGCTCAGTCGATCGAGGGTGAGACTATTGGCATGATGTTACCGCATGCGGGGTATATCTATTCAGGGGCCATTGCGGCGTTGGGTTACCGTTCGTTATCGGCCTCCTTTGAAACGGTAGTTTTGGCCGGGCCCAGCCATTACGTTTCTTTTAAAGGCGTCTCCATCTTCGCCGGGGAATCGGTCATGACTCCCTTGAGAGAGATACCCGTTGACCAGGAAGCCTGTCGTTTTCTTATGGATTTTGATTCCCATATCGCCGAAATTCCCCCGGCCTTCGTCAAGGAACACTCCGTTGAAGTGCATTTTCCATTGGTCCAGCGCTATTTGCCCAAAGCCAAAGTGGTTCCGATTGTCATGGGACAGGGGATTCAACAGGCGGTAAAACCCCTGGCTGATGCCCTTCTACTCCTTTGGAAAAAAAAGAAGTTCTTATTCGTCGCCTCCTCGGACCTTTCCCACTACCCCACCTATGAAACCGCCGTGGGGGCGGACCAGGAATTTTTAAAGGCTTTGTTGACGGGGGATGAGAAAAAAGTAGATCAAACTGATGAGAAAATCATGGGGAAGGGTTATCCGGATTATTATTGTACCCACTGCGGCAAGGAGCCTGTTTCCACCTTGCTTCGGTTCGCCAAGGGGGTGGGGGCCGAAAGGATTAAGCTTTTGGCTTGCCGGAATTCGGGCGATGTGACGGGAGACCATTCCCGGGTCGTGGGCTATGGAGCGGTGGCATTCTCCAGATAGGAAATTTCCATAATTCAACATTCAGAATTCAAAATTGAGGTTTTAAATGAATCCAGCGGAGATGGTTTCGGAAACTGAAAAAGGATTATTGCTTCAATTAGCCCGTAACGCCATCCAGACTACGGTCCAAAAGGGCCGGAAACTGCCGATGGTGGAATCCCTTTCCCCCCTGCTCCGGGAAAAACGGGGGGTCTTTGTAACCCTATGGATGGAAGGGGAATTAAGGGGTTGCGTCGGATTACCATACCCCGTGAAGCCCTTGGCGGAGGCAGTCCAGGAAGCATCAGTTAGCGCGGCTTTGCAAGATCCCCGCTTTCCACCCGTCCGAGCCGAGGAACTTCGCCAGATTGAAATTGAAATATCGGTTTTGACGCAACCTAAGGATATTGAGCCGGACCAAATCAAAGTGGGGGTCCATGGATTGATCATCCGCCGCGGCAACCGATCGGGTCTTTTACTTCCCCAAGTAGCTATTGAATACGGCTGGGACAGGGAAACTTTTTTGTCTCAAACATGCGTTAAAGCCGGCCTTCCGCCGACCGCTTGGAAGGAAATAAGTTCGAACCTTGATGAGCCTGAAGAATCAGATTTTCTTTTAGGGTTCGAGGCACAAGTTTTCAGTGAAAGTGATTTAAGAAAGAAAACGAAATAAACCCAACTTTTTGTATTTCTTTTTTCCCCCTTCATTGAAAGGAACTTCATTCAGGCTTATAATAGCTTTGTAATAAGGCCTTACGTTTCTTTCGACCCATTGGTTGGTTGACTCCTGCCCTTGCAATATCAGTTGCTATTTCTCGTGATAAGTTGCTGAATAGAGTAAATTTGCCGGTTTTATGGAGCTTTGACCATGATTGAAATGAAGGTGCGGGGTATCGCCGTCGACCCCAATCTTAAAACGCCCGCGGTCATTTTGACCGATGAGGAAGAAAAACGTTACCTGCCTATTTGGATCGGTGTCGCCGAAGCTACGGCCATTTTTATCCAACTCAACGAGCAGGTTATCGCGAGGCCCATGACCCATGACCTTTTGAAAAACGTTATCGACACTTTGGGGGCCAAAGTTACCAAGGTATTGGTTAACGACATCAACCAAAATACTTTTTTCGCCCGCATTTTCCTGGAAATACTCGATTCCACCGAAAAATACGAAATTGACGCGCGCCCTTCCGACGCGATCGCCTTGGCCCTTCGAACCGGTTCCCCCATTTTTGTGGCGGAAAAGGTAGTCATCAACGCCACGATTGTGGACAAGGAAAAATATAAGGAAGAAATGAGCGAGTTTAAGAAATTCCTGGAGAATTTGACCCCGACGGATTTCAAAGACTTACCCGGCCAAACCCACGAGGGCTGATTTTTTTAATGGCTTTTCCATGTTAAACCAGGGTTTCGGCTGGCCCCTGAAGGAGCGTCCGTGACAGCCCCCCAAGAGTCTCCTGGCCGTTTGGCGTTAACTGATAAGCATTACGTTTTGCTTTTCCACACCACGCACGAAACCATGCACGCCGAATCGATTCTCAAGAAAAGCCGGATGCGTTTTAAATTGATCCCCCGGCCCCGGGACATCCAGGACGACTGCGGCCTGGGCCTGGTGATCGTTAAGGAAGACCAGGCCAAGGCAGAAACCCTGCTTTCCCCGGAGGACGTCTACATCAAGGCGGCTTTTCACATTGAAAAGGACGGACAATGGACAAGGAAAAATTATCCACCAGCGCCGATCTCCTACGACTCTCAACCCTAGGAATCAGTTTTGTTCTCTGTACTTTCGCGGGACTCGGTTTGGGTTTGCTAATCCATAAATATCTTCATTGGGGAACCTGGGTGATCATGGCTGGTTTTGGGTTCGGAGTTATCGCCAGTTACGTGATTCTTTTTGAGGATTTAAAGGCCCTCGATAGCCCAAGAAAGCCACCTGCTCCATGACGAGTCCCGGTTTTTATAAAAGAAAAAACTTCAAAAACGTTTCCGATAAAAGATCCGAATGGATCTCGTGGGTCGCGGGAGCCGGCGGCGTCGGAATCCTCGCCTCGCTGATCGCCTATTATTTCCGCCAGAAGGATTTGGCTATCGGGCTTGGGTGGGGAAGTGTTTTCAATGTCCTTAACTTTTACTGCCTAAAAATCTTAACGGAAAAAGTTTTAAGCCGGGGTGAAGTGGATGGCCCCAGGTTTTTTTGGATNNCGTTTCACCCCTTTGCCTCGCGGGCGCGGGAGCCAGTTATTTTTGGCTTCTGGTTGTTTTAGGTTTCGCGAGCTGGCGTTCCTCCTCCCAATCCGGGGAAAAATAAACGACAGCTAAAATTTTGGGGAAGGGTTGACCTCCCGCAGGGAAAACATTACACTACCCCCCGTTTCCAACGTTTTTCGTTAAAGTTCTTCTTTTCGACGCCCTTTCCTCATTCATCTACGCCCCATTTTTCGCAAGGATGGTTTCTTCAATGGTGACAATGGAGACGGCTGAAAGTCCATTATCCATTCCCTTTGGTCATTGGGGAATGGACAACGCGATCAATCCATTGACCGTTTCCTGGTTCGTCACCTTGTTGTTACTGTTCCTTTTCTTGATCGCGCGAAGCAACCTGAAAGCTGTTCCCCAAGGACTCCAGAATTTTTTTGAAATGATCATCGAGTTCGTCCAAGGCCTGTCCGAGCCCCTGGTGGGCAAGCAAGCCGCGTTCTTTTCCCCCCTCTTTTTCTATCTTTTCACCTTCATCCTCTTCTCAAACCTGATCGGTCTTATCCCGGGATCGGCCTGTCCCACCAGCCGGGTGGACATGAACCTGGGCATGGCCCTTGTGGTCTTCCTTTCGACCCATTTCTGGGGCATTAAGACCAAGGGTTTCAAAGGTTACTTCGCCCATTTTCTCCCCCCCTCCATCGAGATCGACCCCAACTCCGGCTTGGGGATGAATATCCTAATGCGAGGCGTTGTGGCGCTTCTCTGGATCATGATGCCGCCCATCCATCTGGTTGGGGAACTGGTGAAGCCGGTCTCCCTCACCCTGCGTTTGTTTGGCAATATGATGGGGAAGGAAAAGGTTTTGGCGGTTTCCATCCTTTTAGTAGGGGCTTTCTGGGGGGACAGCTTCGTCTCCAAGATGATCGCGGTGGCCCCCGGCATTCTTCGAACCCTCATTACCGTCCTCGGCGTCTTTGTTTCCTTCATTCAAGCCTTTGTCTTTATGTTCTTGGCCATGGTCTATATCGGGGAAGCGGTTAAGGAGCACGGGGAGGCCGAAGGGGCCCATTGACAGACGATGTTCCCGCGCAGGCGGGATTCCTTGAGGCTTGCCCCCGCTTGACTTTGAGGATTCGTGAAATATTTTTTAAGGAGATTTAGATGAGAAAGAATTGGATGTTGCCGGTGATGATGTTGATGTTCGCGGTGATGACCAGCGCGGCTTGGGCCGAGGGCACGGCCGCGGCCAAAGCGGCCGATGGAAGCGTTTGGTTCTTCGGACTGACCTGCTTGGGAGCCGGATTGGCCATTGGGTTGGGGACGGTGGGGACCGGGATCGGGATGGGCAACACGGTCGGAAAGGCCTTGGAAGCCATGGCCCGCCAGCCGGAGATGTTCACCACCTTCCGGACCATCATGTTCATCGGTATCGCGATGATTGAATCGCTGGCCATCTATGCCTTGGCCATTGTGTTCCTGTTGCTTTACTCGAACCCGTTTAAGGACCTGTTCCTGGCGCATTGACGTTCATTCAAACCGAGTGAGGGGTCCCAATCCTTTTGGGGTCCCTCATGAGGCTGGAAGGTAAAACGAAATGGAATTCAACTTAACCGTATTTTTGCTGCAATTGACCACGTTCTTGGTGGGGATGTACCTGTCCTCGATCCTTTTCCTTCCCCAAGTGAAGGAATGGATGGAAAACCGCCAAAAGCGGATTGAGGATCAAATCGCCTCCGCCGAAAAGAGCCAAGCGATCGCCGCCGATTTAAAAACGGAGTTCGAGAAAAAAGTGAAAACGTTGGAACAAAACACCGCTGATATCATGCAAAGGAACCGGCAAGAGGCCGCCCGGGTCCGGGACGAGACCATCCAGGCCGCCCGTAAAGAGGCGGAACTTATTCTGGCCGACGCCCGAAAGGCCATTGAAAGCGAAAGGCAGGCGGTGACGCAGGCCCTTCAAAAGGAAGTCGGGGTTTTGGCCGTGAGTATCGCTGAAAAGATCATCCGTTCGTCCATTGACGCGAAGATTCAGGAAAAAATCATCAAGGACAGCATCCAAGAGCTGGGTGCTCGAAAAAATTAAAGCTTCATTATAAGTAGGTGCCCAAATTCCACAGGAATTTGGGCACGACAATTTGGAGAAGGTGTTTTTTTAAATTTTGGCAAATTGTCAGGAGAACAACATGGAATCAGTGATCGCCGAAAAATACGCCGTGGCTCTTTTGCAAGTGGCCCAGGAACAAAAGACCGTGGACGCTATCGCTTCCGAAATCCAAGCGATCCAAAAAGCCGTGGAAGCCAATCCTGATCTGAGGACCACCCTGGAGCATCCCCGGGCCAAGGCACAGGAAAAGCTGGAAGCCTTGCGGCGCAACATGAACCAAAAGCTGTCATCCACCATGGAAAATTTCCTGATGCTTTTAATCATGAAAAAGCGCATCAAGCACTTCAAAGCCGTGGCGGACCATTACGAGAGGCTTTGCTATGAATTGAAGGGTAAGGCCATCGCGCGGGTCCTGACGGCCATGCCCCTGGCGGCAGCCCAAAGGGAATCCCTGACCGAAAAATTAACCCAAATGTTCGGCATGGCGGTTGAGTTGAAGGAAGAAGTGAAGCCCGGCTTGATTGGCGGCATGATGATTTATCTCGGCGACCAGCGCATGGATGGAAGCGTCCTGGGCCAGTTGGAAAAAATGAAGCAAAGGATGATGAAAGTCGAAATCGATTAGCTTAAAGGCAATTTTGAATTCTCAATTTTGAATTTTAAATTTTTGAAGATTCCCAATGGCTTAACCATCGGGAATACACCACAATTCACAATTGAAAATTTACTTTGGAGGGTTTAAGTGGGTATTCAAGCGGATGAAGTGACTAAAATCCTGAAATCCCGGATTGAGGATTTCAAACCCGATACAGGACTGGCCCAGGTGGGCGAAGTGCTGAAGGTTGGGGACGGCGTGGCGGTCATCTACGGCTTGAAAGATGCTATGGCCGGTGAATTGCTTAAATTTCCCAACGATATTTACGGCATCGCCTTCAACCTGGAAACTGACTCGGTGGGCGCGGTTTTGATGGGCGACACCACGAAAGTCAAAGAAGGCGATCCGGTTCATTTGACCGGGCGCATTGCCGAGATTCCCACGGGCAAGGAACTATTGGGCCGGGTGGTCAATCCGCTGGGCCAGCCTTTGGACGGCAAGGGCCCCTTGAACGCGAAAAATACCCGCCGCTTGGAAATCCGCGCGCCGGGCGTCATCGAGCGCCAGCCGGTGAAGCAACCCCTGCACACGGGCATCAAGGCTATCGACTGCATGATCCCCATCGGCCGAGGCCAGCGTGAGCTGATTATCGGCGACCGCCAGACGGGAAAGACGGCCGTCGCCATCGACGCCATCCTGAACCTCAAGGGTAAAGGGGTGATATGCGTTTATGTCGCCATCGGACAGAAGCAATCCACTGTGGCCCAGATCATCCGCACCCTGGAAGAGCATGACGCGATGAGCTATTGCATCATCGTTTCCGCCACCGCCTCCGACCCAGCGCCCCTGCAGTACATCGCCCCTTACGCCGGCTGCGCCGTGGCAGAGGAATTCACATATAACGGCGGACACGCCTTGATTGTTTATGACGACTTGTCCAAGCAAGCCGTGGCCTACCGCGAATTATCCCTTTTGCTCCGCCGCCCGCCGGGACGCGAGGCTTATCCAGGGGACGTTTTCTATCTTCACTCCCGGTTGCTGGAGCGCGCCTGCAAGTTGAACGACAAGCTCGGCGGCGGCTCTCTCACAGCCCTTCCTATTATTGAGACCCAGGCCGGGGACGTGACGGCTTACATTCCGACCAATGTTATTTCGATCACCGACGGGCAGATATTCCTCGAGTCAAATCTTTTTAACTCGGGTATTCGCCCCGCCATCAACGTGGGTATTTCGGTCTCCCGCGTCGGCGGTAACGCCCAAACCAAGGCCACCAAGAAGGTGGCCGGTAAATTGAAGCTGGACATGGCCCAATATAACGAGTTAGCGGCTTTCGCCCAGTTCGGCGCCGAACTGGACAAGGCTTCCATGGCCCAGTTGAACCGGGGAGCGCGCTTGGTGGAACTTTTGAAACAACCCCAATATGCCCCCATGGAAATGGAAGACCAAGTGGCTTCCATCTTCGCCGGAAATAACGGGTTCCTCGACCCCCTGCCCCTGGACAAGGTAAAGGCTTTTGAGGCCGGGCTTTTGTCCCATTTGAAAGCCAAGCACCCGGCAGTTTTAAAAGACATCAAGGACAAAGGCGACCTGTCCGACGACACAAAAACCAAGCTGACGGAAGCTTGCCAGGAATACGCGAAGAACTACTATTAAGACGGCAAGGTTTTAAATGGCACAAATCAGGGAAATTAAAAACCGCATTAAGAGCGTTAAGAACATCGGCCAGATCACCAAGGCCATGAAGATGGTGGCCACGGCCCGCTTGAAGAAGGCCCAACAGCGTATTTTGGGCGCCCGGCCNNCAGAAGTTCATCCGCTCCTGACCGTTCGTTCAGAGGGTAAGACCGCCTTGATGGTTATCACGGCGGACCGGGGCCTTTGCGGAAGCTTCAATACCAACGTCCTACGGCAAGCCCAGGGATACTTAAGGGAGAATCCGGGTGCGGTCCTGTTGACGGTGGGCAAGAAGGGCCGGGATTTTTTCAAGCGGCGCGGATTCACGATCCGCCGGGAATGGCTGAGCGTATTCCCCCAAATTCCCTATGAGACGGTTCTGGAAATGAGGGATGAAATCGAGACGCTTTTCACCGCTGAAAAATACAAGTCAATCCTGGTGCTTTTTACGGATTTCAAGAGCGTCATGACCCAGAAAGTGACCCTGGACACCCTGCTGCCCTTGAGGGTGCAGGCCATCCAGGAAGGTGAAAAACTAAGTGCCGGCCCGGCTGGCGACTACGAGTTCGAGCCAACTGTTGAGGCGATTTTGGAAAAGTTGATTTCCCAATACTTGGCCACTCAGATCCACCGCTTCCTTTTGGAGAGCTTTTCCTCCGAGATGGCGGCCAAACGGAATGCCATGGAATCGGCCAGTAAGAACGCCTCGGAAATGATCGGTCGGCTGACCCTGGAGTTCAACCGGGCCCGCCAGGCCATGATCACCAAGGAACTGGCGGAAATCGTGGGAGGGGCCGCGGCCCTTCAATGACGGCAATGTTGAATTATGAATTTTAAATTATGATTGTTGCGGCTTTTTGATGCTGAGCATCGAAAAGCTTCGATCATTCAAAATTCAAAGTTGAGAATTCAAAATTTGAGTTGATTTTGGAGGATGTATGAGCGCAACCAAGACAGAGACCGCGACGAAAACCGGGGTCGTCACCCAGGTCATCGGCCCCGTCGTTGACATAAAATTTGATGGTGGGGAAGTACCTTCCATCTATAACGCCGTCAAGATCGATTACGATAAGGAAAACATCCATATCACCTTGGAAGTCGCCCAGCATCTGGGGGACCAGACGGTGCGCGCGGTTGCCATGAGTTCCACCGACGGTTTGCGCCGTGGAATGACCGTGACCGACACGGGTTCTCCTATTTCGGTTCCGGTGGGGCGCGGAGTTTTGGGCCGGGTTTTGAATGTTCTGGGGGAACCGGTGGATGAGATGGGCCCGGTCAAGTTCGAGAAACGCTATCCGATCCACCGTCCGGCACCTCCGTTGGTCGAACAATCCACCAAAAAACAAATTCTCGAGACTGGCATCAAGGTCATCGACCTTTTGGCCCCCTATCAAAAAGGAGGAAAGATCGGGCTCTTCGGCGGCGCCGGCGTGGGAAAAACCGTTGTCATCATGGAACTGATCCGTAACATCGCCACCCAGCACGGCGGCTTCTCCGTTTTTGCGGGGGTCGGCGAAAGAACCCGCGAGGGAAACGATTTGCTCATCGAAATGAAGGAGTCCAAGGTTTTGGAGAAGGCCTCCCTGGTTTACGGCCAGATGAACGAGCCGCCCGGAGCCCGCGCCCGCGTGGGATTGTCGGGGTTGACTATCGCTGAGTATTTTCGTGACGAGGAGAACCAGGACGTGCTTCTTTTTATCGATAACATCTTCCGCTTTACCCAGGCTGGTTCGGAAGTTTCCGCCCTCTTGGGGCGCATGCCATCCGCCGTTGGATACCAGCCGACCTTGGCCAGCGAAATGGGAGCTTTACAGGAGCGTATCACTTCCACCCAAAAAGGTTCCATCACCTCGGTGCAGGCCATTTACGTACCCGCCGACGACTTGACCGACCCGGCCCCGGCAACTTCCTTCGCGCATTTGGACGCCACTACCGTTTTGAACCGGGCCCTGACCGAACTGGGGATTTATCCCGCGGTCGATCCGTTGGATTCAACTTCCCGCATGCTAGACCCCCTGGTCATCGGGGAAGAACATTACACCGTGGCCCGCAGGGTCCAACAGATCCTCCAGCGCTACAAAGAACTGCGCGACATCATCGCCATCCTGGGAATCGACGAATTGTCGGATGACGACAAACAAATCGTATCCCGCGCGCGCCGCATCCAGAAGTTCCTGTCCCAGCCCTTTTTCGTTGCCCAGGAATTCACCGGTACCCCCGGCCGTTACGTGTCCCTGGCCGATACCATCCGTTCCTTCAAGGGGCTGGTGGACGGGCAGTACGACACCCTGCCGGAGCAGGCCTTCTACATGGTGGGAAGCATCGATGAAGTGGTGGAACGCGCGAAGAAAATGTAATAAGGCAGATGACAGTCGACAGTTCACAGTCGATAGCTAAGCATTTGGAAAAGGCCATGTCGAATACATTCCAATTTCAAGTTGTCGCCCCGGACAAGCCCGCGCTCGCGGAGGAAGCCACCTTGGTGGTTCTTCCGGGCGAGATGGGTGAATTTGGCGTGATGGCCCAGCACATGGCTTTTATCTCCACCCTGAAGCCGGGAACTTTACGTATCGTGAAGGACCAAAGCCGGGAGCTTTATTTCGTGGCGGGGGGCTTCGCCGAGGTCAATCAGAAGTCCGTCATCGTCCTGGCCGAGGATTACGAGAAGGCCGAGGAGATCGACGCGGAGGCCGCCCAAAAGGCCAAAAGCCACGCCCAAGAACAGCTGGCCGAGAAAAAAGAAGGGGTCGATTTAGAGCCCATTCGACATGCCCTGGCCCGCGCCGAGGCCCGTTTAAAAACCGTGGAAGAAGCCAAGTCCCTCAGAAAGTAATTTTAAATTTCTTCCCTGTGGAGTTACCGTGAGCTCCGATAGTCCCAACCCCGTTTTTCACGCAATCCTCGATGAATGCTCTCTTGCCGATAACACGATGGAAATCGTTGAGCTTCAAGGTGAGAAAATCGCGGTTATCAAACGCCTTGGAAAGATTTACGCTCTCGACAATAACTGTCCCCATTTGGGCGGGTCCTTGGGGCGGGGAACTCTCAAGGATAATTGCGTGATTTGTCCTCTCCACCATTGGACCTTTGACCTTTCGACTGGGAAATGCGTGAATGGTGTCCCGGATGAAAAGGTCGCTACTTACGAAACAAAAGTCGAAAATGGGAAAATCATGCTGAAATTAAGCTGAAAAGCTACGTCTTGTTTTAGGACCTTTCCTGAAGATAAAATGATTCCGGTATATTCGTAAGCGAGGGTGTGGACATGATCGTGGGCCTGGGTGTGGATTTAATTGAAATTGAACGGGTGAAGCAGGCGCATCTCAAGCATGGGAAGCGTTTTATCGACCGCCTTTTTACCCCCGCCGAAGCCAAGTATTGCCTCAGGAAAAAAGACCCCTATCCATCCCTCGCCGGGCGTTTCGCCGCCAAGGAAGCCGTCATCAAGGCATTCAGCCATGGTTTCGGCGGTCGCTGGAAATGGACCCACATTGAGGTGGTCCGGGAATTGAGCGGCAAGCCCAGTTTGAAGTTCACCGGAATCATGGAAAAGCTCCGCGTCCAGCGCAAGATCAAGCATGTCCACCTGACTATCGCCCATAGCAAGCGGGACGCCACTGCCACCGTGATTTTCGAATCCTCACCTGCCAGGAAAGAAAAATGATAAGCCAAAGAGTCTTCCGGGAAAAACCCGTCAGCGAAAAACAATGGTTTTGGTTTTTGGTTTTTATGGGATTGATAACCCGGTTTCCGTTGCTGAAGGTATTCGCCGCCGAAACGACCGATGGGGTTTTTTGTCAGACCTATTTCACGACAGGTTGGTCCCAAACCCATCATTTTGGAATCCTCCCCGGATTTCCTTTGTTGTTGAGGTTGGGTCAAATGGCGGGCCTGCCCATCGGGCTCTGGGGGAGGTTTCTCACGGCTACGGCCGGATTGCTTTTTTTGATCCCCCTCTGGAAATTCTCGCGTCGGTGGTTGTCCGTCGACATGACCGGAATTATCTGTTTGATGGCCCTCTTTTCTCCCCTCCTGTGGCAATGGTCCCTGAGGATAACCATGGACACGCTTTTCCTCCTTCTTTTCTGGTGGTGCCTGGAACGTCTCACGGCGGTTTTTGTCGACAAAAGCGAACCCGCCTGGATTCAAGGTTGCCTGGCCGGCGCGATGGCCGCCTCTGTGCGGCCAGAAGGATTCATCTTATTTCCGTGGATCTGGTACTTGGGTGAGAAAACATTCGTGAAAGGCCGCTGGAAAAGAAGGGATATTCTTTTGCTTGCTTGGTTAACCCCGGTTTATTTCATCAAAGATCGTTTCCTGGACATCCTTTTCGCCTATCGGGAAGGAGCGGGAATGACCGGGGGCGCGAGCCAGGTTCAGCTTCCGTTCCTAAATTTTATCGACCATCTCTATGTTTATTTATCCCAACCACTCTATGTTTTCACACCTTTGGTTTATTGGTTCTCGGTATTGGGTTTGGCTAAAATGTGCCGACGGAATGACCCGGTGGGATCGGCTTTTAAGCAAATCACGATCCAAGTTTATATCCTGGTACTTCTTTCCCGGCTCATCCCTACCATTTACCAGGATCGCCATATGCTTCCTTTTTTGCCCCTGTTGCTGGTGGCCGCCGGTTATCACCTGGAAACCTTTTTTGCAAGCTTGGACAAGGGAAAGAACCCCATCTTCTTGATGTTTTGGAAAAATGGGCTGATTACCTTTTGTATCGCCTGGCTCGCTTTATTCTCGGCGGCTTCTTTGATCAGTCAAAAGGATTCCTTTGGTGACATCAAACGCTCTTCTGAATTTTTGACAGGATTGCCCGAAAACGCGGTGATCTATTCGGACGAAGTGCCTAAGACCCAGTATTGGTCTGGCCGAAAAGTAATGCTGATGCCTTACTTGGCCGAAAATACACAGTTTGTTCCCCGGCCCGATGACTATATCGTGCTCCACAGTTTTTACATACCAAGGATCGGGTACGTGGAACGTAATTTAATGGGAAAATACGGCGCGGAGATGATCCGTGACGACCAAAGCATGGTGGTGCCCTTGTTGACTGATGTTATGGAAGACCCCAATCTGCAAAACCGGACCGCCTCGACCGCTTTCCGTTTCGCACCTCAATTTTTCAAAAGCCGGGTTTACCACATCCCGCGATAAGCGCGAGAGGAGAATTCATGAAACTAGTCATGTCTCAAGATATGAAAAAAATCGATGAGATGGCCGTCAATGCCCACGGGTTAAGTCTCGAAAAATTGATGGAGGCCGCAGGGGAAGCGGTGGCTCAAGCCGTGGAGGAGCGGGACGGAAACCTTTCCAAGAAAACCATCGCCGTGCTTTGCGGCAAAGGACACAACGGGGGGGACGGGCTGGTGGCCGCCCGATTTTTGAAGGATAAAAAAGCCAGCGTGGTGGCGGTGGCGGTGGGGGAACCCGAAAACCTGGCCGAGGAAACCTTGAAACAATTCCTCAAAACCAAAGCCGCCAAGGTGCCGATTCTGGTGCTGGCCAACTCGGACGGACTGAAATCCATCCAAGTCGCTTTAGATGAATGTGATCTTATCGTGGACGCTCTCCTGGGAACGGGTCTTTCCCGTCCTCCGGATGGTTTATATCGCGAATTAATCCGAATGGCCAAAAACCTTGGTAAACCCGTCGTGGCGGTGGACATCCCCTCCGGCATGTCGGCGGATTCGGGAAGCCCGCTGGGGGAAGTCCTGCCCGCTCAAATGACGGTCACATTTGGACTTCCCAAACTAGGTTTTTACTCTCCAGTGGGGTCTTCCTTAACGGGGACCGTGAAAATAGCCCCCATCGGATTTCCCGAGGAGCTTTTAAACGCTTCCTTCATCAAACAAGAGATTTCGGACGCGGCTATGGTTCAGAAATTCATGCCGAAGTACGATGAGAATACTCACAAGGGGACCCGGGGTCGGGTTTTGATCGTGGCCGGTGCCACGGGGTTGACAGGAGCGGCCACTCTTTGCGCTTACGGGGCCCAACGGATTGGCGCGGGCTTGGTAACGGTTGCTTGTCCCGAGAGTTTGAACTCGATTTTAGAAGTTAAACTGACCGAACCCATGACAGCCCCTGTTCCCGAAGTGGAAGGAGGATTTCTATCCCTGCGGGCCACGGGGAGAATTCTCAATTTAGCAACCAACGTGAACGCAGCCATCATCGGGCCGGGGATCGGGCGTCACCGGGAAACGGGGCAATTGTTGCGGGACCTCTTGACCAAACTTACCGTTCCTATGGTAGTGGACGCGGACGCCCTCAACCTGTTGGGGGGGCAATTGGATATTTTCAGGGCCGCGAAGGCGCCAGTGGTGATAACGCCTCACCCGGGGGAAGCGGCATGGCTTTTAAAAACGACGATAAACGAGGTGGAACAAAACCGCGTTAAAGTTGCGCAGCAAATAGCCGAGGGCTATAATGTGACAGTTGTTTTAAAAGGACGTTTCACCGTTATTGCCAATCCTCAGGGAGAAATTCGAATTAATCCTACTGGAAACCGGGCTTTGGCCACCGCCGGCACGGGGGATGTTTTGTCCGGGATCATTGGCGGACTCATTGCGCAGCG
Source organism: candidate division FCPU426 bacterium (assembly GCA_003152075.1). Taxonomy (GTDB): domain Bacteria; phylum Oederibacteriota; class Muellerivitia; order Muellerivitales; family Muellerivitaceae; genus PALSA-1180. The sequence continues at coordinate 51,528 of PLZG01000021.1, forward strand.
CCTGTCAACGTTTGAGGCGGCTACCGCGGGATGTTACCTGCACGGACTTGCTGGTGAGAGGGCGGGCCGCCGATTTGGCCTTGATGGAGTTATGGCCGGAGATTTGTTGCCCATTCTGCCACGATTGTTAAGACGGTTGAAAGAAAGTCAGCGGGAGCCCCTATGGCCGTCGCAACTGAACTCCAAAACCAATGGGACGCGTTCCTCAAGCTCCTCCAAGTCCGGGAGCCGCGCCTCTTCGACCACTTAAAAACCGCCCGCGCCAAGGAGTCGACCAAACACAATATCGTTGTTTACGCCCAAACACCCGATGATTTGAAAGAAATGGAAGTGGGGCTCAAGGTTTATCATGATAAAATAATCGAGTTTATGCCCATGATTTTTGGGGACGCCAAGGGCGTTAAGACGGAATTGGCTTCGGAGGAGGATTGGCAGGAAGTGACGCCCAAGGGCGCTCCCCCGGCCGCCGCTCCCATCCCAACCTCGCCCCTTCTTAACATGTCGACGGATCAAAACGAGTTGTTAAAGGTTCTCGAATCTTCCATCCGGCAAAAGGTGGAAACCGAGATTAGGGCAACGATTCAAGCGGAGGCGGCCAGCCCTGAAAACCAAAACCAGGTTTTTCAGAAAATAAAGGAAGATTACGAACAAGAAGAGGGAAATCGGCGATTGGCCGTGCGCATGACCCAAATTGCTGAGGGGGACAAAATTCTCACCCAACTGGTCATGGCCTGGCAGCAAGCGAAACAAAACGGGGACGGCGGGTCGCAGTGGAACGAGGTCAAGCAGCGTTTGCTGGAGCTTTTGGACGCGACGGTCCAATTGACCCAATCTTAACCCAATCAGAAAGGAAGAGAAAATGAGCTATCACACGATGGGGTCGGCCTTAGGGTTTATCCTATTATCCTTCTTGACCTGGTCCGTCACTTTCGCGGTACTAGTGTTCGGGGTAATGCTGCGGCGGAAAATCCTTTTATGGGATGACCAATGGAAAGAAACCGTTGAGCAAAGCGGTTTATCCCTCAGCGAGTTCGCCGAGGATCTGGAAAGAACTTACGAAAAAATCCGTGAGACTTTCCGCTTGTTGGGCTTCTTTTTATTATTGATCGTCGTCATGATGGGTTTTGTGGCTTATTTGGGCTTGATTGAAAAGCCCATCCTAGGGTATCCCCAAGTCATGAGCAGCCTTTGGCTATTATCCCTTGTTGCCCTGTCCGTCATCCTGCCAGCCTTTGTAAATTTTGCGGTCGGGGCCTATTTTACCGAAACCATGTTGTTGAAAGCCAACGCCTTTGTTTTCAGGGATGCCAGGGAGGATGCCCGGGAAAAGAAAGCCAAAATGAAGATGATGGAGAAAGCCAGGGAGATTAAGGCCCAGCGTGAAGCCACCCGTGCGGCCGCCCGGACCGCACCCACACCCGAGCCCGAAGCCGCCCCCGCGGGGAAAAAATAGCTTCCATTTCATAATGGATATGTTTTTCACTCTTGGGCTCAACTTAAGTTTTTCATTTCACTCCTAAACCCAGGAAAAATCATGCGATTATTTTTAATGGTTGGTTTGACTTTAGGGTTTGTCGGCTGCGCCACTTTGGGAATCAAGGATTCCAATTTGGCCTTGCAGATAACCCCCCAGCCTGTTTTGAGGGGACAGCCAGCCCTGGCAAAAATCAACGCGCCCATGGATGCGAACAGTGTCGTCGGAACGGTGCAAGTCTTCGGGAGTCCCCAACTCATCTTCCGTAAGAATTCAGAAAAAGGAATTTGGTATTTCTCTGGCGTCATTCCCTTTTCACCTTGGGTGAAACCGGGGGCTTACCAGGTTAGGGTGATCGCCCATTTATCCAAGGGGCAACCCCATTACACGGAAATGAGAGTTGAGCTTAAATGAAAATCCATGAGCCGGTTTCTGTCCTGATTCCCGCCTACAATGAGGAAAAAGCTGTTGGCCCTGTGGTGAAACAGGTTAGCCAAGTGTTGCGCGCGGCGAAAATTCAGCATCAAATATTCGTGGTGGATGATGGAAGCAAAGACCAAACCGCCCTGAAAGCCCGCCAGGCGGGAGCGCAGGTTATTTCCATGGGGGAAAACAGGGGATATGGGGCCTCCCTCAAAGCCGGGATGAGACAGGCCAAGTTTAATCTGATTGCTATCCTGGACGCGGATGGAACCTATTCCCCCGAGGAGTTGCCAATACTCATTGAACTTGTTCAGGACGCGGATATGGTGGTGGGAGCCCGGGTCAAGCCCAACGCGGCCATCCCCTTGCTCAGGCGGTTCCCCAAGTGGCTTTTGGGGAAATGGGCCAACTACCTTGCGGACCGGAAAATTCCTGATTTGAACTCGGGCTTGCGTGTTTTCCGGAAAAATATCGCGGCCCGCTATGAGGGCCTTTTTCCCAACGGATTTTCCTTCACCACGACCATCACCTTGGCCCTGGAATGCCATGGGTATATTGTCAAATATCATCCTATTTCTTACGCCCGGAGGATCGGAAACTCCAAGATCAGGCCCATTCAGGACACCATCAACTTCTTCTCGCTGGTTTTAAGGATTGTTATGTATTTCAAGCCTTTGAAGATTTTTATCCCCTTAAGCGGTATCATATTTATGAGTGGATTGGCCTTGGGAATGACCACCTGGTTTTACGGCCTGCCGTTCAATAGCACCACTTTATTTCTCCTGGTCGCCAGCCTCCAAATTGCCCTCTGGATTGCCATCACTGGACTTTTAGCTGACTTGCTCGTCAAAAGAGGAAGGTAATTCCATGAAAGTTTTACTCGTCAATCCACCCTCCGAAAATATGATCACCACCAACATTCCCTCGGTGATCGATGAGGAGCGCGGTTACAACCCGCCCCTGGGGCTTCTTTATGTCGCGGGATACGCGAAAGCCAAAACCAACCACGAAATCCTGGTGCTGGACTGCCAAGTCGAGGAAATCTCCCACGAGGAAATCGAGGACCGCATCAAGGCCATTAATCCAGACGTGGTCGGTATACAGGCCCTAACCTTCACCATCATTGACGCGCGGATGGTTGCCCTGGCCGCAAAACGGGCCAATCCGAAATGCAAAGTTGTCATGGGGGGTCCCCATGTCCATATATTCGCCCGAGAAACCCTCGCCATCCCCGAAGTTGATTTCGCCATTAAGGGCGAGGGGGAATTGGCATTCACCCAGCTTCTCTCGGCCTTGGAAGGGGTCATGCCCTATGACAAGGTTTTTGGACTGGCCTACCGGGATGGTGTTACAGGTCAAATCAAAGACAACCCACCAGCCCCGCCAGTGGAGGACTTGGACAGCCTGCCTTACCCTGCCCGAGAATTAACCCCCATTAACAAGTATTATTCCCTCATCGCCAAACATAATCCCATCACCACCATGTTCACCAGCCGGGGATGCCCTTACCGTTGCTTGTTTTGCGACCGTCCCACAATGGGGCGGAGATTCCGCAGCCATTCAGCGGACTGCGTGGTCAACGAGATGGAAGCCTGCGTCAAGATGGGCATCCGAGAATTTTTTATCTATGACGACACTTTCAACGTGAACCGCAAAAGGGTTTTCGATATTTGCGGAGAAATCAAAAAGCGAAAATTGGAAATCGCGTTTGATATCCGCGCCAGGGCCGACCGGATGGACGAGGAAATGCTCAAGGAACTTGCTTCCGCTGGTTGCGATCGGATTCATTACGGTGTGGAATCAGGGAACGCGGAGATCCTGGAATTGCTGTTAAAAGATTTGGATCTGGACCATGTCCGGAAGATGTTTAAGGCTACCCGCGCGCACGGAATGAAAACACTCGCCTATTTCATGATTGGGAACCCGACCGAAACCAGGGAAATGGCTTTGAAGACCATCGAGTTTGCCAAGGAGTTGGACCCCGATTTCGTCCACTTTTCCGTTTTAACTCCCTTTCCGGCGACCGCGATTTATTACAAAGCTCTCGAGGACGGCCGGTTTGACCATGATTATTGGGCGGAATTTGCCAAAAATCCAACCCCGGATTTCAAGCCGCAGCTTTGGGAAGAACACATGAACCGCGAGGAATTGATCGAACTTTTAAAGTACGCCTACAAATCCTTTTACTTGCGTCCCAAGATGGTAATGAAAAACATGGCTTATACCCACTCTCCGAAGGATTTTTTCCGCAAAGCTCGTGTCGGATTGAAGATGCTTCGGATATAATGCCGCCTTAGAAAATCTTGTCTTATTTGCCTGTTTAAAATTTTCCCAAAGGGACTCCGTATGTGGAAACGATTCCTTGTTATCGTTGTTGGAATTCTTTTGTTTCTTTTGGTTCTTCGAAGCGTTGACCTGGCCAAAACCTGGGACATTCTGAAACAAGCGGATGGGAAGCTCTGCCTCCTTTCCCTTATTGCATTGGTATCGATGATCTACCTTAAGGGTCTTCGGTGGAGCCTTCTTTTGAAAATGCAAGGCCAACTCTATTCGGTTTGGAATTGCTTCCTGGTGTATATGGTCAGCATGTATTGGGGCAATATCACCCCTGGGAGGGCCGGGGATTTTATTAAAGTTCTCTATCTCAAGGAAGATTTGAATGTTTCCACGGGAGCCGGGATGGCTAGTGTATTAGTGGACCGAGTGCTTGATCTATATTTACTGCTTGTTTTGGGGGGCGCCGGCATTCTGATGTACTCCATGCCCGCTGATCCGGCATCCCTAAAAATGGTTCTGGCCGTGAAAGTTCTTTTCGCTATTTTAATTGCTCTCACGCTGCTGGCCTTCAATAAAAAAATAGGCGGGCTGCTTCTCAAGGCGGCCTTTCAACGCCTGATGAAGCAGGAACACCGAGAAAAAACCGATAAACTTTTTGAGGATTTTCACCAAGGTATGGAGGCTTTTTATAAACCTTCCATTTTCGCGCCGATTCTTCTTTCGCTGGCGGCCTACGCATTGGCATTTTGGGCCTGTTTTCTTTTGGTCCAAAGCCTTGGGTTAACCATCAGCATTTTCTATGTGACTTTCACCATTTCAGTGGTCAACATCGTCTCTCTTTTCACCCTGTTGGGTTTGGGAACGAGAGACATGGCCCTTCAAATACTGTTCGGCCTCATTTCAATCACAAAGGAACAAGCCGAGGCCTATTCGCTCCTGCTTTTTTTCGTGGGGACCATCCTTTTTACTCTCATCTGTTTTTTGTTTTCCCTGCTAAAGCCCATCCGATTTAAAAATTCTTGAGAATTTTGCGGGCTTCCCGAATTTCTTGAAATGAACTAGCATTGCCGGGTCCCAAAGCAAATGGTATAGTGACGACCCTTGACCTATTAACCCGATTCCGCCCGGGTTTATAATAATCTTGGTTTAGTTTATATCCAGATGAAGAAGTGGCCCGAAGCGGAAACCCTGCTTAAAAAAGCCATTGAAGCCGACCCGGAGAACGCCGTGGCCCACAACAATTTGGGCGTGGTTTTAAACCAAAAAAAGAAATATGAAATGGCTTTAAAGAAATTTCAACTGGCCCATTCCCTGGATCCCCAGTATCAAAAAGCTTCCCAGAACATAATGGACACCCAAAAATTGATGGAACGAGCAAAAAAGACGATCAAAAATAAGGACGGGAATGGCTAGAATCATTTGTATCACCAACCAAAAGGGCGGGGTAGGTAAAACCACGACTACGGTCAACCTGGCTTCCTGCCTGGCCGCCATTGAAAAAAAAACCCTTCTCGTGGACCTGGACCCCCAAGGTAACTCGACTAGCGGGGTGGGGCTCAATAAGCATGAATGCGAGCCTAATATTTACCAGGTCATCATGAGGGAGGCGGACATCCCTGAAACGATGCGACCAACCGAACTGAAAAAGCTATTTTGTGTTCCCTCGAACGGGCATTTGACGGGCGCGGAGGTGGAGCTGGTGAACGCCGAGGAGAGGGAATTTCGTTTAAAAAGCGCGCTTGCCACGGTCGAGGATGATTTTGACTACATCTTGATTGATTGCCCGCCTTCGTTGGGTTTTCTCACCCTGAACGCCCTGACGGCAGCCCATTCGGTGCTCATTCCGGTTCAAACCGAGTACTTCGCATTGGAGGGGTTAAGTTCCCTCATGGAAACGGTGGACCGGGTCCGGGAAAGCTTGAATCCTGGGTTGGAAATCGAGGGAGCCCTCCTTACCATGCATGATTCCCGAACGCGTCTAGCCGCCCAGGTCTCGGAAGAAGTGAGGAAGTTTTTTGGTGAAAAAGTGTACAATACGGTCATCCCAAGAAACGTCCAACTTTCCGAATCGCCCTCTTTTGGGAAACCTATTATTCTTTACGACATTCGTTCCAGTGGGGCCCAGGCTTACTTAAATCTCACCAAGGAGATAGTCGCCCATGACTAAAAAGGCGCTCGGACGGGGCTTGGAAGCCCTCATTCCCAAAAAAATAATCGAGGAAAAAAAGGGAACCTCCCAGCAGGTTCCCCTCTCAAAAATCAAGCCCAATCCCTTCCAACCCCGCAAGGTTTTTAGGGCGGAAGACCTCCAAGACTTGGTTCAGTCGGTAAAAGAAAGGGGAATTCTCCAGCCGATCGTCCTGCGTAAAAAAGGGGATGGGTGGGAAATTATCGCTGGTGAGCGCCGTTACCGTGCCGCCCAAAAACTGGGGATGTTAACCGTTCCTGCCGTCGAGGTCGTGGCCTCGGATGTGGAAGCCCTTGAACTGGCTTTAGTCGAAAACCTCCAGAGAACCGATCTTTCCCCCTTGGAAGAAGCAGAGGGTTACCACCGCCTTCAAGAAGAATTCAACATGACGCAGGAGCAAATCGCCCTGAAGGTTGGAAAGGACAGGGCAACGGTGGCCAACGCCATCCGTCTTTTACGGTTGGCCCCGGAGGTCAAAGGCCTCCTTGCCTCCAACCAGCTTACAGCGGGTCATGCCCGGGTCTTAGCCGCCCTGCAGACGCCAGGTGAACAGCGGAAACTGGCGGAAAAAATCATTAACCAAGGGTTCACGGTCCGCGACGCTGAAAGGTGGCTGCAAAACCAAAAGGGGCCCACCAAAAAAAATAAGTCAGGGGTCAAGTCGAAGGATCCTAATATCGCCAAGCTGGAGGAAAATCTCCGCAATTGGCTAGGGACCAAGGTCACGGTCAAAACCCAAGGTAAGCAAAAGGGAACGATTTGCTTTGAATATTATTCCCTGGATGATTTAGACCGAGTCCTTAATCTTTTTCGCAAAGCCGGGTATCGTTGACAATCAAAGTGGATATGATAAATTAACCATCGACCCAAGTTTTGACCCGGGCGACAGTGATCAACCCTGAAGGAGAGAATCGTGGCACAAACCGGAGCCGAACAGCTTGCGAAAAAGATGGAAACGGAAGTCAAGCGGCTTGCGCCCCAAGCCGTCATTCGCAACGACTATACGAGTTACAAGGACGATGGCGTGGATATTTACGTTTACGCTCCCCGAAAGGTCGCGGACATGCTTCGTGGTCGGCTCAAGGGAACCTTGGACACCGAATTAAGGCGGGTGAAGGGGATTCGAGCCCGTTTATTGATGGAAGATATCGAGAATATGACGCCGGAAGCCAAGAAAAAATACGGAATTCCCGTTTAATTTAGCCGTTCCTTTAAAACGTTATCTGCTGTTAAAGTAAAGCCCCTCTCCCTGAATCGGAGAGGGGCTTTTTCATTTTCATCTTGTTGAAAGGCGAACCATGCCTTTTGCCATCGCGCTTTTTTTCGACACCAAATCCGATATGGCGGTCCAAAAACTGGGCCAGTTTTTGGAAAAGGAAAAAATTCCTTCCATTTTTTCCACCCAGGGCGCCACCCCCCATGTGAGTCTGGCCGTGTTCGAGCAATACGACCCCCGGAAACTCCATTCGGTTATGAAAAATTTGGCTTCCAGCTTTTCCCCAGTATCTTTTTACCTTTCGAGCTTGGGGACTTTTCCGGGAAAGGAAGGGGTCCTTTTCCTCGCGCCGGTGGTAACCACGGGTTTGTTGGAAATCCATTCACGGCTTCAAAACATGCTGAACAATGTTATTGAGGGTAATTGGATTTATTATTTTCCTGATGTTTGGGTTCCCCATTGCACACTTTCCATGCATTTGACGGCCCGGAAACTAACGAAAGGAATGGAACTGTTAAGAAAAAGCGCTTTTTCAATCCGGGGACGATACAATCGTCTGGCGTTGGTTGAGTTCCACACCGCTCCCGCTGCTCCCGTCCGGCTAATTTATTCAGTGCCATTTTCCGGAAAAAATAACGAGGTAAAACATGCCTAAACCCAGGCTTTTTCTTTTGGATGGAGCCGCGGTGGCTTACCGCGCCCATTTTGCTTTCATCAAGAATCCCCGGGTCACCTCCAAGGGTTTTGATACCTCCGCGATCTACGGGTTCATGGACACCTTGTTGATGATTTTGAGGAAACAAAAACCTGATCTTTTTGCCGTGGTATTTGATTCCAGGGAGCCAACCTTTCGGCACAAGCTCTATAAAGAATACAAGGCTAACCGTGAGGAAATGCCAGAAGACCTTTCCAAGGGGTTTCCTTATATCCACAAAATGGTCAAGGCCCTGAACCTGCCCATCCTGGTCAAACCGGGTTTTGAGGCCGATGACTTAATCGGAACGATGGTGACCAGGGCGAAAAAAGAGAAGATCGATAGTGTCATTGTGTCCGGCGACAAGGATTTCATGCAGCTCATCGGACCCGGGGTCCAGATGTACAAGCCCAAATGGCCGAATGACTGGTCTATGGCGGACGAAAAAGACGTGATGGAAAAGTTCGGGGTAAAGCCTGAGCAGGTCATCGACGTGCTAGCCCTGATGGGGGACGCCTCCGACAACGTTCCAGGGGTGCCCGGTATCGGGGAAAAAACAGCCACGGTTCTTATCCAGGAATACGGGACTCTGGACAATCTCTTTAAAAACGCGGAGAAGATCCAAAAACCAAAATTGAAGGAATCCCTCCTCAAGAACAAGGCCTTGGCAGACTTGTCCAAGGAGTTGGTGACCATTGAATGCGACGCCCCCATCCCGGACAGGCCCAAGGATATGGTTCTTGGAAAACCCGATATGGAGGAGCTTCGCGAACTTTGCCATGAATTGGAATTCAACCGGATGATGTCCCGGATTGAGGAATACGCGGGGGTGGATTCCAAGATCGCTTCCCCTGAGTTTAAATTGGAAAGTCCGGAAAAACCGAAGGAAAAAAAGAAAAGGGGAAAAAAGGAAACTGGGAAAGAAACCGAAGAGGCGGCGCCAGTCCAGGCCACCTTTAAAATGGTCTCGGACAAGTACCGAGCTCTGGTGACGGTTCCCGAAATCGAGAGGGCCTTAGTGGAGGCGACAAAAGCGGGTCTGGTGGCAGTGGATACGGAAACTACCGGTCTGGACGCCCTCACCGTGGATATTGTCGGGGTGTCCCTGGCCTGGAAAGAGAAGGAAGCGGTTTTTATCCCCTTCAATCAGGAGTTGAAAAAAGAAAAACTGATTAAACTGCTGAAACCTTTTTTAGAAAATCCAAAAGTGAAAAAAGGGGGCCAAAACAGTAAATACGACTGGGCGGTTTTCAAAACCCACGGCATCGAGCCATTGGGCTTTTCTTTCGATACCATGGTGGAAAGCTATCTGCTGGATTCTTCCAGCCGTCAACACAACCTTGACGCCATAGCCCTCAAGCATTTCGGTTATTCCAAAATCCCCACCGAGGCCCTGATCGGCAGTGGCAAGAAACAGATCACCATGGATTTGGTCCCGTTGGAAGTTATCACCCAATACGCTTGCGAGGACGCTGATTTCACCCTGAGGTCCCATGATTACTTCGCCCCCCGGTTGAAGAAAGAGGGGTTGGAAAAACTTTACCACGAGGTGGAACTGCCCCTGGTGATGGTTCTGGAGGACATGGAGCGAAAGGGTATTTGCGTCGATGAGAAACTTCTCAAGAAACTGTCCGACGAGGCGGGGGAAGAGTTGAAGAAACTCACGAAGAGGATTTTCAAGGAAGCGGGTGAGGAATTTAACATCGGTTCCCCCTTGCAATTAGGGAAGATCCTTTTCGAAAAAATGCAGGTTCAAAAAATCGCGGGTACCAGGGTTAAAAAAACAAAGACGGGCTACGCTACCGACGTGGACGTACTGGAATCCCTCAAGGGCGTCCCCATCGCCGACATGATGTTGGATTTTCGAATGCTTTCCAAGCTGAAGAACACCTATCTTGATGTCCTGCCCACGATGGTGCATCCCAAGGACGGCCGAATTCATACTTCCTATAGTCAGGTGGTGGCGGCTACGGGAAGGCTCAGCTCCACCGACCCGAATCTCCAAAACATCCCCATCCGTTCCGAGTTCGGTCGGCGGATACGCGGGGCTTTCGTGCCCGAAGATTCTAAGCACGTCCTGATCTCCGCCGACTATTCCCAGATCGAGCTAAGGGTTCTAGCCCATATCACTGAAGACCCGAACCTGATCGAGACCTTTAAAAATGACGAAGATGTCCACCGCCGGACGGCTTCCCTTATCTTCGGGGTACCCATGGATAAAGTGACTTCTACCCAAAGAAACCAGGCCAAGACCATCAACTTTGGCGTCATCTACGGTATGGGACCTATGCGCCTGGCGCGGGAAAACGGAGTTTCCGTGGCCGAGGCAAAGAAATTCATCGAGGATTACTTCGCCAAATATCCGGGTATCCAAAAATTCACCACAGAGATGGTAGAGCTGGCCCGCAAACAGGGTTATGTCTCCACTATCCTGGGCCGCAAGCGATTGATCCCCGAGATCCATTCCGCGAACATCGGCTTGAAGATCAATGGCGAGCACATGGCTGTTAACACGCCCATCCAGGGCTCGGCGGCTGACTTGATCAAGGTTGCCATGGTGCGGCTCCATGAGAAGCTGAAGGCCAAGAAGATGGAAACCGCCATGCTTCTCCAAGTGCATGATGAATTGGTTTTCGAGGCGCCCAAGGGCGAGGTTGAGGTCGCAAAGAAAATGATCGTCCATGAGATGGAAAATGCCATGAAGCTCAAAGTGCCGCTTAAGGTGGACGTAGGAGTCGGAAGGAATTGGCTTGAGGCTCATTAAGACAAAATCATTCGAAAGGGGGATCGTTTTTTTTTATTGCTCTTGGGGACGAACGTTCTGGCCGTTTGTCCTTTTTTTTCGTTGGGGGTAAGACAATGGGTTTGGGTGGCTGGAATTGTGGGGTCTTGGATTTGGGTTATTAAGGATGGGAAAGGAAAGACGAGGAGCCCAGGTTCCGTTTCTTTGAAAATGCCGTTGCTTCAGAGCAAAGTTCTTTGGTCGATCGTCGCCCTTTTAGCAATTCTCATGAGGGTATTGCGATTTTTCATTACCAAATCCTGGCCTAATTTTGATGAGGTTGAAACCGCACAGGCGGCCATTCAATTAAGCCATCATTGGGAATGGAAAATTTTTTATGGCATAGGCCAAGCGCCGGCCCTCTATGTCTGGATTGAAGGCCTGTTTTTTAAAATTTCAAGTCATTATTTTTTTAACCTGTATTTTCCTTCGGCAGCGCTTTCCCTTGTTACGGTAATTGTAGGTTACCTGGCGACACGATTTTTTTTTTCGAAGACAACCGCACTTCTCGCCACTCTCTTTCTGGCCCTCAGCTATTGGCCGACCTTCACGGGAAACTTTTGCTTCCTGGGGATATTGTTACTTCCCTTCTGGGAATCCGTGGCCTTTATTCTGCTGGGCGTTTTTTTTAAGGCCCCATCAAAGACCAGACTATTTTGGGGGGCGGTACTGGGGCTTTGGACCGGGTTTGGTTTTTGGACCTACTTAGCCTGGCCGGTAGTGATGGTCGTAGTTGTTTTGGCGGTGTTTTTTTCAAGCGATAATCAAGAAACACACCAGAGCCGAAAAGCTAGAATCGCTTTTACTGCGGCCCTCCTGTTGGCGTTCCTTCCCTTTGGGCTTGCCATTTTTCATGAGGACCTGTTCCATCATCTTTTGGGTTTTTCGGTCTTCAATCCTTGGTTCTCCATTCAGCAAAGATTATTCATGGCATTGGATTATCTCAACAGCCTCTTCTGGGGTTTTTGGAGTGAACGGACACTTTACGTTCCCGTTGGAGGTGGTTTGCTGAATCCCCTGCTAGCTTCTTTTTTTTTCATGGGCCTTCGGCAACTTTGGATTCGAAAACCGTCTCGTTTTAAAAGCTGGATGATCCTAAGTTCGTTGCTTTTCTTGATGCCCGGGTTCCTGTCCCAGAATCTTCAGGTCTTGAGGATTAACCAGTTCTCTCTCCTGATTTTTGTCTTCGCGGCTTGGGGTTTGGAAGAATTTTTGGCTTTTTTTACTCTGGAACGGACTCGGGCGGCGGCCATGGTTTTGATTCTTATGATAACTATTTTTTGGGATGGTTCTCGCCTGGTGCAGGGTTTCAAGGAGGATGAGGCCAGGGGCCAAGGTTTTCGGGTAGCCTTTCAGGCTTTGTGTCAGATAGCGTCCGATGCCGGTCCAGGCTACATTTGGCTGGAATTTGGATCAGAACCGGTGGATGCAGACCCCGAAATCCAAGGTTTGGAAGCGGCTTCGGACTCTTTCAATGTCGTAGAAAATCCTAAAGAGGACCATCAGCCGGTCCGGTGGGCAGCCGTGATCACCAATTTCCATTTTCAACCATTCCTACAACGGCGTTTTCCCTCATACCATTGGCGGAGGCTTGTGGGAAATGAGTCCCGATGGGATGGGGGATTAGTTTTGGGGTGGACGAATCTTGATCTATCCCAAAGCGTCGACCTGCGGGTGATCGGGAATTGGACCCGGGCGCATAACTGGTTTCACCACATCTCCCTTGAAATGAATGACATTTATAATGCACGCACGCATGAGAAAACCTTGCATGATTTTTTGCGCCCCGATCCGGTTATCTTAGAGGACCGGTTTCTCGCCGCTTGTTATTGGGAAAAGTTGTCGGATTTCTACTATCTTTATGGCTTTGATAAGAATTTTTCCCTCGTGACGCAGAACCTCCAAAAAGCCATAGAAGAAGGATATCCGGCCGCTCATCTTTATTACAAACTCGGGAGTCTTTTCTTGCGGAAACATCGATACTCTGAGGCGAGAGAAGCTTTTCAAAAGGCTTTTGCATCCCCCGACAACCAAACGCCCGCTAGGCAGGCCTTGGAGCTTTTATCCCGGCTTGAATCCAAAGGTGCCGGAATGGGAAGTGAAGACTGGCATCAAAGGGTTGCGTCCCAGTAACAGTCCGTTAAAATAAACCCATGGATTATTTGATTTTCGCCTTGGTCAATGAAATTATTTTTCAGGAAATGATAGTGAAAGCCTCTCAAGAGGCGAACGTTGAATGTTTATTTGCCGTTGAGGAAGATACTTTGCTAATTTCCTTGCAGGAAGAAACGCCCTTCCTGTTGTTCATTGATATTGGCTTATCAAGCTTGGACGGGCCGTCCTTAATCCAAAAACTAAAACAAAATCCGGCTACCAGATCCATTCCTATCGTGGCCTTTGGAAACAGTTTGCGGTCTGATCTTCTTCAAGACGCCAAAGAAATGGGGGCCGATTTAGTTCTGCCTAAATCGGCCTTTCGGGAGCAATTACCTAAAATTATCCGGCATTATGACAAACAACATAAATGAAATCCGATATCCACGGTAATTTGGGCTTGTGGGTGAAAGCTATTGAAAAACCAATTGGAAAGATGCATTCTTATCAAAGGGTTAAGGCTGAAAGCCTCGCTTGCCGGGGAGCCTTAAAGCATCCTAATTTTTTTGAGGAGTTGTGACATGGGTGGACGTTTTGGAGAACTATTACTTATCTTGATCATCGCCCTTTTGCTTTTTGGGCCCAACAAGCTTCCCAGCCTGGCCAAGGCTTTGGGAGAAGCGTTAAAGGAATTCAAAAAGGCCGCCGATCCGAACAGCCAGGAAAGCGCGAAACCTTCCGCGACAGCCGCTTTGCCGCCTGAAGCCCATAGCGCCGATAAAAAAGAGGGTTAAATCATTTTCTAATCGCTGGGGAGATCCATAAAACAAAAAAAGCTAGGGTCATCGACCTTGGCTTTTTTTGTTTGCGCATTTGATGTCATTGCGAGGAGTGTCCCGCGAATAGCGGGACGCTTACGACGCGGCAACCCCAGGTTAAATAAGCCTTTTGTCATCCCACCAAACCCACTACCAAACCACCCATGAACTGGGGTTGCTTCGTCGCTTAATTCGCTCCTCGCAATGACACCTCAAAATTATTTAATCCGCATTTTTCATGCGGGTCATGCTGGAAACCAGGATGACGGCCAGCCCAAAGATGCAAACGATGGTCGCCCCCATGGGCCAGTCTTTCATGTAAGAAAGCACCGACCCCAGCACCGAGACCACCAGGCCGATCCCCCAGGCCCAAGCCAGGCGGTTTTGCTTATGCCCCAACAAGTTCGCGCAAACGATGGGAACAATCAAAAAGGAAAAAACCGCCAAGACCCCAGCCACACGAACGGCGCTGGTCACTACCAGGCCAAAGGCCGTATAAAAGAAGAAATCCCACAGCTTTAAGGACAGGCCCCGGCGCTGGGCCTCCTTCGGATCGGCCGAGCAAAGCATCAGGGTTTTGTGCTTCTTAAAAAGAAAAGCCCCGACCAAGGCGTAAAAAACCCCCATGATCACGATGTCCTTCCAATTCACCCAACCCAGGGCCTCCCCGCTCAAGGTTCCCTGGACGTGCTCCGCCCCATGGGGCGAATTGGCCAGCAGAAGCAAGGTGGTGGCCGTCGCGAAGGCGAAGGCGATGCCGATGAAGGCCTCCTGTAATACCGAGTGGTCCCTATCCCACAGAAAACTAAAGAGCGCGGCGCCCAAAAGGGTGAAGGCGAAGGACCAATAGTAGGTGCTGGGGTCATGGGACTCGGCGCCCAGCAAAAAGGCCACGCTTTGGCCCAAGGCGGCGATTTGCGCCAGGGCCAGGTCCACGAAAATGACCCCCCGGGCCAGCACATGCTGGCCCAAGGAGGGGAGAATCAAAACTAAAAGAAGGCAGGCCAGCATGGGCAATGCCATTACCGCGATGAAATTCGACATGGTTTAACTCACTTTCCCGAGAATGCTTTTACTAACGTTGAAACAATGAAGTCGAATTTTGAAAAGACGTCCTTGGCTTTTGGCACCCCCCCGACCTCGGTGGGAATTTCGTAGGCCGTTCCCTCCGCTTTTTTCGCTAATTGCTGGGCCGCGTCGGCATCATAGTAGGGCTGATAAAGGACCACTTTCACGCCGGCGGCTTTCATGGCCTCGGCGGTTTCGGTCAGGTACCTTGGGTTTGGCGGAATACCGGGCTTGGGTTCCACCGTCCCGAAAAGTTTTAGTCCGAAACGGGTTGAGAAATAAACAAAATTCTCGTGGTAAACCACGATTGAAGTTCCTTTATAGGGTTTCAAATCCGCCTCCCAACCCTTGAGGGCCTTTTCCATCTTTTCGTCAAAGGCCTTGGCGTTGGCCGTGTAATCATCCGCATTGGTTGGGTCCAGTTCACCGAAGACCCGGGCCAAATGGTCCGCCACCACTTCCAGGTTGGCCGGATCCACGTAGTAATGAGGATTTCCTAGTGGATGGATGTCGCCCTCGGCCCGGCTCACCGTTCCCACGGGCTTCTCGAGCACATTTATTTCCTCGGAGGCGTCGATGAAGCCCTTGGCTCCCGGCTGGATCTTCGGGTTGCGGCTTCCCGGTATCACCAGGGGTAGCCAGCCCCCGTCCAGTTCTAATCCCACGGAAATAAACACGTCGGCGTTTTGGATGGCCTTCATCAGGCTGGGTTTGGCCGGCACGAAGTGCGGGTCCTGGTAGCCTTTACATAAGCTGGTGGCCGTCACGTGCTTGCCGCCCACGAATTGGGCCACCGAGGCCAGGTCTTCCAGCGCGGTCGCCACCTTTAAGTCCGCGAAGGCCGGCAGGGTGGAAAAAGCCAACGCAAATCCCAAAAGTATTTTGACTAACGATTTCATAAAATCCTCCTTGAAGTTTGACCTACTTAAGACGTTTGAAACCATGGTTTAGTATTCCTCATGTCATTGCGAGGAATGGCCGCCGAATAGGCGGCCGTTTATGACGAAGCAACCCCTGTTTAAATAAGCCTTTTGCCATCAACCAAACCCACTGCCAAACCACCCATGAACTTGGGTTGCTTCGCTTCAAAATTCGAAGCTCGCAATGACAAATTGATGCATTACTCCTTTAGTACGCGTGCGGCGGATGGAATCCGATGATGTAGTTGAATTGAAGCATCACCCGGTTGTCCACCTGGGCCGGACCGCCATTGGCCGTTTGGGCCAGTCCATATTCCAGCTTCAGCTCCGAAAACTCTGAGGGGAGCCAGGCAACATTGATGGAAGCCCTTTGGACATGGCCCGAAAGGGAAGTGTCCGTCGGATTGTCCGAAATGTCCGAAACGCTATTGAAAGCCTCCTCAGCTCTGATGCCGCTCCACCATTCCTGGCTCAAGCGATATTGGAAAGAGGCGTACCACCCGTCGGATTCGTGGTTGTAAATATCGCCGACGTTGGAAACTTTCCGGATGTATTCGCCTTGGAGAATCCAGCCCCGCTGGTTGGACTGCCTCAGGGGCACGTTCCTTAAAGTGAAGTCGGCCCCGAAAACGAAATGGTGCCGGCCGTCGTCGCCCATGCCGGTCAAATCCGACCCCCCCAGTTCCATCGTGGTGTCCTCGTCCACGTCGATAAGATTCTTCAGGTGGATCAAATAAGGGATATTGTCCATGGAACCGCCGTTGAAATTTAAAGGGTGGTCCGGCGTCACGGCGACCTGGCGGTATCCACCCAAAGTCAACTCGCAATACCAGGGCAAGGGAGTCATCCAAGCGGCCTCGATTCCCGCGTCCTTAAAACCTTCCTCGCCGATCGTGTTCGACATGACGATGGGCGCCTGGATAAAGGGGAAAGCGTGGGTATGAAGGGTCCCGTGTTTCCCGAAGGCCGCGCGAAATTCCCCAACCTTGATTTGAATATTGGGGATGCTGTCGGTAATGGCGTAGGCCTCTTCCGCCAAGCCGGAACCGGCATCGAAGGTGAAGTTGCCCGCTAAGGTCCATAAGGGGTCCACGGTGGAAATCACGCTGATTTCCGCCTCCTGGAAGCTCGGGCCGGTGGAGCCAGGCGCCGTCAGGTTGGGCGCGGCTTGCCCCAAGAAAAGGGCGCTCATGCCGATGGCGGGGTTGGCCAGGTTGGAAATGATGGAACGGGTCTGGGCGTTGGAAAGCCCGGGCCCGTAGAGTAAGGCACCAATGAATATGAATAATTTAAAACGTTTGGACATAATTCCTCCTGTGTAATCGGCTTTTGAAAGCCGTTATTGGCAACTGCAAATTACAGGAGGATTGCCGGGGGGGACCTGCCACGAGGTGAGATGGAATTGAACGAGAAGAAAAACGACTCGGAAAAAAGTAAAAGAAAAACCAATAACGTGGGGAAAAGCATGGGCGCGGTGGGAAGGGCAGGGGATTGGGAGCCCGTCTGCTGCCAACTGCAAACCGAACAGTCGTCCTTGCTTTCCCAATTCCCGTGGTGATGGGCCCCTTCGGTGATGAGAACCGAGGAGAAAGCCAGGAAGACGATGGCGGCCAAAGGCAAAAGATTTTTTCGGAACAAGCTCATTCTTCAAAGGCTCCTTGGATGCGTCACATTATTGGAAAAGGGTTCCCCGATTGTCAATGGGCTCCGCCGGGGGAACGGTTCGCGGGTTTTCGGGACGACTCCTTCCGGAAAAGGGTTTTATCCCGGAACCGGGATTAAAAGGTAAAATGCCGGTTGGAACCCTCCGGGGTGGAGGGCCCAAAAGGTCCAAGACGCCGATCGCACGGGGCGCTTGTCCACGACGGGGAAGTGTATTGGAAAAAACGAGCCTGGCGTCAAATTGGTTTGGCCAGGTTGCCGGCTTTTAAATCGAATGGATGGTGAGAATCGCGTGAAAGGTCCCGGAAAAAAATGAGCGTGGTTATTTATACCCTTTCGCTTTCATTATTCGACAGCCTGTCGACGACGATTCAAATCATCGTCTTTGTACTGCTGTTGACGACGGAAAAGCCCCTGCGGAACGCGTTTTTCTACCTAGCCGGATTGGGTGGGGCCTATTTTGTTTGCGGTTTCGCGGGATACCTGGCGCTGGACCAGTTGCGCCCCTTCCTGGACAGGCTGTTGCCATCCCATGCCGCCATACCCAACCCGGTTTATTATGAATCGGAATTCCTGATGGGCGTCATGGTAACGGCCCTGGGTATTTGGTATTACTACTGGAAGAAAAAACGGGGTTGGTCGAGGAAACAAAATTGGATTATTTCAAAATTGAGGACAATGAACGGCTGGTTCGCCTTTTGCCTCGGCGCGTTCATTTCCATAACGTCTTTTCCCGCTTCCCCCCCTTATCTGCTCGCCCTTGTCAGGTACTCGGGGCTTCACCTCGCGCTTCCCGCGGTGACCGGATTTATTTTGTTTTATAACGTTGTCTATGCTTTGCCGATGATCCTTATCCTGTTGGTGTACTTGGCGGTTCGGCGGGACACCGATGACTACCACGATTCACTGCATGAAAAGGCGAAAATCTTGAATCTCCACCTGACGGCATGGACCATGGTTGGTTTCGGGCTCTTTTCAATGCTGGACGCGGGGTGCTACTTCGCGATAGGACACGCTTTGTTCAAGGAAAGATATTTTTAGTTAGAAAAAAGTTGGAAATTGCCCCGACGGGGCGCGTCGTGGTGGTGAATATTTTGTTTTGGGATTTTCGGGTTCGTTAGGAAGCCCCTCGTTCAGCGATCTTATCCGAGGGCCAAACATGAACCCCCTTCAGCCCCGCCTGGGCCGTCCGCACCATGGCCTTCGCGATGACGGAAGCGGCGATGGGCCTATAGGGCTTGAGGGGCCCGGCGAATAAAAAGCCAAGGGGGGAGAGCATCCCCTCCAGCAGCCGCTCCATCGGCCGCCTTTCCTTTCGGTCCCTTTCCCCCGTGATGTAGGAGGGCCGGAAGAGATGGACGGCCTCAAAAGCCTCCTGGGCGACCATCCTTTCCATTTCCCCCTTCCGGCGGCTGTAGAGCACGCCCGAATCGGGGTCGGCCCCCATGGAAGAAACCACCAGGAATTGCCGGGCCTTGTTTTTGCGGGCGTAATGGGCCAGCTGAACCGGGTAGGTGGTGTCGATTTTCCGGTAGGCTTCCGGGTCGGGGTTTTTTTTGCGGGTCGTGCCCAGGGCGCAGAAGATGTCATCCGCCCGGATGCCCTTGAGGGCGTCCTTGAGGTGGTCGAAATTCACGATCCTTTCGGTGAGTTTGGGGTGTTTCACGCCCAGGGCGTTCCGCGCCAGGATCGTGACATGGGAATAGGCCGGATCCTCCAATAATTCCCTCAGGCAGAAGCCTCCCACCAGGCCGCTGGCCCCGACCAATAACGCGGTTCGTTTCATGGATTTCCTTCCAGGTGTTTTTTGAAAACGCTCCCATCTTAAGACGGGATGGTTTTGGAAGCTACGCGCGGATGAGGATCAAGACTCTTATGGCTTTATAATGGGTCCATGGATGGCACCGGATTCCGAAGTGGGGGAGATGCGGATTCAGGGAACCAGTAATGGACAATCAAATCGGAGGTTACATGATGAATCAATTCGTAAGTTGGGGGATCGCGGTGGCCATCGTTATGGCCGTCGTTCTCGGCCTATTTTGGCTCAAGGGCGGTAAGGAACAAGCCAAGCCCGTCGCTATATTTTTCGCGGGCTGGATTGTCGGGGCCATCGCCATGTACATCAAAGCGACGCTTGTCTATAAACCTTAAGCCGTTACCTGTCCACGACGGGGACCCGTCGTGGACAATGGGAGTACCCCGGCCTTTGTTATGGGCCCTTCGAAAAGCTAGGGTCCGCTCAAAATCGATTGGCTCAGGCCCCTTAACATCCCGTTGAAAATGAGGTGATGGATGGGATAGAGCAGGTACCAGTAAAGCTGGCCGGCCAAACCGGAAGGATCGAAGATGGCCGTTTGACGGATCAATGAACCTGAACCCTCGGGCGTGACCTCGAACTGAAGCCAGGCCCGGCCAGGCAAGACCATCTCAGCCTTGAGGCGCAGCAAACGGGGCGGTTCCACCTGTTCTACCCGCCAAAAGTCCACTGTGTCGCCCGCCTGAAGTTTTTCCGGATTTTTGCGGCCCCGCCTCATGCCCACGCCGCCGACCCAAAGGTCCATGAAGCCCCTCAAACGCCAGAGAAAATTGGCGTAGTACCATCCCCTGGCCCCCCCGATGCGCTCAATGGGGACGAAGGCGAGGTCGGGAGGGGCATCTACGTGGAGGATTCGGGAATCCACAATGCGGTTACCGTAGGTCGATGCCTCCGTCCTGGTGGGATTGGAAGAGAAGGCGTCGGACCATCGGGTTTGGACGAAATCATTATCCTCGTTTCTCAACGCCTGTCGGATCGCTTCCTCGACCCCCAAGGGCCTCACGGAAAAAACCGACAGGGCCGAGGGATCGTCCACTACCGTTTCATACCGAAGTCCCTCGATCAACTGACGGCCCACCTGGGCGTAAACGGGGGTAACAAGCCCCAACCAAAGGCTGGACAAACGGGGAGTTAAAAAAGGAACGGGTATCATGAAGCGCCTCAGGCCCCTTTGGCGGGCGTATTCACGCATTAGGTTTCCATAGGAAACGGCTTTCATCCCCCCGATGGGGAAAACCCGGCTTTGGGAGAAATCTTTATCCAAGGCCTCGGACAAATAGGAAATGACATCATTGATGGCGATGGGCTGGCAGAGAGTCTGGACCCAACGGGGCGTCACCATGACCGGAAGGCGTTCCACCAGGGCCCGGATCATCTCGAAGGAAAAACTCCCTGACCCGATGATGATGGAGGCCTGAAACTCCACCGTGGGGACGCCGCTGGCCCGGAGGATTTGCCCCACTTCCTGGCGGCTCCGCAAATGGGGGGAAAGGTTTCCGGCGGAGCCCAGGCCGCCCAGGTAAATGATCTTTTGGACTCCCGCGGCCTTGGCCACCCGCCCAAAATTTTCCCCCGCGCGACGGTCCGCTTCCTCATAGTCAGGGTTGTTGTTCATGGAGTGAACCAGGTAGTAGGCGGTTTGAACGCCTTCCAAAGCGGGACCAAGGGAATCGGGTTGCCCCACGTCTCCCGCGACCACCTCGACCAAGGGGGGGAGTTTGGCCCTTAAATATTCCGGTTTGCGGGCCATACAGCGTACCCGGCATGATTTTTCCAGGAGGACTTTCAGCAGGCGGCCGCCCACATAGCCGGTGGCGCCTGTTAAAAGTATGAGGTTTTTCAAAGGGTTGGGGTTCATGATTTTATACTACGCCCAAAGGACCGGCTTGTCCGATAAGATTGGTTCTAGTTGTGGCGGCGGGCGAAAGGATTTCGTGGCCGCGGTAGGCTGTCTAAGACGGGGAGGTATTAAATAAAAATGAACCGTGATAACCAACCTTTCTTCGATGTGCTGGACGAGAAGGCCCTGCCCGAGGGTGGGATGGCCATCGTGAAGGTCAAGGGGCGAAGGATTGCGGTCATTCGCCGGTCCGGGAACCTCCATGCCATCGACAACGACTGTTCCCACGTGGGCGGGTACCTGGGCCAGGGCACCCTGGAAGGGAATAATGTGGTCTGCCCGCTCCACCAAATGGCGTTTGACCTTGAAACAGGGAAGGCCGTCAATCGAACCGGCGGTTATTCCGTGGCAGTCCATGAGGTGAAGGTCGAAAATGGAAGGATCTGGGTCCGCTAACCTACTTGCCCGGCAGCATGACTTGAAAAAAGGCTCTGACCACCATTAACCATTTTGAACTGAATTACTTGTCCACGACGGGGAGCCTCCGTTGGCAAGGATCACTTGAAATAACAAGTGATATAATTGGATCTTTATTTGGTTCTCTTTTAAGTTGGAAAGAACCGGGTTGACCTTATGAAACGCCGAATTACGATTATCCTTTTTATCGCCCTGGGGCTCCCTTTATTATTTGGCTTTGGCCCCATCCATTCCACGGCTTCGAAACTTTCGTCCACTTCTACCGGCGGGCAACTACATCCCAATACCGCTTACGGCAAACTGCCTTTAGCCTTTGAGTCGAACCAGGGCCAGACCGATGCCCAGGTACAGTTTCTTTGCCGAGGCCAAGGTTATGAGATGTTTTTGACCTCTACCCAAGCCACCCTCGTCCTACGATATCCCATTTCGCCGGCCACATCGAAGCTCCGACAACCCCATGGGCCGAAATTCCCCAAAGGGGAAATGCCTTCTTTTACCACTGACGTCATCCAAATGAAGCTCAAGAGCGCCAACGAGGAGGCGCCGGTGGACTTCCAAGACCTCCTCCCCGGCATCAGCAATTATTTTATTGGCAAGGATCCTTCCAAATGGCGCACGAATATCCCCCATTATGGGAAAGTCAGGGCCACCAACGTCTATGACCGGATCAACCTGGAATATTACGGACACTCCTTCGATGGGGCCCCGGACGGGGCCCAAGATCGGTTGGAGCATGACTTCGTGGTCTCGCCCGGCGCCGACCCACGGGTGATTCAATGGGTGATCTCGGGCGCCGACTTGGAAATCGACGGGCAGGGGAATTTAGTGCTCACCAGCCCGGGGGGGAAGGTGGTCTTGAGGCCGCCGTTATGTTACCAGGGGCTGGAAAGCGGGCGACGGACGATCGAGTGCCGTTACGTCTTTGCCGCCAAGGACCTTGTCGGTTTCGATGTTGGGACTTATGACCACAGCCGGACCCTCGTCATCGACCCCATTTTGGTTTATTCGACCTACGTGGGGGGGAACTACGGCGACGGGGCCAATGGGATCGCCGTGGATGCCTCGGGCAACGCCTATGTGACGGGTTTTACCTCTTCCGCTAATTATCCGACCACTGCGGGAACTTACCAAGCCGCTTTGGGGGGAGTCAATAACGCCTTCGTGACCAAGCTTGATCCTACCGGAACGGCCTTGGTTTATTCCACTTACCTGGGGGGAAGCAGCAGGGACTGGGGCCAGGGAATCGCGGTGGATGCCTCGGGCAACGTGTATGTGACGGGTTTTAGTTATTCAACCGATTTCCCCACCACGGCGGGAGCCTTTCAAACGGCCTTCGGGGCGATCTCGAACGCCTTTATCACGAAGCTGAACCCCACTGGAACAGCTTTGGTTTATTCCACCTACCTGGGCGGAACCGGCGGGGACTGGGGTTATGGGATTGCGGTGAACCCGGTAGGGAACGCTTACGTGACGGGTTACAGCCAATCTCCCAATTTTCCCATTACCCCTGGGGTTTACCAAACCGTTTTAAAAGGGGCCAATGCCTATATCACCGAATTGAAAATCGATGGATCGGGTTTGGTTTATTCCACCTTTTTGGGCGGGAGCGTGGCCGACAGTGGAACCGGCATTGCCTTGGACAGCGGCGGCAACGCCTACGTGACTGGTTACACGGACTCCAACAATTTTCCCACGACGCCGGGCGCTTTTCAGGCTGTTTACAACTGCCCTGGACTCTGGTGTGACACCGGCTTTGCCGCCAAGCTTAATCCCACTGGGACAGGTTTGGTTTATTCCACTTACTTGGGTGGATCCATGGGCACCGGCGGTTCCGGAATCGCTGTGGATGGAAGCGGGAACGCCTACGTGACGGGTAATACAGTGTCGTCCGATTTCCCCACAACCCTGGGTGCCTATCAAACTATTAAGCCGGGACCTTTGAACGCCTTCATGACGGAACTGAGCGCCGCTGGTTCCGCCCTGGTTTATTCAACTTATTTAGGCGGGAATAGCGGTGACGAAGGTAATGGGATTGCCTTGGACCCCTCCGGGAATATCGATGTGACCGGTTCCACCTCTTCTTCGAATTTCCCAACGACGGCCGGGGCCTACCAAGCCAATTTCGGGGGGACCCAGGACGCCTTTATGGCCCAATTCAGCCCCAGCGGCGCGGCATTGGTTTATTCCACTTACTTGGGCGGGAGCGGCGATGACATTGGTTATGGAATCGCCTCGGACCCGTCCGGAAACATTTATGTGGCCGGCTTAACTGGTTCCACCAACTTTCCCACCACGGCCGGGGTTTTTCAGCCTGTTTACGGGAACGCCACCAACGGGAATGCCTTCGTGGCGAAGTTCGCCAGTGCCGCACTGACGGATACACCGACGGCCACACCCGCCCTCACGGCAACCCTGACTCCTTCTTTGACACCGACTTTAACTTTCACCATTACACCTACTTTCACGCCAACCCAAACCTATACGCCGACCTGCCAAACCCACGCCTGGCCTGATCCCTACAACCCTAATTACGCGATAGGGGGTACCATGAAAATGAGCTGCCTTCCGGCCGGGACGACGGTGTCTTTCTACACGGTCTCGGGGGAACTGGTCCGGACGGTCCCCGAAAACGGTGGGATGTCGCTATGGGACGGCCACAACCAATCGGGTGCCTGGGTTTCCCCGGGGGTTTATTATTACGTGATCCAGAAGGGGAACCAGGTCTTGGCGACGGGGAAGTTTTTGGTGATTAATAATCACTGAGGGCAGAAAAGGTTGTCCACGACGGGGACCCGTCGTGGACAACCACTTTCGTTTTATTGATTCTCCTCTACATTAAATTTCTTGTTTCTTTTTCACCAAACCCATTTTCCCGCCATCTGTCATGCGTTGGAAAGACAGAATTTTTTCGTTTTCCTAGAATTTTTAGTTTTAGTCCTAAAGTTAATTTTTGGCAGGAATTTTCTGTTATCATCCGCTTCAACAAATCGATTTCTAATTGCTGTTTAGGGGGGGTTTTCAGATGAAACAAAATTCAATGAAATTTGGGACAGTTGGCGCTTTTTCCATAGGCCTGGTTTTGCTTCTCGTAATGGCTGCCTCAACTTTTACTACCTCCTGCAGTAATCCTCCGGCCGCTCCTGTAACCGTCACTCAAATTGTGTTGGCGGTGCCGACAAAAACAGCGACACCCCTACCAGGAACGGGTTCGTCTTGGACGGCCCAAACCCTCCCCAGGTCGCAACACTGGATCTCAGTAACCTACGGGAATGGGGTGTTTGTGGCAGTTGGCTATGGCAGCAATGTGGCAGCGACTTCACCCGACGGAATCAATTGGACGGAGCGCAGCCTCCCTAGTTCACAGCCCTGGTATTCAGTGACCTACGGGAATGGGGTGTTTGTCGCGATTGCTAATAGTACTGCGGTGGCAGCGACTTCACTCGACGGGATCACTTGGACGGCCCAAACCCTCCCCAGCTTATCGAATTGGATTTCAGTAACCTACGGGAATGGTGTGTTTGTCGCGGTTGCTTATGCTGATACGGCGGCGGCGACTTCACCCGACGGGATCACCTGGACGGCCCGCACCCTCCCCAGCGCACAGAGCTGGTATTCAGTGACTTACGGGAATGGGGTATTTGTGGCGGTTGTTCGAGGGCCTAGTAATGTGGCGGCGACTTCACCCAACGGGATCACTTGGACGGCCCGCACCCTTCCTAGTTCACAGTACTGGTATTCAGTGATCTACGGGAATGGGGTGTTTGTGGCAGTTTCTGAAGGTGGTAGTGCGGTAGCAGTGACATCACCGGACGGGATCACTTGGACGGCCCGCACCCTCCCTAGTCCACAGTACTGGTGGTCAGTGACCTACGGGAATGGGGTTTTTGTGGCGGTTGCCGCTGATCCTAGTGCGGTGGCAGCGACTTCACTCGACGGGATCACGTGGACGCCCCGAACCCTTCCTAGCTCACAGGTCTGGGCTTCAGCAACCTATGGGAATGGGGTGTTTGTGGCGGTTGCTGGTGGCGCTAATAGTGTTAGTGCGGTGGCAGCAACTTCACCTTGAGGGCATTTATTTTCGGTTAAACCGGTCGAAGCCGGGCTCCTATGTGCCCGGTTTTTTTCGCGTCCTTTTGATTCTTCCCGACAAAAGCCTTTTCTCTAAAGAGAAAAGGCTTTTTGCTTTTAAGATATGATCGATGTTGTTCATTGAATGCGGTTTTTGAAGCGGTGTCTTGTCCACGACGGGGACCCTTCGTGGAAAGCCACCTGCCGTGAGGTTACGAAGGCCCCGGTGGGGCCGCCCTGTGACGAGCCCACAAGGCGAGGAACATGCTTTGGTCGTATCCATTCCATGAGAACGGACGCAAGCCGAACGGCGAGTATTGGTTGCGCCAACTGTTGAATAAACAGTTGGCGTAAAAAGTTCAAAAAATTTTTGGCCCTGAGTAAGCATCAGCGTTTCGAAGCCCTGCCACTCGCCGCGGGGCGAGGGGCTGGCCGCCTCGCCCGCCGCCGCGCACAGGGTTTTGGCGCTTCCATCCTTAACTAACTTCCACTTTCCCGGGTTANNTTTCCCAAACCGGTTGTTTGGCCAAGCGTTTTGATTTTCTAAGGCGGCCTTACAATGAAGCCTCACGCGATTTGGATTTCTTCCCTAGGCCTTTTTTCGATTCTCCTCATCGCCATCACCGCCTTCATCAACGCTTGCGGCAGCAGCCC
>PLZG01000034.1 GCA_003152075.1 candidate division FCPU426 bacterium
AGGCGGAAACCTGGTCGCTCACCAATTGCTGAAAGTACTCATTCTCCATTAGATAAAATTGACCATAGAGACTCAGATATCTCGGTGGTGAAAATCTCACTATTTTTTCCGAAGCGCTTTCATTCCTTTAAATAGCGTTCAACTCCCCCTTCTTGCTTTTTCGCTTATTGAACCAAATTGCGATATTATTAGCTTCAATTCGCGGCTAAAGGATTAGGGTTGATTCCACTCACGGGTTTCATTTTGCCCCTCAAACGTTTTTTGTTCGCGGGTACCTTTTTTATTTTGGCCCCGGCAATCCTTCCGGCCGCCGTCACGCCGGACATCCAGGTCGACCAGACAGGCTACCTTCCCACGGAAACCAAGCTTGCCATGATTTCCAACGCCTCCGCCACGGGCACATTTACAGTGCGCCAGGTTTCGGGTGGGGCGACGGTGTTCAACGGAACCCTAAGCGCCTCGGCAGTGGACAGCAATTCGGGCTTAACCCTTCGCAACGCCGATTTTTCCGCCGTAACGGCTACCGGTAACTACTGCCTGGATGTGGCGGGGTTGGGGCAGAGCTATTACTTCACCATTGACCCAGCGACTTTCTCCAACGCTTTCTACGAAACCATGCGTTTTTACACCGGGCAACGCTGCGGAACTGGTGTGACCATTGTCAACGCTGGAACCACTTGGACCCATGCCGCCTGCCACACGGCCGATGGGACTTTTGATCCTTCCTCGGGAAAATCCGGCACAAAGGCAGCCACCGAGGGCTGGCACGACGCGGGGGATTACGGAAAGTACGTGGTGAATTCCGGCATTTCCACCGGTGAATTGCTTTGGACTTACGAGTGGTATGCCAACCGGATCGGCGGGATGAACCTGAATATCCCTGAATCGGGCAATGGCACACCGGACATCCTAAATGAAATCCGATGGAACCTGGAGTGGTTGCTTACCATGCAAGACGCCGATGGGGGAGTGTGGCACAAACTGACCACGGCGGCTTTCGACCCATTTGAGATGCCGGAATTCGACTCAGCAGGAACGCGCCTTATCATCGGGAACAACGCGACGCCCTTTAAGACCACGGCCGCCTCAGCGGATTTTGGCGCCGTCATGGCCATCGCTTCCCGATTGTTCCAACCCTATGACGCCACTTTTTCCACCACATGCCTGAACGCGGCTGTCAGCGCCTGGGGCTGGGTGCAGCTGAATCCCAACGTAACTTTCACGGCCAATCCTCCCGGTATCAGCACGGGAACTTATGGCGATGGCACGGTGACGGACGAAATCCTTTGGGCTTCGGCGGAGCTTTTCCGAGCGACGGGGGGGGCGGCTTATAACACTTATTTCATGGGTCATTACACCAACTGGGCACCCACCGTTAATGGCAACGCCTATCCCCAGGATTGGTCCAACCTGCACCAACTGGCCATGTGGACCTATTATTTCTCCGGCCAAGCATCCGCCAGCGCGGCGGCCCGCACTACCATCAAGACCGATACCATTAACGCCGCCAACGCCATCGTTGCAAGGCAAAACGCGGACGGCTACCGGGTTAGCCTCAGAACGGCCGATTACATTTGGGGTTCCAACGGCGGGGTGGGGAACTTTGGCATCCTACTCCTCATGGCCAACGCCATGACTCCCACGGCGAGTTACGTCCAGGCCACCCTGGATGACATCCATTACCTTTTGGGCCGCAATGGCAACAAGATTTCATTCGTGACCGACTTGGGCACAACCTTTCAAATGCATCCCCACCATCGGCCCAGCGGGGCGGATGGCATCACTCTCCCCTGGCCTGGCATGCTGGCAGGCGGGCCGAATCAAAATGCGTCAGGTGACGGCATTACTCCAACCTCTCCGGGTACGAAACCCGCTCTTTGTTATGCTGATATTCAAGGGGCCTATGGTTCCAATGAGGAAGCCATTAATTGGAACGCCCCGCTCGTATTCATTCTGGCCAGCACCCTTCCGACCCCAGGAGGCACACGCACCCCCACACCAACAAATACGTTTTTTTTTACCCCGACACCGACTTCCACCTCGACTCCAACTTTGACCCCTACCAAAACCGCCTCAAACAGCCCCACCTTAACCTCAACCAATACGTTGTCCCCTACGGTGACAAGTAGCGCTACGCCCAGCCCTACTCGGACGCCGAGCAACACGCTAACCTTAACCTTTACTATTAGTGCTACTCAAACGCCAACGAATACACCAACAAGCACGGCTACCAAAACACCAACCTCTACCGCCACAGCGTCACCAAGCTTTACCCCGACCAACAGGCCCTCAAGCTCGCCTACGAAGACACCTACGATTACCCCAACCTCTACCGCGACCTCATCGCCGACTAACACAATTACTTTGACGTTTACCTTGACCCCTACTGGAACCCTGAGCCCCACGAATAGTTTTACCCCTACTAATAGCCCAACGAAAACTACTACGAACAGCCCAACGGATTCACCTTCCTCCACTGCTACCTCAACCCCAACTTCTTCCCCGACCCCTAGCTTCACGGTAACGGCGACAATGTCCCCGACCAACAGTTCCACCTCGACTGTGACCAGCGTGAATACGGCCACAGCTACCCCTACTTCCAGCTCCACCTCTTCGCCGACAAAAACCCTCACTTTAACCGTAACCATGACCCCAACGGCCTCGTCTACCAGTTCGCCGACAGCTACGGTTACAATTACTTCAACGGTAACATTGGCAAATACATCGACCATGACAGCTATCGCAGGTTATTCAGGTCCGGTCACCTTTTCCCCCCCCTATCCCAACCCCTCCAAGGATGGTTCGCCCATTAATGTAGACATAGGGCTTCCGGGGCCAGCTTCCATGGATTGGGCGGTTTTTACCACGGCTTTCCGTAAGATCAACTCGGGGACTTTGTCCCTGTCAGGTAGTGGGACTTTCCAATGGGATCTACGGGATAAAACAGGAGCCCAGGCGGCGATGGGGCTTTATTACATCCGCCTGGAAGTGTCGGGGGACTTCGGGAAAGTAAAGAAAATCTTGAAGGTTTTAGTTCTTTAGATGCCTCGGGATTCCGGGGTTCTGTGTCATCCTGAGCGAAGCGAAGGATCTATGCTTTACAGGAACACATAGATTCTTTACCCGGAAATCGGGTTCAGAATGGCAACCAAACGCAACCATCCCGGCTGATTTTTCATTTTCCATAGACCCACCCAAAGAGCTATGATGATGTCTCGCTTATACAATACCTTGCTTATGGGGGCCCCATGGTTATCCGGAAAGAATCAAAAGGTGCTGATTTTTTGAAGGAAGTTAATCTTTTTGACGGCCTGGACAACAAGGTCATCAATCAGATTTTTCGCCTGGGACTGATTCAAAACTTCCAAGCCGGCGACATGATCATTCGTGAGGGCCAGCATGGCGGAAACCTCCATATCCTGATCAATGGGAAAGCTGAAGTGTTCAAATCGATCAAGGGCGGGAGCCCGAAGGGCAAAGAACTCTCCAAGCTGGCCCGGGGTTCGGTATTCGGCGAAATGAGCGTGTTTGACGGCGCCCCCTATTCGGCCTCGGTCAAAGCGGTCAGCGATTGCGACGTCCATATTATTCGCGGTTCCGATTTTGAGGCTTTTCTGAAGGCTAATCCTGGACCTTCTTATTTGATTTTCAAGACCCTCATCGGTTCCATTTCCAACCGCCTGCGCCGCACTAATTTGGCGCTATCCGCCATGGATAAAAGTAAGTAACCCAAACTTAAAACCCGGATTTACCACTGAGATACGGAATTCGCGGAGAAAAGCTGAAAATTCGGCCGAAACAAAATGCCAAATATTTTTTACCTTCTCCGTGTCCTCCATATCTCCGTGATGAAAGATGAGGTTTGTTTTTGTCTTCGACCATCCAAACCCAAATCGGCGAAGTAGTTATCCGCAAAGCTGAAACCAAGGACGCGGATTCGGTCCTGGGTATCATGCGTGACGCGGCAATTTGGCTTGAGGACTGCGGCATCGACCAATGGAGGGTGATTCTTACCCCGACTTTCCTCAAGGTTGTTCAAGACCGAGTTAACGGCGGTTGCACATACCTCGCTTCCTTTAATGGGCAAGACATCGGAACCATCACTATCCAATGGGAGGACCCCTATAGCTGGGGGGAGAAGGGTAAAGATGGTCTGGCGGGTTATATAAGAGGCATGACAGTTTTGCGCAAATATGCTGGCAAGGGAATCGGCCGGGACATGTTGAACTGGGGTATGCGAGTCATTGCGGAAAACAGACCCTTTGTCCGGTTGGATTGCATGACCGAAAACCAAAGGTTGTGCCGCTATTACGAAGAGATGGGTTTTCGAAGCGAGGGACAAAAGACGTTGGATAATGGGTTTAGAACTAATTTGTATGAAAAAAATTGATCGGTTCGAACCCCGTCAACCCCGACATCTCTTCATTTCAAAAAAAACATCATCCGCCTTTATATCAAAATCGGTCTCATGAGGTTTCGCCAAAAGACATGTTCTTCATGTTGTTAAAAGTACGAGGGTATTGGGTTCCCCGGGCGGGTTGTGAGAATTTGTTTACGGGATATTCACCAACGACCATTGATCCGGGACCACAAAGTTCGCCTGCAAATCGCGCACCCTCATATAAATTTTCGAGCCCCAAGCTGGGCCACTTGAGTTACTTCCGTCGTTTTTACCTCAAAATTCGATTTAAAAACCTTTTTTGATTCCTGGACCCGACTTGGTTTTGAATTAAAGGACAAAAAAATAGGTTAAATTACGTATGAAAACGATTTCAATAATTGGTTTAACATTAAATCGATAAAATTTATGACCAAAAATCGGCAAAGTGATAAACAACCGTTTTTATTGGGGATTTGTTTTAAGTAAAAACAGATGAACATCGACCAAAAATATGAATTCCGCCCCGGCAGTTCGCAATAACCTCTAGTCATTCCTACTCCAACACCTCACCTGATTAAAAACGTTTTTGGTCAGGGGCGCAAAGGTGCTCCTGAAAGCGATGATGAAACCCAAGAATTAAATAAAATTTGACTGGTTAACTGTCGGCCTTGAAATTGACGTTTTAAGGCCAATGAAGCTGATTAGAGGTTCTTTATTATGTTTAATCTGGCCAATAAGATTATTGTAATATCCCGAAAAATATTTTCGTTTCTAATGTTATGCAGATTGACAGCAGTTGGTCCTGCCGGCTCACTTAAAAAAATCCACCCCCCCCGTTTATCCCGCTTGGTTACCCTTCTTCTAACCCTGATTTTCTTTATTGGAGCAAGCGGTACCTCTTTGGCTTGGGTAAACGGAGACTTTGAAACCTGTAACCTCACCGGGTGGACGACTTCCACCAATTCAGGCGGCGCTCTGGTTTGCGGGCCTCCGACCGCGACTTCGGTAACCTCTGGTTGGGCACCGCTTTCCAACAGCATGCTTAACATGGTTCATGGAGGGAATTGCGCGGCCCAGTTGTACTCGGCGCGGGGCGACACGAACCACGTGGATTGGGCCCGCATCGAGCAGACAGATGTCGTCCCCACCAACGGCAACGACTGCCTTTCCTTCTGGTTCGCGGCAGTCTTTGAGGATCATCATTATGAAATAGGCCAGTCGTTGGATACCTACATCGAGGCGGATGTCATTGTGGGCGGCGCCACTGTGGCCGCCCTTATCTATAATTGGGCCAACAGTCTCCCCCTTGTGGTAAACGACGGTTTGACGGGGTCCGGGGGGGCGGCCTGCGCGATCACCCCCCTTACCCAAAACCAGTGGGGTTACCTTCCCTGGACCAACTATTACATCAACCTTTGCCATTACATAGGACAAACGGTGACGCTTCGCTTCACGGATTACGATTGTGGCCAGGGTGGGCACTATGGATGGGGTTACGTGGATGACGTGGCATGGATGAGCTGTCCGTCTCCTCCCGTGGTGACCTTGACCAAAGCTAATAATCCAACAGGGGCGGTCAACCAAGGGCAGACCATCACCTATACCTTGACCTACTCGAATGTTGGCGGCACCGCCGACAACGGAGTGACGGTAACCGACATGGTTCCAGCCGGAACGACCTTGGTCCCCAATTCCCAAACCAGCGTCCCCGCTGTGCCCATCACATTCGTGAACGGCAATCAGGTGGGTTGGGACGTCGGTTATTTGGCGGCGGGCGCTTCGGGCACGCTTAGTTTCCAGGTAACGGTAGATGTGACCTGTACGACTGTTTCCAACCAGGCGGTTTTAACCGATTTAATTCAACCGTGTAATCCTTGAGGAAAATCATGCGATTTGAATGGCTGTTAAAAAACATGCATCGATTTTTCGAAAGGGGTTTGGATCCTATAAAGATAAACTTGGTGACTTTTCGCCCAGATCAATTTATTTCTTTGGGCGTTTCCATTAAAAAAACCGGAATCCTTGGGGTTCTTAGCTTGATGCTGGCCTTGGTTTTCCTTTTCCCCGCCGCCAAGGTCCAGGGACAAACTTTCACCACCATCACCGTTACGACGACCAATAGTTGTGTCGCGGTGGGGGATAACATCGCCGTCACGGCCGTCTTTGGGCCCACCAACCAACAATTTCAAACGGACGACTACGTCATCGGTTTTGGTAATGCCGCGTACCCATTTGGGTCGTCGGGGGCCTGTACCGTGGCCTATAACACCGGATCCCTACCCACCACCGCTCCTGTTACAGTTGTCCAATCCATCACTGTTCCAGCCACGGTTACGGGAAACTGGACCAACGTCGATGTCGTTGGAATCCAAAACAGCACTTACTTGTGCGGAGGCAGTACCATTATCGGTAGCGTGGCTATCAATGTTTGCGGGTCCCCCCAACCCACCGATACCTTAACTAAAACGCCGACCCGTACCAATACCCGTACTCCAACACCCTCCGGGCCCACCCACACCCCAACGGTTACTCCCACCCCGATTCAAAGGTCCATCGTATCGAATATTGTCTCCAATACCGTATTGGGGAACTGTTCGCCGGTTCCGACGGTCACCAGAACATCTACGAGCACAAGGACTTCTACCCCCACCTTCTCTTCTACTCCTTCCGCAACCAGCACCTCTACCACTACTAACACTTCCACCAGGACATTTTCATCCACATCCACTTCCACCAGCACCTCAACCTCCACTTCTACCAGCACATTGACTTCGACCACCACATCTACTTCAACCAGTACCTCAACCAGTACTTCAACCTCCACTTCGACTAGCACATCCACTTCAACCAGTACTTCGACAGCGACGGCGACTTCCACGGCAACCTCCACTTCAACGTCTACCAAAACCTCAACTTCGACGAGCACGTCTACCAGCACATCCACCGCGACGGCCACTTCCACATCCACTTCGACATCGACCAGTACCTCCACCTGGACCTCGACTAACACAGCCACTGTAACTTCGACTTCCACAAGTACTTCCACATCCACGTCCACTTCTACCTCTACTTCCACCAGAACCTCAACCTCTACCCCGACAGCTACTAACACGTCAACCTCCACAAATACATTCACGCCCACCCGGACCTTTACTTCCACCAACACCGCGACGGGAACGAAAACGCCAACCAATAGCCCCACCGAGACAGCTACCTTTACGAACACCTTTACTGCCACCAACACAGCGACTTCTACGAACAGCTTCACTTCTACCTCGACCTCAACGGACACATCCACGTCCACTTCTACCCGGACTCCTACCCCTACGTTTACGAGCACGAACACCTTTACAAGCACTTTTACTTGGACCGTTACCAACACGCCGACTCCCACCAATAGCTTCACCTCTACCCGAACCTTTACTCCCACCAATACCTTTACGGGAACGAGAACGCCGACCAATACCCCCACTCAGACGGCCACCTTCACCAACAGCTTCACCTCAACCAACACCGCAACCTCCACCAACACTTTCACCGCTACCTTTACCCGGACCTTTACCAATACCCCAACCTCCACGAATACCCCGACCAACAGTTTCACGGCCACCAACACCCCTACGGATACATTTACCCCCACCTCGACCAACACGCCGACATCCACCAATAGCGCCACCAATACATTCACTTGGACCAATACCCGGACCTTCACCAACACTTTCACGGCTACCAACACCCCAACCAGCACCAAAACGGCCACGGATACATTTACCTGGACCAATACCCGAACCTTTACCAACACCTTTACTTCCACAAACACGCCCACCGATACCCCTTCTTTCACGTCGACCTTTACTTGGACGAATACCAAGACTTTCACTAACACCTTCACTTCCACCAATACTCAAACCAGTACTAACACCCCCACTGATACCTCTACCTCTACCCCAACCTTTACTTGGACCAATTCCCGGACTTTTACTCCCACCTTCACACCCTCTTACACTCCTACCAATACCAACAGCGCCACTTATACTTCTACGCCTACTCCGACCTTTACCACGACCAATACACACACCTTTACGGACAGCCCCACAGCGACTAATAGCTCCACGAGTACCTATACCCCCACCGGGTCTTTCACGCCAACTCCTACCTACACCCTTACCGTGACGAAAACCTTCACCAACACCTTTAGCCCAACCAACAGCTTCACATTCACGAATACGGCAACATTCACCCTTACCTTTACGCCAACTTTCACGCTTACCATCACGCCAACGCCCAGTCCCAACGTGGATATCAGCAAGACTTCTTCCGAGTCGGTGGCAAGTTCAGGGGACACTATTATTTACACCCTGACCCTGGTTGTGACGGGAAGCGTCGCCAACACGGTCCATGTCTCGGACGTCCTGCCCAATCACTTGATTTTTGTAGCAATGGGCCCGGTGACGATGGGAGGAACCCCTAATTGGAACCCCTCTACGAAGATGCTAACTTGGGATTGGACTTCTTTGGCACCTGGAACTTACGCCCTTACCTACCAGGCCACGGTGGATTCCTCCGTTACGACAGGGACGGTCTTGGTCAATAACGCCCAGTTGACCTACGCCGGCCTGTCAGGCACAAAGTCCGCCTCGGTGAGTGTTTCCTTGTCCAGCCTTTACACGGTTCACATCGCGGTCTACAACGAGGCGGGCGAACTGGTGAAAGACTTATGGGTAAAGGAAAGATCCCAGGAAATCGTAAACATAAATTTTGTTGGAAGTCCCACGATTACGAGCGTGAATGGGCAGGTTTACATCGAGTACAAGGGTCAACAAATAGCGACCTGGGATGGCACCAACTCAAACGGCGATCCGGTCTTGAATGGGAAGTACTTCGTGAAGGTAGACAATACGGATTCGGCGGGGAACGTGATGGGTGTGACCCAAATGGTGACCGTGAGCCGGTCGATCGCTAAGGTTACGGTAAACATCTATAACGAGGCGGGGGAAATCGTCCGGCATCTGTACAGCTGGGCGGATGATCCCGGCAATAGCACTTTGTTAGGTGTCCAATTGTCCAGCAACGTCATTGAGCCATCGCTTGTAAACGCCTCCAACGGCACCTTGAAAATCACCTCCTCGAATGGGATGGCCTTAGTGTGGGATGGGAGAAGCGATAGCGGGGTGGTTGTGTCCAATGGCCATTACTCCATCGAGATTAATTACGTGGATGGAAAGGGCGGGGACCAGGTTATCACTCGTGGGGTTTTGGTGGAATCGGGCAACAAATCCATTACGAAAGGTAACGTGTTTGCGGGGCCGAACATCCTCAAAAACGGAAATACTTCAACCCTTGTCCAAGTTGTCTCGGACACCAACTTCACCTTGACTGCCCGCTTGTATAACACCGCCGGGGAACGTGTAATAGCCCCAGTGACAGGCGTGCCGGGGGCTAACAGTGTAAACCTCAATTTAGCCGGGATCGCGAGCGGTCTTTACTTTATCGCTGTTGACTTGGTCACCCCCCAAGGCGGTTTGGCGGGCCATCAAGTCACCCAGATCGTCATTCAGCATTAATTAAATTGCCTAGACCTTAGCCTTCCTTATCCTTGAAGGAGCCCTGCTTAACCCAATGAAACGCCGAACCGTTATTGTTTTATTTACCGTTCCCGCGCTTTCTTATTTTCTCTTTGGCTTGGGACCGTCTCTCAAGCCCACGCCCCCCGGGGCTAAACTTTACAACTTGCCTTTGGAACGCCAACTCCGCCAAAATCCAGACTACGGCAAACTGCCACTGGCCTTTGAGCCCAACCAGGGGCAGGCTGATTCCCAAGCAAAGTTCCTAGCCCGGGATAGGGGTTACAGTCTGTTTATAACAGGGGCTGATGCGGTGCTGATCCTTAAGAAATCACAAAGGGCAGCGAAAGGTGGGTGGATTCCACCGGACCCTAAGGGTCCGAAAAACCTTTTCGGAATTCATCATCCACATTCCACCCCGGATGATCTATTGCGTTTGAATCTTACGGGCGCCAATAAAGCCCTCTCCCCGGAAGGTCTTGAGAAACTTCCTGGCATCAGCAACTACTTTATCGGTAATGATCCCTCGAAATGGCGCACCCAAATCCCCCAATACGCGAAAGTGAGGATTCCGGGTGTTTACCCAGGTGTGGACATGGTTTATTACGGCAATCCAGGGAATTTGGAATATGACTTCCAGGTGAAGCCGGGAGCGGACCCGAATGTGATTCGCGTGAAATATGAGGGCGCGGACCAGGCAGTGGTGGATAGCGAAGGCGGTCTTAACCTTACGGTCGGCGGCAGGAAGGTGGTTTTCAAGGCGCCAGTTGTTTACCAGGAAGGTTTGTTCGGAAAAAGAACCGTGGTGGGCAGTTACCTTTCCACTGGGGAAAAAGAATTTGGTTTTGAGGTGAAGGATTACGATAAATCGAAAACCCTCGTAATCGACCCTGTGCTTGATTATTCGACTTACCTGGGCGGAAGCGGCGACGATGGAGCCGAAGTCATCGTGGTGGATTCCTCGGGGAATGCCTATTTGGCGGGCTTTACCGGCTCTACCGACTTTCCCACGACAGCGGGGACCTATGTTACGGTCGCCCCCGGCGGCGGGCTTAACTTTGATGCCTTTGTATCGAAACTCAATCCCTCGGGAACCGCTTTGGTTTATTCGACTTACCTGGGGGGGAACCTTAACGACACCGAGGGCCAGGGACTGGCGGTGGATTCAAGCGGAAATGCTTATGTGTCGGGATATACGGCCACATCAGATTTTCCCACGACTGCCGGGGCTTATCAGACGATTTTTAGCAGTAGTGAAGACGCCTTTGTGACAAAGCTGGACGCCACCGGAAGCACTTTGGTCTATTCGACCTTCCTGGGCGGGAGTCTCGCCGATGAAGGCATAGGCCTCGCGGTGGATTTATCTGGGAATGCCTATTTGACGGGGAATACTTGGGGAGGTTTCCCAACGACTGCCGGGGCTTATCAGACGGCTTTTGGTGGCGGTTCTACCGACGCCTTTGTGACGAAACTAAACGCCTCAGGAAGCGCTTTGCTCTATTCGACCTATCTGGGTGGGAGTTTAAAGGTGAACACGAGTGGCGTTACGCTTTGGTACGGTAACGATAACGGTTTAGGCATCGCGGTGGATTCAATTAGCGGATATGTCTATGTGACCGGTTGGACCGAATCCGGCGATTTTCCCACGACCAGTGGGGCTTATCAGACATCTTTTCTCGGTCCTTTCCCAGCCCAGGACGTCTTTGTGGCAAAACTGAATCCGGTGGGTGGAGGGACGAGCGATTTGCTCTATTCCACCTACCTGGGCGGGAGCGCTGGCGATACCGGCAACGCCATCGCGGTGGATTCAAACGGATATGCCCATGTTACCGGGTACACGGATTCAAGTACTTATCCCACGACCGCCGGAGCTTTTCAGACGATTTTTCCCGGTGGCATTGGCGCGGCTTTCGTGACGAAGCTGAACAACACCGGAACGGGATTGGTTTATTCGACCTACCTCGGCGCAAGTGGCGGGGATTATGGTAATGGCATAGCGGTGGATTCGACGGGGAACGCCTACGTGACCGGATATACGGGCAGTGGTTTTCCAACGACTTCGGGGGCTTTTCAGACGGTTTATGGAGGCGGCACTAATGACGCTTTTTTTGCGAATTTAAACGCCAACGGAACGGGGTTGATCTATTCGACTTTTCTTGGCGGGGCCGGGGCGGATTTTGGCAATGGCATCGCGGTGGACCCTTCGGGAAATGCCTATGTAACAGGCTATACGGAGGGAAGTTTCCCAACGACCTCGGGATCCTTTCAAACAGCATTTGGGGGAATTTTGTATGACGACGTTTTTGTGACCAAGTTTGACGCTTCCAATTTTTACACACCCACCCCGACCATCACCAATACTCCCACCATAACTAATACACCTACTATCACCAACACACCCACAATCACTGCCACGGTGACTAAAACCCCGACTCAAACTCCCAGCTTTACACCCACTATCACGGCCACGGCGACTAAAACCCCTACTCAAACTCCCAGTTTAACCCCCACCCCATCCATAACCCCCACGGATAGCCCAACCCCTTTCACCGGTACTGCCATTTATCCACCCTACCCAAACCCGGTTCAAGGGGGAAAGGTTTCCTGCCTCGTCAAGGTTCCTGGCCTTTCGGCAGTGCGATGGAAAGTTTTTACCTCGTCTTTCCGGAAGATATTCGAGGACCAGCTACAGATTTCATCGGCGGGGACCTTTGGGTGGGGACTGAGGGACCAGGGAGGGGCACCCGTGGCTAATGGACTCTACTATATTGAAGTGGAGGTAACAGGTCCCCGGCCATTGACCAAAATTTTGAAAGTAATGGTATTGAGGTGATTCGTCTTTTAACTTTGGTTGGCCTTCGGTTGGAATTAAAAACACCCGAACCTGGCTTCGGGGTTTAGTTCCCTTGGATGGCTTATTTCACAAAAACAATATCGTCTACTTTCAAATCAAAATCAGCCTCGTGGAGTTCCGGCGAAAAGGCCATATTCTTCACGTCGTTGAAAGTCCTGGGGTGTTGAGTGCCCCAGGTGGGTTGAGAGAATTTGTTTAAGGGTATCTTCACCAAGGTCCATTGTTCCGGGGCCACAAAGTCAGCCTGAAAGTCGCAATAATCCTGCACAATGGCCCGCCTTAGGGAAGTGATGTAATATTTTCCATCGCCTTTGACAGTGAACCAAAGTTCCTTATATCCGTTTAAATCCACGGTGGTTCCTTGGCTGTTTAAGTTGGTTTGCAAATAGGCCCAGGTCCAAGGTGCCTCACTAGGGCCAAGGTGACCTTTCATGCCCGCGCAAAATCCTGGTGAAAGGGGAGACCCGCCTACCAGCCTTTGGTAGGGGTTGGGGATAATGGTAGTTCCCATATTATTGTGGTCAAATTCCAGGGACCAGCCACCTATCCCTGAAGTGGGGGAGGGGCTTTCAAAGTCATCCAACTCCCAAGCATCCTTGGGAATCTTTACGGAGTTTTTTCCTTTAATCTCGACCGTTTCGCTATAGCCCAGTTTTTCCCGCAAGTCCTGGATTTCTCTGCGCAGACGATAAACTTCAGCTTTTAATTGGTCGTTGGTCCAACCACCGAGGGAGCCTTCGGGGGGTGAGGCCGCTGCCCACAATAGCCCTACGGCGAAAAAGGAAAGAAGGGAGATTTTGAGTTTTTGCATAAGGCCTCCTGGAAGTGTGAAGACACTATCTTACGCCAAAAAACCTAAACAGAAACCTGTTTAGCCATCAAGGCGCCAAGGGCGCCAAGAAGGAAAAGAAATAAAGCTTAGACAAAATTCTAACGTCAAAAATCGACGTTAATTCTTTATGTTTTCTTGGTGCTCTTGGAAGTCAAATGTCTTTGGTTATAGCCTTGTGACCATCCCGAAAAAGGTATATTCTTTTTTCCATGGCCCATTTAAAACGTTGGCTACCCTTATATTTCCTTCTCTTTGCCCCCTCCGCTTTTACCCCTCTTTTCGCCCAAACACAGGCCCTAACCGAAGACCAAAAGTGCCTTCAGGTTCTTAACCGCCTTACCTTTGGCCCTAAACCCGGTGACCTGGAACAGGTGAAGAAAATGGGAATAGACGCCTTTCTTAAAGAGCAATTGAATCCTGAAAAACTGGATGATGCCCTTTGCGATAAGGATTTAAAGAGTTACCCCACCCTGACGGAAAGCATCAACTCGCTCCTGATGGAATATCCCCAGCCCGGGGTCAACATCATGAGGCCTGATTTGCGCAACAAAGTCCTCTCCCCCAGTGAGAATGAAAAAGCCTATGGACGCATTTACAGCATGCTGAGCGAGTTATCCGCGGCCAAACTGACGAGGGTTTTGGAAAGCCGCCGGCAACTTTATGAGGTGATGGTGGATTTCTGGTTCAACCACTTCAACGTTTCCTTCGACAAGAATGAGGTGGAGTGGTCGATGGGGGTTTACGAAAGGGAAGCGATCCGTCCCTTCGCCTTGGGCAAGTTTAAGGACCTTCTGCTGGCGGTGGCGAAAAGCCCCGCAATGATGCTGTACCTAGACAATAACGACAACTTTGCCGATCCCAACTTCAAGCCAGTGGCCGACACCAGCATGGGGGCGAAGGGTGGAAGCATGATGATGATGCAAAGCATGCCGGGGAAAGGCTTGCGTATTAATGAGAACTACGGGCGAGAGCTATTAGAGCTTCACACCCTAGGTGTGGACGGTGGTTATACCCAACTGGACGTAGTGAATACGGCCCGGGTCTTTACCGGATGGTCGGTGGCCGGCATCCAACCAGACTCAGCGCCCCAACCCGTCGAGTTCAAGTTCAAGCCCTGGCACCATGACACTAATGAGAAGGTCATCCTGGGACAAACCTTTGGGCCTAACGACGGCGTTAAGGAAGGGGAGGCGGTCATCGAGATGCTTTCCCGTAGGCCTGAAACGGCCCACCGCATCGCCTTGAAGCTTTGCCAAAGGTTCCTGGCCGATGACCCGCCCGCCGCCCTGGTTAAGACGGTGGCGGATAAATTTTTAGCTTCGGATGGGGATATTAAGGAAACCCTATTGGCGATCATCAATTCGCCCGAATTTTTTGATCCCCAGTATTACCGGGTGAAGGTGAAAACCCCCTTTGAGTTTGTGGCCAGCGCCATGAGGGCGGTTGACGCCCATCTCACCGATTGGAACCCTTCCATTCAGGTCCTGGAATCCATGGGTCAGCCCCTTTACCGTTGCGAGGCCCCGACGGGGTACCCTCTTACGGCTAACGCCTGGGTAAGTTCCGCTTCTTTGCTGGGGAGAACGAATTTCGCGGCCAAGCTTTTTGACCCTGCCGAAAAGAATGCCCCGGTATTCAGTTTGACCCCATTCGAAACAGGTGCCGCCGGGGGTGGGGGAACTGCCGTGTTACAAAACGTTTCAAAGGTTTTATTGAATGGAGAAATGTCCGATAGCACCCGCCAGGCCCTTTTGAATGGCCAAACTTCCCTGGATACCAGAAAAATGGCGGCATTGGTCATGGCCTCGCCCGATTTTCAAAGGAGATAAGGGTCTAGATTTTTCTTTAACCCTCGCCCCTTGCTGGAGAGGGATGTTTACTGGGCCTAAGACGCCCTCATCCCAGCCTTCTCCCCTCTAGGGAGAAGGGGATTTGCAGTAGAGTTGTAAGGGTAAAAGGAGTCGTCATGGAATCAAAACATAATCCCCAGATGTCCCGTAGGGATTTCCTGAAATTGGCGGGCACTGTCAGCGCCGGAATGGCGATTTGGTCCATGCCGCCTTGGCTTCATGCTGCCGCCAGGATGGCTTCAGGCTCCTCCTCCAAGTCCAAGACCCTGGTGGTGCTCTTTCAAAGAGGGGCTGCCGACGGGCTAAATACGGTTATTCCCTTCGCGGATCCCAACTATCTAAGGGCCCGGCCTACCATAGGGATGAAGTACCTTACTGGGGAAAAGGGTATTTTGGACTTGGACGGTCATTTTGGCTTCCACCCCTCTTTGGCCCCTCTTCTGCCGCTTTGGAAGGAGGGGCATTTGGCGGTCATCCATGCTGCGGGGTCGCCGGATAACAGCCGTTCCCACTTTGACGCCCAGGATTACATGGAAACCGGAACCCCTGGCGTGAAGGGTACGGCGGACGGGTGGCTTAACCGGACTGTGGCTACCTTTCCCAAGGCCGGGGTGGACCCCTTAAACGCCGTGGCTATTTCGGCCAGGCCCCCCCGGATATTGAGGGGCGAAATCCCGGTTACTTCCATGACCAGCCTGAAGGACTATGCCTTTTCTGAAGGCCCCGAGGCGGCTAAGGCTTTCGAGGATATGTATTCCCAATCAAGCGGACTTTTAGGCAAGGCGGGAATCGCCACCGCCGAATCCATTAAGAAACTCCAGGCCCTGTTGGCCTCTGGTTCGAGCACATCGGTTGCAGGATATGGAAACGGGTACTTAGGCCATGCCCTTTCGGACCTGGCTCGAGTTTTGAAATCGGGCGCGGAAGTGAAGGTGGCCTTTATCGATATTGGCGGGTGGGACCACCATACGGGCGAAAGCTACCGGCTGGGTTCCCTGTTGGAAGATTGGGGCAAGGGTCTTTCGGCCTTTTGGAAGGACTTGGGTGACAAGGCTCGGGATGTGGTGGTAGTTTCCATGACGGAGTTCGGGCGGACCGTCGCCGAGAACGGTTCCCAAGGAACGGACCATGGCCATGGCGGTGTCATGTTCGTGCTGGGTGGCCCCGTTAAGGGCGGCAAGGTTTACGGCAAGTGGGCGGGGTTGGAAAAGGAAAACCTCTATGAGGGACGGGACCTTCCCGTGACTACTGATTTCAGGCAGGTGGTTTGTGATGTTTTGGGGAAACATCTGGGAGTCAAGAACCAGTCAGCGATCTTTCCGGGGTATAAGCCTGGCCTGGCATTGGGTTTGATTTAAATTCTCGAGCAGTTTCTTTTTTGTCATTGCGAGGAAGTCAAGGCTTTGACTGACGAAGCAATCCAAAACAATCCAGAAAATGCATTTTTTTGAATGTTTGGATTGCCGCGTCGGCCCGAAGTCAGGGCCTCCTCGCAATGACAATATTTAATATTCACTTATTAAAAAGAGGGAAACTTATGAAAAGGTGGATTCTTGCAAGCGCTGTTGTAAGTTTTTTGTTGGCCACGGCATTCCCTTCCTGGGCCAAACCCAATAAGGTGGTGCTGGGTTATTCCGCTTCCTGGTTTGACGGCATCTATCCACCTGAGAGTTACAACTACGATGCCCTCACCCACATTGCCCGGTCATTCCTAATCCCCAAAGCCAATGGGGACATCACGGTTTCTGGTGATTTTTGGAACGCCGACCTGGAAAAAATGGCCCACGCCCATAAGGTGAAGTTGATTGCTTCCATTGGCGGGGCGGCGCAGAACGCTAACCATTGGCTGGGCATGGCCCGCGACCCCCAGGCTGAGAAGCACTTCTTTGACGAATTGGAAAAGC
This sequence comes from candidate division FCPU426 bacterium, assembly GCA_003152075.1. Taxonomy (GTDB): domain Bacteria; phylum Oederibacteriota; class Muellerivitia; order Muellerivitales; family Muellerivitaceae; genus PALSA-1180. The sequence continues at coordinate 17,386 of PLZG01000034.1, forward strand.
TAATCACGGCAAATAACTATGACGGCGTGGACATCGATTGGGAGCCTTCGGCTTTGATTGACCCAGACCAGGCCACCTACACGAAATTCATGCAGGATATCCGCGCGAGATTCCCCAAGTGGATCATTACGACCGCGCTTGGTGGCGGGGAATGGTGGGCCCCTCATGTTTCTTGGTCGGAGATCGTCCAGCAGGTGGATTTCATCAACCTGATGACCTATGACTTCGCGGGGGAATGGACGGGCCATTCGGCCCATAACGCTAATCTCTACGCGCCCAGCAACTCCAAAGTGGATGGAGGCATGAACGTTGATGAGATGGTTCACCGCCTTGAGCATAAATACGCTGTTCCAGCCGATAAGATCGTCCTGGGACTGCCTTTTTATGGCCAGCAATTTAATACTCCCCACATGGGGGATTCCTTTACGGACGCCGCCAGCAAGACCGTGGCCGAAATACAGTATTACGAAGTGGCCCCATTGCTGGGCAATAAGGACTGGAAAGGCTTCTGGGATGAAGGCGCCAAGGTACCTTATCTGGAGAGGGTTGGCGGAGCCCATGTCATTACCTATGACGACCCGAAGTCCATTGGGCTCAAATGCGATTACGCCGTGAAGGAGGATTTGAAAGGTGTGATGATCTGGAACTTGGGGGCGGATGTGGTGGGAGAGAAAACACCCCTTTTGGATTCCATATGTAAGTCCCTGGCCGCCGGAACCATGAACATGCCTGCTTCGGGACTTGCCAAGAGCATTTCAACCTTTGTCTCGATTGTCAAAGAAGCCTATGTGAAGTTACAGGCCGCCCAAGCCAAGCTGTATGCCGCAGGAAAAGCCGAGGATGCCAAGGCTGCCGATCCGGGCCCGGCGCCCGATTTGACCATTCCGGATACCCAAAAGGCCAGCGAATTGGGGAAGAAGTTATGGGAATTACAGATAGCCTTGAGCAACTACAACCGCAAACTGGAAGAAAGCCAGAAGGCTTTCAATTCCATACCTGTACCGGATGTTTCGGGGAAGAAGCTCCAGGCCAAGGGAACCAGCCTTTTAATTGATAACTTTGAAAGCGGGGGAACGGCCAATACCCTGGGTGGAAGCTGGTCAACGGATTGCGACCACAATAACCTGGGCACGGTGATGAACCCCATGCCCTTCAAACCCGAAGCGGGCGGAAGCAAGGCTTCGCCTAAATACGCGGCCCATATGTATGGACATTACGGTAAGAGCATTGCTCCTTGGCCCTATGCCATGCTGACGGGAACCCTGGACCCGGGGCAGGCGACTGTAGACCTAAGCGATTTCAAGACCCTGCAATTCTGGGCCAAGGGAGACGGGAAGGATTATTCAGTCGTTTTGGCCCGGGCCGCAATTCAGGATTACGCCAACCCCCGAAACGATTTCAAAGCCCCGGCTCAATGGACGAAGGTGATGTTGAATCTTGTGGATTTCAAACAGCCCAGCTGGGGGAGACAGGTTGCTCCCAAGTTGAGTGACATTCTTTATATTTCTTACACCCCGGCAGCTGCCTTCAGTGATGAGGATTTCAATTTGTGGGTGGATGATGTGACGCTGGTGAAATAACAATCATCGGTAGTTGTCTGTGGCGGGGGCCAATGTGAAAAAGAAAAATGCATTACAGTTTGTTTCAATACCTATCATTGGTGGCCTAGGTATGCTATCCGGGGGAATCGTTGGTTTTTATTTTCTTTGTTTTATTTATCATGTCCCCTTTTCATTGAGTGAACCCATGAATAAATTGGGCATACCAAGCATTTCATTTTTCCTTTTACTTCCTTTTGCAATATTGGGTATACCTTGTGTTGGAATTCCAGTTTTTCTTTTGTTCCTAAGACCATTTTATTCAAAGGAAAATATTAATCGCCTTATACTTTCCGGCCAAGAAGATGTCATTGATCCGGGAACAATTGCTTTCAAGAATCTAATGAATAAAATAGCGTTTTTTTGGGTTGATCTTTTGTTTCGCGATGTGAAAAGAAAGAATTAGAAATAGTTTTTATTGTCCGCGACGGTGATCCGTCATGGTCAAAGAATATCTCGATCAGTTGTTCGAGAGTAACACGTGAAAGTCTCCGAATTAGGCTTTAATACTCTCCAAAATAAAAGCGATCTCAGTTTCCTGACAAAACTTAAGTTCCATTCAAAGTGTGGTAAATTTTATATGTAGTTTTCCCCACTTCTTTCGGAACGGACGGTTTGGATTGCCCCTCAAACAATCGTCTCTGTCTCGACATAAAACTTCCTTAAATCAATTTCTGTTTGTTTCGTCCATTCTTTTACTCATGAGTTCGCCTGTAAATGCCGCTACAAACATTCCCGCCCAAGCCTGGAGCCGAGATATAAACGCTGGGGGTTACCTGGACGGGGCACCCCTGGGGGGCTTTGGAGCGGGCACAGTTACCCGGAATTTCGGGGGGGATTTTTACCTTGGGCGTCTTAATGTCGCAGCAGCCCCCACAACCTGGACCAACAATAGCCCCTATGTCGTGGATGCTAATTGTGGCTTTTACATGTACCAAAAACCCTCCGGTGGAGCGGCAGTTACCTACCACTTAAACGCGACCGCGCTTGGTACGGGACAAGCCACCTATTACTCCCTCTATCCCAAGTCTTGGGTGGATTATTACGGGTCGGATTTCGCCTGTAAGGCCCGGGTGAGCCAGTTCACGCCCATGATTCCGGGGGATTACATCCGGAGCAGTTTCCCGGAGGGCATCTTTGAGTGGGATATTTACAACCCCACCTGTACCACCACCGATGTGGGTATTATGCTCACTTGGGACAACACGTTTGGCGGGGCTAACGCGGCGGTAAGCGTTTCGGGCGGCAATACCGGGCTGGTTTTGACCCGGTCAGGGGCGAGTGCCACCACCAAGAGCCAGGGCGAGTTCGCATTGGCCTGCGCTTCCAGCGCGGGGGTCACGGTAACCTATCAATCGGCCGCGAGCGTGGCCAATCTGCAAACTTCCTTCGGCGCGGCGGGCACCCTGACCAATGCCGTTGGCGCCAATTCCATCGGCGGCATCGCCTTTAAGGTGACCCTTTCGCCGGGGCAATCCGTGAAGATCCCCATCGTCCTGGCATGGGATATTCCTCTGGCCCAACCCGGAACTGGGGCCCAATGGTACCGCGAATACACCCGTACCTATGGAAAGACAGGGCTGAACTCCTTTGCCATCGCCAACGACGCCTTGAATAACTATGCCGGTTGGGAAACCTCCATTGATAACTGGCAAGGCGGGGTCCTGGGCGGACCCTACCCCGATTGGTTCAAGCAGATGCTCTTCAATGAACTTTACTATTACGTCATTGGCGGCACACTTTGGGAGGCTGGACAGTACGGCTCCACTAACTTCGACGCCGGGCCGGACATGTTCAGCAGTTTGGAATCCTACGTTTACCCCTTTTATGGCACCTCCGACGTTCGCTTTTACAGTTCCTGGGCGCTGGCCCAAAACTGGCCGAACATCGACAAGCAGGAAGTGGAACAGTTTTGCGACAGCGTCACGGTGAACGCTTCCCAGGCCTTGCCGAGACCCGCGGCCATCGGGACCTGCGCCCATGATTTCGGGGCCTTGAACGATGTCTACACCCGATGGAATGCTTACACTTTCCGAGATTCCACCACCTGGAAGGATTTGAATTCCAAGTTGGTTCTCATGGTTTACCGGGATTGGGAAATGACGGGAAAGAGCGACTCGACTTTCTTGAACTATTGCTGGCCCGCCGTGCAGATGGCGATGGCCAAGGTGCATAGCCAGTGCGTATCTACCGGGCCTGTCACCTACAACCTGCCCATTTCCAACGGCATCGACCAAACTTACGACAACTTAGGGCTTACCGGGGAGACGGCCTATTGCGGAAGCCTTTACCTAGCCGCTTGCGAGGCCGCGCAAGCCATGGCGACCCAACAAGGGAACGCGGCTTTGGCCACCACCTATAATTCCTGGTTGACCCTAGGCCAGGCTGACTTTGAGGGAAATCTTTGGAACGCAACGGGTAACTATTACAACATCGACACGGGTAGCGGGGCGGGAGGGGTGACGGGAGTTGCCCGAATCATGAGCGACCAGCTTTGCGGCCAGTGGTACGCCAAGGCTTGCGGGCTTTCTGATGTGGTACCTGCAGCCCACGCTGTAAGCGCCTGGCAGACAGTTCACGATAACAACTGGGCCAAGTTTGACGCGGGCGCACATGGGGAAGTGAATGTCATGACCTCGGCCGGGAGCATTGATGCCAGCACTTCCCAAAGCCAGGAAGCCTGGGTGGGCACGACCTGGGGCGCAGTGGCTGGGATGATCCAACAGGGAATGTTCACCCAGGCTGTTTCCATTGGGAATAGCCTCTATAACAGTATCTGGAACCTGGGCTCCATGTGGTTTCGCACCCCGGAAGCCTGGACCACGGGGCTGACCAACATCCGGGCGCCATACTATATGAGGGCCAACGCCATTTGGGGGGCGAAGCATGCTTATGACGTAAATTCCCCTTGTGGCAACGCTACCTGCACCCCCATACCCACCCTTATCCCGACCCCAACGGCTATGGTGAGTTGTCCCGGCACGCCAACCTTCACCTTTACCAATACAACCTTTTTGACGCCAACAAGGACGCCCACCAATAGTCCTTCGGCTACGCTCACTAGGACGGCGACGAATAGCCCAACGCGGACCGCAACCGCTACGCCAACCCCATCGGCAAGTAATACTTCCACTAGGACGTCCACCCCAACCCTCACCAATAGCCCGAGCTCATCTCCCACGGCTTCCCTGACTTTGACGCCGCCCTTTACCTCTACAGCCTCGGCAACACCCACTAAGACGCCTTCAAACTCCCCTACGAACAGTTTGACCATGACCGTTACCAATACGGTTTCCCGGACTCCCACCAATAGCCCAACCCAGACCCCGACTAATTCCCCCGCTAATACCTCTACGGCCACGGCATCGAATAGCCCTACAGGCACACCGACCCATTCCCCTACGCCAACCATTACTTCGACACCCACCAACACACCCCTGATTACCAATACCTCCACTCAAACCCCAGCGGATTCGATGACGCCGAGTCCCACGAATAGTGCGACTGCGTCCCTCACCGCTACGCCTTCGGCTTCGCCCACGCCCACAAAGACAGAGACTTTAAGCCCGACGAATTCTTTCACCTCTACGGCGTCTTTGACCGCAACCAACAGCCCCACAAAGACACCTACCTCAACACCAACCCTTAGCTTTACCAATACGGCGACGCTAAGCCCGACTAATAGTCCCAGTAGCACCAAAACTAACACGGCCACCTCTAGCCCAACCACCACTCCCACTAATTCATCGACCAATACTTCGACAGTTACCGCCTCGAATACACCTTCGGGGACTCCAACTCAGTCACACACCTCGACTATTTCCTCGACCCCCACGAATACGCCATTGATTACCAATACCCCAACTCAAACCCCGACCAGTTCGATGACGCCGACAGCGTCCCTCACCGCAAGCCGGACCCCAACCAATACACCTTCCAAAACGCCTACCCAGAGCCCATCAAACTCCCCGACTTTGACTTCAACCAATACCGTGACCTTATCTCCCATAAACACTTTTACCTTTACAAGCACGTTCACAAGAACATTCACACTTTCAAACACCTTTACTAGTACTCCAACAACCACTAGTACGGCCACGGCGTCTAATACCTCTACCCCCACTAACACATTAACTTTCACACCTTCACCCACATCCACATTCACTTCAACCGCCACCTTTACGACGACCCCAACCAATAGCTCCTCGCCCACGGCCCTGCCCACGATGGTCGTGATATTGCCACCCTATCCCAACCCATCCAGAGATGGGTCTCCGGTGACGATTGGCCTATTACTGCCGGGGCCCGCCAGCCTTCATTGGTCGGTCTTCACCACGGCCTTTCGGAAGATAAAGGACGAATCAACCACCCTGAGCGGTAGCGGCAACTTTAGTTGGGACCTCAAGGATAAGCTGGGTGCCAAGGTGGCCGATGGGCTTTATTACCTGCGGGTGGAAGTTAAAGGGGACTTTGGGAAGGATCAAAAAATCCTAAAGGTTTTAGTTCTGCCTTGAGGTTTTAATCTGGCCACGAATTCCGACCTGTTTCCGATATAATGCCGCCATGAAAATATCCAAACCCATACGTATCGGTGTTATCGGCTTAGGGCAAATCGCCGTTCGGGCCCACCTTCCGGGTTACGCCAAAGCATCCGGATGCCAGTTAACCGCTGTTTATTCCGCCCGGGAAGCCCACGCCAAGCAGGTGGCGGCCCAATTCGGCATTCCCTACATATACAAGGATTGGAACAAGCTTCTCGAGTCGGACCATGTGGACGCCGTTTCCATCTGCACCCCCAATTCAACCCACATGCCCATCGCCTTAAAAGCCCTTCAGGAAGGAAAGCATGTCCTGGTAGAAAAACCGATCGCGGTCACAAGCTCGGAGGCCAAAACCCTCATTTCCGCCGCAAAGAAATACAAACGGGTTTTGATGGTTCACCACAATATGCGTTTTGACCCCGCCGTCCGGACGGCCGAGAAATTATTGCGGAAGAACACCATTGGGGACGTGTTCGCTTTCAAATCATCCCTTACCCACCTGGGGCCCCTAGCCTGGAGCCCCAAAGCCAACTGGTTCTTTAACCGAAAATTGGCCGGGGGCGGGGCCTTGATGGACCTGGGTCCCCATGTTTTCGACAGTTTGTCCTTTTTGCTGGGGGACCAGGCTTTGATGGTTGGGGCCGTGGCCACCCTTGGAAAAGCCATGTCCCGGGGGAAAGGCCTGCCGGTCGCGCAAGGGGAGGTTCATTGCGCTTGTTTATTAAGGTTTAAAAAGGGGGCCGTGGGGACGGTCAACGTGGGATGGGTCGATACGGCTTACCAGAATCGCTTTTACTTTTTTGGGACCAAAGGAACCCTTTCCTTGAATTTGGCCAAGGGGGACCCCATTACCCTGGAATTCCGTAATCAGGAAGGGAAAATACGCCCTTCCTTGGACAAGGACAGTTTTTACCCTTCTATATATGAGCACTTTATTGATTGTATCCAGCGCGGCAAAACTCCCTGGGCTTCAGGGGAGGAAGGTTTAAGAACCCTGGAGCTTATCGAGGCCGGATATAGGTTTATTCAACAGAAAAACGTGACAGCCTTTTGAGCCTGGTAGTTAATTTACACTGGTTTTTTTCAAAACTCTCGCCTCTTGCGGGAGAGGGTAGGGTGAGGGGAAGAGTGAGCCGAAGCTTTTTCACCCTCACCCCGGCCCATCTCCCGTACAGCGCTCATAGGGAACAACTCCTATGTACCCTCAAAACCAAAGCTCTAGGGAGAGGGGGAGAAAATACCTTTAAAATACTTTGGCTTACTGCGTTGGTTTTAAGTTTGGCTTGGGCCTTGGCGCCCCAAAAAGCCTGGGGCAGCTGTGAAACCTGCCCGGAAGACCAACCACTCGATGAAAAAATCCAAGCCCTTACCCTCCAACAAGCGGACGATATTTTTAAAGAGGTCTCGCGGTTAAGGGGTTTGCCTGTCAAGAGTCCAGTAAATAAAACGTTTGAGAACCGGGCTTTTTTTCATGACTACTATTTGAAGCTCCTCCAGGAACAGTATCCACCCGCCAAAAAAATAGCTTACGAGAAAGCCTACGTCCTTCTAGGATTGCTTCCGGAAAAAACCGATTTGATTCAAGCCTACCTGGATTCCTTCCTCGAGGTTGTCCAGGGTCTTTATGATCCTAGAACCAAGACCCTCTATTTGGCCAATTGGATTGACCCGGATAAAGAGGAACAAACCATGGCCCATGAGCTGACCCATGCCCTTCAAGACCAGTATTACGACCTGCAGGCCTATATGGACCGGGGAAGGGACTCCACTATGGACGTCCAGTTTGCCCGGGCCAGCGTGATGGAGGGGGACGCGGTGGCGACCGCCTTGAATTATTCCCTCGAGGATAAGAATGAGAATTTTACCCAATTGGTAAATATCGCGGATTGGGTGAGGATGTCCAACCTGTTGGAGGAAAGCGGTGAGAAGGCCTTTGGACGGAAGGTGAACCTACATGATGTCATTAATTTCCCCTATATTTACGGAGCATCTTTCCTTCAGAAATATGTCAAGGCCTATGGCTGGCAAGGCATGAAATACCTTTTTGATCATCCCCCTTCCTCCACCCACCAGATCATTCACCCCGAGGATTTTTTCCCCAAACGCCAAAAGCCGGTGAGGGTCAAAATTGACGACCTTTCCCAAAACGTGCTCAAGGATTTCTCGAGAATATGGGAGGAAACCTTTGGTGAATATGGGTTGACGCTATTGATGCGACAGTATCTCCCTGAAAATGAGGCGCGCCATTCGGCAAGTGGTTGGAGGGGGGATCGGATCCAGGTTTATGAATCGAGGGACGGGAGCCGTCAGGTATTGACCGGCTATGTGGTATTCAACGACGAAGCTTCCGCGGGAGATTTTTTTAAAAGCTACCGTTCCCTGTTGGGCAAAAAATATAACTCGGAAATTTTCCGGAGGTCTGATGACACGATCCATTGGATATCCTTGGGGCAGGGAGCCGGTTCCTCTATGGGACCGGCACAACTAAACCGTGGACCTCGGCAAGAGGCCTCGGCCCAAGGGGACTTGGAGGCTTACGTGGAGCGTTTGGGGAGAAGGGTTGTTTTTATCGAGGGAACCACTTCTAGCTTGACCTCGAAAGTCAGGGGCGTATTGTGGGATGTGAGCCGACCCGACTCAAAGTCGGTACAAAAAAATGAAAATATTACCCCGGAGACCCCTAGCGGTCCTTGACAGTGGATGGGGTGAAACCTACACTTACCCAAGAACTAAAGGGTTTGTTACTTTTAACTCCTTTCAACGTTATCTAATAAATGGAGGATGTCATGGGAGCCGCATTGCACACAACCGACGCTGATTTCAAGAAAGATGTTTTGGATTCCAAGGTTCCCGTGTTGGTGGATTTTTGGGCCGAATGGTGCGGGCCTTGCCGCATGGTGGCCCCTGTGTTGGACGAACTGGCCAAGGAATATGACGGAAAAATCAAGATTGCCAAGGTGAACGTGGATGAGAACCAGCAAGTATCCATGGACTTTCACATCCGCAGTATTCCCACGCTACTTTTCTTCAAGGATGGCCAAATGGTGAAACAGCTCATTGGGGCCCATCCCAAAACCAAGCTGGTCACTGAAATCCAAGAATTGATCGGCGGATGATTTGAAATTATCACAGGTTGGTTCCAGGGCTATTTACTTTTTGCTAGGACTGTTTTTGTTGGCTTCAGAAAATATGTCCTGCCAGAAAGCGGAGGCACCCCAACCGGCTCCGGTTACAACCTCGGCTCCTCAGGCGCTTCCCCAGGCCCAACCGGCTCAAAGCGAAAATTCGGAATTAGTGAAAAACGTCACTGATGCGTCCTTTTCAAGTGATGTTGAGAATTCAAGCAGCCCCGTATTGGTGGATTTCTGGGCCACCTGGTGCGGGCCCTGTCGTATGTTTGGCCCCATCGTTGATAAATTGGCGGAAGATTATAGGGGCAAGCTTAAAGTCGTACGTGTGGATATCGACCAGAATCCCGGTTTAGCCAGAAACTTCGGCATCCGGGCGATCCCGACCGCCCTTCTTTTTAAAAAAGGTAAAGTCGTCAAGGGTTGGGTTGGATTGGTGTCAGAAGATGACCTCAAAGTTGAAGTGAATAAAGTCGTCAAAAAAGCCTCCAAGAAACCCAAACCGTCCCAGTCATAACAGGATTTTTCAACGAAGGCCCCCAATTACCTTTTGAATTGACAGTTTTTCCCCAATTTTCCTATACTGCCTCCTCTTTTCAGCTCCTTTGAGTCCAATTGAAAGGTTTTAAGTGACTTTCCAAAAGTGGATGGCTCTCATCGTAATCGCCCTTATTGGGGTGTCGATCTATGGCATCTACCCCCCCACCCAGAAGTTAAAAATGGGCTTGGACATTAAGGGCGGGTTGCAGATGAACCTGGAAGTTGACAGGGACAAGATGCAGGGTAAATCCGAACAAGAGGTTCAGGAAGGCGCCGATCGCGCCCTGGAAATCCTGCGAAACCGTGTGGACGGCCTGGGCATCTCCGAACCTGTCTTGCAAAGGGAAGGCCCCTCAGGAATCGTCATCCAGCTACCTGGCTTAACCGAGGTCAAAAGGGCCCGGGACATCATCCTCTCCACAGCCCAACTCGAATTCCGAATGGTTTCCACCACATACCATGTCTCCGATTATCTCGACAAAGACAACAAGGTCGATATCTCAAAACTTCCTAAGGATGTTACTTATTTACCTGGCAAGGAAAAGAGTGATTACCTTTGTGAAAAGGTGCTTTTAACAGGCGAGGCACTGGTAGATGCCCAGGTTGAAACGGATGCCTATGGACGACCTCAGGTAGGGTTTGCTTTAAACGCCGAAGGTGGAAAGAAGTTTGGAATCATTACGGGGGACAACCAAGGCAGGAACCTGGCCATTGTCCTCGACAATAAGGTTTATTCGGCCCCAACCATTCAAAGCCGGATCGGTGGCGGAAAAGGTGTCATCACGGGTAGTTTCTCCGATGAGGAAGCCAAAGATTTGGCCCTGGTGCTCCGGGCGGGCGCTTTGCCGGCCCCCCTGAAGGTGACAAGCCAATTCGTGGTGGGGCCCACTTTGGGAGCTGATTCGGTTAAAAAGGGAACAACCGCCGCGGCCTATGGTTTGATTTTAGTCCTCTTTTTCATGGCGATTTATTACCGAGTTTCGGGTGTTATCGCCAACGCCGGGTTGCTGGTTAACATGATTTACCTGATGGGCATGCTGGCTTTCCTGGGAGTGACCATAACCTTGCCTGGTATTGCGGGTATCATTCTTACCCTTGGGTTATCGGTGGATTCCAACGTGCTGATTTTCGAAAGAATTCGTGAGGAACTTAAAGTTGGAAAAACTGTCCGGGCCGCTATTGACGCCGGCTACCGACGGGCCTTGGTCGCCATTATCGATACCCACGTTACCACCTTAATTTCGGCGGCGGTTTTGTTCCAGTTCGGTACGGGCCCCATCAAGGGATTCGCCGTGAACTTGAGCTTGGGCGTCGCCTTGAGCTTGTTTACCGCCGTGGTAATTACCAAGATGATTTTCGACGCCAGAAAAGAATACCAAGGACTTAGCATCTAAAGAAAGGTTGACCATGTTTCGTTGGTTTAATGAACCTAAGATAGATTTCATGAAACCCCGCAGGCTTTTCCTCGGGCTTTCGGCATTGGCTTGTTTAGCAGGGGTTTACGCTTGCGTGCTTTTGTGGCAGGGAAAAGCCAAATTGGGAACGGATTTCGGGGCGGGAGTCCAGCTTCGTATGTCGTCGGCCAATGACGTTGGAATTGACAAGATTAGGCAATCCTTAAAAGAGGAAGGGTTTCCGGAAGCTCAAATCCAGGAAGTGAAGGACGACAGCTCCAAAGGGTTTAAGCTCATCATCAAGATCAAACACGATCCCACAAAGGCCGTTGGAAGCATTGGGGACGAGGTGTTGGCGCTTTTCAATAAGAACTTCGCGGATTCCAAATTCACCTTGGAAGGAAGCGATGAGGTGGGGCCGGCGGTTTCCCAAAAACTCCGGGACGATGCCTTTAAGGCATTTATTATCGCCATGATGGGCATCCTTATCTATATCGCATTTCGTTTTGACTTCAGGTTTGGTGTGGCGGCCATTATCACCACGGTGCATGACATCCTGGTCATTATGGGAATCGTCATTTTATCGGGTCGGGAATTCAACTTGTTGCAGGTAACAGCCTTGTTGACTCTGGCTGGTTATTCCTTAAATGACACGGTTGTGACTTTTGACCGAATTCGCGAGAATCTCAAATTCCTGTTGAAAGACCAAACCTTCACGGATGTGGTGAACAGGAGCGTCAACGAGACCTTGAGCCGGACAATTAACACCAGCGGCACGGTATTCCTAACCCTTTTGCCTTTATGCTTCATGGGAGGGGATACCCTTAAAGATTTCGCTTTAACCCTGCTTTTGGGCGTGGTGGTTGGGACTTATTCTTCCATTTTTGTGGCTAGCCCCATTCTGGTGGAATGGAACCTGATGTCCGGGCCGAAAAGCCAAGGCAAGTAAGCCGCTCACCTTTTAATTCCCCCGCTTTTCCCTCACAATAGCTAAATGGTCAATCTTTCCGATATTCTGGGACATATTCGGGATGTTCAAAAGCGCATCGCCGAGGCGGCGGTACGCGCTAAACGTCAACCCGAAGACATTGCCCTCTTAGCTGTGACCAAAACAATGCCGGTTGAGGTTATTAAAAAGGCTTATGAAGGGGGCTTGAGGGATTTTGGGGAAAACCGTGTCCAAGAAGCCGTGGAAAAGGTGGGGAGCCTGCCTTCCGATATCCGGTGGCATCTCATTGGCCAGCTTCAAAGCAATAAAATCAACAAGATCCTTGGGAAATTCGTCCTGATCCACTCCGTGGATTCGCTTCATTTAGCCGAGGCCTTGTCAGCGAGGATTGGTTTGGAAAACCAGGAAGTTCTTTTGGAAGTGAATACCTCTGGCGAGATAAGTAAAGCAGGTGTGGCACCAGAAGAAACGATCGTTACGGCTGAAAAAATTGCGAAATTACCGGGATTGAAATTAAAAGGTCTTATGACCGTTGGTCCTTTGACTGAAGATCCGCAAAAAAAAAGGGAAGCGTTTAAAAAATTGAAGGGTCTGTTTGAGGAGCTTAAGGGGAAGGGCTTTATGGGAACCGGCTTTTCTATCCTTTCCATGGGGATGAGCGGTGATTTTGAAACGGCGATTGAAGAGGGATCCACATTGGTCCGCGTTGGAACGGCTCTCTTTGGCTCAAGAGGTTAAAAAAGGTTTGGAAAAGAACCGTGCGTCATTAAAATGGGCGGGTTTCATGAAAGGGAACGAATAACATGAAAGTGAAGCAAAAAACAATCATTCTTGGGATTGGCGCGATGGGCAGTGCCCTTGCGAAGGGATGGATTGCTTCCAAAATGCTCTCCGCATCCAATATCACCGCTGTCGACGTGGATCCAGAAAAGTGCAAAAAGGCATCCAAACAATTAAAGATCAAGGCCGTTACCGATCCCTCCAAAGCTCTCGAGGGAGCAGGAGTGATTCTCTTGGCGGTCAAGCCCCAACAAATGAAAGAACTTTTAAGTCGGTCTGGTCCTTTATTTCCCAAGAGGGCTCTGGTTGTTTCCATCGCTGCTGGCGTTTCGACGGAACAAATTGAAAGGGGTCTGCCACAGGGTTGCCCGGTGGTGCGGGTGATGCCCAATACACCCGCCCTCTTAGGAGCTGGGATGGCGGCGGTGGCTCCTGGTAGCAGGGCCAAAAACCCCGACGTAAAAATAGTTCTGGCTCTTTTCGCGGCGGTCGGAAAAGCGGTCCAAGTCACGGAAGACCAAATGGATTTGGTGACGGCGGTATCGGGAAGCGGTCCCGCCTACATTTTTCACATGGTTGAAGCCATGACCGAAGCGGCCATTAAGGGCGGGCTTGCCCCCGACGTGGCCCTTAAATTGGTTTCCCAGACAGTTTATGGGGCGGCTCGAATGGTGCTGGAAACGGGGAAGAGCCCCGAGGAATTGCGGGTGCAAGTGACTTCCCCCGGCGGAACAACACAAGCGGCCCTGACGGTGATGTCTGAAAAGGGATTCAAGGAAACCGTGGGTGCGGCCATTGAGGCGGCTACCCGGCGTGGGGCCGAGTTAAGACTGGGAAACAAATGATAGCCTACTTTGTTGCGGATATCGCTTATTTGGGAATCGTGTTATGTGATTTGGGCGCCTTGCTATTGGCGTTGGAATGGCTAACCCATTTCTTGCCTGGGGAAACACTCAATCCACTTCGACGAGTCCTCTTCCGTATTACTTTTCCTTTTCTCAAGTTCGGTGACCAGTTTTTCCCTACCAAATGGGGAAAATTCAATTCCAGGGGTCTTATAATGGCTGTCTTTCTAATTGTGATCAGCCGTTACGGCATGCCTTGGCTGGTTCTTTTGAGCTTTTCCATGCGCGGTTAATGGATTTCACGGGAATTGAACTTCGGGAAAAAGATGGAAATTGTTCTATTTCGCTGAAAGTGATTCCTAAATCTTCGCGAAATCAAGTGGTTGGGGTGGAAGGCGGGGTTCTCAAGATAAAAATTCAAGCTCCACCGGTGGAGGGGGCCGCCAACGAGGCGGTTGTGGAATTTTTGTCGGGGATTTTTAAAAAGCCCAAAAGTTCCATTCTTCTGATGAAGGGGCAATTGTCCCGATATAAAGTGATCAAGATCAAAGGCGTTCGGGCGAAAGACGTTTTAGAATCGCTGGCAAAATTCAAAGGCTAATGGGGGTAACGATGGCTGAATTATTCGACCAAATCCAGGAATCGGTTAAGGAAATTCGAAAAACAACCCAGGCAACACCTAAAGTGGGGATCATTTTGGGAACGGGTTTGGGGGCCTTAGCCCATGAAATCAAGGAAACTACCGTAATCCCTTACGGGAAGATCCCCCATTTTCCCCTTTCAACTGTGGAGTCCCACGCGGGGGAGTTGGTTTTCGGGAAGTTGGGCAATACGTCGGTGGTAGCCATGAAGGGCCGGTTCCACCGCTACGAGGGCTATACGTTACAACAGGTGTCTTATCCCGTGAGGGTCATGAAGGCTTTGGGCATTAAGTACCTCCTGATTTCGAACGCCTGCGGGGGTATGAACCGCGCCTATAACCCTGGGGATTTGATGATTATTGAGGACCACGTGAACCTGATGGGGGATAACCCACTGATAGGGAAAAATGACGATCGTCTGGGACCCCGCTGGCCCGATATGATCGAACCCTATTCCAAGGAACTTATCGCGCTGACAGAGAAGATTGCCTGGGAGAAGCGGATTCCCGTTCAAAAGGGCGTTTATGTTGCGGTAACGGGGCCTAATTTGGAGACCAGGGCCGAATATCGCTGGCTTTCCACCTTCGCTGACGTGGTGGGCATGTCCACTGTGCCGGAAGTGGTTGTGGCGATCCATAGCGACCTAAAAGTTCTGGGGATTTCGGTGGTAACGGACAAGTGTCTCGCGGACATACTGGAACCGGCGGATATTCAGAAAATCATCAAGCACGCACAGGAAGCTGAACCGAAATTGACGATTTTGATGAAGGAAGTGGCAATCGCTTTGGAGAAGAAATAGGAACCCTATGCCCAAAAAACTAAGACCGATTCGCTGGAAAAACAAAACCCTTTACCTTTTAGAGCAACGGCTTCTTCCCCTTAAGGAAACATGGGTTCGGTGTGAAAGTGTGGAAAAAGTTGCAAGGGCTATTGAGGATATGAGCGTACGGGGAGCCCCTGCGATTGGCATTACGGCCGCTTATGGCGTGGCTGTAGCCGCAGTTCGCTCAAAGGTTAAGTCCCCCCGAGATTTCAAGGTTGAAATGGAAAGGGCGATCGCCCGGCTTCGGAAAACCAGACCAACGGCCGTGAATCTTTTCTGGGCGCTGGATCGAATGAAAAAAAAAGTTGGGCAATTGGCCGGGGCTGATGTTGCCAAACAAAAGTTTTGGCTAGAAAAAGAAGCTTTACTTATCCACCGTGAAGATGAGGCCGTGTGCGCCCAGTTGGGAAAACATGGAGCAAAGTTATTATCCGGATGCCGTAATGTCCTAACCCATTGCAACACGGGGGCATTGGCCACGGGTGGTGATGGAACGGCCTTAGCCGCCATTACCGAAGCGGCGAAGAAAAATAAAAAACTTCATGTTTGGGTAGATGAGACCCGGCCTTACCTGCAGGGCGCGCGTTTGACGGCTTATGAAGTGGACCACGCGGGCATTGATTATCACCTGATCACGGACAACATGTCTGCTGACTTGATGAAGCGAAAGAAAGTGGACGCCATTATCGTGGGCGCGGACCGGATCGTGGCGAATGGAGACACGGCAAATAAGATTGGGACTTACGCTTTGGCGGTCCTAGCGAAAGCCCATGGAATTCCTTTTTACGTTTCGGCCCCCACTAGCACGCTGGATTTGTCGAAAAAAACCGGTAAGGAAATTGTCATCGAGCAAAGGAATCCCCGAGAGGTCACCCACCCGCAAGGAATCGCCATCGCAAAAGAGGGGACTCCAGTTTACAACCCCTCTTTTGACGTGACCCCGGGCAAATTGATTAGGGCCATTGTTCTCGAAACGGGGATTTGCCGATTCCCCTACACCCGGTCACTGAAAGCCGCGTTGGGCCGAAAGAATAAAAATCTGGTATACGGATGACAACCGAAAGTTTCAATTGTGACCCTTTCGCCGACGACCACTATTGCCTTTGTTGCGGCGAGAAAAATCCCATGGGATTGAGGATGAAGTTTCGTTATGAAGATGACAAGATTATTTCCGAGGTGATTATTCCGAAAGAGTTCCAGGGTTTCGCCGACGTAGTTCATGGGGGAATTTTAGGGACCCTTTTGGATGAAGTTATGGTGAACCTTTATTGGTTGAGGGGCGAAAAGGCCGTGACGGTGGAATACCAAGTGAGGCTAAAAGCGCCTTGTCCTGTGAATCGGAAGGTTCTTTTTTCGGCTTGGAAAGTGGAAACGAAAAGGAATATTCATTTCACTGAGGCGGAAGCCCGTTTGGAAGACGGAATGGTTGTGGCCGAAGCCTCGGCCAAGTGCATGAAGGTTAAGTAGCAGTTGCGGGAAATTCGTTTCCTGTTAAACTGTCCAAGCTGAGTGTTGGATGACCTATTCTTACTATGGAGGATTTTCGAATGCCTAATGGTCGCAAACGCCACCGCCAGAAGATTAAAACCCACAAGCGCAAGAAGCACCGCCGTAAAATGCGCGCCTTGAAGCGCCGGCAGGGCCGGCTCTAAGCTGAATTGGCGTTGGTGAACCCGGTTTCCTGGTTTTCCCACCGAAGAGCCACGATTTGGCTGTCTTTGGCCGGGATCGCCGCAGCTTCTTATTTGGCAGTTAGCGGTATTTGCATCCGCCAGCTGGAGGATATATCTTCCAGCTGGTTGGTTGCTTCCTGGATCATCGCTTTCACGTGGCTGTTCCTTCTCATTCGCTTCAAAATCTTCTCCCGTCCGCAACGCTTTTTGTTCCTCCTCGGCACCATTGTCGGCCTCAATTTGCTCGCCCAGAGTACGGGTGGGGAGCAATCACCCCTTATTTTTAGTGTTTTTCTATTGATGGGAATAGCTGCCTGGGAGGGGGATGCCAAATATGGTTTTTGGGTGGCCATCCTCTTCAGCCTCCTTGAGGCATTTTACCTGCGAAAAGAAGACACCCCCCATGGCATTTACCTTTATCTACGATGGGCTGCTTTTTTGGTTTCGGCAATATTTTTGGCCAAAATCGTTAAGACCAGGAAAGAAAAGGAACTTCTCGACCACCATTTGGAATCCTTGAAAAATGAAGCTGATCAACTAGCCTCCCACGCTGAGCCTTCTTCTTTTAATGTCCCCAAGGACAAACTGCTCATGGAAGAAAGCCGGCTTTCGGCCAGAATGGGAACGGTCATGGAACTGGAGGAGGCCCTTACCAGGCAACTTTCCTTGTTTCAAAAATCCCTTCCCGTTCACACGGTTGTTTTTTTCCTTTTAACCTCAATTCAAGAAAAAGCGGTTCTTCGTTTGCGGGCCTTCTCAAGCGATTCAAAAGATATCGCGGCGGATGTAACCCTTCTTCCGGGTGAAACCTTGGTGGGTCTCGCCGCGAAAGAAGGGCGGCGGGTTCTTTTGGATCAAGTCGCTCCCGATAGCTCGAAGGCATTGCCCTATTACTTAAAACCGAATTCTATAGGTTCTTTTTTGGCACAGCCTATTTACCTCAAGAACCCATCCCCCGAAACAAATTCGGAAACGGAAATGGAAATGGTTGGAGTTTTAGTACTGGACCATACGGAGCCCCATTACTTTAAAGAACGAGAACTGGGGCTCATCGAACAATTCAGTAACCTGTTGGGGGAAACCATTCATGTAGCTCGCATCATGCATTTTTCCAGGACGAAAACACGGAATTTACATGCCTTATATGAAGTTTCGCATTCTTTTTCCACCTTGCTCGATACTAATCGAGTCCTTCAGACATCCTTAAATACAGCCAAAGAAATTTCAGCTTGCGACTCGGCTTACATTGCGATAGCTGAAGATGGAAAGAACTTTATTGTGCGAGCCTGGTGGTGGCCGGTTAAGAATTTGGAAAAGCCTGAAAAATTAGAGGAGGAACTTGCTTCGTGGGTTTTGGAAAACAAAAAGCCGATTAGGTACACGCGGGGCCAAAAGGACAAAAGCCTTTCGGCGTTTTCCAAAAGAGATGGAATGTTGGGTTCGATTCAATCTTTCTTAATGGTTCCGCTTCTTGCTGGAGAAAATGTTCTTGGGGTTATTCGGCTTAACAGCCAAAAGCCAGATTCCTTTCAGGAATATGACCAGGATGTATTAACGACTTTGGCAAACCAAACGGCTGTTGTATTGGAAAACACCTGGCATGTTCAACAAATCCGGGAAATGGCCACCCGTGATGGGTTAACCGGGCTTTACAACCACCGTTATTTCCAAGAAAAACTAGGGGAAGAACTTACCAAGGCGGAACGATATAACAAAGACTTAAGCCTTGCTTTGTTGGACGTGGATTTTTTTAAAAAATTCAATGACACTTATGGCCATCAGGAAGGTGACAAAGTTTTAAAAATTGTTTCTGAAATCATCCAAACCACGGTTAGAAATAAAATAGATACAGTAGCCCGTTACGGGGGGGAGGAATTCGCTGTTATTCTTCCGGAGGCGGATGGTAACGTTGGGAAAGAATTGGCTGAAAGAATAAGGAAAAATGTTGAGAGCCATCTCTTTGAGAATAACGGCAAAACCCTGTATAGGGTTACGGTATCTATAGGATTAGCTTCTTACCCCTTTGATGCCAGGGATCAAAAAACGCTAATTCAATTGTCGGATCAGGCTCTTTATTCCGCCAAGGAAGGGGGGCGGAATTGCGTGCGAAGGTTTAAATCGGCTACTTAAGGCAATAAAACCTTGAAATATTAAAGGGAAAATTGTCCACCACCATATCTAGTATGGTTTAATTCAACCCTACCAAAATATGTATTCCTAATTAAAATAAATGCTTCATTACCTTCCTTTGGTTCTTCTTTATGTCCATTTCCAACTCCCTTCTTACAATGACACTGTCATTGAGTTTAGCAGGGTATTGTCAACCTCCTTTATTAGGGTATGGAATGATTCTTACCATCAGAGAAATTGCGACAAAGCTTGGCGTTCATGAACAAACCCTCCGCAATTGGGAACGCTTAGGTTTATTGAAGATTTCCCGCCTTGGGGGAAACCGTACCCGTATTTATAACGAAAAAGACCTCATCCTTTGTAAAAAAATAGCCAGTTTTTCAGACCAGGGAATTAACCTTCGCGGGATAAAGGTCTTGCTTGCTCGTGAAAAAAGTGAGAGACCCAAGTTAATGGCGACGAATCATCGTCATTAATTTTAAAAATTAATGTCAAGTTTTAAACGACGGGAGGAACGAAAAGACCTTAAAAATGAAGGGTTTTTGGGAGGTTATTTCTTGACAGAGGAAAAAGCTTTGTCATAATGACACTAATTTTTCGCCAGTGACGAAATTTTTTTCCAATTTTTCTTCATTTGAATCGTGCCTCAGCATCGTTTAAAAACGCCGTCCGATTAAATAAAAGATTATTGTTTGGGCTGAAATATCTCCAACAGGAGTTAACGTGGTAAACCCAATTACCTATATCGACCCTTTGGCTATTTTACAAAAAAGCCTCGACGCCCTCTCTACCCAACACCAAGTCATCGCTAACAATTTAGCCAACATCGATACCCCCCAATTCAAACGATCGGTAGTTTCTTTTCAGGATAAGCTGAGAGCCGCTCTTAATATTAATGAACCCTCCCCTCTTTGGAGGACCCACGAGATGCATTTTCCAATTACTCAAAAAGTTTCGTTAGACAATTTCAAGCCGGATGTTCAAACCTTGACCGATACTATTGGCCGAAATGACGGGAACAATGTGGATTTGGAAATGGAATCCGGCCTTTTGGCTGAAAATAATCTTTTGTTCAACAGCATGTCTGATGTGACCAGCCGATATTTCGCAAACCTTCGCCACGCCATTTCTGAAGGGAGGCAGTAATCCATGGGGGCTCTTTCGGGAGTTTTTGCGCCTTTTTCAATCACCGCATCCGCTTTAACGGCGGAAAGGTTGCGCATGGACGTGATTTCCAACAACATTGCCAACGCAAATACGACAAGGACCCTTCAAGGGGGCCCCTATATTCGTCAACGCGTGATTTTTGCCCCGCGGTTTGATCCCTCCCCGGCCTTTTCCCCGTTAATGTCGTTGATGACGCCGGAAGGATTGCCGGTAGGCGTAAGGGCGGTTGGCATTCAAAAAGATCCGTCGCCTCCTCGAATGGTTTATGATCCGGGACATCCGGACGCTAACACCGAAGGTTATGTGGCTTATCCTAACGTCAACACTGTGAATGAAATGGTGGATATGATTTCCGCGACGCGGGCCTATGAAGCCAACATCACCGTTTTTAACGCAACAAAATCGATGGCCTTACAGGCGCTGAACATAGGGAAAGCTTAATTAGATTCGTTGAAACCAAAATCGATTTAAAGGTGAAGTGATGCAAATTCAGCCAATCCAAATGCCGATTTCTATGACTCAGGGAGGAATCCTGCCGATTCAACCTATTTTGACGGATTCAACTCAGAATGCGGCTGAGGTATCGCCGGCTACCTTTAAAGACCTTATGAAGAAAGCTTTGACCGATCTTAACGTGAGTCAGGTGGGCGCTAATGACGCCATCAAAAGTTTGGCCACGGGGGGCGAAGAAAACCTACACGATGTTATTATTTCTATGGAAAAGGCCAGCATGACATTGCAATACGCCATTCAGATTCGCAATAAAATGTTAGAGGCTTATCAATCCGTCAGTCAAATGCAGATCTAGATTCGGGTTTTAAAGTGGATGCTTTTGATCTTAATTTAACGAGGAAAGCTTGAACAACTTTTTTCAACAATTGGTCCAACAATTTAAAGAGGTTTGGGGCCGTTTTAACCGTGTCCAGAGGGTTCTTTTAATCGCCATTCCTTCCGCCCTTTTTATAGCGCTCATGGCCTTTATCCTGTTGTCGTCCCGGTCTCGTTTCGAAGTTCTTTATTCCCATTTAGAGCAGAAGGACGCTGCGGAAGTTACTGCTGAGCTAAAGAAAAACAACACTCCTTATCAACTGGCATCCAAAGACAATCTGGTAATGATTTTGGTCCCTTCTGAAAAAGTATATGACACCAGGTTAACTCTTGCGGGCCAGGGCCTCCCGAGGGGCACGGGAGTGGGTTATGAGATATTTGACCAGCCCAAATGGGGTTCAACCGATTTTACGCAAAAAGTGAACTATAAAAGGGCTTTGGAAGGCGAGCTGCAAAGGACTATTGGAAACCTCCAACAGATTTCCACCGCCAGGGTGAGCATCGTCATGCCCGAACCCGAGTTGTTTACCGAAAAGGAAAAACCCACAACCGCCTCGGTGGTTTTGGAACTGAAATCCCAAGAACAACTGAAAAGGGAACAGGTTCGCGGCATTGTCCATATGGTGGCTTCCAGCGTTGAGGGTTTGAAACCGGAAAACGTTAATGTCATCGATAGCAAGGGCAATATCCTTTCGGCCTTTGTTCAAGAAGAGCAACAGGAAAACAATCCGGACCCCTTGAATGGTGGCAGTACCTTGACTCAACAGGCCAAGTTGACTTTGCATCAATTGGAGGTCCAACAAAGTTTCGAAAAGGACTTGGAAAGAAAAATTAACGTGATGCTGACTAAGGTTTTGGGCGGGAACAGTCGTTTCGCCGTGTCGGTTTCGACGGAATTAAATTTCGACAAGACGGAAAATGATTCCGAAATTTTCGAGCCCGTAGTGGATGGCCAGGGCATTGCCCGTTCTCAACAAACTGAAAAGGAACAATATGTAGGCGATGGTGGTTTCCCGGCGACCTTGGTGGGTGGTGTTCCGGGGACGGATTCCAATATTCCCGGGTACCAAGCGGTGGCCGGCGCCAATTCGCAATATTCCAAAGAAAAACAAACAACGAATTATGAAATCAACCGGACGGTGAAACACAACGTTGTGGCGCCAGGTTCTCCCAGGAGAATTTCGGTGGGCGTCTTTGTGGATAATCTCCAGCCGCAGCAAGTGACATCGATTAAGCAGGCGGTTGTCGCGGCGGCGGGCATGGATTTAAACCGGGGTGATCAAGTGGACGTTGAGAATATGCCCTTTGACAACACCCAGGCTTTGGCGAGTTTGAAGGAGAGTCAGATGGAAACCCAACAGAATTTTTATATGACGTTAGGAAAAATCGGCCTGTTGGTATTGATGGCCTTTGGGGTTTTGTTATTCCTCAGATCGCTGTTGAAGCCCAAGAGGGAAAAGAAGTACGTGGACACTGTGGAGGATATGGGTGAAGAGCCCTCCATGATTCCGCAAGTTGAAGATATTATTACCACTGACGTAACGGCTGAAGACTTGGCCCGCGCGGAAGCGGCGCGTGACGCGAAGAAACGCCAAGCGGTCCGTGAGGAAGTGTTCGAGATGGCGAATAAGCAGCCTGAAAATGTGGCTCAAATTATCAAGAAATGGCTCTCTGAGGAGTAGTCTTCATGGCGGAAACTAAAAAGAAAGCTGCGTTAACGGGTGAGCAGAAGGCTGCCGCTCTTCTCATATCGCTGGGGCCTGAATTGGCTGCCAAGATTTACCAGCATTTGAAAGAGGAGACGGTCGAACAGGTCACTCTGCAAATCGCCAATTTACGTAAGATAACACCGGACGAAAAAGACTCGGTGATGCAGGAGGTCCTGAATATCGCCGCTGCGCAGGAATATATTTCCCAAGGCGGAGTGGAATACGCGCACGAAATCCTGGAGAAGGCCTTAGGCGCAAATAAGGCCATGGAGATCATCAATCGTCTGCAGGGTTCCTTGCAGATGACTCCTTTTGATTACATCAAGAGAACTGATCCGCAACAGCTTTTAAACTTTATTCAAGCGGAACATCCCCAAACGATCGCCTTAATTTTGGCCCATTTAACCCCTGAGCATGCAGCCATTATTTTGGGAGCCCTTCCGGGAGACGTTCAAGTGGATGTGGCAACCCGTATCGCGATATTGGATCGCGCGGCGCCGGATGTGGTTATGGAAATTGAACGGGTTTTGGAGCGCCGAATTTCCTCTATCTTTACCCAGGAATTCACCGCTGCTGGCGGTGTGAGGTCCTTGGCTGAGGTTTTGAACAGAGCGGACCGTTCCACCGAAAAAGCCATCATGGAAAAATTGGAAGAGTCCAATCCGGAATTGGCCGAGGAAGTCAAACGCCTCATGTTCGTCTTTGACGACTTGATCAACCTGGATAACCGAACCATCCAGCAGGTTTTGCGCGAGGTTGACGCGAAGGACCTGGCCTTAGCCCTCAAGGGCTGCAAGGATGAGGTGAAGGAACATATTTTGAAGAACATGTCCACCCGCGCGAAAGCCATGATCCTGGAAGACATGGAAGTCATGGGCCCGGTCCGCTTGAAACACGCGGAAGAAGCGCAGCAAAAGATAGTCAATGTTGTCCGCCAATTGGAGGAAATGGGAGAAATTGTCGTGGCTCGCGGTGGCGAAGAAGAGGTCATGATTTAAGGATTGCTTGAGGGGTGGAATTAGCAATGAGCCATGAGGTGCTTTCGATAAGTGACTATCAAAAATTGGAGCAGGGTTACATTGTTGATAATGTTCCTTGGCAAGAAGAAATAAAAAGACGGTTGGAAGAAAAGGTCAAAAGAGTAATCACCGAACCGCGCCCGACTCTTGGGCCGGAGGAATTCCAGCCTCTTTTGCTGGCAGAAACCCCGGAAGCCATGGAAGAGGTGAAGGCTCCTGAGCCAACTCCAGAAGAGATTATGTTAAAGGCTCGGGCGGACGCTGAGGAGACGGCAAAGTCGATTGAACAAGCGGCGAAAAAGAACGCCTTTGAGATTGTTGAACAAGCCCGTTGGGAGGCCAACGACCTTCTCGCGAAGGCGAAGGAAGAAGCGGAAAAAGAAGTTCAACAGATGAAGGAAACGGCCAGTGAAGAGGGGCGCCAGGAAGGTTTAAAAGATGGTTTGAAAAAAGGTTTGGAAGAAGGTTTTGTTAAAGGCCGGGATGAAGGAAATCGGGAATATTCCGATAGGATCAAGAAGTGGAATGATTTATCGGAAGGGTTGGCCTCGGAGCGAAAGAAAATTTTAGGGGATATGCAACCCATCCTGGTTGAATTGTTGGGTGAGGCCCTTTACCGGTGTTTAAAAGATGAAGGTGTTAAAAACGGACAACTAGCCGTAGCGTTGGCGCAAGAGGCTCTGAAAAAAGCGCAAGACCGGGTAAATTTAAAACTTCACTTGAACCCGGAGGATATTGAGGAAGTGAAGACCCAGAAGGAACGGTTGCAGTTGTCGGTGGGGGCAGGACAGCTAGAGTTGGTGCCCGACGCACGCATTGAAAAGGGTGGTTGTTTACTTGAAACCGAAGCGGGGTCCGTGGATACCCGTCTTTCAACGGTAGTTACCCAGGTGAAAGATTCTCTGGGGTTAGAGATGATTCAAAAGTAATGGTTTATTAGGAGAGGAGGAGCCGTGAATTCAATTTTGAACGAAATTCTTCCCCCGTTGGACCGCATGAAGAAGCGGATGAGTGAAGCGGACATTGCCCGGGTAAATGGGCGAGTTGAGCAAATAGTGGGTTTGGTGATCGAGTCTTCGGGGCCTTCGGCCTCGGTCGGCGAAGCTTGTTGGATTACGGCGGCCGATGGAACGGGCCAGCCGGTTTTGGCCGAAGTTGTGGGGTTTCGGCAGCATCATGTGTTACTAATGCCTCTGGGTGAAATGAGGGGGTTGGGGCCGGGCAGCGAAGTGGTTAAAACCGGTGAGCCTTTCAAGATTCCAGTGGGAGAAGCCTTGTTGGGGCGGGTTATTGACGCCATGGGGAAGCCTATTGATGGGAAGGGTCCTCTGAGGCCCATGAATGAGAAATATCCTATTCATCAGGATCCACCTTCGGCAATGGCGAGAAGGCGCATTGAGACGCCGGTGGCAACTGGGGTTCGGGCCATTGATTCGCTTCTGACACTTGGTGAGGGGCAAAGGTTGGGGATTTTTTCTGGATCCGGTGTGGGCAAGAGCACATTGCTGGGAATGATCGCGCGAAACACCGAGGCCGATATTAATGTAATCGCCCTCGTAGGAGAGCGTGGCAGGGAAGTTCGGGATTTTTTAGAAAGAGACCTGGGAGAGAAAGGGCTGGAACGAAGTGTTGTTGTTGTGGCGACCTCGGACCAACCCTCTCTCATCCGGATCCAGGCGGCCTTAGTGGCCACCGCTATCGCGGAATATTTCCGGGACCGGGAAAAACGGGTGATGCTAATGATGGATTCCATCACGCGTTTTGCGATGGCCCAAAGAGAAGTTGGGCTGGCAATCGGGGAACCGCCAACGACGAAAGGGTATACACCCTCGGTTTTCGCCCTTTTGCCAAAACTTTTGGAAAGGGCGGGGACGACGGCCCACAAGGGAAGTATTACTGGGCTGTATACTATTTTAGTTGAAGCTGATGACATGAACGAGCCTGTGGCTGATTCTTGCCGGGCCATCTTAGATGGGCACGTGGTTTTATCGAGGGAGTTGGCCTCGCAAAATCATTATCCCGCGATTGATGTTTTGAATAGTGTTTCACGCGTTATGCGTGACATTGTGACAACGGAACAATTGGAAGCCGCGGGCAAGATTCGTTCCGTCTTGGCGACTTATAAAAGCGTGGAGGATTTAGTTTCGATTGGCGCTTACGTGAAGGGGAGTAACCCCAAGGTGGATCAAGCTTTACAGCGATTAGAAGCGGTTCAAGGGTTCTTGAGGCAGACGCGCGAGGAAAATGCCACTTGGACGGATACCCTTCAAAAAATGAAGGGCTTTTTGAACTAAGGGGAATTATGGCGAAGCGGTTTGAATTCCGGCTCGAACAGGTTTTGGGCCTGAGAAAACAAGTGGAGGAAGTCCGGGTAAGGGAACTGGCCCAGGCCAAGGGTCGCCTTTTGCAAATTGAGGAAGCTTTGAAAGAACATTCCAAGAACGAGAACCAGTTTTTGAAGACTTTTGGAGAATTTGAAAAGACTGGGGAATTCGAAGCTGACCAGGCAATGATTTACTGTGAGTATAAAGATTGGCTTTTAAGGCGTGAAAAAGAATACCACCGCCAGGAAAAAGAGTGGGTTGACAAGGTGGAACGCCGTCGGCAAATAGCGGTTAAAGCCTCTAGGGAGAAAAAGCTTTTGGAGAACTTGAAAGAAAAGAAAAAGCGTGCTCATGGGCAAGAAGTTCTGGGCGAGGAACAACGTTTTCTGGATGAAATTTCGTCGATTGCTTTTGTTCGGCGTGACCGGGCACAAAATGCCGCCGGCGCTGATTTAACTATCAATTTGGGGAGGTGATATTGTGGATATAGCAACAGCTGCCGGACTCTTTTTGGGGTTATTCGGTGTGTTTGGAGGTGCCATTATTGAACAGGTTCCAATGCACGATATTTTTAGCATATCGGCTTTCGTTATTGTTGCGGTGGGATCGGCCGGGGCAACTATTCTGAGCTTCCCATGGAACAACATGAAAGAATTCATACCCATCCTCAAAAAGGCTTTTAAAAAACAAGAACTGGATCCTGGAGCGATTGTTACCCAATTGGTGGGATTTGCCACCAAGGCCCGTCGCGAAGGTTTGCTGGGCTTGGAAGAGGAAGCGGAGGCTATCCAGGATCCTTTCCTGAAAAAAGGCTTACAGCTGGTTGTTGACGGAACGGACATTGAGATGATTCGCAATATCATGGAAACGGATATCGCTTTTCTGGAGTCCAGGCATAAAGTGGGAGAAAGTATTTTTGGAACTTTCGGTGGGTTTTCCCCGACCCTCGGAATTATTGGAACCGTCTTGGGCCTTATGCACGCTCTGGGGGCGATGGGTGCCGGTAGCAGCGATGCCAAGGAACTCGTTGCTTCAATCGCAACCGCCTTTATTGCGACTTTTTATGGAATCTCTTTTGCTAACATCATTTTCCTTCCCCTTTCCTTCAAGTTGAAACAAAACAGTCAACAGGAAGTTCTTCTGAGGGAAGTTATGTTAGAAGGCATCCTGGCGATATCAGCCGGTGATAACCCCCGTATCGTCGAGGAGAAACTGAAAGCCTTCCTGCCGCCCAAAATGAAGCTGGATATGGAAGCCCAGAAAGCCCAAGGCGAGGGCAAGGAAGAAAAAGAGTAATTTGTATCCCCACGGGGAAATTGAACGGGAGAATTTTTAATGCCAAAACGTAAAAAAGGAGGCCATGAAGCAGGGCTTGAGCTCGAATCGGGCGGCATGATGCGGTGGCTTTTGACTTACGCCGACCTGATCACGCTTCTTTTGGCAACCTTTGTTATCCTTTATGCATTGGCTTCGACGAAAAGCGCAGTTCAATTACAGGAAGTGATGGCCCAGTTCCGGGCAGTTTTTGGGCCGATTCCGGGAAACACGCAGATTTTGCCAAACCAAAGCTCTAATCCGGGCGAAACTTATAAAGTGATTCCTGGGGAACCGCAGGAAGGAGGGCCGGGTGGTCCCAAATCCCCTAGGCCCGTGAAGGGAACAGGAGGAGAGATTGCCAATCAGATCAAGGGTGCCTTACGGCAACAATTGGGTGCCAATAAAGTCAGCATACGCAAAGAAGCGCGGGGATTGGTGATAAGCCTTGCGACTGATAAGGTTCTCTTCGACTTGGGGGACACGAAAATTAAGCCTGAGATGAAGGAAATACTCAATGAAGTGGCCGGAGTTTTGAAACAATACCCGGATAGGCAAATAGTGGTGGAAGGGCATACCGACGACTTGGCAATCCAAACGACTAAACTGCCCAGTAACTGGGAGCTGTCCGCTTTGCGGGCCACGGCGGTGGTAAAGTATTTGGTGACAGAAAAGGGGTTGGATCCTAGCCGGTTTTCTGCGGCCGGGTATGGGGAGTACCAGCCTTTGGTGCCGAACATTAGCGAGGCGAACCGGAGACTCAACCGCCGGGTCGACATAATCATAACGAAGCTGGATTAATAAAAGGAGGGGTGAAAATGGCTGATCAAGGAGATAGGGGTTCAAAGGGGTTACTGAATATTTTACTGATTTTAAGTGCGGTAACCGTCTTGGGGATGATCGCCTTAGCGGCGGGGATGTTCATGCTATACGGCGCCAAGACAGAGCAAAAAGAAGCTAAAATCATCGAGCAAAAGCCTGAACCGGGTAAAACTTACGATTTGGGAACTTTCATCGTGAATTTAGCCGATGAGGAGGCTTCTCGCTATGTGAGGTGCCAAGTCCAATTGGAATACAGCAAGGTGAACGTGGAATTGGATAAGGAAATCAAAGATAGGGAACCGCAGTTCAAGGATTTGGTCAACACCCTTTTAAACGACAGGAAAGCAGCTGAATTGTCTACCTCGGAGGGAAAAGAACGTTTCCGCCGGGAATTGCAATTGAAGATCAATGAGGCTTTGAAGTTTGGGGCTGTGACGAATATTTTCTTGACCACGTTTGCCATTCAATAAGTTGAACAGTTTGACCTTGAGAGTAGAAGGGAGGGGTGACAATGGATGATTTATTATCGGACGGAGAGGTAAGCGCCCTACTTTCCGAATTGGATGTGGGCATGATGGGATCCGGCGGCTCGGATTCGAGCGCCTCGGCCGTTGCCGCTCCTGATGCTGGAATCACGGTGGATGAGCAGGGCCGTAAAATTAAAACATACGATTTCAACCGTCCGAACCGGTTCTCCAAAGACCATATGCGGACACTTGAAATGCTTCATGAGATATTTTCTCGTGGGTTCACGGCCTCGGTCGCGGCTTATTTGCGTACCGTTGCGGAAATTAAGGTGGTGTCAGTCTCCCAATTACCTTTTAGGGAATACACCATGTCCTTACCCCGGCCTGATTGTATTTTTGTCCTGAAGATGGAGCCGTTGGATGGAGCTTTCCTTCTGGAGATTAACCCGGAATTGGTATTAACCCTGATTGATCGTATTTTGGGAGGCCCTGGAAAAGCTCCGATGGCCGCAAGGGAACTAACCCTTATCGAACAATCGGTCATTGAAAAAATTGTCAACCGTGGATTGGAGGCCCTCCAAGAAGCTTGGCTCAAGGTGGGACATTTTCAACCCAAATTGACAGGATATGAGACGACGGCCCAGTTCGTTCAGGTTGTCGCCCCCAGCGAAATCACGGCGGTCATTGAATTTGAGGTCAAGGTCAATGAAGTGACCGGTAAGATGTCCATGTGTATCCCTTATGTTGTCCTTGAACCGATCATCGGGGACTTGTCCGCCCAGAAGTGGTTCACTGTCGGCAAGAAAGAGTCAACGGCGGAAACAGTGGAGAGTTTGACGAAAGTTATGAAGGAAACTTATGTTCCCATTGTTGTAAGAACGGGCGCCGCTAAAATCACGGTTCAGGAAATGTTGCGCCTCAAAGCTGGTGACGTGATTCGTTTAGATACCAGCCCTCATAACGAGATCGATGTATTGATTGAAAATTTGGTTAAACTCAAAGGTCGTCCTGGAGTTTCCTCCAAGAAAAAAGCGCTTCAGGTCACAAAAGTTTGTTCTCCGAACGATAAAACTTAGTTATTAAAGGGTTCCATGGCAGATATGACAATGTTGGAAAATTTAGGGCAAGAGGCCGCAAAGGGTCTGGCTGAGACCTTGAGTTCCCTAATAGGGAAGGACGTGGCCGTAAGCTTGTCTCAGGTTTCCGAAACCGATCCGGGATCATTGGCTTCAACTTTGGGGGCACCTTACTTGTGCGCGACTTTGAAGGGCTCGGGTGGTGTGGATGGAATGGCTTATTTGATGACTAAGGAAAAGGACGCGTCCATCATCGCGGATCTTTTGATCGGCCAAGACGGGTTAAGCGCTCCCGAAAGTATGACTGAACTTCACCTTTCGGCTTTTGGGGAAGTGGTCCACCAAATGGCTGAGGTTCTTACCCGGGAAGCGAAAAAAACGGCGGGTTCCAAAGCCCTTTGGGAAGTGAAAGAAACAATGTCGCAGGATCCCGCCGCTGCGGGTAATCGCTTGGCCCAGTTGGGCAAGGTTTTAACGGTTTTTAATTTTAGTATGTTTGCCCAGGATCTTTTATCTGGAGAAATTTTGTTTTGTCTTCCCGAACCGGTGGCTTCAAGGCTTTCATCCGGCGGGGGGAAATCTGCGGCCAGTGGGGCCGCAGGTAATGTTCAATCCGGTGTTTCTGCTGCAAACACCCAATCGCGAGCGGGAGGTGCTTCTGTGCAACAATTTGAAAATGAATTTTCGGGTTCGACTCGGCCTACAGGGGGAAACATTGGCTTATTGTTGGATGTCCCCTTGAAGCTCACGGTTGAGCTTGGTCGCACCACTAAACTGGTGAAAGAGATACTTGCTTTGGCCCCAGGGTCGGTGGTCGAATTGGACAAATTAGCCGGTGAACCGGTCGATATCTTGGTAAATGAAAAATTAATCGCCAAGGGTGAAGTGGTCGTCATTGACGAAAATTTTGGCGTCAGGATCACTGAAATAATTAATCCCGAGGAACGGTTACACGCGGTCCAGGCCTAAAGAGGGTTTTGGCCGGCAAAAATCCATGCCCACGACCTTTGCCTTATCCATGCGCCCCTGGAAACTACCATTTGTTTTGGTTTTGATTCTAGGGGTTTGGTATTTTCAGCCGTTTTTTGTCTCGAAGGCAATAGGTCTTGACTCCAATAGCGCTCTTTTTGAAAAAAGCCAGAGCACCCCAACTGATAAAAATATGCCTCCTTTAGCATTACCCGAGGAAACACCCAACCCCTCTCCAGGTCTGTTCTCGACCCTCTTGCGAGTATTTTTCGCGTTGGCCATTATCGTCGGTCTCATCGTGATCACCATCTGGGGGGTAAAGCTGGTTTGGGAAAAACAGGGGTGGAACAATTTATCGGAGCCGGGAAAGCCGATAAAAATTTTAAGCGCCACTTATTTAGGGCCTCAAAAATCCATTCAACTTATTGAAATTGGCAAGCGTCTTTTAGTGGTAGGTGTTGGAAAAGAAGAGGTGAATTTCCTGGATGTGATTTCCCAGCCTGAGGAAGTTGAGGCATTGAGACAGGCCACGCAACAAGGGTTTCCCAAGATATTTAATCGAATTATTCAAAAGCATGAGGTGGTTCAACAAGAGGCTGAGACACAAAAAATTATCCTTGAGAGCAGGGATTTGGTGGGTGGTTATGTGGAAAAACTAAAAAAAATATCCAAAAAGAAAAACCCCGATAACCCGAAGGACAAAGACGCATGAAACATAAAACTTTAATATTCATCGGCTTTTTCATGGCCTTACTCCTCGCAACGGCTTTAGAGTCCAGGGCCGCCGATATACCTTTTCCCTCCATCAAAATAGGAGTTGACCAGGCAAAGACTCCACAAGACGTTGCCATGAGTATCCAAATTTTACTCGTTCTGACAATTTTGTCCTTGGCTCCGGCTATTCTCATAATGATGACGGCTTTTACCCGTATCGTAATTGTCCTGGCTTTTTTAAGGCAGGGGTTGGGTTCGCAACAAGT
The DNA here is from genome assembly GCA_003152075.1 of candidate division FCPU426 bacterium. Classification (GTDB taxonomy): domain Bacteria; phylum Oederibacteriota; class Muellerivitia; order Muellerivitales; family Muellerivitaceae; genus PALSA-1180. Next base: position 49,103 of record PLZG01000034.1, read on the forward strand.
TCCCCCGAACCAGGTTTTGATCGGTTTATCCCTGTTTCTCACTTTTTTTATCATGCAACCAACTTTTGAACGCGTGGACAAGGAAGCCCTTGGTCCCTATTTAGCCGGAAAGTTGACTACGGCGGAAGCTTTCAAAAAAGCCGAGGATCCGATGCGGCAGTTTATGTTCAAACAAACCCGCGAAAAAGACCTGGCGCTTTTTGTGGCGCTTTCAAAATCAAGCCGGCCCCGTACCACCGCGGACATTTCCACTTGGGTTTTAATACCCGCTTTCGTCATCGGAGAACTTAAAAAGTCCTTTGAGATGGGATTCATTATTTTCATTCCCTTTCTCATTATTGACATGGTGGTGGCTTCCGTTTTGATGTCCATGGGAATGCTGATGCTTCCTCCAGTTTTAATTTCCCTTCCGTTCAAGATTCTTCTTTTCATCATGGTCGACGGCTGGAATCTTATCGTCCGCTCAATAGCCTTAAGTTTTTAGTCGAGAGTGAATCTAGGAGTGAAACATGACAGTTGAATTTATCGCGGACTTGGCCAATCGGGCTTTGTGGATCACCCTTCTTATTTCGGCCCCCATTTTGGGTCTTGGTTTGGCAGTCGGCGTGGCGGTGTCTATTTTTCAAGCGGTAACACAAATCCAGGAAATGACACTTACCTTTATCCCGAAAATTATCGCTATTTTCTTTGCCATTCTTATTTTCGGGAAATGGATGATGTTGATCCTTTTGAACTTCACCTCGAATTTATGGATTAACCTTCCCAGTTACTTGAAGTGAGGATGAAATGCCCCCGAATCCCTTTCAATTTGACCCGAAAGATGTGGTGGCCTTTGTTCTTGTACTCATGAGGATGGCGGGTATTTTTTTAACCGCTCCAGTTTTCGCGAGTCGTAACATTCCGGTGATGGTCAAGGCGTCTTGGATTCTTTTTATCGCGTTTCTTTTGTTTCCGGTAGTGGAATTCAAAACTGTTGATCTTCCAGCCTCTGGCTTGCCTTTGGCGATGGCTGTTGTACGCGAAATGCTTATCGGTTTTTCGATTGGACTCGGTGCCACCCTTATTTTTACTGGCATTCAATTGGCGGGTCAGATCGTGGACATTCAAATGGGTTTGGGAATGGTTAACATAATTGATCCAGTTACGAACAACCAAATTTCAGTCATGGGCCAATATTATTATTTAATCGCCACGTTGGTATTTATGGCAGTGAATGGCCACCATCTTTTACTCAGGGCCGTTGCGGAAAGTTTCACGGTTATTCCCTTGGGTCATGCCCATTTTTCGGTGGCCCTTGGGACCAAGATGATGGGCCTTTTTACTCAAGTGTTTTTTATCGCTTTTCGCGTCGGTGCTCCAGTTATTGGGGCTCTTTTTATTACTAATATGGCCTTGGGTGTTATTGCCCGGACCGTGCCTCAAATGAACGTTTTTATTGTTGGGATGCCCTTAAGCTTGGCGGTTGGATTTCTTGTTACGGCCATCTCGATGAGTTTTTTTGTGTTCATATTACAAGGATTGTTTAAAGGGATAGGAAGAGATGTGGCTGTTTTAATTGATGCCATGCGCTAAAGAGGAAAATTTTAGTTTTAAATTTTATTAGAGCTAGTAATCCGATTTTAGATAGAGGTAAAAGTGGCGGATCCAGGAAAAACAGAAAACGCAACGCCAAAACGCCGGGAAGAAGCTCGCGAAAAAGGCCAGGTTGTCAGGTCCATTGAAATTAATTCCGCAATTATTCTCCTGACGGCATTATTGACCTTTCGTTATGCGGGACCTTATATGGTCGACTCGATGAATCAATTGGCGGTTTTTTCCTACCGAAACATGAATGTTCCCTTAGGCATGGAAACGGTGTATTCGTTCGGATTGTTTTATATGTGGAATGTTTTCAAAATCATCGCGCCTGTCCTCGCAGCGATCTTGGCTGTGGGGCTAATGTCGAATTATCTTCAAGTGGGAGTCCTTTTCAGCTTAAAACCTTTGATTCCCAAATTCAGTAACGTTAATCCGATGTCCGGTTTTTCAAAACTTTTCTCCAGGCGTTCCGGGGTGGAATTCCTAAAGTCTCTTTTAAAACTTACTCTCATCGGTTGGATTGTTTATCAAGGCATAAAAACTGCTTTGCCCAATTTGGTGCCCACAATGGATATGCAGAGTACAGAAGCTTTGAAGTATGTGGGAAAATTAACCAGGGATATTTTAGATCGGGCTATTTTTGCCCTTTTTGTTTTGGCAATACTTGATTATTTTTACCAACGGTGGGAATACGAGGAAAATTTAAAAATGACTAAACAGGAAGTTCGGGATGAGTATCGCCAGTCCGAAGGGGACCCAATGATCAAGGCCCGTATCCGACAGATCCAAAGGGAAATGGCCCGAAGGCGGATGTTTGAGGCAATCCCAAAGGCTGATGTGGTTATAACCAACCCAACTCACGTTGCCGTTGCCTTGGAATACAAAGAGGGTATGAAAGCGCCTATTGTACTGGCAAAGGGGGAAAGGGTTATCGCCGAGCGAATTAAGGAAATGGCGAAGAAACACAACGTCCCTATTGTTCAAAATCCCCCTTTGGCCCGAGCGCTTCTGAAGCAATGTCCAGTGGGGGCGCCTATTTCCGCCGACTTGTTTGAGGCGGTAGCTGAGATATTGGCCTTTGTTTACCGGATGAATAAAAAAGGAATGGGGGTCCCGGCCGTTTCCGGTTGACCCAAAATAAACATGCTGAAACCAAAAAATGGATTATGCCAAAGGTTTTATGATGGTTGGAAATAAAGGGGTTTTAAAGGTTGATTCCGCTAATTTAGTGTTGGGGGACTTTGTAAGCATCCTGATACAATATTCATCCGCTCTGACAAGCCTAAAGGAAAGGTCCGATCATAATGGCTGAAGCAACAACCATTAATACGATTCAAAAAAACAGCGACTTATTCATGGCTTTCGCTTTAGTCATGATCATTTTTATGCTGTTTATTCCCTTGCCCCCAATCATGTTGGATATCCTAATTTCCCTAAACATTACCATGGCTTTGGTGGTGGTCTTGGTCACCATGTATACCCTCGAACCACTTCAATTTTCCATCTTTCCAACATTACTTCTCATTTCTACACTTTTCAGGCTGGCCTTAAACGTTTCCGCGACCCGCTTAATTTTGCTCAAAGGAAACGAGGGTTCGGCTGCGGCGGGAAAAGTTATTGAAGCCATCGGCACGGTCGTTGTGGGTGGAAGCTATTGGGTTGGTTTCGTAGTCTTCTTAATTCTTGTCATCATCCAATTTGTCGTCATTACTAACGGTGCCCAACGTGTCGCGGAAGTTGCGGCTCGATTTACCTTGGACGCCATGCCTGGAAAGCAAATGGCAATTGACGCGGATCTCAATTCGGGACTTATAACCGATGACCAGGCTCGTAAACGGCGTAAGGAAGTTGAAAGGGAAGCGGATTTTTATGGTGCAATGGACGGAGCTAGTAAATTCGTTCGAGGGGATGCTATCGCGGCTATAATCATTGTTATTATTAACGTTTTAGGTGGTTTTGCGGTGGGTTTTATCAACGGAAATATGAGTTGGGCTGAGGTTCTTCAACGTTATACCTTACTGACTATCGGGGATGGATTGGCGACCCAAATCCCAGCCCTTTTATTGTCAACGGCTACAGGTATCGTGGTAACTAGGGCTGCCTCTGATAGCAATTTGGGTACTGACCTTGTCAAACAAATCATTGCTCAACCCCGAGCCCTATGGGTGGCTGCGGTTGTTTTATTTGTCTTTGCCTTGATCCCGAACATGCCTCATGTAGCTTTCATGGCTGTTTCATTATTAACCGGGGGTTTTGCTTATTACTTGCGGCGGACTATGCAGCAAGAAATGAAAGCCGTGGAAGATGCCAAAGGCCAAGCCGTTTCCGAGAGGAAAAAAGAACCCGAAAATGTTTCTTCCCTTCTTCAAGTTGACCATTTGGAAGTTGAAATCGGTTATAGCCTTATTCCTTTAGTGGATGAGGCCCAGGGCGGGGATTTGCTTGAGCGCATTACGGGCATTAGGCGCCAAATGGCAACTGACTTGGGATTGGTTGTTCCCCCCATTCGTATCAGGGATAACATGCAATTGCAACCGGCGGAATATATTATCAAAATTAAAGGCGTTGAGGTCTCTCGGTGGAAAATCATGCCGGGGCACTTATTGGCAATGGCAACGGGTGGGGAAATGCCGAAAATACAGGGGATTGAAACCAAGGAACCTACTTTCAATTTAACAGCTTATTGGATAACGGATGAGGAAAAGGCGCTGGCCGAACAAGCGGGTTATTCTGTGGTGGACGCCTCTACCGTGATTGCCACACATCTAACTGAAATTATTCGAAACCATGCACACGAGTTCCTGACTCGGCAAAGTGTTTCAAGGCTTTTGGACGGGGTCAAAAGGGAATCTCCAGCCGTGGTGGATGAATTGGTCCCCGGTCATATTTCAATCGGTGACCTTCAAAAAGTCCTTCAAAACCTATTAAAAGAGCATATTCCCATCCGGGATTTGGAATCCATATTGGAAGCCGTGGCCGACCATGTGCGCGAGACTAAAGATACCCAATTGTTAACCGAATACGCACGTAAGGCTTTAGCCCGATCGATAACAAAGCTTCACCAAGCCCCGGATGGCAAAGTTTACGCTTTGACCCTTGACCCTAAATTTGAAAAAAAGATCATGGATTCAGTCCAGGCCGCAGAAAGTGGAAACGTTACAGCGATGGAACCCCGTCTTCTCCAACAAATGTTTCGAAGCCTTTCGGCTGGGATTGAAAAAATGGCGGGAACAAATCGGCAGCCCTTGGTTCTTTGCTCACCTAATGTTAGACCCTATTTTAAAAAATTAATTGAACGGTTTATACCTCATTTGGCCGTGCTCTCATTCAGCGAACTTTTGCCCCGGACCGAAATTCAATCGGTGGGGATAATTGAGGCTGGCGAATGAGAATTAAACGGTATGAAGCTCCTACTATTCAAGAAGCCCTGATGAAGGTGAAAAAAGATTTGGGGCCGGAGGCTGTGATCCTATACACCAAAACGTTCCGTAAGGGTGGGATGATGGGTCTTTTTGGAAAACCTATGGCCGAAATCACCGCCGGGGTCGATTTAAACCTTTTGGACGATGTTTCGAAACGCAAAGGCTCTACAATGGTAGCTTCCCCTATCGTGGAGCGAACAGAAGTGCCCGTGACAAAAATTCCCCAGGCACCTCTATTATCCTTGGCGCCCCCTAACATGGGATCGATGGACCCTGCTCGGGTAAAAGTAAAAGCGTTGCAGAGGGAATTGAACGAAATGAAAACCTCAAGCGTTTCCAGCGTGTTGAGGGAAATTAGCCACACGGACACTAATGCGCTTTTGTCGGAAGGGTTCGCTAAGATCAAAAAAAAATTAATTAGGCAAGAACTTGAAGATTTCCTTGTGCAAAAAATTATAAAAGGAATGATCGCGGAAAAAATTGATCCCGAAATTCCTGGTGAAGTAAACAGTTGGCTCAACCGTTTCGTGGCAGGGGCGGTCAAGGTTGCGGTTGCGACTCCCGCATCCAATTTTCAAAAAGTAATAGCCTTTGTTGGACCTACGGGAGTTGGGAAAACCACGACTTTGGCCAAATTGGCGGCGCGGTTTAGTTTGATCGAAAGAAAGAAAGTGGCAATGGTGACCGCGGATACATATCGTATTGCCGCCACTGAACAATTAAAGACCTATGGCCGCATTATGGGAATCCCCGTCGAAGTGGCTGATTCTTCCGCCGAGATCGGTAATATCCTGTCAAAGTTTAAAAACATGGATTTGATTTTACTCGATACAGCTGGACGCAGTCCATCCAGCGATGAGCAGTTGGATGAGCTTAAGCAATTCATCGCCCGTAGCCAGGCAGATGAGATCCATTTGGTTTTATCCGCCACGACAAAGTATTTCGACATGATTCGGATCATCGAAAGGTTTGGCGCTGCGGTGCCAATCAACCGGATGATTTTCACCAAATTGGATGAAACGAGGTATTACGGGGCTTTCGTGAATTTGATGAATAATTTTCAAATTCCCTTGTCCTATTACGCAACCGGACAAAATGTGCCTGATGATCTTGAGATTCCTGATGTTCAATCATTATCGGAAAGAATTACCAAAGCCTTATTAAGTTAGGGGGATTCTTGCAGGACCAAGCAGAAAGACTTCGACAATTAGTGGGCCGTCTTAATTCTCCTGTCGTTTTGGAGAAGTCTGTGCCTATCCCTTCCCATTGCCGGATTATCACGGTGACGAGTGGTAAAGGGGGCGTCGGAAAAACCAATTTATCGGTTAATTTCGCTTTGGCTTTGGCAGCTAAAGGCAAAAACGTCCTTTTGTTTGATGCGGATATGGGTTTGGCCAACGTTGACGTCATGTTGGGAATGATGCCCCAACACACCCTCCTGAATGTGTTGAACGGACAAAAAACACTTTCCGAAATCGTCTTGGAAGGCCCGGGCGGTATTCGAGTGGTGGCATCGGGGTCTGGCGGTGTCCAGGAACTTGCTGATTTAAATGAGACTCAACGTGGAAAATTTTTAGAAGCCCTTTTGGAACTTCAGCACCAGTCGGATCTAATCCTCATTGATACGGGGGCCGGTTTACACCGTAATGTTTTGGCATTTGCTCTTGCGGCCGAGGAAGTGGTAATCGTGACCACCCCGGAACCCACCGCCCTTATGGATGCTTATGGAATGATTAAAGTTTTATACCGAGAAAAACATAATCCTGTCATTAGCGTTGTGGTTAATATGGCCGGGAACCAAATTGAAGCGGATGAGGCAGGTAAAAAACTTGTCATTCTTTCGAAACGTTTTTTGAACTTGGAGGTGGACTACCTAGGTTTTGTTCCCAGAGACCCGGCCATGATAAAGGCTGTTCGAGAACAAAAACCGGTACTTTTGGCCGCGCCTTCCTGCCCCGCAGCTATTAGTTTGACTCGACTCGCGGGAATGATTTTGTCAGGGAAATCTCAGCGCGGTGAAGGAAATCTAATTAACTTTTTCAAAAAGGTAACACAGATTTTTGGCGCGAAAAACCATGGTTGAGATGAAAAAAGAATGAAAAGGCTTTTTGTGGACATGATTATGAAATTTATTTTCAAGTATCAAAAAAAAGAAGTTCGCAAAGAAAAAAAATAGCGGGAGCGAGAGATGGCGAAAAAAGAAAAAGACAGGCTGTATTACGAAATCACGAGAGAAAAAGCTTATGGTTCATTTCAAATGCTCATGGTGGGCGGGTCTGCGGGATCGGTGTTAGGTTTTCTTATCGCTTCCTTAGTGGGAGCCTATGAGGGAATGGAAATGGACAGCTTGGTTCTCGCTTTTTTGATCGCGAGCCTTTTAGGTTTTTTCTTTGGCCTTCTCTTGATGTGGTTGGCAATTACCTATCTTGAGAACCTCATTCCTTCCTCGTTGATTATTGGCGGATTGCCTGCTCCGGCAGCTCCCGTGGAAAACTTAGCGGCTGATGAACCACAGCCATTCTCTCCCGTGGAATCGGAAGATGGAAAAGGTAAGTCGGTCGATTTTGTCTTTCCGGAGCTGACACCGGACAATCAGTCATAGTTGGGGATGATGTCAGGGGAAAATTTAAACGCGCTTTGGGGACGTTTTTTAAAAAAGAAGAAAGATTTTGCCTCGCGGGATGAGTTGGCCAAGGCTTATTTTTTTTTAGTGGAAGCTGAGGCGCGGAGATTGCTTGCTCGGCTGCCCTTAAGAGCTTATTGGGAGAAGAAAGAGGATATTGGTTCTTCAGGGGTCATTGGACTGTTACAGGCTTTGGATCATTTTACACCGCCAAAAGAAAAGCGGAACGATCCTGGCAGGGCATTTGAGGCTTATGCTCGTTACAGAATTCGTGGCCAAATGGTTGACGAACTAAGAAACCTGGATTTCGCAAGGCGAAATCTTCGAAAACAAGCCAGGGCAATTCAGGAAGCGGAAAGAAAACTAGAAGCCCGGTTGGGCAGGGCCCCTCGGGAGGAAGAAACCGCGAAGGCTTTGGGCGTGCCTTTAAGTGAACTGTATGATTGGATTGCCGAGATTAACATGTTAAACCTTCTCTCGTTAGATGCGGAAATCTCGGAAGTTGGTGACGGGGGCTCTTGGGCGGACATTTTGGCGGATTCAAAAGCCGAGAATCCGCTTGATAAAGTTGAGAAACAAGAGAAAATTGAGCGGGTTACTGAAGCTTTAAAAAAATTAGGGGATTCGGAACAAAAGGTTCTTCATCTTTATTATGTCGAGACATTGACGTTTAAGGAGATTGGCAAGGTCTTAAAGGTAAGTGAGTCCAGGATTTGCCAGATTCACCATATGGCTGTTTTTCGACTGCAAGAGTTAGTTGATGAAAGGAGGAAACATGGCAGGGTCTATAGGTCCTAAAACGGAAGGCGCTCAGGAACAAGTTTTCGTTGAAATTAGCGAAGATGAAATGCTCGGCAAGGTGACAATCGTTCCTCCGCAAAGTGAAACCGACCGCTTCTCCACGATTGATGACGTGCGCAATACTCTTAAACGTCGAAACGTGATTTATGGGGTCGATGAAGCGAGAATGGCCGAGCTTTCGGCAAAATTATCCCAATTTGCCTCAACGAAAAATATCAATGAACCTATTGAAATCGATCTGGCCTTTGGGACTCCCATGACAAATGGCGAGGATGCCCGGGTGGAGTACTTGTACAAGAAAACCGAAGAGGAGGCCCCTGAAGCGGCCGCCTTGGTGGAAGATGAGGAAGGACGCATCGATTATAAGGCAGCCCACAAAATCGATAACATCACCAAGGGTACGGTTTTGGCCCGAAAGATTCCACCTACTAAGGGCATGCAAGGTATGACGGTGACTGGCAAAGCGATTGAAGCGAAGGATGGAAAAGACATCGAAGTGTTCGCTAGCAAGGGCGTGGTGGTTTCACCCGATAATAAAGATGAATTCATCGCAGATACGGATGGCCAGGTAATCGTCAAGGACAATAAGATTTCGGTTTTAGCCCTTTTTGAAGTTCCGGGCGATGTTAACCTTTCCACCGGCAATATTGATTTCATAGGGACTGTCGTTGTCCGGGGTGATGTTAAGGAAGGTTTTAAAGTAACTGCGGGCGAAGATCTGATTGTCAACGGGGTTGTGGAAGGCGCGGAATTAAAATGTAATGGAAAGTTAACTATCGGTGGGGGTGTTAGTGGAAATGACAAAGCAAAAATTACTTGTCCTGGCGACGCTACCATTAAATACATCCGCAACGCAACGGTTGATGTGGGTGGGAGTTTGACTACGGCCCAAGCCATCATGCACAGCAAGGTCACCGTGGGAAACAAAGTGACCGTGGCCGGTAAAAAAGGGGTTATTGTAGGGGGGCAAGTCATCGCGGGTCGTGAAGTCAATGCGGCGTCAATGGGATCCAATTTCGCCACACCTACGGAAGTTATTGTGGGGGAGGCCGTCGGGTTACGTGACGAACTTCAAAAAATGGAAGTCGAATTAAAAGCCGCTTTAGAGAATTTGGATAAGACGAAAAAAGGAATCCAATTTTTAAAAGATCTTTCCACGAAAATGGGCGGAACTCTTCCGCCGGATAAAAAAGAATTGTTGACGAAGTTAACGAGGGCCCAGTTTAAACTTATGGCCGACAGTAAAACGATGGCTGAGAAAAAACAAGACTTGGAAAAGAAGGAGGCGGAAAGCTCGGAAGAACGCCGCCGTCATGCGAAGGTCATGTGCATGGGAATTATTCACACTGGGGTAAAAATCACTATCAACAAAGCCTCACGTCAGATTTCGGAAGAATTAAAATACTGCACCTTGACAGAGTCTGACGGGGAAGTGAAGGTTGGACCCTTTAAGGGAAATTAGACCTTTCGTAATGAGGGGATTTGGCGGGGAAATTTTCAATTGTTTCCAGGCGAGGTTAGTCGGTGTGGATCGGGCTCTCTGGGGAAATGGCATAGACGGAAAAATTCAACGAAATTAAGGGAAGACATGGACTTTTTTTTAATTTTACAGGTTCTCTTTGACGCCGTCCTATTATTTGGCGTTTTGTTTTTATTTCATTTCTCCGTTAACCATTCCCGAAAGAAAAAAGAAGAATCAGACATCCTTAATAACTATCAGGTTCAAGAAATAAAGGAAAATTTGCAAGAGTTATTACTGACGCTTAAACAATTGGGAAAGGAAGTTTCCGATAATATTCAAGAACAAGTTATGGAAGCCGAAACGAAAACAGAGGCCTTCAAAAAAATACTTTCGACCCTTCAAAAAGATTTAAACAAAACAATGGCCTTGGCGGAAGAGGTGGGTAGCGAAAAGACCCGGCTGGAGGAAAAAGTAAAAGTTATTCGAACCTCGAAAAAAGTATCTCCAAAGGCGTTGTCTTTGATCGAAGAACCCTTTTTGAGGTCAACTCCAAGTGCGTCGACAGCGCCAAATTTGGAGAATGAAAAAACGTTAGACATTAAGAAGAAAAAGAGGCTCCATGGCTTTGGCTCGGCGGTCGGTTTTTCTTCTGGTCTTGTTCGAGAGATATATCGTTTGGCGGACTTGGACATGGACGTGAACGATATTGTTCAAAAAACTCAATTGAGCCGAGCGGAAGTGCAGTTGATATTAAATCTACGCGATAACAGGTTTACAACCCCGAATTAATTTTGGCGGGTGGGTGAATTTTTGCTGCGATTGATGAGTTTTAGTTCTTGTTTACCACGTTTTGTTGATAACTTGAAGGAATGGCTAGGATGGAATATGTTTTTCCGATAGAGGTGAATGTTCCTTCGGCCTCTTTAGGGGGCAATAAAGCAAAAGCTTTATTGTTGATCGGAAGTATAAAAGTTGGTGTGGTTGAAAAAGTAATTGAACCCGGCAGGTTCATTGTTTCTTTCGCGGATGGGGTTAAAGTTAGGGTCCATGGGTCGGAAGGCCTCAAGTTAGGTAGTAGGGTTCAGGTTCAATTTAGTCTTAATCGATTAAAGGGTCCTGAAGGGCTTCCTGGTGCTGAAAGATTAGCTCCTCGGGAGGAAAGCGGATTTCAAATGTCGGCATTGTTGCCCTTGGCCTTTGGAGGTAAGGGAGCAAACGCGCGACTTCAGGTTTTTATTGAGCGGCAATCTAGAAGCGCATTGGATAAGTTTATTCCGGCTATTTATTTTGTTTTTACGGTAAAAACAATAGAGCTCGGTGAAATCCAATGGAGCATCCATATGAAAGGTCGTCAAGTTTCAATTCAGGTTTTTGCTCCCGGGGCGCAAAAACTACCTGAAAAATTGAGGATGTTGACTTTGGAGGTTGAAAAGGGACTAAGAAACCGGGGCTTTGTATTGTCCACCCCAACAGTTTATTTAAATCAACGCTTTAAAGTTCCGCCGGGCTTTCGATTAAATGTGAGGGGCTAATAACTTGAGTCCCTTGCCAAGAGGTTCGAAAAAGCGGAGTTTGCGTAAAACGGCGGTAGCCATTAAATATGATAGGGCGTCCATGTCGGCCCCTGAGGTGGTCGCAAAGGGCAGGGGTGGTGTCGCTGAAAAATTGATCGCGATGGCAAGGGAGAACGGAATACCGATAGTTGAAAATAAATTACTTGTGGAAATGCTGGATAATTTAAATTTGAACCAGCTAATTCCTGGCGAGCTTTACCAGGTGGTCGCGGAAATTCTTGTGGCGGTTTATAAAGCTGAGGCTGGGGTAAAAAAGAAATTTTGATGGATTCGATCGCGCCGAAGGCGCGAGAAGGGTGAATGGAAAATTGAGAAAATTACTTTTACTCCTTTTGAGTTTTTCAGCTTTAAATCGGAAAAAAATATTATTTAGGGGCATAACGCTTGGGGTTATAACCTTGGCTTTGACCTCGACTATGGCATTTTCCCAACAAACCCCGATTTTCGGTCGACCCGAAATTTTCGGGATTGGCCCCCGGGCGATGGGAATGGGAGGAGCCTTCACCGCCGTGGCTGACGATTCTTCAGCGGCTTATTGGAACGTTGCGGGTTTAGCCCAACTTCCGGCATTTGAGCTTTCTGTTTCCAGCGCGCCAGTATACTTTACGGATAATGTAAATGGCCATCCGGCCTTTGGTTTTCCCTGGATCGCCTCTTTGCAATTTATGATGCCGATCGCGCAAGATAACACTCTTGGCATTTCCTTTTTTAGGCCATTTCATCCCCAGATGGATTTTTACGCGGGGAACCCAACCATAAGCTCAAGTGATCGGGCTGAGGGAAGTTACCTCCAAAACCCAAGTTTCCAGCAAGACGAATTGGTCTTGTCCTACGCGGCCCGGTTTTCGGCTGTGAAAAATTTCTCCCTTGGGGTAAATGTGAAAAGATTATCAAACGACCCTTACTACATCCGCTATTTTGGAGACCCTGCCAGCGTGGTTGGCCGACAATTATCAAATCCAGTGCGGGTTGTTGGTTTTGGCGTGGATGTTGGGCTCTTATATCGCATTCCCATAACTAAATATTCGGAGGAGTTCCGGGTGGGGTTGGCTTTGAACGATTTGGTAACGCTTGTCCAATATTCCAACGGGGTCTCCCTGACCGCCGGTATTGGAACTTATAACCTAACTTATACAGATGGGCCTGGATTTGAAGTTCCTGTGCCCCCTCAAATTACATTGGGTTTAGCCTATAAAAATAACTTTCTTTTCAAAGTCAGGAATATTACTTCTTTCGATTTTGATCAAATTTCCGATCCCCGGTTTGGGGCTGGTCAGAATCAAACCATTCGATTTGGGACTGAGTTCTGGCTTTTCAGGGATGTTTTGGGTCTTAGAACGGGTTATTCCTCTTTTTTAAGCACTCCCGGGTATGTTCATTTGGGCATGAGTGTTCGAGCTTTGAATGGAGATTTTGAGGTTGACGCGGCTTACATACAACCCGTAAGTCCTTCCGCGTCAGTGACGGCGGGGTCGGCTATAGGAAACTACAATACCGGTGGTATTAATTTTGAGCCTTTCCAAATAGGGCTTTCTTACCGTTTTGGTGGTGGAGAGGAAATTCCTCCGCCCAAAGTGAAGGCTTTTGTCCGCCCGGCTGCTTTCACGCCTTCACAAGGGGAAAAAGCGACTTTTTATCTTGATACCACCGAAGACATCGCCCTAAATCGATGGAGTGTCCTTATTTATGACCAGTCTAACCACCTTGTAAGGGGATTAAGGGGCAGGGGCTCACCCGCGACTAAAATTGTTTGGTCGGGAGAAAATGATCAATACGAACCCCTGCCGCCGGGTGTTTATACTTGGGCATTCCAAGTTCAAGATCAATTGGATCATGTTGGATCCACCCCAGTGCAAACGGTTGAAATACTAGCGTCACCCTCTCCGGAGGCTGCTAAGGATCCCAGTAAACTGTTAGCCATCCGCCAGCAACAAGCTGCTTTATTGGCCCAAGAACGTCAGCAATTGACTTCTTTGGCCCAACAAAGTCTTAGGCAATTGCTGGGTACTGCCGAAGCAACTCCAACTACGGCAAATGCGTCCCAAACACCCGTGGATGCCAGCGGAAATACAATGACCCCCGAGGCCGGGGGGATACCTGCCATAGGGTTTAATAACGTTGCTAAAGATCAAGTTTTAAACACCCATTTTGATAAAAACGGAAATGGGGACCCGGTTCTAATGGTTAGTTACCGGTCAAATCTCACGTTTGTGCCTTATCTTTACCAGGAAGCCATAGAAGTTATTAAAACCAGCGTAAATTCGATCGGAACTGGTTTAAAAGAGATCACAACTCGTGTATATTATGGCAAAAATGAGCTTACCCTGGTGACGCCTACGCCAGCCGCCGCAAATTACGCATCGGGGAAAATCAGTCAAACTCAGCTATTGCAATTATCTGATATTCATATCAACGGTGAAAAGGTAGGACCGAATGGTTACTAGGCTTCTAGCGGCTGTTCTTTTTATCTCGTCCTTATTAATTGTCACGAATGGATATGCCGCTTTTGACAAGGGTGGTATTTCTGGTATCGGGGCAAGACCTTTAGGTATGGGAGGCGCTTTCGCTACGGTAGCCGATTCGGGTGATGCCATATTTTATAATCCTGCAGGACTTGTACAAGTGCTCCGCCCAGAAGTTTCTGGAATGGGTGCCGTTCTTCTCAATGGGAAAGAAGATTTATTTGATTTGGCTTATGTACAGCCATTTGGCGATCAAATGGCTTGGGCCATTGCCACCCAACAATTATTTTTTACTGATGGTTCAGAAAACGAACGTATTTATTTTGGAACATTTGCGGCGCCTCTTGCCATTGATAAATCCATTTCTTTTGGCTTGAATATCAAGCTGTTTACAGTGGATTCTGCCACCCAGCCCGGCCAACAAGCCAGTGGAATAGGCTTGGATATGGGTTTTTTATACCACCTGCCTATTTTAAATCCCCGTTATGGAAAACAATTGAATCTTGGCTTATCCGCTGAGGATTTGGATACCAAAATACGTTATCAGGCGGGTAATGAAGACCAGATTCCATTGAATGTACGTGGCGGTTTCAGCTATGAGTTTACCGATGATTTAGTGGCCGCTTGTGAATGGGAGGATTTTACTGATCCCAATTTGGGTAACCAGAGAACACTTTTGCATGCAGGCCTTGAAGGTTGGTTTTTTGAAGATCAACTGGGTTTAAGAACGGGTTACAGTGAGTTTGTAACCGAGAACGGGCAGTTTACGGCTGGCATTAGCTACCGGTCTAAAACCTGGGGAATTGACTACGCCTATATTGGCCATCCTCAGTTTCTTGGATCGTCCCACCGTATTTCGGCGACTTGGAGATTTGGTGATTCTTTCTTGGGCAAAGTGAAAAGCTTCATACCTGAGGGCGTCACGGCTTATGTAGAAGGTGACATTATCACTTTGCGATGGAATAACTCTCCGTCACTTTCACTCGCTGGATATAACGTTTATTTCAGCAAAACAACGGGAAGCGGTTATGTGAAGATTAACCAAAAAGCCATTAAAGCTAATTATTATTCACTTCGGGGGTTGGAAAAAAACACTCGATATTATTTTGTGGTTAGCTCAGTGACCAACACAATCCCTCCCGTGGAAAGCCAATATTCCCGTGAGATCATGGCGGGTACCACCGCCGCGCCTGGAGCTCCTGTTGTTGTCCAAAGCGATGTTCAGAACGAGGGTGTAGTTGATGTGGCGCGCCAGGCAAGTTTGGGTAGCTGGCAGGACCCCTCCAAGATAAATGCCAAAGGATACAATATATATATGTCGGAAGTTTCAGGCGGTCGTTTTGACAAGGTCAACACCCAACCAATTTCAAACGTACCTACTTATCTTGTGCGAAAACTAAAAGTTGGACAAAAATATTACTTTACCTTTACCACTGTTGGACTTGACGGATCGGAAAGTACCCACTCGAAGGAAGTTGGGGCGGTGGCCTTGCCTTATAGTGCGGTGATGCAGTCGACCGGAACAAGTGCCCAGCCGGCTACGACGAGATAAGGAGATTTTAAATGCCTAGTGGACTTTACATTGCGGCATCTGGAATGGATGCGACCGTCACCCGCCAAGATGTTATCGCTAATAATTTGGCGAACGTAAGCACCGTTGGATTTAAGCAAAATCGGGCAGTTGATATTGCCTTTCCTACTTATTTGATCGCTCGACTCCATGACCAAAAGATGAAAGTAATGGATGGGACTGCCGAGCTACGGCCCAATATTGGTTTTATGGGTGGCGGGGTCGTTCCACAAGAAATTTCCACTGATTATTCTCAGGGATCGAGATTAGACACCAAAAATCCCCTGGATTTCGCCCTGACCGGAAACGGTTACTTTTTTTCAATTTTGTCGCCTGAGGGCAAGACTCTTTTGACCCGTGATGGGAGTTTTAGCCTTGATTCGAATGGCAGATTGGTCACCCAGGATGGGTTGCCGGTCTTGGGGCATAATGGGGAAATTTATATTGATGGGTCTAAAGTAACGGCCGACGAGGAAGGGAATATTACGGTAGATGACAAAGCATTGGACCAATTATTGGTGGTTAAGGTTCAGGATGAGAACCAACTTTACAAGGTGGGGCATTCCCTCTTCCAAGCAACACCTAAAAATAAAATTGATATGGCACCAGACAATATTCAAGTCCAACAAGGTTTTTTGGAACAGTCCAATGTTAATTCCATCCAAGAGATGGTTAATATGATTGAGGTTTCAAGGTCTTATGATTTGAACGCGAGAATTGTCAGAAGTTATGACATTATTATGAATGAGGCTGCGACTCAAATAGGTTCACTGCAGCCTAGCGGATTGTCTTTGACTTGATAGCTTGATTAGTTGTTGAAAACGGCCGGACTGCAAAGCAGAGGCCGTTCTCGCCACCGAATGATTGAGGCGGCGAAAAATCGTCAAACTCGGGTTTTTAACCGGGAATGCGAATCTTGAGGAGGCTTTATGCAGTCACTTTACACCGCCGCAAC
This sequence comes from candidate division FCPU426 bacterium, assembly GCA_003152075.1. Taxonomy (GTDB): domain Bacteria; phylum Oederibacteriota; class Muellerivitia; order Muellerivitales; family Muellerivitaceae; genus PALSA-1180. Next base: position 65,550 of record PLZG01000034.1, read on the forward strand.
TGGCATGCAGGCCCAAACTTTGAATATCGACACGATTTCAAATAATCTGGCCAACGTCAGCACGAACGGATTTAAAAAACAACGGGTTGATTTTCAGGACTTGCTTTACTTAAATTTGAAACCCGCTGGAACCCCAACCTCGCCCGAAACCAACGTCCCCATCGGAATTCAAGTCGGGGAGGGCGTCAAGCCGGTTGACACAAAAAGAATATTTACCCAAGGAAGCATCTCTAACACCAATAATCCTCTCGATATTTTAATTGAAGGGGATGACAGCTTTTTCCAGGTGACTCGCCCGGATGGGGAAGTGGTTTACACCCGTGATGGCTCCTTTACACGTGACGGAAACGGTAACATGGTTAACGCTGATGGTTACTTCATGGATCCTCCAGTTCAGATTCCTGCTGATGCTTCCCAAGTTGTCATCACTCAAGATGGGCGAATCATGGTGACTATGGCTGGACAAACGGACCAAGCCCAGGTTGGCCAACTTGAACTGACTCGTTTTGTAAATCCTGGTGGACTTAGTGCATTGGGCCATAACATTTTTCAAACAACCGCCGCTTCTGGTGACCCGATTACAGGTATTCCTAGCTCGGTTGGCTTCCCGTCAGTTCGGCAAGGTTCCTTGGAATTGTCCAATGTGGACGTTGTAACTGAAATGGTTAATTTGATCGTTGCCCAACGTGCTTATGAAATGAATTCAAAGGCCGTAACGGCATCGGATCAAATGATGCAAACCGCCGCAACGCTTCACCAATAATTTCTAGCCTTGTGAAAACGCTCTTTGCGATTGGGGTGGTATTTTACTTTCTCAGTGGTTGGACGCCAGCTTTCGCAAATCAAGCGGTTTTGATCCGAATCCTTGATAAGGCGACAGTAATTGGCCCCCAGGTTCATCTGGGGGAAATTGCTGAGGTTGTGGGGGAAAACAAGGCGATCCTTGAAAAGCTTCGTCGATTGGATTTGGGTCGTGCCGCCCTGGTTGGAACGACACTTAAGTTAACACAAAGTTACATGAAAATTGTCCTTCGGCGGGAAGGCTATTCATTAAAAGATTTTACTTTTGAAGGTGGGGATGTTGTTGAGGTACTTACACAAAGCCAGGAGTTTTCAACTGGAGATCTTTTGCCCGAAGCTAAGTCCTTCGTCCTAAAGGAAATTGGAGAATCACCCGATAATTTAGATGTTCAGCTAATAGGCAGTGAAAAGAAGCTGCTTTTGCCGGCAGGAAAGGTTACTCCTAGTTTTAGGCCGCCGCTCTCAGGAAAATATGAGGGTACCGTGCTTCTTACTGCAGAATTGCAAATTGACGGTCATTTGGCGAGAGTTTTGCCATTGAGGATGACCGTTCAAGTTTTTCATGCGGTGGTTGTGGCAACTAAAAGAATTGAAAATGGGGATAAGTTTACGGCTGGGAACGTGGTCTTGGCCCGAAAACCGACCTCGGCCCTTCTCAAAGGTTCCATCGGTCGATTGGAAAATGTTCTTGGACGAACGGCATCAGTGCCGCTTGTTCCGGGGTCTGTAATAAGGATGAATGATATTTACGATCCTCCGATGATCAAACATGGTCGGACCGTTCAAGCGGTTGTCCGGCGGGGCAATATTGAGATAACGGTTCAGGTTCGGGCGGTCGAGGATGGTAAGGCTGGGGATAACATTAGGGTGGAAAACACTGCCACGCACAAACTTTTGCGAGGGCAGGTTTTGGACGAAAAAACGGTTTTGGTGCTTCAAGAGCGACCGTAGCTTGATGATGGGGGCGGAGANNGGAGATTCCCTTTATCCCATTGAAGGAACAAGTTCGGTTTACACTGAAAAACGCGCCAGAAGAGTTGGTGATGTCATTACGGTTATGATTCAGGAAACGAACAATGCCACAAACTCCGCCAGCAGCCAGGATCAAAAATCAGGGAGTCTTGTTGTTGGCGCTGGAACGGGATTCTTGGGTTCAACGAATTTTTTGAACAATAATATTAATCAAAACATTGGCCTTGGCGGCGGTGTTAACCATCAGGGCCAAGGTACTTCGAGTCGAAGTTCGACGGTGACGGGCCAAATGACGGCGAAGATTATCTCCGTCTTACCAAGCGGTAATTACTTGATAGAGGGGACTCGCTACGTTGAGGTAAATGACGAGAAACAGACCATAGAGGTTACGGGGGAAATCCGCCCAGATGATATCGCGAGCGATAATTCAGTATTATCAACCAGAGTGGCGAATGCAAGGATCAAATTCACTGGAACTGGTCCAGCCTCAGAAACTTCTAAACCGGGACTTTTAACAAGGGTTTTAAGTTGGCTTGGACTTTTCTAAAAAGGTAGGGGGCGGGTAATGAGAATAATTTTTGGAAAAAAATACGTATATTTAACACTCATGTTTTTTTTGATTGTAAGTTCATCCATGGCCGTCCAAGTCCGCCTTAAAACAATTGCTAAGGTTAAAGGTGTAAGGGAAAACCAACTTATTGGTTATGGGTTGGTTGTGGGACTTCAAAGAACTGGGGATACCCAAAGGGTAGTTTCGACATTACAAAGCATCACGAATATGTTATCCCAATTTGGAATCGCGATCAGTCCTTCCCAAATTAGAACCCAAAACGTCGCAGCTGTTATGGTCACGGCGCAGTTGCCCGCCTTATTGAAATCTGGGGATAAAATTGATGTGACGGTTTCATCAATTGGGGACGCTAGGAGTCTTCAAGGCGGAACTTTGTTAATGACACCCCTTCAAGGCCCTGATGGCCAAGTATACGCGGTGGCACAAGGCCCGTTAGCTGTCGGAGGATTTAGTGATAACACAGGGGAATTTCCCTTAATTCAGGTTAGCCACACAACCGCTGGTCGCGTGCCGAATGGTGCTTTAGTTGAGAGGGAAGTGCCATCCACATTCGTTGATAACGATAGCATTTCGATTCTTTTGGATAAACCGGATTTCGGGCAAGCTTCCATGGCCGTCCAAGCCCTTAACCAACAATTTGGGGAACCTGTAGCTCGTGCGGTGGACGGTGGCCAGATCGACGTTAAAATTCCCCATAATTATCAGGATAATGTCGTGGAGTTTGTCGCGGCTGTCGAGGACACAGCGGTTGGTACTGACGCTCCTTCCAACCGGGTTGTTGTGAACGAGAGAACTGGAACGGTGGTTTTAGGACAGGATGTTCGCATTGATGGGGTTGCCATCGCCCATGGGAATTTGCGCTTGGTAATTAAGAAGACAACCCAGGTTAGCCATGATGCTGTATTTGGACATGATGAGTTAACCCATTCAACCACTGTTTCTGTGGATGATTCGGGAAAGAAGGGTAACCTTGTTGTTTTGCCGGAAGGGGCGACCCTTATGGATGTGGTTGAGGCGATTAACGCGGTTGGCGCCACACCCCGTGATCTAATTTCCATCCTTCAGGCTATTAAGGAAGAAGGCGCCTTGCATGCCGAACTCGATATCATTTAATTCGGAAGGGTATTAATGAGTATGCCTATCCAACCTACCTCGCTTTTACCTCTTCCTATTTCAATCGAGACAAAAGGGTTTCCCATGGGATCGCTCCAACAAGGCTTGGCCCTTCAGCCTTTGTTAGGGGCACAAGCCGCAAGCCAAGTGATGATAGGGACCGACACATTATCCTCCACGCCCATGTCCTTAAAGCCTCAGCCCCTTAACCCTCTTTCGGGTCCCCAAACCCACTCGGATGCTGAAATCCAAAAAATCTCAAAAAACTTTGAAGCCATTTTTATGCGTATGCTCTTTAAGGAGATGCGCAATTCGGTTCAAAAATCCGGGATTTTCGGGAACTCGCACGGTTTAGAATTTTTTGAAGAAATGCGCGATGAACAATTGTCGGAAAAGTTGTCCTTGGCTGGCGGTATCGGCATTGGCGCAATGGTTTATCAAAAATTGAAAGCCGCGACCCTTCCTCATCAGAAATCCTTTTGATGAATTTGGCGAATTGCTCCCGCTGTGGCAAGGTTTGTTCACTTGTGCCTGGTGGAAGGGATTTGTGCCCCGCTTGCATTAAAGAAGAAGACGATAATTACTTAAAAATATTTCATTTTCTTTCAACTCGCCCCGCCGCCACCGCGCAAGAAATCGCCCAAGAAACTGGAATCGACATCAAAGAAATCTTCAGGTATGTCCGGGAAAATAGGCTTCGTTTAGTTAAGGGGGACACTGGTTTATTTTGCGAAAGTTGCAATATCCCAATAGCCCAGGGAAAAATTTGCGATAAATGTCGACAAAAGCTTTCTGAAGAGATTAAGTCGGATATTGACAAATTTAAGCAAAACGCCAAAAAAGAAGACCCAAAAAGACCAGATTCTCAAAAAGATAGCCCCCCGGATCCTCGATATCTCAAGGATCGACGCAGATAACCCACCGGATGTTAAAGAGGCCCTAAATAAGTGCGGTTTTGAAGTTTTCTCATGGAAATGGGCTTATTTTATGGCTTTTTGTCAATATTTAGCCCTTAAAGCCCTTGAACTCCCATCTTTTGGATTTACCTAAAGTATTTTTACAAATAGGCGTTAGGTTTTATAGAAAACCTAAGGAGTTTCCTATGCGTATAGATGGATTTCAAAACATTCCGGCCGTCCTTCAGTCTTTAGGGATCGATAAGACCAAAAAGACCAATTCCGAAAGTGAAGCAGGGCCTTCCTCGTCGGTTGCATTTAGTTCTTTCGCTGAGGTAATGCAATCGCTTCAAAGAGACTCGGTTCAGACAACGAATTTGAAAAGTGCCCGAGTGGAGCAATTGGGGCAACAGGCCCAAAATGGAAAACTTGCTGTTGATTTGGATAAGTTAGCTTCCCAATTGGTGGATTCGAACATTATTAATTTTAAAGGGTAATTATGAACGTTTTGTTTCGTTCCCTAACCGAGTGCCTTAAGAAAGAAATGGTTCATTACCAAATATTAATAGAACTTGCCCAAATCCAAAAAGATCTTTTGGTGGCCGGAAAGGTCGAGCCTTTAACTGAAAATACCCGTTTAGAGGAAAAGGAAGTGTTCGCTCTGGGCCCGTTGGTGGCTGAGCGAAAGGAATTGCTGGCAAAAATGGCAATCGATTTTCATGTGAAAGACCTTGGCTTGGACGAAGCCGTCCAAAGATGCCCTGTGGATGAGGTGGAAGATTTTAAAAAAGCGGTTATCGAATTGGTTCAATCCGCAAAAAGGCTTGAGGAAATAAGCCGGGGCAATGACAAACTATTAAATAACGCGCTAACTTTCGCGAATTTCACTTTGCGAGTTATTAACGATGGCGGGAAAAAGAAAAATTACGTGCCTAAGGCTACGTTGAAAGAAGAAAACAGACCGCAATTCGTTAATCGGGTCATTTGATTCGGAGGGGGAAAAAATGATAAATGGTTTTATGAGTATGGATACCGTCACTCGCGGGTTAGAACTCCAACAATTGGAGCAAGAAGTTATTGCGTCAAATCTCGCCAATCCATCGCTGGATGCGAATGGATACCTCGTCAACAGCCTTCAAAGAGTGAACGTGGGGGAAAGCGCCCCAAACATATTCGGCAACGTAAACGGCCTTATGGCGTCCAGTACCGGTCCGCTGCCCGATTCCATTACCAGGCTTCGAAATATATTTTTGGATACCCAGATTCAAAACGAAAGTTCCATTGTTGGTTATAACGAAATATTATCGAATTCCCAAGGCGCTGGAGTCCTGAATCAAATAAATGGAATTGTTAATGGCACAACCACCTTGGGCGGCGCGTTAAATACTTTTACTGCAGCTTGGACGGCTCTATCCTCTAACCCATTGAATATGGGCCTTCGAGCCTCGGTGGTAAACGCGGGAGTCGCTTTCGCCCAATTATCAAATGACCAATATGCCCAGTTGGCGACCTTGCAGCAAAACACTGGCGCGCAAATCAACGGGACTGTCGCGGACATCAATCAGATCCTTCAACAATTATCCTCCACCAACAAACAACTTCTTAATTCCCAAGGCGCCTCAAACGTGAATGCTTTGTTGGACGCTCGGGATTATGCCTTGGACAGGCTTTCCAGGCTTGTTAACATTCAAACGAATATTGGGGTTGCGGGCACGGTAAGTGTTTATTTGGGGGCCAGCACCGTGGCTTTGGTTAATCCGGCAGGGGCCGCGATTTTTCAGACTAATGTTCAAAATGCGAATTATCCCAATTTGTTGGGCGTAACTATCCAGTCCCCGGAAGGAGGCTTGTATGACGCCTTTAACGCCGCCGGGAACCTTGTTCCGGAAAATATGGCCCAATCCATTACCGGAGGCAATCTTGGAGGGGAACTTCAAGGGCAAAACGCTATTTTGGCTTATCAAACCCAGGTGGATCAAATCACGACCTCGGTTTTGAATGTTACCAATACCTTGCATGAGGCGGGATACGCGGGAGATGGGACTACAACCGGCATCGCTTTTTTCACAGGAACAGGCGCCCAGGATATCAACGTTAACGCGGCTCTAGTATCGAACAATAACCTTGTGGCGGCTTCGGTTGTGCCAGGGATTCCGGCTGGAACACCTTCCTTGGATGGTACGGTGGCCCAATACCTTGGGAATATGCAAAACCTTTTGGCTAATAACTTCGCGGAAAGCCAACCGGGTATCGCTGGGGCCTATGTGGACCCCACTAAGGCCCTTTCAACCCAAACATTTGCCAATCCCCCGGCTAACGGTTCTTTCACCGTTAATGGGAGTCTGGTGACCTATACCACGGCTGATAGCATTGATAGCATTCTGGCGAAAATCCACGCGGCCGCGCCCAATGTTGACGCTGTTTATAACGCCGCCACATTTCAATTTTTCCTTCTTTCAAATAATCCGATAAATCTCGTAAACCTTACGGGTAATTTTTTAGGCGGGGTCTCTAACTGGAGTAATATCGTTAATGTCCTGACCAGTACCATACGGATGAATAATTCAAATGCCCCTATTTATTCCCAAATCGACTATAGCGATTTATTCGATCCTGCGGCGCAACCCATGAATTCAACGGTGCCCAGTACTTTTTATACGAATACGGGTCCCAATTCTCAGTCGTTCTTAGTGGTTCCGTCCCCCAGCGGTTCCTTTACCCTTTTTCCTCCTTATCCGAATGGGAACCTGATTGCTTGGAACAATACGATGTCACTGGGGCAGATTGCCACGGCCATTTCAACGGCCACGGCCAATGCTATTACCGTTAGTTTTAACTCAAATACCCAAACTTTAACTTTGCTCGATCATACCCCCCAACCTATGCAAATTTCCGACAATATTGGCAACTTCACGGCTTTTACCGGTTTGAACGGAAATGTGGCCCTTGGAAGCATGGCCTCAGCTTTAACAAATAAAATTACTTCCAATGTGGCAGGTCAACAGTTTTTAACTGACCAAGCCTCGAATTCCTTGGCCCAGTTAAACGCTGCTCAGGCCAATATCGCGGGAGTCTCAACCGGACCGACCACGGCAGGCGGGCCGACCCCTCCTGGCGTGCCTATTGCCACCATTCAACAACAAGCTATGCAATCCTTGATAACTTACAACGCTCTGCTTGAGGTGCTTCGGGTCATCGATAATATGTATTCTGATTTGGTGGGAATCGCGACAAGTTCATCGCCTTCGGGCAGTTTCGCGAATCAAACAGCGCCGGTTTAAAAAAGGTTAATTAAGTGAAAAACATTAGTGAACTTATAAACTCAATGTTCTCCAACCCAACCGACAAGGCCGGATTGGCCTTGAGCAATGGCTCCGTTGCTCCTAAGGGTTCCCAGCCAAATGGAAAAACATTTGGGGATCTTTTGGCCCAATTGGCTGGCCAAAAATCCACGTCGAACTCCGGGGCGGGGCAAAACCCGGCCCAGGGGAATGCTGAGCCCCAACCCGCCTCCAATAGTACGAATGCGACGGGAACGGTGACCACCAACGCGATAACCCCTACCGCCTCAACGGGAAATGCAGGCTCTTCCGTCACGGTTTCCGAAACAACCATCGCCATTAACGAATCGATCAAGGTTGATAATTTGAAACAATTGACCCAGGCGGAACAGGCTCTGGTTTCCTTGGCCACGAGTTTGGCTCAAATCATTCAATTGATCTCGAATTTACAGCAGCAAAATCCACAACAGGCCCAGGCAGCGCTTTCGGCTTTGAGTAATCCTCAATTGAATCCATCGGATTTACAGTCAATATTAAATACCATTCAACCCCTGGTTCAAAAGCTTCCGGGTGACCAAAACCCACTTCAATTGACCGCCGACCAGCAAGCCAGTCTTTTAAGTCAAATGTTCCAGCAAATGTTACAGGCTCAACAAATTCTTCTGGGGGTGGCCGCTCCAACCAATCAAAATTCATCAGGGGTTTCGAACCCCAATACGGGGATCGCAGCCGGGCAAAATGTTTCCCTCCAGCTACTTTTTAACAATACCAATATTAATGAAACGGTCCAAAACAACGCCCAGACCTCACAGGTTTTCATTAACCTGGAAACCTTCAAGATGTCGGCGACTTTCATACAACTGGGAAACAATGGCGCTAACCAACCGAATGTGGTGCAGGGAGCTGGCGTTCAATTTCAACCCTTAACCCAGGTTAATTCGCAGAGTTTGATCAATAGCCTGAATCAGGCATTATCGAACCCAACCTTAAACGGTGGTTTGAGCCCTGGCGTCGTAACGAGCCCAACGCAAAGCAATTCGGCGAATTTAACCAGTCTTCAATCCGATTTAAGCCAAAATTTCAAAGATTTGGTTCAACTCCTGATGCAATCGGGGGTGACCCAGGCGGCATTGACGACACTGATGACCAACCAACAAAAGGGAACCGAAAATTCGAATTCGTCGACCTTCATATCCTCGGCTATTACCTCTATTGCATCGAGTGGCCTCGCCCAAACCACACTGTCTCCGGCCGAAATTCAGCCTATTACCCAGGCGGTTGAGAGTTTAGGAACAACGGGTAACACCCTGGTGGGTCAGCAAAAATTACCGGGGGAAAGCAATATATTGGTAAATGAAATGTTGTTCCAGGCGGGGATTAATGTTGGCCAACAGCCACCAACCAACACTGGAACGGCCCCAGTCATTTCAGCAACAAACACGGGTTCGCTTGCGGCCACGCTCCCCGTCAAGGCTGCGGCTTCCATTCCTCAAGCAACTAACTCAACTCAACCTATCTTCACTTCCGCTACTAACGGGACGGCTCCAGTTCCCACAACAACAAATCCGGCCCCGCTTACGACGACACCAACTGCAACAGGAACGGCCCCCATTACTTCAAAAACTAACGCGTCTCAAACTAATCCAATTATTGCGAACGCGGCAGGAGTTGAACATCTTCCAGTTGTTCAAACCCAAGAATCGGCTTTGGTCTCAACTAAGCAAAATCCGCCCCCTCCACCCCAACCAACATTGACCACACCGATTCAACCTGTTTTGACAGGTACGGGACCCGCCATTGACACAAAAGAGATCGCCATCCTCAACGGGATTGTCTCTCAATTGAACGCGGCCGCCCTACACGCTATCCAAGGAAGCGTAACCATTGGGAGCGCTTCGCCCACGGCTGATAATACGATTACTTTAAAACAGATTCTTTCCGCGGCCCCCGCAAATAATCTAACGACAATCCAACAACAGTCGGCGGGGCAGGTGGTTGGAGTAAATAGTGAAAAGGTGGCCATCGCGACACAAGCCGAAATTTCCCCGGCAGCATCTTTTATTCCTATCGCGACAACTCAGAATCAAGCGGCAGGATTGGCCCAGACCGTCCCCGCTACAACAGCCACTCCGGCACCCGCCCAGCCTCCGGCCCAACCTATTCCGCCCTTGTCGGCCAATACCCGCATCAATACTCAGCAAACAATCGGCATCGGAAATGCGCCGTCAAGTTTAAGTAATGTATTTCCCAATCCCACCTCGGCTGTTACCCCGGTGGTTCTAGCCCCCTCTGACGCCGTCCCGCCAGTTCCCGTAAAGACCGCATCGTCGCAAGCGTCAACAGCCAATAATAGTTCTCTTCCACAACCAGCTACATTGCCGACAACTCCATCCACGCCCCTCGTGACCCCGAATCCGATTCCGGCGCCTTCACCGGCTACTAATCCCGCTACTGTGGCTCAAATGATTCTTCCTCCTCCAACTTCAACAGCCTCCAATCTCCCCACAACGGCTGTCGCGGGAGAAGCATTAAAGACCGACATTCCTATTCAAACCAACGCCGTTAATATTAACGCGGCCAACCAACTTTCTACCGCGGATATACATACCGCCGCAAACCTTTTGGTAGCTCCTGAGGCGGTTTCCCAGGTTGCCAACGTGTCTAAAGCCAATGAGGCTTTGAAGGTTGGGTTAATCGCGTTTGGTAATAACCCCAGCAATTCCGCGGTTCTGCAAGCTAACCAATTGCTGAATTCTGCGGCACTTGCCCAAGCGGCATCCAATATCCTGGCATCAGCCCCACCCAACGTAGCCGATGGGGCTCAAATTATCGGCCAAATTTCCCAACAAGTCGCGGCCCAAACCACTCAGGGTAAAGCTCTCTCTCACTTAAGTTTTCAATTAATGCCTGAAAGCTTGGGCAGGATTACTGTCCAAGTTGTTTTGGTGGACCAGTCGGTTTCAGCTCGGATCATGGTGACGAATAGCGTGGTAAGAGAGGCCTTGCAGAACCATATGATTGACTTGAAAACCGCACTTAGCCAGGCGGGCCTCCAAATTGACCAATTACATGTGCAGGTTGGCGGAGGATCTTCCAACCTTTTGTCACAATATTTCCAATATCAACAAGAGGGGTATGGCTCTCGGTTGCCAGATTACGGCCAGACTGCCCTGGAGGAGGCGAAAACCCTTGAAAACACTGGGCTTTTAGGAGCAGCCCCCGGTAAAATGACCTTATTGGATGTTTTAGCTTAAGCCGGGTTTTTAGTTAAATAACTCAAGTTTTTGACCTGAAAACCGTTAGGTTTTCAGGAAGAAAAAAGAAAGAAGGTGATTTTATGGTTTCAGGAGTTGGAAGTAGTTCGAGTTCGAGCGCCAGCAACGCTATTTCAAGCGCGTTGGGAAGCTCGGCGAATACCCAGTTCGTGTCCCAGAATACGTTTTTAACCCTTCTGCTCACGCAACTGAAAAACCAGGATCCGATGAACCCGCAGGACAGCAGCCAGTTTGTCTCCCAGTTGGCGCAGTTTTCGTCACTGGAACAAATGACGCAGTTGAATACAAGCTTCAGCAATGTGTTGGATAATACGGCGACGAGCATGATCGGGCAAACGGTGACGGTGGCGGATCAGAGCTCCTCGACGGGGTACACGACGGGCCAAGTGACAGGTGTTGTTTATTTCTCCAATGGTCCGGCGGTCCAGATCAATGGGGTGAATTATCCCTTGTCAGCCGTTCAAAATGTCGGGAATGTTGTTGCTAACGCTCCAACTGGCGGTTGAGGTCGTTTAGTTTGGCCTGGTTTCCAGGCCTTTGAAAGGCGGGTGAAGACAAAGTGGTTCAGCAAGTCAATTTTAATGATCCTCATTTTAATACGGTGGATAACGTCCAGACGCAGGCCCAGCTGCAGATTATGCAACAGCAAGCCAGCCGGGCGGCTGAAGCCGTGCAACCCTTCGACGCTCTTTTGCAGTCAACCGTCGAGCGGGGAGGCGCGTTAAAGTTTTCAGCTCACGCGAAAGAGCGCTTAAGCATGAGAAACATCAACCTTTCCGCGGAGGATATCTCCCGCATGACCGATGCCGTTAACAAGGCGGCGGGGAAGGGGGCGAGGCAGTCCTTGCTCGTAATGGACAATCAGGCTTTTATCGTGAGCGTGACCAATCGAACCGTGATTACCGCGCTGGATGGCGGTAGCATGAAAGAGAACGTCTTCACGAATATTGATAGCGCGGTGATTGTTTAAAAAGATTCAAGTTTTTGCAGGTAGTGTCGTTAGTAATATTAAGTAGTAAATCGGGCTGGACCTCCTAGAGGGAGCCCGAAAGCAAGGCGGGCTGATTGCCCGACCTAAACTTCTAAGGAGGAAGACAATGGGTCTTCGAGATATGTTTAGCGCAGTATCCGGGCTTCAGGCCAACAGCACCTGGCTTGACGTCATCGGAAATAATATAGCGAACACCAACACGATTGCCTACAAGGCGAGCCGTGTTGAGTTTGCCGACCAATTCAGCCAAACGCTTTTTGGCGGAACGGGAGATAACCCGAACAGCGGCTTTGGCGGGATTAACCCCGAACAAATCGGATTGGGAACCCGCGTGGCTTCTATCCAGACGATTTTCACGGAAGGAACTCTCCAAAACACGGGGCTTTCCACCGATATCGCCATTGTGGGTAATGGCTTTTTGGTTTCCAAGAGCGGCGGCAACACCATGCTAACCCGCGCTGGGAATCTTTCTTTTGACAGCAATGGCAACTTGGTAGATCAAAATGGCGGCTTGATTCAAGGATTAACGGCCACCGTTCAGTACGCTGCCAAGGGTATCGGGTTTGGCCAAGGCCTTGGGGCGACGAATATGCAAATTACCTCAGCCAAGCTAGGGTTTACTACCACGTCCGCAGCGGGAGCCTCGAACGTTCAAATTCTTCGGGATATGACCGAGCCGCCAAACGCGACGACCGTCATGACTTTGGCTGGTAACCTGGATTCTTTCCTCCAAGCCACGGACGCCGCCCACGGCGGTGTGCTTGACATCGGTACACTCGCCGTTCCCAACCTCCCGCTGGCCTTGTCAGCGCCTGGTGGAGCAAGCCCATTTGTGGTTGCGGTTGTTGCTGGGCAAACCGTATTAGAACAACAATTTAACGCCAACCAAGGCCTTTTGCCGAACCCTGATGTCAGTGCGAAGGGTAACGTGCCAACCGCAAATGAAAATATCTGGACCCAACCAGCTTGGGGTGGTGCCGTAAATTTACAAGGAGCCCAGGGTTTCAATTATGTTTGGGACCAGCAGCCTCCACAACAACCGGCCCAGCAAATTGTACAAACGGTGTATGACTCGGAGGGAACTCCCCGTCAGGTCACCATCAATTTCTACCAGGTGAACGACCTTGGAAACGGCGGAATCAACAACCCGAACGGCCCCAACCAGGTGGCTTACGCTTGGTATGCCTTCGACACTACCAATGGCAAGACGGTCACCACACCCAACTTGATTGGTGGTTCGGGAATTTTTGAGGGCGACCTTAGCGGGTTTCCTGGCGGTTATAACCGTGCGAACACTGCGGCGACACAAGCCGACCAATTTGCCGGCGACCTTCTGGTTTTTAATACGGATGGTTCGTTGCTTTCAACTGGAGGCGTCCAAATGGCTGGGGCTGGGGCGGGAGAACAGGCCATGCCGGATATTTACCTTCCGCCATTAAACATAACCGGTCCTGTTCCGACCGCTCCGCCTCCTAACAACGGCCCGAATGCTCCCGCTTCACCGCTTCCGACCTTTGGAGCCCAGATCACCCAAATCACACTTGACTTTGGGACGGCTGGCATCTTGGGGCAGGGGAGAAGGGATGGTGTCTATAGCGATGCCGAGGGATCTTACCAGATCGTCAATGGTGTCAACACCTATGTTCCCAAATCCACCGCTTACGGCAAAGCCCAAGACGGTTTTGCAATGGGCCTTCTCCAAGGCGTTCAGTTTGACGCTACGGGGACCATCCAGGGAACCTTCACCAACGGTCAAACCTCGGCAATCGGCCAGGTCGTTATGGCCATGCCGAACAACCAACAAGGGTTAACCAAGATTGGAAGCAACTACTATCAGCAGTCTTCCAATTCTGGTCCTATGTTCGTCGGGTTCGCCGGTCAGGACGGGGTGGGAACTATCCAGGGCAACACCTTGGAACTCTCCAACGTTGACTTGACCACGGAATTGTCCAACATGATCATCGCGCAACGCGGGTTCGACGTGAACTCTCGCGTGATCTCGGTTGAAAATTCCAACCTGCAAATCTTGAGCCAATTGGGTCAAGGCGGCTGAGGTTAAAGATTAAATAAGAATTTGGTTTCTGTTAGGTAGGAAACCAAATATTAAGTATCGAGCGGCGCTTCCCGAAAGGGAGCGCCGCTTTTATTTTCTCCCCCTAATCTTCCAGGAAACTTGAGTTTTGATTTGGAATTTGGGGTAAAATAACTTTACGAAATTCACCCGAAACCCCAATTCAAGGGAAAAAACTTCATGGGTAAAAAAATCTCCTTTCTGCTTTTAGTTATTTTTTCAATGACGATCGGGTGCGCCAAATCACCCACCTCACCCTCTTCCGGAAATTGGGAGTTAGTTACTAATCACGCATTTTCCAACGGCCGTTATGGCCTGACAGGCACCGTGTTCAATGGCCAAATGTGGGCCGTGGGCGGGGCTAGTGGGCCCGTGACAACCTATTACAGTGACGTTTATTCCTCCGGCGACGGAGCCAACTGGACCCAGACCACGGGGAGTGCCCCATTTGGAGGACGTTATGGAAGCCAATTATTATCCTTTGGGGGCAAACTGTGGCTAATAGGCGGTAACAACAGTGGTTACTTTAAAAACGATGTTTGGAATTCCATTGATGGAATCAATTGGACGCTGGTACTTGCTCCAACAACCCTGGGTACGGGAACTCAGTTTAGCCCCCGGGAGGATTTTGGGGCTTTGGTTTATAACGGGTTGATGTGGGTTATCGGGGGATTTGACGGCCAAAGCCGGAACGACGTTTGGTGTTCCCCGGATGGAATTACCTGGACGAAGGTTCTGGGCAGTACCGCAAGCGGAGGCGCAAACCAATTCGCGGGAAGATTTGGTTTCGGAACGGCGATTTTTAATAATGAAATGTGGGTTTTCGACGGAGCCAACGCACTATCCTCTAATTCGGACCCCGTCTTCGGTTACGCAGACTCCTGGTATTCAACGAATGGAAACACATGGACCCTAGCCACCTCAAACGGTAATTACGGTCGACTTTATTTCACCCAGGCAGTTTCCTTCAACAACCTTCTTTGGATACCCGCGGGTTATCTTTGGAACAATTGGGGTGGCCAAAGTGGGGTTGCCACGAGTAGCAATGGAATCCAATGGAATGATGTAGTGGGGTCTTTTCCTCCTCGCTTTTATCATTTGAGCCTTGCTTATAACGGTTATATTTGGGTCATTGCCGGCGCGGACGATTATTGCGCTAGCACCCAAGCCTGCCCGGTGATCTATTTGAACGATGTTTGGCGGACACACTAACGCAAAAATATAGTGAGGCATAAGTGATCAGTATAACCCGCTTAAATGGTCAAGAAGTCTACGTGAACGCGGACCTCTTATTATTCCTTGAAAGCTCACCTGAGACCATTTTGACCCTTCTTAACGGAAAGAAAATTACCGTAAAAGAGACAATACCCCAAGTGGTTGATAAGATCGTCGAGTTCAAATCCCGCTGCTTTCCCGCCAATTACGAAGCAAAAAGGGAACAAACCAAAGGGTCTCCCGGTCAGGGAAAGGGTTGAAAGTTTTTGGCAGTGGAAGGGTCCCGTTTAACTTCCCCATGGGTTAGCCTTGAAACTTCAAAATGCAGGTATTTTGCCTTAATTGAAACAGTTGCATGAATCGAACTTCAGGGAGATAATAAATAAATCCCTCGAAACGTTTTGCTTATTTTTAGGGTTTGAGAAAGATTTTTGGTGAAAGGCCTTTGAACATCGTCCGGTCCCAGGGTTTATTGTCAAAAGAGTTTATTTCGAGAAAGAATTAGGAGTTTGAATGAGTCGCAAATTTATTAATATTTCTTTGTATGTTTATTTAGAAGTCTTATTAGGAGTATTTTCCTTGGTTTTGGGGCCTTCCCGGGCTTATGCCCTTTCCGCCGATAATACCCAACATTTTGATGGTACGCCTGCTACAACCTGGGCCGTGACCCACAGTGGGGGAACCCTGTATGCTCTGGCAACTTTAACAGGCAACGTCGCAAATGGTGACCCCTCGGATGTGACTCCACTTACCACCGGGGTACTCTCCGCTACTGGAAGTTGCACTGTTTGCGCCGTTACATTGACCTACAGCGACCCTTCCACTGCCACCGGCGGAATCCAACAATATGTAATGGTTGATGTTTATACCGCGAATATCGGCAGGCAATTACAAATGGTCGTCACCGATACGACCGGTGCCGCAGTGACATCTGGCAGTACGGACCTTCTTTATGACTGCGCTGGTGGAGGTATCGTGGCGGGTTCTACTGTAGCCAATACTTGGACAACACTTTGGGTTTTTACGGGAAGTATTGGAACTGTCGCGACCGTAAAAATTATAATCCCCGCTAACCAAGCCGGAACCATGAATTCGAATCTGGTTTATTTTGACAATCTACTGGGAGCCAGCAATCTTCCTTGTCTTATACCACCCACGAACACACCCACCCCCACGAAAAGTCCTACCGATACTCCTACGGATACACCTACCATTACCCCCACCGATACCCCGACTGATACGTCCCTCCCCACTAATACTTTCACCACAACTCCGACCAAAACTCCGACAGCATCCTCGACGGATACGGCCACCAAAACTCCAACCAATACAGCAACACTGTCACCCACAAACACCTCGAACAATACCGCGACAATAACGCCTACGAGTTCCCCGACAAACACAAGCGTGAATACACCCACCAATACCTTTACGTTCACCTTGACGGCGACAACCACTCCGGGGAATACCGCAACTAATTCCCCGACGAATAGCCCAACTAACTCCGCTACTAATTCCCCGACGAATAACCCCACGAATACTTCTACTAATACTCCGGTAAATACTTTAACTAATACTCCGACGTTTACTATCACAATGACCTTCACAAACACAATTACCTTTACAAACACACCGACCTTTACTAATAGTCCAACAATGACAATTACAAATACCTATACACCTACCAATACCCCGACGATTACCTTCACTCCAACAATCACATTCACTTCGCCCCCTACATCTACCCCCACACCCTATTGTCCCGTAAATGTTTACCCCGACCCGATGGATTACCAGCACAATCCACCAAATAATTCCCAATGCGCTTCATGGCCTAATGGGTGCATCAAATTCGCTTGTATCCCCACTAACTCTACCTTGAATATCTACACAATTTCACTGATGCTAGTCCGAACCTTTCCTCCCGGTGACCCCAATTTCATGACATTCTCTCCCGGTATCGGCGGGATTATTTGGGATGGTACGAATGGGGACGGCAATCCCGTTTCCTCGGGTTTTTACCTTTATGTGGTTGAAGGTCCTAGCGGCAGGAGTTTTGGGAAATTCGCCATCTCGCGTTCGAGGAATGGCCCTTAATGACTGGTTTGACATTCAAACAAACAAGCATTGCCGTGCTGTTGGTTTGGTTGGGGTTCTCCTCCAATGTTTTTTCGCAATCCGCCAACAGTGGCCGTGATGCTTTTGATTTCCTTAAAATATCTCCCATCGCAAGAGCTGTTGGGGTGGGTGGCGCCTATTCCGCCATCGGGGATGATATTGGTTCGATTTATTACAATCCGGCGGGATTAGCTAGTTTGCTGACAAGTGAAGTAAACATTACCTATCTTTCTTTGTACCAGAACATTAATTTTGAGTCTTTTTCCTTCGCTTATCCCGTGGCAGAAACATTTCCCGGTCTCGGCGGGACCGTGGCTGTGGGAGTCAATTTGCTTCAACCGGGTAGTTTGGCCCGTACTAACGATTCGGGAGTAACGGTTAATGGAAACGCAACTTTTTCAAGTGGAGATCAGGTTTTCACCCTAGCCTATGCCAAAGCATTTGGTTCAAGTCTCCATATGGGTTTCGCGGTGAACATGATTCAGCAACAGGTTGACACCGTTTCAACCTCCCTTTTTGATGTAAACGTTGGAATGGTGGTTCTGCCTCCTTTTGATGGAATGCGAATTGGGGTTTCACTTCAAAACATCGGGGCCCAGGAATCGGGTTTCAACTTGCCTTTTAACCTAAATGGGGGCATTTCTTATCGTCGATATGAACTTTTTAGCGAACAAGATGATGGCGCTTTGACCGCCGAGGTAACCTTACCACTTCAACCTATTGAGGATCCCGTAGGGATTAAGGTGGGGGGCGAATATAATTTTAAATGGGTCGGCAACCGAATTACCGTTCGGGCAGGTTATGAGTTTTTAAACTCATCTTTAAGCGGAATTGGGTTGGCTCTTGGGGCTGGTTATGGGTTTGATTTAAGCGGGGCAGTTTTATTCCTGGATTACGCCTATGCCCCGGCCGATATTTTTGGTATTTCAAACCGGATTTCTTTAGCGACAAAGTTTTAGATTAAACAAAGGCAGGAATTATGTTTTTTCCTCTCCGCGCAAAGATAATTTTTAAACTTTTGGGGTTCTTTTTATTTTTTTACGGCGTCGGATTGCGAGCGCAAGCGGGGTCAGTTGGAACGACCACCGCGGACATTTTGAAAATCAACCAAGGAACGAGGCCTGATGGAATGGGGGGGGCCTATACGGCGATGGGGGACGACGTCTATTCGGTTAATTACAACCCGGCTGGCCTTTCCTACATCACCGCTTCGCAATTGGTTTTGTTGCATTTGGATAGTTTGGCCGATATCCAATATGAATTCTTAACTTTCGCGACATCTTGGGCTGGAAACAACACTCTGGCAACCAACATTACCTACCGCCATTCACCTCCTATCGACAACCAAAACGGGAATCCTCCTGTTAATACGGATGATTTATTGGGTACTCTTTCTTATGCCCGAAAATTCTCCGACAACTTCCGGGCTGGGCTCACCATTAAATACCTAGTCAGCACCTTGGGCCCATTGACTGGTTCGGCGGTGGCATTTGACGGGGGTGTCGTCCTGGATAAACTACCTTATGGTCTTCGAGTGGGTATTGCCTTTCAAAATTTGGGGACGGGAATGACTTTTAATCCCTCCTCGGCGGCAGACGCGCTTCCACTATTTCTTCGATTGGGTATCGGTACGCATCAGGTTATCGACAAAAATAAGGACTTAAATTTTGGATTGGAAGTTTTTAAACCTTCCGATCAGGACATTAAACTTGGTTTGGGGGGGGAGTTTTGGGTTTTCCCGGGGCTTTTTGCTGTCCGAGCTGGATACAAATTGGAAGGATTTTCCACCACCTATAACGTATTTCAAAATTATTCAATTGGTTGCACTCTCACTCGTGATTTTGATGGCGATGATTTTTCAGTGGATATTGCTTATGATCCTGCGGAATTCATTTCGCCCGCTGATCCCACTTCAACAGTTGAGGCCACTTTTCTTTTCGCCTTAAATTTCAAATTTAATCAATTTCACATATTCTAGAATTTCAACCATGATTGGCTGCTAGAAGGTTGAAACCTTTCTTTAATTGACAAGAGCTTTTGGCCCTGTTAATCTTCAACCCCTGCCTAACGGAAATCTTATTTTTATTTTTGCTTTGAGCAATTGAACTTGGAATTTCTGTTTTTTTAGGGCAATTTTGAATCGGCAAGATTTAATAAATTTTAATTTTTTTTGTGCCGAGGTAGCTCAGTTGGTAGAGCAGCGGACTGAAAATCCGCGTGTCGGCAGTTCAATTCTGCCCCTCGGCACCATTTAACTACCTCTCACCGCATCGTCGAAAAGTTTTAAATAGCTTCAAAATCATTGTCCCTTGCGCATTTTAGAAGCTTCCAACCGAATTGATTTTCGGTTGGAAGCTTTTTTTGTTTGTGGCAGTCAGAGACAGTCCGAGGCAGTCAAAACAGACAAAAACCGACTGCGAAAGAAACGTATAAGACACGGAAAAATATTAAAAGTCCGTTGCTCCTTCAGACCCACGGTGTGTTACTGCGCTGCTCCACCACCTTGTATTCGGTTGAAAAGTATTGGAAGCCTGTTTAAATCTATTGATGATTTTGAGAAAAAATCGCTAATAGAACGGTCCCAATGTTTAGAGAATTTTTAAAGGCGGTTGAGAAGCATACCCCGCCTGTCCTTATGGGATTTGGGGTCTATTCGGCCCTCAAATTCACGCTTGAGGTCTCTGGGGTGATTGGGGTGTCCTTAACCCCTTTTGACACTTTATCGGCCCTCTCCGTTGGATTTCTCTACCTGTTTGAGAAGCATGTCCCCATGAACCACCTTTTGGCGTTGGCCCCCTCTGTAATTGCCCTATCCTTTTTTCATGACTTTTTCGGGGTGTTTCTTGGGGCCGATGGGTTTACCGGGGATGTCGTTTTGGGCCTTTCTGTCGTAATTGGGGTTTGTGTTTATTTCATCCATTTTGCTATGAGGAAAATACCTGAGCAGGAAGGTGAATCCCCGATTCATGAAGGGGGGAAGTATTCCCTTTACCTGGACGCGGAGAACAAGTTCTTTATCCCTGCCGAATTGCTCAAATACCACACTGAGGTAATTGGATCTTCCGGGATGGGGAAGACCAATATCTTCAACTATCTCATCGAACAAGGAATTAGACACGGTCTTGGAATGTTTGTTTTTGACGCAAAATCCAATTACAACAAAACCATCCCTTATTACGCTTCAAAGCACAAGCGGCTCAACGACTTTAAATATTTTGACCTTGCGGATATTAAGAGAAGCCAGACCTACAACCCCGATTTTAAGGAAAAGGCGGATGAGGTCTTTAACGGCTTAATGAAGTCGATTTTTTATGGACCGGTGACCCAAGAATTTTACCGGGATCAAGCCAGCGATGTTTTAAGTAACCTAACAAACCTTCTTTTTATGGAGTTCAAACACGTAACCCGGATGGACTACCAGAACCTTATCTCTAACGAAATTAGGTCTTTCGACACCATCAAGGCTTTAGCCCGCAGGCACGAAGATACGGTATCCGGGAAATACTTCTTGGAGAAGTGGGTCAAGATGCCGGAAAAGGACCGGGAATTGAACTTATCCGGCTTGACCAGCAAATTGGCCCGGTTCACCAGTAGGGAATGGTCTCCCCTCATCAATACCTTAAACCCGGATATCAAGATGAGGGACGTTGTAGAAAAGGAGCAGATTTTCCTATTTGGAACTTCCTCTCTTGTAAACCAGGAGGATTCCAAACCGGTAATTATTTCGGCCTTGATCGACTTGGCCGGGGTAATTGGTAGGCGACTTCGTGAAAAATCCGAAAGACCTTTTTTTGTGTTTTTGGATGAGTTTTATACAGCAGCCTATCCGGGCCTTAACGACCTCATATCCCTTGGCCGGGAAGCTAATGTTTGCTTCTTCTTGGCCCATCACAGTCTTGGACAGCTTGGGGCGGTGAGCCAGGAATTCAAAGACGACATTCTTACGAATACCAACCACAAGATTGTTATGAACATTACAGAAAAGGCAACTGTGGATTTTTTTGCTTCCATATTCGGAACGAAAATAACAAAAAAAGACGTTTATTCTTATGACACCCGCATGGCCCAGGCGAGGGGCAGAACCGAGAAGGATGACGAAGAGTTCATAATTCATCCCAATTATTTGAGGGGAATGAAGCGCGGGGAAGCAGTGTGTAGGATTGTTTATGTGGGGGGGCCAAAAGTATTCAAGATGAAACTCAAAGAAGTTAAGCCGCCACCAAGGGAATTTGATTATGTGGGGTGTGTTCCAATCCGAAACAACCATTTAAAGGCAAACGAATCAAATAAGGTCGAAATTCCGGATGCGCCCAAAAATGACAAGAAAAAACAAAAAAAAGGGACACCGGACCCAGAAGATCTTGAAACTGATTTGACCTTGAATAACTAAAAAAGCGGGGAAAAATGGAATCAACGCTGGAAATATCTGAATTGGAAGGCAATCACCTCAGTTGGATTCATTCCAATAAATTCACCACGCCGGAACTTTTCCACAAGCGATTTATCCATCCTAAGACCTACCGTCAGGCCTGTTCAATAATGAGGGACCAATACCTCAAAAAAGGCTTCCTCGGGATGACAAAAGCCGAGGCCACCACATTTCAGGATTCAATGTATTTCCTGACGACGAAGGCCATTCAGATTTTGGATGAGGACGACAAAATCTTAGTCAAAAAGACCAATTATCCCGTGAAGATAAACCCTTACGAAAGGCAGCATGACCTGGAGGTCCAAGCCATACGGATAGCCTTTGAGAAGAATGTCCAACTAGAAAGGGTTTTTTGGCTTTCGGATTTTGAAATGAGGNNACACCAGATGGGTATTTTGAAACGGATTTGGACGGGAAACGGTATGGATTCACATTGGAGTATGAGCATGTCCAAAATCCCGACGCCAAAATCGGCAGGATGATTGAGTACCTTAAAGACTCATTTCCCAAGGCATTAAGGTTAGTTGTTTCGGCGAATAAGAAAAATGCCGTCAGGATGATGGGAATTCTTCGGGCCAAAGTCAATGAGAGGGATTGGCCGCGTTGGTTTGTGTCGGATTTTGAAAAAGCGGTTGCTTTGCCTTTCAAAAAAATCTGGCACCAACTCGACCGTCCAATTGATGCATGAGCGTCTTAAATGTAATGACTTCTGTTATAAGCTCAAACTTGACAAATGCTTCATGTGAGTGGATTTTTGAGGTTTCACTTCCCTTGACCGACTGGGACTGGACTAATATGTCAAAGGCTAAAAAATGAAAACCAAAAGAAAAAGGGCCGGGGGAAGGCATTTTCCTAACGACACAATGATTCTAAAAAAAGCCTCGTCAAAGCGGAACCTGGTTCGGGGTCTCGCGGTCTTGGGCTCTGTGTGGAAAAGAGGACTGTTGCCCAGGGATTTGGAGAACCACTTTTTAATGACTTGGTTTGCCTATGAGAACGGGAATGTTCACCGGCTTTCAGATACAATCGGGTTGCACCGAAATACCCTCATTCTTAACTTCAAGGAAAAAGTAAAAAGGCCCTCAACGTTCAAACTCAGGACCCTTTGGAGAAAGATTCAATCGAAGAAAGCTAAAAAACAATTTTCCGATCAACTTTTTGATTTCTATCACAAGGTAATTAAAAGACCTCGATTCTCAAAGATAGAGGACGAAAGTTTGGCAAACCTTTGGTTGATGGGCGTAACCCGGAAGGTAGTCAGGGCCCATTTCATCCTTTGGTCTTTCCGCCAAGGCAGGGGATTGAAGGAGGTTTGTAAATCCCTGGGGAAACATACCCGTTCAATCCACCGTTACAGGGCCTATGTGACCAAACTGGGTTCACCGGCTCAGAAGTGGTTTGAACCAATGAAGGCAAAGAAAAAGGAATGGTTCCGGCCAGGATTGCGCGGCAAAAGGAAAAGTATTTGAGGGGCCTAAAGGTCATTCTGAACGTCTAATAGTGTGAACGGGGTTTTGAGTGAATCGAATTTGTGTCTTTATCGACGGCAGTAACTTTTATTTCGCCTTGAAGCGCAATAATTACTCAACCCGAGTGGATTATTATGAGCTATCCAAGGCTTTGGCAGGTCCCGACCGAGAACTTGTTCGCACTTACTACTATAACTCGGCCTATGACCCTCTCTTGGCAACTGAACAATCCAAAACGCAACAGTCCTTTTTTGATTCCCTACGCAAGACCCCTTATCTGGACTTACGACTTGGGAGGCTGGTTTCGGGAGCGGATGGAAACTTCAAAACGAAGGGAGAAAAAACCATATTTTCGTCTGATTTAGTTTACTTTGCTGCCCGCAGTCTGTTTGATACGGCTATTGTTGTTACGGAAGATGCTGATTTTTCCCCGGTTCTTAATTTGGTTAAAGAGTTTGGCCGGGCGGTGGAGATCGGTTTTTTCAGGGATAGTCAGCCCTCGGAATTGATAAAGGCATCCGACCGGATTTTTCCCCTTTCAGAAGTTTTAGAAAAGTTTTCGTCCAAGATTTTCCCCTCAATTCCCGAAGAAAACATCGGAAACAGCATATTTGATAAACATGCCCCATTAACCCAATCAAGCGCGCAGGTAGCAAAACCAAGAAATTCTTTGACCAATTTCAAAAAAATATCAAATTAAGCTTGCAAGCGCCCCAAAATATCTCTTTTGGGGATACCTCGTTTTTCAGCTAAACCGAAATCGCCCGAATGAACAATGGGTGGATTTTCATCAAAAGCCGGAAACAATGATGTTTCCTTAGAGTTATTGACCCTACATTGGTATTCCTTCCAAATAAATGAACTCGATTATTGGAAAACTAAGGATTTTCGTTAAAACAGTTTTCCACTCCTTGTTTTCGCTGTTTTTCCTTAGTTTTGTATAACCGGCCAGTAATTCAACAAAAAAATTAATTCTCATGGATTTAACAAAATTTGTTTTGCCGGGCTTTTACTGAGTGCTATATTTAACCCGCCTACCAGCACAAAAATCGACACTCCTCCCACGCTATCCTTTGTTCAATTTTTTAATGAAAAGAGAAGTATCCACGGTGGAAGCTACCATTCTGATAGGGATGGAAAGGGATATTTTTCGAACGAAGTAAATATCGTTTAACTGTAAAACGATTGTGGGCGGGCGAATGACTTTTTGAGTTAATTTTTTTATGTATTGGTCTTTGGAGTTTTTATGAAAAAAACATTTATATCAGTTTTATTTTTTTCCGTCTCCGTCCTCTATGGGCAACTGCCCGCTGGCTATGTTTTGATTAAAACCAACGTTTCATCTCCGGCTTCCAACGCCGGAACTGGTTCCTTCCAATGGGTCGCCTCCAACAATACTTCCAAGGATGGAAATTTTTTCATCCTTGAAGAAGTCCCCAACCATCATGAAATCCAATCTGTCGTCAGAGAGACCCTGTTTACCTCCGTTCCGCCATCCAAACCATCGCTTCCTTTAAACGGACCGGCCCCTTTGACCATCGGGCCATTCCCGATACCCGCGAATACATCGGTAACGTTTCATGTAAATGAGATCTTTCATGGTGATCCCACCGCCGGGGAAACCTTCACTCTTTTGTCGGAATCCCAATTATCCGGAAAGAGTAGAAGTCTAGCCGCAAGTTCTTTGGTTGAGGGGCAGGGGACTCCCACGCCTACGGCTACACCTGTTCCCGATGGAAGTTTAATTCAGTCCGCTGTCGCCGCGCCGAACATCTCGCGTGGAAACCAGCCCATCAATTTTGTCTTGAACCTGACCAAACCGAGCAAGGTTGACCTGTCCCTTTTCACCATTACAGGAGAACAAGTTTTCGACACCCAAACGCTGGAAAGCGCAGGCAAGACAACTCTTGTTTGGGACACCCAAAACAAGGCTCATCAATCGGTGGCAAGCGGTTTATACATCTACCTTTTGAAAGTTGTTGGGGCGGGAATAGAGGAAACCCGCAGTGGAAAGATTTTGATCTTGCATTAAGAAGTTTAATTAAGGCTGTTATCCAATTTTCGCGGGATTTAATTGTTTATGATTGAAAATATTAAAACCATTTTTTACGGCGTCCGTGGGGGAAACCAGGCATGATCCTTCGCGGCCTTTTCCGACGGGTTTTCCGCCCGATCCGTTTTTTACTATTATTCGCGATAGCCGTAACATCTTTGGCCCCGGTGGCTTTCGCGGGCCAGCCGCTGGCAACCTCGACCCCTATACCCGTCCAAGTGGCGGGACCCGATTCCTCGATCGGTCCAAAAAACCTCATTTGCTCTTTGTCCGAAAGCGGAGTAGGCCTTCGTTGGGAACAAGCCTCAACTGGAGACTTTTCAAATCCGATGGGTTATCGGATATTTCGGGCTTCATCCTCTGAAGGGCCTTACCAACAAGTGGGCATGTTCACTTTCCCCGATGGTGCAACCCCGCCGGGATTCCTTTCTTATGAGGAGCAACCCGGCCAAGGGAAATGGTTCTACCAGGTTAAGGCTTTTAACTTTGCCCCGTCCGGGGAAAGTTCACCCAGCAACGAATGTGGAATAAACGTTGTTGCTTTCGGGTTTTCGACTATGACATTCACAACCACCCCTACATTCACCCTCACACCGACTATTTCCCCTACTTTTACAACACAGATTTCCACAGTGAGGGCAATGGTGGTAATGCCTTCCCTTTTGGTTCCAACCCCCACCCCCACGATGCAGCCCTATTGGACCAACGGCCCCGGTGGTGGGGGCGTGGCCTTCGCCTCATCGGGTTCGGGGGCGACCATTTGCGGGGCCGACACCTCCAAGAAGCTGGACTTGATGGTCAACTGTAGCGAGCAGGGAATTCAGGATCGCCGCTGGACTTTCCTTATCGTGAACAACAACTCCGTCCCAATTACGATGCAGGCGGCCAACCTTTCCCTGAAGATTTGGTTCTTCGAAAGTCGTTTGCATTGCATGGCGATGGTCGGCAATAACGGCGACGTCTTCAATTCCGCGGGGACCCGGTTGGGCAACATGATGGTCCAGCAGAACGTCTACACCACGGATACCTCCATGGCCGAGTTTGATGAGAGTTCCACCCACAAGGCCAACCAGGTTGGGACTGTTGCCATGGTTTACCAAAGCGGAATTTCGGTCATCCCGGTGGGTGGCTGGATGCAAGGCTTCGCGATTATCGGGACCTCAGGGGATTCCTGCGGAACCGCCACCAATTGGGACAACTTCAATGACGATTATTCCGGCCTCCCGAACGGCCAAACATCCTGCAACGGAACCCAATCCGGGCCTTTCTTTGACGATCACCACTTTGCTCTCTATAGCAATGGGGTACTAGTCCAGGAATTCGGTTCCAACGGCTCCACCGATGGGGAATCGGGCCTGCCACCTGGGGGGGGCACCTGTACGCCCACCATAACTCCAACCTTCACCAAAACACTAACGAACACCGCAACTAAAACTCCCTCGAATACTGCGACTAAAACTCCCACCAATACCGCAACCAAAACTCCTACCAATACACCCCCCAGTGCCGTGACTAACACCCCCACTAAAACCCCCACAGCGACACCAACGAATACGGCGACGGTCACGGCGACCAATAGCCCAACTAGGACGCCTACAAAGACGCCCAGCCCGACCACAACCGCATCCCCGACTAATACACCGACATTAACAGCAACGTTGACACCTTCTCCAACCCCCACCAATACTCCGACACAAACGGGGACGAATACTCCAACTAAAACCCCTTCCAACTCAGCGACAAATACCCCAACCCTAACCCTTTCAAATACTTTCACCAATACGCCAACACCCACTCCCACAAACAGCCCAACGGACTCCCCGACGAATAGTCCAACCCCTACACCAACCCTGACCCCCACTCCTACAGCCACAAATACTTTCTCTAGTACTCCGACAAGTACGGCTACCAATACGTCTACCGCGACGCCGACCGAGTCCCTAACCAATTCCCCGACAGATACTCCAACGAATACTTCCACTAACACGCCTACTGATACGCCGACGAATACACCAACTAATACAGCCACGAATACCCCGACGAGTACCCCAACCAATACCCCTACCAATTCAACGACTAATACTCCGACGAACACCCCCCCAAATACACTCACCAATACACCATCGAGTACCCCCACCTTAGCCGCAACCCCTTGTATTACATTTGCTTTCAGCTGGAGCGGGAGCATGAGCAACCCTGTGGGGGTGGTATATGGCACGGACGGGACCGTGTACGTTCTCAACAACGGGACAAACCAGGTGCAGGTGTACACAGCTAAAGGGGTGTTCTTGAGGCAGTTCAATGTGCCTACGAGCAACCCGCAGGGGATGCTACAGGGGGCAGATGGGAACCTTTACTTGAGTGATTTGGGAAATAACCGGGTGGACGTGGTGAGCACCCAGGGTGTTTCGTTGTCCACAATCGGGAGCGGGCAGTTGACGAGCCCTAGGGGGATGGCGTTCGGGCCGAACGGGAATCTGTATGTGGCTGACTCGTCGGGGAACGTGGTGAGGGAGTACCAGACGAATGGGACAGCGGTGACGGTTTTCGGGACAGGTTCGCCGGGGCCGAACTTGGGACAATTGAACTTCCCGGAATCGGTGGCGGTGGACGCCGTTGGGAACGTGTATGTGTGGGATATAAATAATCAGCGGGTGGATGTGTTTAACTCAAACGCCCAGGGGTTGAGGTCGTGGAACCAGAGCAATGGGAATATTTTCCAGATGAAGTTCGACGGGAATGGGTTCCTGTGGGAAGTGGAGGAGAGCAACCACCACTTGCTGGTTTATGACGTGAACGGGGTGCTACGGCAGACGTTCGGAAGTGGGGGCGGAGCGGCGGGACAGTTCAACAATCCCCAAGGAATGGATTTCGACATGTCCGGGGACGTGTACGTTGCCGATCAAAGCAATCAAAGGGTGGACAAGTGGGATGTGTGCGGGACGGTGCCTACAGCCACGCCGACAGTGACGACAGGGCCGACGCCTTGCGTGACATTCGCGTTCAGTTGGAGTGGGAGCATGAGCAACCCAGTTGGGGTTGTCTATGGGGCGGATGGAAGTGTGTATGTACTGAACAACGGGACCAACCAAGTGCAGGTGTACACGGCTAAAGGGGTGTTCTTTAGGCAGTTCAACGTCCCTACGAGCAATCCGCAGGGAATGTTGCAGGGGTCGGACGGAAACCTGTACTTGAGCGACGCAGGCAACAGCCGGGTGGACGTGGTGACCACCCAAGGTGTGTCACTTTCCACAATAGGATCAGGTGCGTTCGCGAGTATACGAGGAATGGCGTTTGGGCCGAACGGAAACTTGTACGCGGCGGACCCGTCAGGGAACGTGGTAAGGGAGTACCAGACGAACGGGACGGCGGTAACGGTATTCGGGAACAGTGTGGCGGGCCCCAACCTTGGGCAGTTGAATAACCCGGAATCCGTGGCGGTGGATGCCGGTGGGAATGTGTACGTTTGGGACATTAACAACCAGAGGGTGGAAGTATTCAACTCAAGCGCCCTGGGGTTGATGTCGTGGAACCAGAGTAATGGGAATATATTCCAGATGAAGTTCGACGCCAACGGGTTCTTGTGGGAAGTGGAGGAGAGCAACCACCACCTGCTGGTGTATGACGTGAACGGAAACTTGAGACAAACGTTCGGGAGCGGGGGCGGAGCGGCGGGGCAGTTCAACAATCCCCAAGGGATGGACTTCGACCCTTCCGGGGACGTATACGTGGCGGATCAAAGCAACCAGCGGGTGGACAAGTGGGATGTGTGCGGGACGGTGCCGACCCCGACGCCGACGGTGGTCACGGGGCCGACCCCCTGCGTGACCTTCGCGTTCAGTTGGAGCGGGAGCATGAGCAACCCAGTGGGGGTGGTATATGGGACGGACGGAAGTGTGTATGTACTGAATAACGGGACGAACCAAGTGCAGGTGTATACGGCTAAAGGGGTGTTTTTGAGGCAGTTCAACGTGCCTACCAGCAACCCGCAGGGGATGCTACAGGGGGCGGACGGGAACCTGTACTTGAGTGACTTGGGCAACAACCGGGTGGACGTGGTGAGTACCCAAGGTGTGTCGTTGTCGGTGATCGGGAGCGGGCAGTTGACGAGCGTTAGGGGGATAGCGTTCGGGCCAAACGGGAATTTGTATGTGGCTGACTCATCAGGGAACGTGGTGAGGGAGTATCAGACTAACGGTACGGCGGTAACGGTATTCGGGAATAGTGTGGCAGGACCCAACCTGGGGCAATTGAACTTCCCGGAGTCGGTGGCGGTGGACGCCGGCGGGAACGTGTACGTGTGGGACATCAACAACCAGCGGGTGGAAGTATTCAACTCAAGCGCCCTTGCGCTAAGGTCCTGGGGCCAAAGCAATGGGAATATTTTTCAGATGAAGTTCGACACCAATGGGTTCCTGTGGGAAGTGGAGGAGAGCAACCATCACTTGCTGGTTTATGACGTGAACGGAGTGTTGAGGCAGACGTTCGGAAGCGGGGGCGGAGCGGCGGGACAGTTCAACAATCCCCAAGGGATGGATTTTGATCCGTCCGGGGACGTGTATGTGGCGGATCAAAGCAACCAGAGGGTGGACAAATGGGATGTGTGCGGGACGGTGCCGACCCCGACGCCGACAGTGACGACAGGGCCGACGCCCTGTGTGACATTCGCGTTCAGTTGGAGCGGGAGTATGAGCAACCCAGTTGGGGGTGGTCTATGGGACGGACGGGACCGTGTACGTTCTCAACAACGGGACTAATCAAGTTCAGGTGTATACGGCTAAAGGAGTGTTCTTGAGGCAGTTCAACGTGCCAACGAGTAACCCGCAGGGGATGCTACAGGGAGCGGACGGAAACTTGTACTTGAGCGACCTGGGCAACAACCGGGTGGACGTGGTGAGCACCCAGGGTGTGTCGTTGTCCACAATCGGGAGCGGGCAGTTGGTGAGCGCTAGAGGGATTGCGTTCGGGCCGAATGGGAATTTGTATGTGGCGGACCCGTCGGGGAACGTGGTGAGGGAGTACCAGACTACGGGTGCGGCGGTGACGGTGTTTGGGACAGGTTCGCCCGGACCCAACCTTGGACAGTTGAACTTCCCGGAGTCGGTTGCGGTTGATTCCCAAGGGAACGTGTACGTGTGGGATATCAACAACCAGAGGGTGGAAGTGTTCAACTCGGATGCCCTGGGGTTGAGGTCGTGGAACCAGAGTAATGGAAATATATTCCAGATGAAGTTTGATACGAATGGATTCTTGTGGGAAGTGGAGGAGAGCAACCATCATCTGCTCATGTACGACGTGAACGGAGTTCTGCGTCAGACGTTTGGAAGCGGTGGCGGAGCGGCAGGACAGTTCAACAATCCCCAAGGGATGGATTTCGACCCAACTGGGGATGTGTACGTGGCGGATCAAAGCAACCAGAGGGTGGATAAGTGGGATGTGTGCGGGACGGTGCCGACCCCGACACCGACGGTGGTCACGGGGCCGACGCCCTGCGTGACGTTCGCGTTCAGCTGGAGTGGTAGCATGAGCAATCCGGTGGGAATTGTTTTTGGGGCGGATGGGGACGTGTACGTGCTGAACAACGGGACCAACCAGGTTCAAGTGTTTAAGGGAAACGGAATTTTTCTAGGACAGTTCAGCGTGCCCACGAGCAACCCGCAGGGGATGGTGCAAGGTCCTGACGGAAATCTGTACTTAAGTGACGCAGGCAACAACCGGGTGGACGTGGTGAGTGCGCAGGGAGTATCGCTTTCCACAATCGGATCGGGTGCGTTCGTGAGTATTCGAGGACTGGCGTTCGGGCCGAACGGGAATTTATACGCGGCGGACCCATCGGGGAACGTGGTGAGGGAGTACCAGACAAATGGGACGGCGGTAACGGTATTCGGGAACAGTGTGGCTGGCCCCAACCTGGGACAATTGAATTTCCCGGAGTCGGTGGCGGTGGATTCCCAGGGGAACGTGTACGTGTGGGACATCAATAACCAGAGGGTTGAGGTATTCAACTCAAGCGCCCTTGGGTTGAGGTCGTGGAACCAGAGCAATGGGAATATATTTCAGATGAAGTTCGACGCCAACGGGTTCTTGTGGGAAGTAGAGGAGAGCAATCACCACCTGCTGGTGTATGACGTGAATGGGAACCTGAGGCAGACGTTTGGGAGCGGGGGCGGAGCGGCGGGACAGTTCAACAATCCCCAAGGAATGGATTTCGATCCGGCTGGGGACGTTTATGTGGCGGATCAAAGTAACCAGAGGGTGGACAAGTGGTACGCCTGCGATAAAGTGCCTACTCCGACACCCACCGTAACAGCGGGGACCACTCCCTGTTTGGTTCCTATAAGCCAATGGGGAAGCGTTGGAAACGCCAAGTCCATGTTCAATAATCCCACGGGAATTTCACTGGATGGGAACGCTGGTGTTTACGTCGCCGATACGGGAAATAACCGCGTGCAGGTTTTCGACCAAAACAGCAACTTTGTCACCCAATGGGGAAGCGCCGGAAATGGGATTGGCTTTTTCAGTGGCCCCCAGGGCATTGTTGTCGATAAGGTCAATCTCAAGGTTTATGTCGCCGACACGGGAAACAACCGGATACAGGTTTTCAGCCTAACGGGCGCCCCCGTTACCCAATGGGGTTCCTTAGGGGTCAGCCAGGTGCAATTCAACGGCCCGACGGGAATCGCGTTGGACGGCGGTGGAAACCTCTATGTGGTGGAAAGCGGGAACAATCGGGTCCAGAAATTAAGCACTTCGGGTGTTTTTGAGGGTTTCTTTGGGGTGGGGGGGACTTTGAACGCCCCTCAAGGTATTGCCTTGGCCCCGAACGGGAATTTTTACGTGACGGATTCGGGCAACAACCGGATCGCGGTGTTTAACCCGAACCCATCTATTGGTATCCAGGATGTATTTGGGGGGGGCGGCACGGACACCGGGAAGTTTAACGATCCAACCGGCATCATGGTGGACGGCACTGGACGTATATTTGTCCTGGATAGTGGAAATAACCGGATTCAGGTTTTTGACGCCGTTGGTAATTTTATAATGACCATAGGGACACAGGGGAACGGGGTTGACCAATTCACCAATCCCAGGGGTATCGCGATGGATGCGGGCGGCAACGTTTATGTGACGGATTCGGGAAACAACCGGGTTGAGAAATTTTCCTTCAAAACAAGCGGCTGTTCCTTTGCCTTGCCGGACTTCGTGGCCTCAAACGTGAGGGTGGCGAGCAGTGCCACCAGTATTATGTTCACGGCTTCCATAGGTAACATTGGTACCGTTGAGGCACCGTCGGGTATTAACGCTTCATTCTATAATGGAGATCCCCGTAATGGAGGGACCTTCCTGGGAGCCGTTACCACCACCAATCTCTTAGGCCAGGACCAGTCCCAGGATGTCTTCCTTTCCATTCCCTTTTCGAGTTCCATTGTTGGTCCCATTTGGGCGGTGGCGAATGACTCCGGAAACCTTACTTTTATCGCCAGCGAAGTAACAACGGCGAATAACTTCGCCAACTCGCAGATTTATGTGAACCCGGTCGGGACATTAACTCCCACGCCCGGTCCCATCAACCGCCTCACCCCAACCGCCACCCCCACGTCGCCTTTTCCGCCCAATTGCGTGCCTCATACCAACATCGGTTGTTTCAACAGCGGGGACCCTGGGGAAACCCACCCGATCGTCCAGCCCCAGTTTATCCCTTGGGGCCAGCCGTGCAACGGGGCCAAATGGGTATCCTCAAACGACAGGGGAAGTGACGCAGCGGGAGTGACCTTGACGGATTCCAGGAATTTCTGCCTCTTGGATAACATTGACATACCCCATTCGACTTTCAACGTTTGTTATTCGGTCGATGATTATTTCGAGTTCTTCGTGAACGGGGTGATGGTTTACCACCAGTATTATATCAACCAAGGTCCGCAAACTTTCCCGGTTCCTCCTTCTTACCTTCATTACGGCATCAATAGGTTGGAGTTTAAGGCCATCAACATCTTTTGCTGTGGGTTTGGGGAGAGTTATAGCTTCTGCTACAACCTGGCTGAATTCCCTGGGCCGACTTTCACTCCTACTTTCACCGCGACCTCAACCGGTACCTTGCCGACTTCAACCTTTACCTCCACTTTCATGGATACGCCGACGCTTACTCCTACACCTACCGGCACCTATTTCACCAATACGCCCACTTTTACGAGTACTCCCTCACCCTCGCCGACACCTTTTATCGCACCAGTTGGAGCCTACCAGGTCCACCTTTACCTAGGGGACGTACCCTATACGGATAACTCCCCATCAAGTGTGGTTTGGTCGCCGGATCAGCAGTATTTCCCCGGCGGATTCGGTTGGACGTTGGAAGGATTCCCTTCCTTTACCAGCGATCCGATCCTGGGGACCTCGGATCAGCCCTTGTACCAATCCTACCGGGAGGATACGGCCCTCGAATACAAGTTCGACGTTGCCCCCGGTACTTACCATGTCGTATTGAAGATGGACAACGCCAATTATTTGGCGACGGGGCAAGGGGTTTTCAGCGTCCTGGCCCAAGGGCAGACGGTCGCCTCCAATCTCGATTTGTTCGGGGTTTCCGGTTTTGAGAATGCCTATGACCTGGTTTTCAACGTAAACGTCACCCAAGGGCCACTGGATATACAGTGGTTCGCCTCCCAAGGGGTGGCCACCGTTTCGGCTATCTCGGTTGTCGGGCTTCAAGCGGCTCCCACGGTTACCCCGACACGCACGCCCGTCCACGGGTCCATCGCCGTTCGGTTGAACTCGGCCGGGCCCCAGTACACCGATACCCAAAGCAATAACTGGCTGGCCGACCAGCCCTATGTCGCCGTAGGCGCGACACCCTCGCCAACTCCCACGCCGGACCAGTTCGGCGATCCTTTGCCCACGCCCAGCATCCCCGGATACGGCTATATTTACGATCCCGTTTCACAGCCGGTTACTCAATTTAGCATCGGCGGCTGGCCTATTGGCGGCACCAACGATCCCGCCCTTTACGATAATTACATGGAAGGCCCGGTGGTGGAATACAAGGTCGATCTCCAACCGGGGAAATACAAAGTCACCCTGAAGTGGGTGGAAATGGGCTACGGCCAGCCGGGCGAGAGGGTTTTCAATATTTTCATGCAGGGCAAGCAGGTCGCGGCTAACGTCGATATCAACTCTTTGGTCCAAACGGGAACTGTTTATGACCGGACTTTCCTTGACATACCGGTGACGATTGATTCCACGACCACGCCGGGACAATCGGGGTTGGGAACCCTCGACCTTCAACTGCAAACGGCTCCCAACAGCCAGGGGAACGCCTTCGTGGGAGCGATTGAGATCTTGGGCGAACAGATTGGGCTGAATCCCTTCCCGCCTTACTTGATCACCCCAACGGCGGTATCAACCGCGACCGCCACGCCCACGGGAACTTTGCCGACCTCGACTTTCACCAATACACCCACCATTACCAATACGCCGACGATTACCCCCACCTTCACTGAAACGCCTGTGGGAACCTTACCCACCGCCACCAATACCTCAACTCCCACCATCACCCCCACTTCAACCCGCACCCCGGTGGCGGGGGCCTTAGATATCCCGCTGAACTCCGCCGGTCCCCAAACGATAGGTTCCATGGGCGTGACTTGGCTAGCGGACACTTTCTATGTTCCCCAAAGCTCGGGGGGAAGCGGGTTCGGCTATATCAACAACCCAAACCAGCCGGTGATAGCTTATTTCCTTCCCAATGATTACGTCATCGATGGCACTCCCGATCCCGGACTTTACTTGAACTTCCTCGACGGGCCAGTGGTGGAATATAAGTTCGACGTCCCCGCTGGCAAGTACCAGGTGAATTTCAAATGGGCTGAAGCGGTTTATTCCAATCCCGGCGACCGGGTGTTCGATGTTCTCGCCCAAGGCCAAACGGTCCTGGCTTCCGTGGACGTGGCAAACCAGGTGGACGTGGCTACGGCTTATGACCAATCGGTTTATGATATCCAAGTGACGCCTGGGCCTACTTCCACGACCAATGGAACCCTCGACGTGGTGTTGAAAGCCCAGGCCCAAAGCCAGGGGAACGCTTTCGTCTCAGCCATTGAGGTGATCGGTGAACAGGCGGCTCCCACGGCCACCTTTACCAACACCCCCACCTTTACGCCAACAGTAACCTTCACCCCTACACAAACAGCTACGCCTACTGCCACCGCCACGGGCACCTTGCCGACCGCCACCAATACACCCACGGCCACAAATACCCGAACCGCCACTCCCACGCCGCCTCCCGCAACGGTGGACCTGCTCCAAGTCCAGGATTTCACCGCTCCATTGACTCCTGCCGCCACAACGACGCCTGCGGACGGGGCTAGGGTGTCGGCACGAGTGAACGTGATCGGCAACGCCTTCGGGGGCAACTTTAAATCTTATAAACTGGAATATCGCCTCACCAGTGACAGCACCTATACAACCTTCGCCAGCGCCACCACCCAGGTGCACAACGGCATCCTGGGCGTTTTGGACCCCACTTTGTTATTGAACGGCACTTATGAGGTCCGGCTGACCCTGACCGAACAGAATGGGAACTCCTTCATTCTTAATCCCACATCGGTGAATGTTTCGGTAGACGGCAATATGAAGGTTGGTAATTTCACCACATCCTTTGAGGACTTAAACGTGTCGGTTGCGGGCATCGCCATGCAGGTTGTGCGCACTTACGATAGCCGCAATAAAACTAAGGGTGACTTCGGTGTTGGCTGGACATTGGATATCAAGAACATCCGGGTTGAGAAGTCCGGACCCATCGGCAAGGGTTGGTCGGTCAACGTGGGAGGAAGCCAGGCCTGTCTTTCCCCTGCCCAGGCGCACCTGATCACCATCACTTTCCCTTCGGGCAAGGTCTATCGGTTCAAGCCAGAACCCGAATCATCCTGCGATTCCATAAGTTATCCCGGGGGCAACCTTAGGTTTGCGGTCTTGGCTGGTACGGTCAATAGCAGCCTCAAAACGCTGGACCATACGGTGGATCAGGCATTCCTGACGACCAGCCCTGACGGAGGTTTCAGCGATTTGGTGGAGGACGACGGATCCACGGTTTGGGATTCTAACCTGTTCCAATTGACCACCGAAGACGGAAAGAAGTACGTGTTGAGTACGGTTGACGGCCTTCACAGCATGACGGACTTGAATGGGAACGTCTTGACCGTAACCGCAAGCGGAATCCACCATTCCAGTGGCAAGGACATTACCTTCACCCGTGACGGCCAGGGCCGTATAACTCGTGTAGTTGACCCCATGAACCAGGTCATCAACTACGCCTACACCGGATCTGGGGACTTGGATAATGTGATCGACCGAACCAACAACACGACCCGGTTCAATTACAACACTACCCACGGGTTGGTGAAGATCATCGGCCCTCGTGGCATCACGGCGCTGACAAACGTGTACGACAATTCAGGTCGATTGATCCAGAACATCACCACCGTGAACGGAGCGCCCCAGACCATCAACTATACCCACAACCTGAACGCGAGGCAGGAAACGGTCACCGACGACCGCATTTTCCCCTTCGCCCAGACAGTTTACGATTACGATGCGCGGGGCAATATCCTGGATACAACGGACGCGGAAGGGCAATTGACGGTTAATACTTACGATGCCCTGGATGACAAGCTGACGGAAAACAAAGTTGCAACGGGGACGGGGAACAGCATCAACACGGCTTACACTTACGATGGGAGCCGCAACCTGCGAAGCGTGCAGGTGGGGTTATTGCCGCCCACCAGTTACAACAG
This sequence comes from candidate division FCPU426 bacterium, assembly GCA_003152075.1. Classification (GTDB taxonomy): domain Bacteria; phylum Oederibacteriota; class Muellerivitia; order Muellerivitales; family Muellerivitaceae; genus PALSA-1180. The sequence goes on from PLZG01000034.1 coordinate 102,591, forward strand.
CTACAACGTTTTTGGGGAAGCGGGAATGGTCACCGATCCCAACGGCAACATGACCCTAAACAACTACGACGGCACTACGGGCAACCTGAATTCCAGTACCCTTGGAACGGTTTCGACGAATTACCATTACAATTTTGATGGTACCTTGCAATCGCAGGACACCAATGGTTCCTGTCCAGTTGTTTACGGATATGACTCCTCCGGGAACCTCACGAGCCAAACCGAAGCCGGCACTATTACAACCACCTACTCCTACGACGCCAACGGAAACCAAATCGATGAAATAAAACTATCCTCGGCAGGGCAGGTTAAGACCCATACGGACTATGACTTCAGCGGCAGGCCGGTCACGGTGACTTACGCCGATAACACCAAGGGCATTACGCATTACAACGCCCTGGGCAAAGTGGATTTCACCATCGATCAGGGCGGCAACCAGGTCAGCACCCTCTATAACGACGCGGGGGCGGTCACCCAGGTGAGCTACAGCGCGGACAACACGAATGAAGTAAGCGAATATGACCCGGCATTAAGAAGGATTGCCTTTACGGACAGAGGAGGGCATCGGACCACTTACCAGTATGACAAGGTTGGCAGGTTGACCTTCACCCATTACCCGGATGGCTCCACCAGCCAGACCCACTACAACTCGGTGGGACAAGTGGATTTCGTGATGGATAGGCGCGGGAACGTGACCAGTTACCAATACGACAGTGCCGGAAGAAGAATTAAATCCACGGACGCTCTCTTGAAGGACACTAACTATGGTTACGACAGCAATGGGAATCAGACTAGCGTCACCGATGCCAACACCCATACCGTAACCACGGACTATGATGGGCTTAACCGGCCCCAATTAACGACCTACGTAGACGGTACTACGCAGAAGACCGAGTACGACGCCGTGGGCCATGTTACGGCTAAGGTGGATCAGGCCAGCAAGCGGACGGAATTCACCCCTAATTGCTTTGGACAAGTGACCTCAGTCAAGCAGATCACCAGCATGGGGAACCTAACTACCAGCTTTATCTTTGACCAAGTGGGCAATGAATTAAGCCAAACAGACGCAAACAGCCCGGCCCACACAACAACGTTCCAATACGACGTTATGAACCGCCGCACTAAGAGAACCCTGCCGGATGGCCGCTCTGAAAGTTATACGTCCTACGATCAGCTAGGCAACCTGACCAACAAAACCGATTTCGCGGGGAACCCCTTTACCTACGGATACGATCCCGACAGCCACCTAACAAGCGTTTCAGGGCCAGTCAACCTGGGTTACACCTACGACGGGTTCTTGAGGCGGCAAAGCATGACCGACCCAAGCGGCACCACGACCTTTAACTATGACAGCAGGGACAGGCTAGCAGGGCAGACCAGCCCTTCCGGGTGGGGCTCATTGACCTTTACCAATTTTGCGACGGGCCAGGTGAACACAGTTCTATCCTCGAACTCAAACGGGAACAACCTGACTTACCAACTTGACGCCTTGAACCGTGCGTCCAAGGTCTTCGACGGAGTTAAAACAACAACAATCAATTACGACCCGGTGGGCAATTCGGCAAGCGTGGTCATGGCTGACGGCGTGACGATGGCCTATGCGGTGAATTCTCTGAACCGGGTGACGGGGGTAACGCTCATTGGCGGGTCGGGTGTCTTTGGGAACTACCAATACACTTTGGGGGCGGCGGGGAATAAAACGGGGGTAACGGAATTAAGTGGCCGTGCGGTGACATGGACGCCGGACGACCTTTATCGGCTGACGGATGAAAATATCCTGGTTGACCCCAGCGGCAACACGGGCGACGTAGCTTATGTCTACGACAACGTAGGAAACAGGAACACGAGAACGTCGGGCGTTTCCATTATCAGCACACAGAATTTCAGCGGAGGCTATAACCCGGCTGACCTTCTGAAACCGACTTTTAACTTTGACCAGAACGGGAACCAGCTAAACGATGCCCAAGGAAGAATTTACACCTATAACGCCTTGAACCAGTTGACCCATGTGACGGGGACAGGCGTGGACGTGTCCTACGTTTACGATGGGGACGGCTTGAGGGTGCAGAAGACTAACAACCTTACGGCGGTCACGACGAGATACCTTTGGGACAGGAACAACTTAACGAGAATCCCGCAGGTGTCGGAGGAATTGCAGGGCGGGAGTGTCGTGAGGCGTTACGTCTACGGGCCTCGTGGCCCACTGTATCAGGTGCAGAATACGGGCGTGAGTTGGGTGACGAATTATTTCGTGCCCGACGCGACGGGGAGTATCCGCTTGGTTCTGGACGACAGCGGCAACATTACGGACGCCCTGGATTACGACGGGTTTGGAAATATTTTGAGGCGCACAGGCACCACCAATCTTTCCGTGGGCTTCAAGGGTGAATACACCGAACCAGAGACCGGCCTGGTTTATTTAAGGGCAAGGTGGTACAACCCCGACCTTGGCCGTTTCCAAACAATGGATGATTACGAAGGAACTACAGACGATCCGCTTTCACTCCACAAATACGAATTCGTTGCTGACGATCCAATAAATAAGAGTGATCCATCAGGAAATCAATATGGATCACGTATTGGGGAGCTATTGGCTGGGAATTTGAATCAGGGAGTTTATGCGGAAAATTTCATACATGGAACAAAAGATTCTCCTGGAACGACTGTTTTTCATTGGCTTGGATCAACGGAATATAGAACCGGGAATATACCTTGGAGGGACAATAATCCGGGTGATATTACTTGGGGGGGAGGGGGCTTTGCACGGGGCGAGGGGGCAATTGGAAAAGACGTTATTGGCACTGGTTATGCTTTTGCCATATTTCCAAATGCATCAACTGGAGACAACGCAATGCACGACAAACTTCTTTCACCGCAGTATCAAGGTTATAAATTTCTTGAGGTGGCCCTCTATCATTGGAATCCAGATCCTACTTGGGATGCTACTGCTATTTATCGACAAAGGATAGAAAAAGACACAGGCCTTAGTGGGTTTACAAAGATGAGCACTTTAGGTGAAGATGACATCCAAAATTTGATGGCGAGTATAAAGCATTGGGAGGGGTATCCGGACCCGAAGGGTTTCACTAAAATAGTTCCTGGACCATGACAATGAATTCTTTTAAACAATTCGCACAAACAATTTTTTTAGTAATGATCTTATTATTTTCATTTCCCCTTCTTGGCAATGGCGGGGAACCGAATATTTCATATCAGACTGAAACAGTGGCTGAATTAATCGGCAGGGTTACAATTAAAACAGGCCACGGCCCGCTTGAGACCGGGGTGCCGTTCGGTGGGGGGAAAAAAATATCGTATTACATTTTAAAATTAATAAAACCGATAAATGTCAAAGGGGATAACAATCCGAAGTCACTTGAACAAGATGACTATTTCGACGTTAAAGAAGTGGCACTTGCGCTGAACAATTCAAAATACACTCGGAATAGATTTAATAAGTATCTAAACAAGAAAGTGACGGTCAAGGGAAGGCTATATGAAAAAACTGAGGGGTGGGAGTTAACGAATGTTCTTATGGAAGTTTCGGAAATAAAACAGAAATAACTGGAATGTATAAACAGAATATTTGTTGACAACCTTTAGTAGTGAAAGGGTAATTTGAAAAAACTGATATGGATTTTATTTTTGGTCATGTCTCAAGAGTTGGTCTTTGGTGCGGGCGTCCCAACTCCCGTGAACGTTCATATTCAACGGACGCCCATGGACAAACTGACCATCCGGCTCCGTCAGCAGAATATCCAAATCCAACGGGATCAGAAGGCGGGGAAGCTGACTGTGGCCCAGGCCAAGACACTCAAGGGGCAGGTGGAGGCGATCCGCAAGGCTGAAATAGCTGACCTTAAGGCAAACGGCACGAAGACCCTAACCGATTCCCAGGTGGCTCAGTTGAACGAGCAGTTGAACACCCTCTCCAAGTCCATTCCCCTCAAGTAGTTTTTTCGCCCTTCCAGGCTTTCAAGAAAGCTTCTAGATTCACGGCTACTTGTTTGCGCCGTGAGGTGGGTAGCTTTTCGATTTCTTCCATGAGACGGCGAAGGCGTGAGTCCCGCTGTTTCAACATCTTGACCTTTTCAATCCCTAACAACTGATCGGCGGAAACTCCCAACACCTTGGCGAAGACGGCCAAAAGGTGGGTGGGGGGGTGGTGAGTTTCCGTTTCATAATATGCGGCCATGCGCGGGGAGATGCCGACAGCATGGGCGAACTCTTTTTGCGAAAGACCCCCAGCTTTGCGGAAACGGATGAGCCTATCCCGGAAATGTTCTTTGGTTTCGGGAAGTGGATATTTGCGTGCTGGCATGGTTTCTCCCTGGGGTTTATTCAGGGAGACAGGATAGGGCTGGTTTTGATTTTCCATAGTTCTCCAAAAGGTGTTGACATCTAATTACGGAAAGTGTAATTTCTTGAATCGCAAGACCGCAAGCGAAAAATCAGCCCCGCTTGAGAGGGGGCTTGACAGGTTTTTCAAGGAGCCCGTTTTTGAGAAAGTCCCCATCACCTGCCATCCCGGTCTTGTCCCTGGAAAGCCAGTTACGCCAGCGGGTCTTGAACCGGGTTTGCGGCTACTACCGGCAAAGCTTTGAGGAAGCGCCAACGGGCCGGGTGGCCCTTGGCTCATTGGGCCTTGGCCTTTTGGATTCCTCCCTTTTTTCCGACTTCCAGGTGGGTTGGTGCGCTGGAACCCTTTCAACGGTGATACCTCCTAACAGCGAAATGGAAGATTCACTCAAGGGCCTTGGGGTGTTGGGGGTAGAGGGCAAGGAAACCTTCGAGGGGTGCGTGGTGTTCCCGTGGTTCAACGAGGCGGGGGATTGTGCCGGTATGTGGGGATTGAAGGTTTCGGATGGGGAAGGGAGTTATCTTCCCGGCCCAAGGGTGGGGGTGTGGAACTGGCAGGCCATGAAGCGAAGCCGTTCGATACTGTTTACTTCCTCCATCCTAGAAGCCCTTTTTCTCTACCAAGCGGGGTTGAGGGAAGTGGTTCCCATGTGGGGGCCGCAAGGGTTGACGGACGACCACAGGCGGATGATCCAGCGCCACGGGGTAAAGGAAGCGGTACTTACTTTCCCGGCCAAGGAGTCAATCAAGAAAGCTTTTGGGGAAGAAGAAACGCAGGTGAAGGAAGTAAAACTTCCAACTCCCATCCCTGTTTTTTTCCGGGAGAAAGACGCGGTGGAAAAGTTTCAAGCGCTGCTGGGTGGTACGGAAATTCCCGTGACAAAGCGGGCGGAGTTCGAGCGAACCCAAACGGGGTTCGCCGTCCAGTACGGAAGCCGCCGATATGAGGTCAAGGGTATCCACAAGGAAGGGGTCAGGCTCAAGGTGACGGTCAAGGCCAGCGTGCCGGGGGAGGGGAAGTTTTACCTGGACTCGGTAGACCTTTATTCCCACCGGGGCCGGGTGTTGTTCGCCAAGGCTTGCAAGGAATACTTTGGGGAGAAGGTGGAAGTGATCGAGGGCGATTTGGGGAAGTTGTTGGAAGTGGCCGAGGGTTTTGAGCTAGGGGAAAAGGCGGGGGCCAAGAAGCCGGAAATGACCAAGGACGAGGAAGCGGAGGCCCTAGCCCTCTTGCGAGACCCAAAACTTATGGGGCGAATCCTGGAAGACTTCGAGAAGTGCGGGTACACAGGGGAGGAAGCCAACAAGCTCATGGGATACTTGGCGGCGGTGTCCCGGAAGCTGGAAGAACCTCTTTCTATCCTCATCCAATCCAGATCAGCGGCGGGGAAGTCCTCGTTACAGGATGCCATTTTGTCCTTTGTCCCACCGGAGGATTTTGAGAAGTATACGAGGCTCACGGGTCAGGCTCTTTTCTACAAGGACGAGGGCGGTTTGTCCCACAAGTTATTAGCCATTGAGGAAGAAGCGGGGGCGAGGGAGGCCAGTTATTCCATCCGAAATTTGCAGTCCTCTAAATTCCTTTCGATTGCCACGACTGAGAAAGACCCGTTAACGGGCAAGCTTCGCACAGTGGAATACCGGGTGAAGGGGCCGGTGACATTGATGCTGACGACCACGGCGGTGGATATGGATTTTGAAACCCAGAACCGCTTTATCACCCTGACCATTGACGAGTCGAAGGAAATGACCGAGCGGATACTGGAAAGGCAGAGGGAGCTTGAGACGTTGGCCGGGTTGTCCAAGAGGCGGGGCCAGGATGAGGTAACCCGGAAACACCAGAATGCCCAAAGGCTCTTGAAGCCCTTGGCGGTGGTGAATCCCTACGCCCCGAAGCTGACCTTTCCGGCCAACACATTACGGGCGAGGCGTGACCACAAGAAATACCTAGGGCTTATCAAGACCATTACCTTTTTGCACCAGTACCAGAGGGAAGCCAAGACCCATACTTTGCCGGGCGGCGAGAAGGTTCAGTACGTGGAAGTGACCTTGGAGGATATCGAGAGGGCCAACCGGCTTTCGGGTGAGGTTTTGGGGCAGACGATGGGGGAGCTATCGGCACCGGGTAGGGCGCTCTTGGCTAAGGTACGGGAGATGGTCAAGGAGAAGGGCGGGGGCCGTGACTACCGGTTTACCCGGCGCAATATCCGGGAGTATTCGGGATGGAGCGACTTCCAGGTGAAGACCCACATCGGGGAACTGGAAGACCTGGAATACCTGTACTCGGTGACGGGCCAGAAGGGTAAGGAGTACGTCTACGAGCTTACGGCCCCGGTGGGTGGGCTAGGTGAGGATGATCGGCCCTTCCTGGCCGGGTTGGCGGGGGTGGATTCGCTCCAAAAGTCTACCCGGTAAACTTTTCCCAAGTGTTGCCTCCGAGGCAACACTTGTTTTCCGGGAAGTCTTTATCCCGCAAGGGTTTTGCCCACTTTGCAGTCGCCGACCCAGCTCACTCTGCGTCAGTGGAAAGAGCCAGACAGCGACATGTCCTAGAGTCTCTTGGTGGAGCGGAATACTTAATACGTCTTAACTGATTTTGGTGTGTTTTTCGGCCTGAGAAAAGGATTTTGGAGATCGTGCGACGGCAAACCCAGCTATCAACGCATCAAGAGACGGGGGGTAAGGGTACGGGAAAAGGGTGTTGGTGTAGTACCGTGCCATGGAACTAAGAAAATGGGTTTTACCCAGATGAATGGCTGGTTTTTGAAAAGTGTGATGGCGACCCCCCCTATCCGAGCATCAGGGTTTGGGTGTTGGTATGGGTGGTGAAGTGGTGGAAATGGGTTCAATCCATTTGAACTGAAATGTCCGACAGTAGGACATGAAAAGTTAGGTTTTGGCGGGGTAAATGGCTGGCTTCTGGAAAATGCGATGGCGAACCCCCCTATCTGTGCATCAAGTTGGGGTGGGTGAAGTGAGTGGTGGAGTGGTTCATTCAAGGTGAACTGAGGTTAAGTCCTATTTAACCTATTTTGAGTCTAAAAGCATTGTGATTATTTGTTTTCAGTGAAGTAGCGACGCCCGACCCCCCTATGTCTGTATCAGTTGTGAAGGTTGTTTTGGTGATGGGTGGGGGTGGTAGGCGCGGGCGGTGTGGTGGTTGACTAGGTGGGTTGGTGGGTACTTGGTGGTGACTTGGAGGCGGTAAGGCGAACAGCTAAACCGTAGGTGGTTCCAGGCGTTTGAGTCCAAGGGTGCCCTACTTGGTGGCTTGGTTGTGGAAGGTCTATACCCCCCGAAAAGTATTAAAACCGTATTAACAGTTTCTTCCGATGAAATCCTTGTGGCGTAAGTGTTTTGACCCTGTAGCACGCCCCGACCCAGCCCTTTCAATGTCAGTTTGAGTGATTTGGTATCTCCGTGCCTGGGCGTGTGTCCGGGAAGGAAAAACTTTGTCTAAGGAGGCTGTTATGGCGGAAGGATTTAGGGAGTTGTTGGAAGGGTTTGGGAAGTCCCTGGTGGTGAGGGGGTTCGCGGCCAAGAGCGTGCAGAGTTACCAAGGGCATTTGAAGCCGTTCTTTTCGTTCCTGGAAGCCAGGGGGAAGGATGACTTGAGGAGGGTGTTGAGGGATGACCTTCTGGCTTACCAAGTCGAATGGACGGAGGCCAGGACGGAGAAAGAGAAGCCGTACCAGTGGGGAACCCTCTGCCTCAAGACAAGGGCGGTGAAGCGGTTCTTTGAATGGCTGGAAGAGACGGGGCGGGTGTTCCTGAATCCAGCGGAAGGGGTGAGGGAGCCCAGGAGGGAAACCCGGTTGCCGAAGGTGGTCTTGACGGAAGATCAGGTGAAAAGACTCCTGGAAGCCCCGGACTACTCGAAGCCAATGGGAATAAGGGACAAGACCATTTTGGAGGTGTTTTATTCCACGGGTATTCGCTTGGGTGAGTTGCTTGCCTTGAAGATACCGGACGTTGATTTCGAGGGCGGATTGCTCCGGGTGAACCAGGGCAAGGGAGCCAAAGACCGGGTGGTGCCTTTGGGGGAGACGGCCCAAAAGTACCTCAAGGGTTATCTCTCTCAGGTGCGGCCCATGTGGGAGCGAAACTGGAAAGGGGAAACGGCTTTCTTCCTCAACCGACACGGTGATCCGGTGACGGCGACCATTGTCGGAAAGCTGGTGCGGGATTACGCCAAGAAAGCGGGGCTGGAAGTGACGGTGACGCCCCACACGCTACGGCATACCTTTGCCACTCACATGGTTAGACATGGGGCGGATTTGACGGTGGTCCAAAGGATATTGGGACACACCGACCTTTACGTGACACAGATTTATACCCATGTGGCCGGGGTAGACGTGAAGAAGACCCACCAGGAAACCCATCCGAGGGAAGTCGAGGTGGCCCATGCCTGAGCTTGAATCCTACGGGGAGCGGTTCAGGGAACACCGGCTGATTTTGAACTATTCCCCCCGGACGGTGTTGCTCCATCGGTTTTACCTCAAGTGGTTTTTCCGGTACTTGCGGGAGGTGGAGCTTTCGGATTTGGCGGCGGTGACACCTTCCCACTTGCGGGACTACCAGATACATCTCCATGAGCGGGAGAGTTCAAGGGCGGGGCCTTATTCAATCGTCACGATCAACAACGCTATGCAGACGATCAAGAGTTTTTTCCGGGTGATGAAGGCGGAGGGCTACCTGGTTTCAGACCCGGCCAAGGAAATTCGGTTGGCAAAGAAACCCAAGAGATTGCCCCGTTCGATCCTGGGCCGCTTGGAGGTGCGGAAAATCCTGGAATCACCCAATGTGAATACCTTCCTGGGTTATCGGGACAAGGCGATCTTGGAGCTTCTTTATTCCACGGGGTTGCGTAATTCCGAGGTTATCCATTTGAGGATGGAAGACCTGGACTTGGAAGAAGGGTACGTGCGGGTGAACGAAGGCAAGGGAGCCAAAGACCGGGTAGTGCCCTTGGGGAAGATTGCCTGCCGGTATCTTGGCAACTATATCCAGGGAGTGAGGCCGAAAATCGCGGAGGGGCATTTGGCTTGCCCGTTCCTATTTTTGAACCAATACGGGAACCGGCTGGGGTGCGACGGGTTACGGGATTTGGTCAAGGCCCATGCCAGGAGGGCGGGGATTCAAAAGAGGGTGACACCGCATACCTTCCGGCACACTTGCGCCACTCACATGCTGAAGAACAAGGCGAACATCCGGCACATCCAGGAGCTTTTGGGTCACGAAAGCTTGGAGACGACGCAGATTTATACGGCGGTGACGGTGACGGATTTGAAGGAGGCGCACAAGAAGTACCATCCAAGAGAAAGAGAAAGGGGGATTGTATGAAGGCATTGAAAGAAGCGAAGGGAGCGGCCCGGTACTTGACCACGGCGCTTGAGAAAGGCGACCCGGTGAATTTGCAGGGGGCGCTCTTGGACGTGATACGGGCGAGGGGAGGCTACCACCGGGTAGCCTCCCGGAGCGGAATGAGTGAATGGAGGTTGAAGCTCATCCTGTGGGATGACGAGGAATGCTGGAAGCTCTTGCGGCTGGCAAAACTCTTGAACGGGATGGGATTGCGGTTGGTGATCGTGGCCGTGAAGGAGGCACGGAAATGACATTGGGCAGGGAGTTTACCGAGAGGTAGACTCCCTGCCTTTTGCCGTTTCCGGCAAAGAGAAGTATTCTTATCAATAGGGGCAAGGAGGCGCTTATGGCGACACTGGAAGAGCAGGTGAAGGAGTTGGGCGAAAGGGTGTTGAAGTTGGAGAGGCACTTGGGGATGGCTCCCTTGAGTGGGTTTATATCCGACTTCAAAAAGCTCATGGAAGGGCTGGACAGGCGGACGTTGGAAGTCATATTCCAGGGCGAGAGTGAGGGGAGCTTGGCTTGTGCCTTGATGGGCCAGGAAAAAGGAGTGGTGGAGAGCGTGAAAGCGGCCCTATCTAAATCCCGTTGGCGGCGGGTTCATGCCACAATGAAAAACCTTGCGGTGGAGGGAGTGACCGAGGGAAACGTGAAGTCATCCCAGGAGGCTTTACAGCGAAAGGTGCAACAGTTGGAAGATATGGGAAACATAGTGGTGGCGGGTGATCATGACGGGGAACTGGTTGGAGTTCCTTGGGATGGGAAGTGGGAAGAGAAACCGAAGCTGGATTTGCGGGAGTGGACGGCGAAGGTGTTGGAGGCCGTAGCGGTGTAAATCATCCGCTATGGAGGGGCATGGGATCCACGGGAGTGGATTTCATGCCCCTTTCTATTTTCGTTTCGAGGCGTGGAAGCGGACAGCGAAAGGAAACACCAAAGAGGCAAAGGAAGTGCCGCCACCTCCCCCGCCTTGGTTTCCCCCTCTGGACTCCTCCTTCCGAGGCGCCCCCTCTGCAAGGAATGACCAAAGGGGGAAACCCATCCCCACTACGGCGAGAAAGGCAAAGTGTTCTCGCCTACGTGGTCCCTGGGGGAGTGGCGCAAACCGCTTCGTGGTTTGCCCTTTGGGGCACGTCCTTTGCAGTTTATTATTTTCCCCATTGGCCGGCGGCCGCACGACATGGCCGCGGCCTAGCCCCCTGTGTCCCGCTATGGCGGGTCTAGGGGCAAAGGCCGGGAAGTGGCTTTGGGTTTCAGGGCCCGAAGAGCCCCGGGCCTGAAAGCCAAAGGCTTGATGATCTTTCCCCCGCCCACCCTGTATCTAAGTTTGTGAGTATGTGGCAAAGCCGCTTCCGTTTCGGAACACTCCAGCGGATTTGCCACCCCATCCGCCCCAAGGGGCTCCCAAGGGCAGACGGAAATCCAGCGAAAAGGAAAGGCCGGGCAAAAGGCAAAGTGCCCGACTGTTTTTGAGGGTGAAAAGTCTGGTGTGCCGTTGCCGTGGGAGTAAAATGGCCGTGTCGAATTTCAAAAAGGCTCTGTAGAAATTTTTTTGAAAAATCCGGTCGTATACTTCCAAGCAGGATATGACAGATGGATTTCCTACTTCAAAATCGAGTCGAGCGCAGACGAGCCCACCGACACAAAAGCCTTGTCCTGTATTTGTTTTATTCCATCCGAAAGAAAAAGAACTACCCGATTAATGACATCTTCAACCGGCCTGCGACCATCCATTACCAGCAACCAGCAGGCCAGCCGATGGTCGGGCCGCAGGTAACGGTTTACGATGCTTTTGGGCGAAAGACTAGCCAAACAGATACGGGTGGCAAGACCACGGGCTATACCTATGATTGCCTTGGTCGCCTAACGAGTGTGACCCTGCCCAGCACTTCGCCGGTAACTTACACCTATGACGGCGTGGGCAACCTGATGAGCCAGAAGGACTCAAACAACCATACGACCAGCTTCACATACGATGTCCTCGGGCGCAGAATCAAACGAACGCTTCCTGGCGGTCAGTTCGAGACCTACGATCTTTACGACAGCCTGGGCAACCTTAAGCACAAGACGGACTTCAACGGGAACGGGAAGAGCTTCAATTACGACAACAACAGCCGCCTCACCAGCAAGACTTTCTTGGGTGGAACAGTCAGCTATACCTACTCGCCCACCGGCAAACGCCTAACGCTTACGGATGGGACTGGAATCACGCATTTCACCTATGACCCACAAAGTGATTACCTGACGGACAAGCAAGCTCCTGCGGCCTATGGAAGCCTGCACTATTCGCCAAATGCCTTGGGGCAGGTAACGGAAGCAAAAGACCCAAGCCATGCGACTTTGGTGGATACGACCTATGGGTTTGACGCCGACAACCGGCCAGCCACCGTAACGGATAGCGGAGCCAACCGTACGGTTTATAGTTATGACAACGTGGGGAACTTGTCCAATGTGGGTCTGCCTAACAGCGTTGGTGTGACGTACCAATACGATACCCTTAACCGACTGAACACAATGCAGACAAGCGGTACTAAGGTGGGCCTGATTAGCCAAGTGTTTAGTTACAACTATCAGGTGGGTGGTGGAGGGAATCGCTTGAGCGTGCAAGAAGCTCCGCAGGTAGGCCATATCACCGGCAGGGCTGTCACTTGGGGATACGATGACACTTACAAGCTTATAAATGAAACCATCACGAACGACCCAAATGCCTTCAATGGCGGCATTACCCTTACTTATGACCAAGTGGGCAACCGACAAACAAGAACTTCAACGGTGACTGGAATACCGAACCAGACCAGCAACTACGACTTACAAGGCAAGGATAGGCTGACAAGCGATGGAAACACAAATTATTTTTACGACGCGAATGGTTCCGTGACCCAAGCGGTGAATATTGGGAATTCCAGCACAACGATTTATCAATATGACGGGGAAAACCGGTTGATCAGCGTTTCAGCCCCAGGCCTCACCGAGAGCTATCAATATGACGGGGATGGGAACAAGGTCAGCCAGACCATTAATGGCGTAACCACCAATTACCTCATCGACACCAACAATCTCACCGGCTACGCCCAGGTCATCGAAGAAATCCAGGGTCCTACCATCCAAAAGTCCTACACCTATGGGGTGTCCCGTATCAGCCAGGATGCCCTTGTCGGGGCTTCCTATGTGCGAAGCTATTACGGCTACGATGGACAGGGTTCTGTGCGGTTCTTGATGGATTCCACTGGAAATGTGACCGACCAATACACCTACACGGCTTTTGGGGAGACCTTATCCCAAGGCGGGCCAACTTCTAATAGTTTCCTCTACGACGGAGAAAGCCAAGATTCCAACACGGGTTTGTATAACCTGAGAGCCCGTTGGATGAATCCTGGAGTGGGAAGATTTCAGAGTATGGATACTGCGGCAGGAAGCGCAGAAGACCCACTTTCGTTTCATCGCTATTTATTTGTGGAGGATGACTCTGTAAATAAAATTGACCCATCTGGAATGGAGGCTAAGAGTGGACCATATGGTCTTACTTTGCAGGACGCTTCTACAGGTGTTTATGCACAAGTGGTTGGAAATGTCATAGGGAGGTTGTCGGCAGCTATTGGATTAGATGACGAAAATACTGATCTGGGCATAGTTGAGAGATTGTTTATAGCGGAAATACGTAATCCATATTATATCGGTCGCGGGGGAACGAAACCAATTGGTGCATACACCGAACCAGCGGCGGTTCAGTCAATGCGGCTATTGGGCGCATTGGTCAATAACAGAAAAAATGGAATAAGTTGGCCGAAAGATATTTTCGGTGTAATAACCGATCCGGGTCAGTTTAAGTATTTCAATTCATATCCTGATCTTGGTAATGAGAATAATGGAGGAACGGCGGCGGGTATTATTAAGGGCGTTCTTGATACTGCGAATGATTCCAGCAGTAGTTATTCTTCGAGCATGAAAAGGTATATTACTGCATCGAAGAATGTTGCTGGACAAATAGCTGCCGGAAGCAGAAATGATCCATATAATGGCCGTACTATTTTTATGAGGACGGCTTACTCGAGCAAGCCGTCGAAGTCTTCCAAACCATTGATTACTTTGATGGACAATACGTTTTATGAGGACCCGAATGCCAAATAAATGGTTCACCGTAAATTTGTTGGTTTTTGGAATTCTGTGTTGTTCGTGTGTTAACAGAAATCCTTTGCCAAATAGTGACATGGCAGAAGCGATTAAGTATGGAATTTCTTCAGCTGTGTTTTATGGTGATTGTGGTGGCGTGTTTAAGAATGCCGGGACAATTCAGGGTGACCATAATGTCGATGTATTGGAAGCAAAGGGCGATGTTTACGATGGATATTATTACGTTACAGTTCATCCATACGATAAAGTTGCTTTGTTTTTAATTCGGGGAAAAGATAAGTTTTATTATGGGCAATGTGTTTTAAACGATGCTCCCAAAGACTTCAAACCAATAAAACTTGAAAAGTATAAGTTGAAGATTGATGGTATTGGCCCAAATACTCTTTTGGAATACTTCAAGGACGCTGAACCCCTTGTTGAAAACATTGGAAAACAGTTAAGCGGTTTCGTCGATGACAAAGGGACTTATAATTTTTATGTTGTCCCGTTTGGTTTAAAAAGTGCAGAAGTTCAAGTAGTTGGCACCGACAATAAAAGCATAATTGATATTTCAAGAGAGCTCTTTACTGAAGACAAACTTGATAAAATAAATGGGGCTCAAGCAAAAGTTACTGCTTTGGATGAAAATGCTTTTAAAGAATATATGGGTAATGGCTATTTGCCTCTAGTTACTAAATATGGCCGGAAATTTACCATTCGGAAATAAGGTGAAGCTGTGAAACGTTTTGAAATTATTCTATTTTTGGCCATGATCCAGGGTGTGGCCTTTGGCGCAGGCGTATCAACGTCAACCAAATCCCCAATGGACAAGCTTTCCATCCGTCTGCGTCAGCAGAACATCCAAATCCAATGGGAAGAGAAAGCGGGGAAGCTGACCAAGGCCCAAGCCAAAGCCTTAAAAGCCCAGGTAGAGGCCATCCGCCAGAAGGAAATAGCCGACCTAAAGCAGAACGGCACGAAGACCCTAACCGATGCCCAAATAGCCTCATTGAATCAGCAGTTAAACACCCTCTCCAAGTCTATTCCCGTTAAATAACTAGAGCGGGGAAAACCGGTTGATCAGCGTTTCGGCCCCAGGCCTCACGGAAAGCTATCTATATGACGGGGATGGGAACAAGGTCAGCCAGACCGTCAACGGCGTAACCACCAATTACCTAGTCGATACCAACAACCTTACCGGCTATGCCCAGGTCATCGAAGAAATCCAAGGTTCCACCATCCAGAAGGTCTATACCTACGGCACAACCCGAATCAGCCAAGACGCCCTGATAAGCGGAAGCTATGTGCGGAGTTACTACGGCTATGACGGCCAGGGAAGTGTCCGGTTCTTGATGGATTCCAACGGCAACGTGGCCGACCAATACACCTATTCAAGCTTCGGAGAAACTCTTTTCAAGTCAGGCCCAACGGATAACGTAAATCTTTACGATGGGGAAAAGCAGGACGGGAATACTGGATTTTACAACTTGAGAGCCCGGTGGATGAATCCGGGGGTGGGAAGGTTTCAGAGTATGGATAGTTTTGATGGTGACGAGGAAGACCCTTTATCTCTTCATCGTTATCTCTTTGTGGCAGATGACCCGATGGATAAGATTGACCCACTGGGCCAAAGCCTTACTCCTATAGTGCCGGGTCTTACCCCTGAACATAAACCACTAGCGGGAGGTGTAGGAGCACTCTTGAAAGTTCAAAAACTAACCGATTTGATTCCTGGTATTTCTATTTCTCCTGGTGAAACCGCCATTCAAAGAGGCTCTGGTTTGGTTGGCACTGTTGGGTATTTTGCGGAATATCAGGGCCATAGTGGAGGTGACCTTATCGTTCCATTGTTGCCGAAACCAGGGAAACTGGATTGCACTGAATTTATTAGTTATTGTTTCCAGACCCCTATCTATCGCACGTTTGAATTTGACAACAATCCATATTTTTCTCAAGTAGACTCACCAGAAAGAGGAGACGTCCTGATTTGGCAGGCAAGAAAACCGAAAAAAGTTGACGCTAAACACCCGGCTTATCAGGGACATGCGGCCATCTATACTGGACTCGGTGGGGGGCACGCTATTCTTCATAGCTCGGGTTCAAGAGGTGTTGCGGAAACAAATGATTTTGTCGCTGGCTACTATAAAAACACGTTGAAATATAAAAATGTTGATGAGAAATTTTACCGTAATATCGAGAGCGGTCTTAGTGCCCGTGAGTAACTTTGGCAGAGGCCTACTCGTCCAAAGCTTATAAATGGATAAACGGATAATGAGGAAAAAATGAAAAACAAACGTTTTTTACTTTGGGGTTTATTGGTTTTGTATCTGCCGTGTTTTTGTTTTGGCGGGGAAAAAGAAAATGCGGTCTCGTTCGTTGTGAGTTATTTAAATGATATGGGCGAAAATATTTTGGAAAAAGGAAATGTTTTTCAAAAATACTATCACCCTGATTATATTATTCTTGGTGGCGAGAAACTGGACTTCACAATTATTGGTCGGAAATTTAAAGTTTTGAAAGTATCGGAAACTAGTAATAGCCATAATTTCAATCACCCCCAAAAAGGAAAATTCTTTGCGGTTAAAATAAAATTTGAACAAGTCGGCCAATTCGATGGATTCAATGTTAACCTCGATAAAGGGTCTTATGTCGAAACGTTCTATTGTTTAAGGTCGAAAGGGAAGTACTTAATAGTTCAAAACACAGACCCGGAAGTAATGCTGTGTTTTTATGATTCGGCAATTAAATGGTTGGAGAAGAAGTCGAAAACTGAAAAAAATTATAAAAATGCCGTAGATGTTTTGAAATCAGTGAAGCGGTAAGGTGTATTGACGCAATCGCCAATTCTTGCCTGTGATAGCTGACGAGTGAAGTGAAGCCGGTGAAGGGATGGTTCGATGAAAGCGCAGAGTATTGGGAAGAGTTGGTGGTTGAAGGTAGTGTTGAGTCTTTTGCTGGTACTAGGTTCGTTTGGACTGTTTGCTGGAACACCTTCCCCTATGTTTGCCAAAGCCAAGTATTCAGACCAAATCGAACAGTCTGTTTACATAACAAAAACCGGCAAGAAGTACCATCGGGCAAGTTGTCGGTATCTTAAATGGTCAATATGGATATTCGGGGTATTCCCCTATGAGTTCTTTGCCGTGTAAACCAGCGACAGATGTGATGACGGCATCAAGTTTTTCCTGGGGTTGGACGCCGAATAAGTATTGATTTAATAGAATAAACGTTTTTGATTTTTTCGGGAGGAGTTTTGGAAAAAGTACAACGGTTGAATTCAAGTAAAATTTTGTTTGCGATACTTGGAATTTTCCTGTGCGGAATAATCTTAAATTCTTGTGGCGCGCCTTCGTATCGTAACTTCGTTGAACATGACCAGAAATACTATGCCAAATTGGCTCAGGCGTGCGATGAACTTCTTTCGGTGTCTCCTTCACTGTTGGATTCTTACACAAAAAAAAGTCAAAGTTTTTCCTGGCTTATTTAAACAGTGGGTTTTCCAAGGTGACGAGAAATGGTTGCCTTCGGCCTTGAGAGGTCTCTGTGCAACTAGTATCACGGTTCATGATGATTTAAAGGCGAAAAAATATTGGGTGTCGATAATGATCGGTGTTACACGTCCAGGATTCGGCATAACATGGAAAAAGAACGATAATGGTCTCTGGGAACTTCAAGTGTTCCCCGAAGGCGCAGGGCCTGTTCTTTACTCGATTAAGAAATAGCGTAGACAACACCCAATCGCCAACACCTGTCTGGAACTGACCAGTAATGAAAATAGTAAAGATTGAAAAAACAATGCCGATATATTTATTGGCGGTTTTGTTTTTGTCGTATCCGGTTTTTGGATTGATACTCAATGCCTTAAACGGCCTTTTGAAGGTTCAGTGGAGTTTTGAATCGCCTGTGTTTTATGCATGGGACAAAATTGTTTTCGTGGGTGACGTGCTAGCTGCGATTTTGGTCAGCGTGACCTATTTTAAAAATATTTTTGTTCGAATCATTCTTTCGGTTATTCTCACGGCGATTTTCTTTTTGGCTCAAACATGGTGTTTTCAAAGCGGCTTTATCTTAGCTGCCATTTGCCTTACTTTAGCGGTGTGGTTTTGGTTAGTGAAATACCGCATACCTAAGGGAACGGTGTAATGCACACAAAACGAATCTTAACCCTGTGCATGGTTCTCTTGATACCTTCCATCATCCAGGCTCAAGACAATAAATTGAATCTTGTGTTGGAAAATCAAGAACATATTTCCGTCAAGAGTCTTATTTCGAAATTCAGCTCATACGTCGGCGATACTCCTCTCACCTTTTTAGAAACAGAACAAATCATACATAAAACCCTTCCTGGTAATAGGTTGAGCCTTTTAATCAAACTTAGAGGATATACGGATTTTGATTGGGTCAACGGTAGAACGCACAAACAAGAGCACGATAAAATGCCTTCTGTTGGCGGATTTGCGTTTTTCAACAAAAGGGATGACGCATGGCAATTGCAACAGATTGAAATGACTGGGGAATATTTGGAAACTCTTGAGTTTCATAATTTG
>PLZG01000026.1 GCA_003152075.1 candidate division FCPU426 bacterium
GCCCGGTGCTGGAAGGTTAAAAGGAGATGTTAGTCGCAAGGCGAAGCTTTGAATTGAAGCCCCAGTAAACGGCGGCCGTAACTATAACGGTCCTAAGGTAGCGAAATTCCTTGTCGGGTAAGTTCCGACCTGCACGAATGGCGTAACGACTTGGGCACTGTCTCGGCAACATGCTCGGCGAAATAGTAGTTCGAGTGAAGATGCTCGATACCCGTATCTAGACGAAAAGACCCCATGAAGCTTTACTGCAAGTTGACACTGAACTTTGATTTAACATGTGTAGCATAGGTGGGAGACTTTGAGAGGGGGGCGCAAGCTTCCCTGGAGTCGTTAGTGAAATACCACTCTTGTTGTATTGAAGTTCTAACCTAGAGCCGTGATCCGGTTCAGGGACAATGTCTGCTGGACAGTTTGACTGGGGCGGTCGCCTCCCAAATTGTAACGGAGGCGCCCAAAGGTTCCCTCAGCGCGGTTGGAAATCGCGCTTACGAGTGTAAAGGCATATGGGAGCTTAACTGCGAGACAGACAAGTCGAGCAGGTGCGAAAGCAGGGCTTAGTGATCCGGCGGTACCTCGTGGGAGGGCCGTCGCTCAACGGACAAAAGCTACTCTGGGGATAACAGGCTGATCTTGCCCAAGAGTTCATATCGACGGCAAGGTTTGGCACCTCGATGTCGNNTGAGACAGTTCGGTCTCTATCTGGTACGGGCGTAGGACATTTGAGGGGAGCTTTCCCTAGTACGAGAGGACCGGGAAGGACGTATCTCTGGTACTCCTGTCATCCTGCCAAGGGTGGTTGCAGGGTAGCTATATACGGACGAGATAAACGCTGAACGCATATAAGCGTGAAACTTACCCCAAGATGAGATGTCCCGGGACATAAGTCCCCTAAAGGCTCCACGTAGACTACGTGGTTGATAGGCTGGGTGTGTAAGGCCCGCAAGGGTTTAAGCTGACCAGTACTAATCCGCCGTGAGGCTTGATCATATGTTTCATTTCCATCGCATCTTCTTCGCACTCGAGTTCAAGTAAGTGGTATTTCTATCGTTGAATTAATATCCAATACTGTGTTAAACAGTAACAGTAATTGAGATAGCTGTTTCCCGGTGATTTTAGCGGAGGGGAAACACCCGTTCCCATTCCGAACACGGAAGTTAAGCCCTCCAGCGCTGATGGTACTTCACATGTCTTGTGTGGGAGAGTAGGACGTCGCCGGGATTTTAAATCAAACCCAGTTTCTCGAAAGAGGGACTGGGTTTTTTATTTTGAATTGAAATTCCAAGGATATTCGGATGGTTCGAGCTTAACCGCTTTTAACCATAGTTCGTTAGCTTTATCCGTCATTCCTGCCTTTTGAAATTCCGTCGAGGAGTTATGATAATCCTTAATTGCTAAGTGTTTGTCTCCCAACTGAAGATCAACTTCTGCTTTTTTTTCCAAAGTTTGGGCCCGCCAAAGGGAGTTTCTCATAAGGCTTAGAGCGTGGTCGTAATAATCGTCCCAATGTTCATAATTTCCACGAAGCTTTAAATAATTCGACATATTGAGATAAGGGTGGGCGCAAAGCTCTTGAACAAGTCCATTTATGGGGTTGGAGACCCCAAGACTATTTAAAAGGTATCTATCCCAAAGTTCGTCGAGTGGTTGAAGTTGGGGTTTCATAGACCGTACCGCCGATGTTTTTACCTCGATTATCGTACCTGTCGGTATAAAAGCCGCGAACGTCCCGAGTTTCTTATTTTCCTCAATAAAGGCCCCATTGGGGAAACAGCAGTAGATGGGATGCGGCCCGGCGAAACGGGCTCCATACTGGTGCTGCATCAAGTCTCTCCAATATTTTTTGTCCCAAAAAGTGGTCAGGGTCAGCCCGACATCGGGCCGCTTGTGCTCCACCTCGGTCAGGTAAAGGACTGAGAAATAGTCGTAATCCGTTTCGGCGAAATAAAAGGCGCCGCGATCCATCGACTTTAAGGCTTCCATCCCGTAGCCGTGATATAGGAGTTCCCCTCGCTGGTCGTTCAAGGATTGGTTGCCGCAAAAAGTGATAACTGGTACCAGGACTGCCAGGGCTAGGCCCAGCCTTCGGAACCGGTTTCCCAGCCCGCAAAGTCCCACCAAACCCAATATGGCAGTGACCCAGTTAACAGTGAGTAAGTGATCATCCATGTGCCAGAATTCAATGGGCGTCACCTGTAGGTAGACAAGGTTGGCCGCCAGGGTAGTGGCGAGGACCGTTACTAAAAAAAGAAGTTCCGATTTTTTCCCACTCCGCCAAAGCAGGACCGCTCCGCCCAAGGCCAAAATCGCAAGTGGAACACCTAGTTCGGTCCAAAAGCGCGCGACGATATAAAGCCCTTTGCTCTCTAGGGTGGTCAGGGCGGACGGCAGGAAAGAAGCCATGGTCTCGATCCGGAAATATTCCACCCTAAAGAGGGATGACACAAAACGCTGGATTGTGAAGGGAGCCCAGAAGTTCAACGCGGGATAAAGATGGGAGCGCAGAGGGAGAAAAAGGTAAAGGCTCAAGGGAATCAAGAAAAGGGAAAGGGTGGTCCAGAGCGTTTTCCACCGGAAAGCTTTTAGAAATTTATGGCGGGATGACCAAAGCCCCACGAGGATTAAGGCTGGCAACAAAAGCGCTTGGGTTGGCCAATGGTTGGCAAGCCCCAAGCCGAAAAGGAAGGTGAATAAAAAAAGATCCCTGGGAGCAAGGGTTTTCCTTCCACCCGGCCATGTTTGAAGAAAGAGCAGAAGGGCCAGCTCCAGTGCAACCTGAAGGTTATAAATCCCTCCCTTGGCGGCCAGGGCGGCGCTCCAATAGTTCCTAGAAAAAGCGAAGCAAAAAGAAATGGCGATTGAGGTTACGATCAACTCCACTCGCCCTTTCCTATCCTTTTTCCGTGCTAAGGAACCCAATAGTTGCCATGCGTTCAAGAAGAAAAGCAAAACGCCCAGCGCCGAAAGGAAGGCCGAGAACAGATTGAGCGTCATCGCAGGGTTCCCCACGGTCCTCAGGGAAAAGAGCCTCCCCAGTAGGCTGTATAAGGGATAGCCGGGTGGGTGGGAAACTCCTAAAGTTGCGCAGGCGGTGATTGTTTCGGGCGAGTCGTTTCGGAAAAGGGCAGGGCCAAGGGTGTTGATATAAACAGCTAAAGTTGTCAGAAATAAGAAAGACAAAAACCAAGGGGTTAATCTTTCAGCATGTGGGTGGGAAGGCTTTCGCATGAATATTGCTCGCCTTGGTCAGGATGGTATTAAAATACTCCCTGGATTTTAATTCATTGAAAGCCCCTTTTATAAATGAAAAAGCCGAAACCAAAGAAAATCCGAAAAATTTGGGCCATCAAACCCCAGTCCCGGATACGACCTTCCACCAAACGGACCCTTATTGAGAAGATCAAAAAACGGGACGCCAAAGAGGGCTTAGAGCCGTAAAGCTCGCTTGGGAGACCACGCCAGGCTTATTTATGCGGAAATATGACGAAGATCATGCTGGTTGGACGCATCCAGTGTAAAAAGGTCATGGGTAGTCCTGGCGGGTTGAGGGATTCGGCCGAAAAGGCCCAAATCGAATTGTTTTTTACCATATAAACCCGTATATTTTAAATTCACGCGTAACGTTTTAGGCGTTGATTTTTCCCTAGGAGAGACAAATGAAAGTTGTGAATGAAGTCAACTGGATGATCGGTGGACCCCAAGGAACGGGTGTTGATTCCTCAGCCAATCTTTTTTCCCAAGCTTGTGCCACGGCTGGCTTGTGGATTTTCGGTAAACGCGAATATCACTCGAACATTAAAGGGAAACACAGTTATTTCCAAGTCCGCGTTTCGGACAAACCCATTCACAGCCACGTCGATGACGTCCATATCCTGGCGACTTTCGAAGATTCCACGGCCCGTCTGCATGCCCACGAGGTAGTCAAAGGCGGGGCGCTGATTTATGACCCGACCAAAATCATGTTGGATGACTTGGATTTGAAATCCGGCATTATCACCCTGCCTATCGATTTCAATACCACGCTTCGCCATGTTGCCGAGGTTACTGGCGAAGAATATGGGAAATTGGCTATCATCAAAAATACCATTGCTGTCTCGGCCTCCATGGCCCTGCTCCGGATGGATATTTCACTTATGGAAGAAACCTTGACCCGGATTTATACCGGAAAAAAAGCAAAGTTCGTTGGTTTGAACATGGCGGCAGTCAAGAAAGCTTACGAAGCCGTCGATGCTTTGCCGGATGAGCTTCACGCCCAGTTTCCTTATCACTTGGAACCCAAGAAGAACACTCCCAAACGCCTCCTCATCAATGGTGCCCAAGCCAACTCACTGGGCAAATTAAAAGCGGGCTGCCGCTATCAGTCTTATTATCCCATTAGTCCCGCGACGGATGAAAGCAATTACCTGGAAAGTCATCCCGAATACGGCATCGCGGTTGTCCAGTGCGAGGATGAAATCGCTGCCATCGATATGGCTCTTGGTGCCGCCACGACAGGTGTGCGCGCATCCACGGCAACTTCGGGGCCAGGTTTCTGTCTTATGGCGGAAGGTTTGGGTTGGGGCGGGATGAATGAAGTGCCGATAGTCCTTTTTGATTATCAACGTGGTGGGCCCTCAACTGGTCTACCCACTCGGCACGAACAGGGCGATTTGATGTTCGCGGCCTTCGGCGGGCACGGAGAATATCCCCGGTTGGTTATGGCTCCCTCCACCATTGACGATCATTTTCATCTGGCTTTCGAGTCCTTCAATTATGCCGATAAGTTCCAAACGCCCGTGATTATCCTGAACGACAAGTTTTTAACTCATAGCCTTGAGACAATCCCTCCATTCAAAGAGGACCATCTGGTCATTGACCGGGGCCGTTTGGCAACACCGCAGGAATTGGAAACCGCTATTGCGGATGGAAAAGGTTTCCCGCGCTTCCGTCCTGATGCCAAGACCGTGGTTTCGCCCCGCCCCTATCCGGGCCAGGAGGGAAGTCCTTATTGGATGACCGGTGACGAACATGATGACTACGGCCACATCACGGAAAATCCCGAGACGCGAATGAAAATGCATGAGAAACGCATGAGCAAGTACAAGCTCATGTTGGAACAGATTCCCGAAGACAGGCAGTTTAGCCTTCATGGCGATCCGAACGCGGATATCACTTTAGTCTGCTGGGGAACCACCTATGGGGTTTTGGAAGACGCTTTGCCGGTCCTCAAAGAAAAAGGAATTAAAGCCAACTTCTTGCATCTGCGGATGTTGGTCCCCTTCCCGATCGCCACCGAAAAGATTTTGAAGAAAGCTAAAAAACTGGTCATTGTGGAAAACAACTTTGGAACTCAATTGGGCCATTTGATTCGCATGGCTACTGGAATTTTTATCTCTTCCCAAGTGGTCAAATACACCGGCCGACCCATGTCGCTCGATGAAATCGTGAGTTCGGTTGAGAAGTTGTCGAAGAAGGAAATTAAACCGGAAATGGATCCGCTCACCGGACAGTCTATAGAAAAGGTGGTGTTGACCTATGGTCTCTAAACTTCAAGCGCCTCTAACCGTAGCTGCCTATAAAAGCGATGTTCATAACGACTGGTGCCCCGGCTGCGGGGATTTTGGAATCCTGCAAGCCGTCCAGCAATGCTGCGCTGAACTGGCCTTGCCCCCCTGGGAAACCATGGTTTTTGCCGGAATCGGTTGTTCGGGAAAAGTCTTCAACTATATGTCAACCCATGGGGTCCATACCCTTCATGGCCGGGTACTACCTTTTGCCGTCGGGGCCAAGTTGGCCAATCCTGATTTGGAAGTGGTCGCGGTGGGTGGTGACGGCGATGGTTATGGCATTGGCGCAGGACATTTCGTCCATGCCGGCCGTCGGAATGTGGACATGGCTTACATCGTCATGACCAACGAGGTTTACGGTCTCACCAAGGGCCAAGCGGCCCCCACTTTAGGGCGTGGACAGCAGACAAAGTCCCTTCCGCAGCCCAACACCAACGACGCTATCCAACCTTTGGCTTTGGCTTTAAGCTCCGGCTACACCTGGATTGGTCGCAGCTACGCTTTCGACGGGAAGCACTTGAAGGAAATGATCAAGAAGGCCATCGACCACAAGGGCATGGCCCTGCTGGATGTTCTTCAACCCTGCCCGACTTTCAACGACATTCATACCGCAGAGTGGTTCAACAAGAAGGTAAAAGGTCCGGGGGAGAACGTTATGTTGCCCCGTATCTTTAACATCAACGAGGCCGGTCATGATGGCTCGGTGAAAGATCCCACGAACTTTGACGAAGTGGCCGATAAGCAACGGAAGGCCTTTGAGATGGCCTATTACTACGGGGATCGGGCTCCAGTTGGGCTTTTTTACGAAATCAAACTTCCAACCTATGTGGAACGCATGCAGGCCCAGGCACCTCTGCTTAAAAAATACGCGCCAGCCCGAGTGCCTTACGAGGATGCCAGCCACCTGCCGACTACCGATCTGTCTAAGTCGTACGAAGAATTTTTGTTTTAATCAGTTTTGAAGATAGTAAGGCCCGGGTTCCTTTAGGGACCTGGGCTTTTTTTATTTGATCTTGAAATTTTTATGTTTCCTTAACATGAGATGGGCGGGTTGGCACGCCCCGGTTGACCCAAAAACAAACGATTTTGTAGAGCCTTACAGTTCCGTGCTACGAACCTGTTGTTCCGATCAATCGATTGAAATTGATAGTGAATAACCCTTGAAGAAGCCTTTTAAGTAAGTGTAATCTTACGTTCCTCAGGTTGTTTTTTCTCGGTTCCTCACCTCTACAACGCCCGGCGCTTTACCCCGAAAAAAATCCTGAACGGTTTTCTTTCGCTGCCGTGAAGCCGTTTATCTAACTTACAAGGAGCCGCACATGTCATCGTCCCGCAAGAAGATCGCCTTATCCATCGGGAAGGAAGTTCCTCCCACTGAGAATTACATGTCCGAACCAGGGACTGAAATCTTTGGATCCCTCGTGTTTACAGACGCGGTCCAAAAGCAGTATTTGTCGAAGGATGTTTACAAAAAACTGCGCGCGACGACCATCAAAGGCGAACCGCTGGACCCCTCCATCGCCGACCAGGTCGCCCAGGGCATGAAGGAATGGGCCCTGTCCCACGGAGCTTCCCACTATACCCATTGGTTTATTCCATTGACCGGGTTGGGCGCGGAAAAGCATGATTCCTTCCTGGAATACACGCCCGATGGCGGGGCCATCGCCGAGTTTTCCGGAAAAACCCTCGTCAAGGGCGAGCCGGACGCCTCCTCCTTCCCCTCGGGCGGAACCCGCTCCACCTTTGAGGCTCGTGGTTACACGGCCTGGGACCCGACTTCCTCGGCCTTCATCCAAAAGGAAGTGAACGGCGCCACCTTGACCATCCCCACGGCCTTCGTGAGCTATACCGAAGAAGCCCTGGACTTCAAGACCCCGCTGCTGCGCTCGGTGGAAAGCCTTTCTACCCAGGCCCTGCGCCTGTTGCGCCTGTTCGGCAACAAAACCGCCAAGCATGTGTTCACCAACATGGGGCCGGAGCAGGAATATTTCTTGATCGACCGCAAGTACTATGAGCTTCGCCCCGACTTGATCGCCGGTGGCCGAACCCTTTTCGGCGCTCCGCCCTACCGTGGGCAAGAATTGGAAGACCATTATTTTGGTTCCATCCGTGAGCGTATCCTGGCCTACATGATGGACCTGGACCGGGAACTGTGGCGCTTGGGCATCCTTTCCAAGACCCGTCATAACGAAGTGGCGCCTGCCCAGTTTGAGATGGCGCCCCTCTACGAGAAATCCTCCATCGCGGCGGACCACAATATGATCGTCATGGAGCTCATGCGAAAAGTGGCCCTGCGGCACGGCCTGGTCTGCCTCCTGCACGAGAAGCCCTTCGCGGGCATCAACGGCAACGGCAAGCACAACAACTGGTCCATGGGAACGGACGAGGGTGAGAACCTGTTGGAGCCGGGCAATACTCCGCACGCCAACGCCCAGTTCCTGGCCTTCCTGGTGGCCATCATCTCAGCGGTGGACAAGTACGCCGAGCTGCTACGTATCGCCATCTCCGGCGCCGGTAACGACCACCGCTTGGGCGCCAACGAGGCCCCGCCGGCCATCATTTCCATCTTCCTGGGCGAGCAATTGCAGGACATCATCAACCAGTTGGAAAAGGGACCGGCTTCTTCCAGCAAGTCGGGTGGAACCATGCAGTTGGGAGTTTCCACCCTGCCGCCCTTGCCCAAGGACGCCACGGACCGTAACCGTACCTCGCCTTTCGCCTTCACGGGCAACAAGTTCGAGTTCCGCGCCGTCGGATCCTCGGCTGCCATCTACTGGCCTAACGCGGTTTTGAATACCATCGTGGCGGAGTCCATCGACCGGATCGCCACCAAGCTGGAAAAGGGTGGGGGGGACATCAACAAGACCCTGGCGACCGTTCTCCAGGAGGAAATCAAGGAGCATAAGAGGGTACTCTTCAATGGAAACGGCTACGCCGCCGATTGGCACGCCGAGGCGCAAAAACGGGGCCTGCCGAACCTGAAGACCACGGTGGACGCCCTCAAGGCCATGCCGAAAAAAGAATACAAGGAAGTTTTCGCCAAGTATAAGGTCCTCAACGAGAAGGAGTACGACGCCCGCGAGGAGATCATGTGGGAGCGTTACGTCAAGGTAACCAATATCGAGGCGGGTGCCACGGTGGACATCGCCCGTAACCAGATCTTGCCGGCAGTATTGGCTTATCAGTCCAAGCTGGCCCAGACCATCGTTGCGACCCAGGCGGTTTCCAAGACGGGGCAGAAGGGCCAAATCACCTTGCTGGATGAGGTCGCCAAGGGCGCCAGCGAATTGTACGAGGCCGCGGAAGCTTTGGACGGACTTATCGAAAGCGCCAACGGCGGATCGAGCCTTCACCAAATCGCCGCTTCCTTCAAGGATTCGGTCATTCCGGCTATGCTGAAGGTCCGGGAAATCGCGGACTGGCTGGAAACCGTGGTGGACGACGAGTTGTGGCCTTTGCCCAAGTACCGGGAGATGTTGTTCCAGTACTAAAGACTTATCAGTTAAATTTCAAAGGGCCTTTCCCGAAAGGGAAGGGCCCTTTTTATTTTGGGAACCCCATTTTTTGAAAACCCCTCATTGTTTAACTGTCGGTTGTGCATACCCCCCTAAAGGGAACTGGGTTTTTTCATATTGAGCCCGTGTTATACTTCGGCATGGTCATTAACGCACGAATAAATATTTTTTCTTTCCCAACGCTCCGATTATTTTTATTGGGAACGGCCTTAACGATACTCCTCCTCTGGACTCCGGCCTCAGCCGCGGGCCGCCAAACCCTCAAGGGCCACATTCCCCAGGCGGTGGCCGCCGCCCCGAAGGCCGGTTCCGTCCCGGATTGGACGCCGCTCAGGCTGGCCATCGGATTGCCCATCAGAAACCAGGCAGAACTCCGGCAGTTCCTTGCCGAAGTTTACGATCCCCATAGCCCCCGGTACCGCCAATTCCTCTCACCGGATCAATTTACCCAAAAGTTCGGACCCTCCCAGGCTGACTATCAGTCGGTGGTCGCCTTCGTCCAGTCGGCCGGATTAAAGGTGGAGACTACCTATCCCAACAGAATGTTGGTGGATGTCAGTGGGACCGCCTTCGATATACGCCGGATATTCAATGTTCGGCTTGATTATTATCACCGCCCGGATGGAAGCCTTTTTTACGCTTCCGACATTGAACCCTCTGTGGAGCTGGATGTCCCCTTGCTTCATGTTTCCGGCCTTGAAAATTTCCACCGGCCCTTCCCCAAGATGCGGAAGGTATCCAGGCGCGGGGCCAAGGCGGGGACTGGCGCGGGCGGTTATTACCAGGGCCTGGATTTTCGCGACATCTACGCCTCGAATGTCCCGGCCACGGTCAACGGGGCGGGGCAGACGGTGGCCTTGATTGAGTTCGGCGGGTTCTACCAGTCCGATATTTCTTTCTACGAAAACAATTCCTCCCCCGCCTTCTCGGCGCTCATCCCGCAGACAGTTTTAGTCGACGGTTACACCGGTGTCCCCGGTACATCACCCCCTGAGGTTTTAGGCAATAACGACGAAGTGAGCCTGGATATTGAAATGGTCATTTCCATGGCGCCGGGGGCCCAAGTGATTTCGTTTGAGGCACCCAATTTACTGAACGCCACTTCCGCTGCCCAATATGACACCTGGGCCGACGATATTTTCACGGCCATTACTTTAAAACCCCAATGCCAACAGGTCAGTTGTTCCTGGGGCGGGTTCGGGGACAGCATTGCCGCGCAAGCCCTGACTCAAATGGCCCTCCAAGGCCAAGGTTATTATGAAGCTTCAGGCGATTTTGGCTCCTATGTTAGTTGCAATAGCTTCAGCGACCCCAATAATCAGGACCCGAGCCTTTATTTAAGCCCCTACGAAATACTTGTTGGTGGAACCCAGGTCAATACCACCAATCCCTCCGGTCCTCCTGTATGGTCCTCGGAAACATCATGGAATGACCTCTACGGCGCAGGGAGTGGGGGTATTTGTGATACTCTTCTTCCCACTCCTTTGCCAATCCCCACATATCAAGTTCCCGTTCCCATGGGCACGAACGGGGGCTCAACCCAATGGCGGAACATGCCGGATGTTTCCATGGCCGCGGTCAGCATCTATGTGGTCTCGGAAAACCAAGGCTATGAGGGCCTTATCGAAGGTACCAGCGCCGCATCCCCTCTTTGGGCGGCCTATTCGGCCCTGGTCAACCAACAGGCTGCGGCTTCCGGGAAAGGCTCGCTGGGTTTCGCCAATCCCAGCTTTTACTCCATCGGATTAGGGGCCAATTACTCAAGCGACTTCCACGATATCGCGGACGGCAGCAACAACTACGCTTGTTGGACCACCACCCCAACCCCCGGACCCTATAAGGCGGTTGCCGGTTATGACTTATCCACGGGGTGGGGAAGCCCCAAAGGCCAAAGCCTCATCAACGACCTGGTCGCTATCCTGCCCACTTTTACCGCCACCCCCACTATTACCTTTACGCCGACGATCACATTTACTCCCACGATAACTTCCACCCCCACCATCACCTTTACCCCAACCAATACTCCTCTCTTCCTTTTAGCGCCCATGGGCAAGCTGACCCTGGCTCCCAACTTGGTTACGGGGGCAATTCCCATCTGCTTGTTCCTGGATAAACCCGTTTCGGGAAGCCAGTGGGATGTTTATAACGTAGCGGGCGAGCGGACCGCTCACCTGGCCTTTGGGTCGGAGAAAGCCTGCTGGGGACATCCCAACCTGGCTTCGGGACTCTACCTGGTAAGGGTACGGGTCGTTTATTTGGACGGAACGACGGGAAATAATATTTTTAAAATAATTATTCTCTAGGTTGGGAAAAATTTATAAGGGGAGCGCTTAATGGCGGATAAACCAGTTTACCAACAGGATCGAATGAGGCTTCTACCCTCGCGAAAAACCCTGAAGATACTTCTGATTTCCGGGATAATTCTCCTGGTCGGGATATTTTGGATCATCTCCGCCACCCAGCCACTTCCGCCCCGCCGAATCACCCTGGCGACTGGACCGGAAGGGAGTTCCTACGCCTATTTTGGGAAACGTTACAAGATTCTGCTGGCCCAGCACGGCATTGAACTGAA
>PLZG01000020.1 GCA_003152075.1 candidate division FCPU426 bacterium
TACTGCGCCTGTGTTCTACTCTGCGCAAAAACCCACTGGAAAGGTTTATCTCTTCCTGCCCTGCCGGGTGAGGCATTGGGTATGGGGTGGGATGTAGTAACCTCATCAGGCTTTTAGGGGGCTAAATTCAAGTTTTCAAGCTTGGACCCGTTTTTCTTAAGAACGAAGCGGTGTTCAATGTCCACCCAGGGTTGATTTTTCCTATTTTGGTCGTCCCATTTATGTCTTCAAGAGTAGAATTAGATACGTTTGAATCAATTCAAGCAGGGCGGCCAAAGTATAAAATGTCGGCTTGGTCACTTTGACCCTATAGAATTGTCCGAGTATAGCGAGAGTTATCATGCGTTACATTTATGGAGGAAATATGCTCAAACATTCCTATTTGGTTCTATCAGCCTTCCTGATTTCAAACCTGCCCTGTGGTCCCTCATGGGGCCAAGAACCCCAAACCAAGCCGACCCAGGTTGTGGTCACTCGGCCAAGCCAGCTCGCAGTCACCCTCGAGAGAATGGACGACGTCAGCCGGCAGATCACCTTTTCGTTCAACCAAAAAGTCATCCCGAACTTGGAAGATATCAAAGCGGTTCTCAATAAGCCTCTGCCCACCGCCACCCCCGTCGTGACGCCCGAACAAGGGATCCGGGCGGTCGTCAGCAAGATCAAGGAAAGTATCCTGTCGAAAAAAAGAAATCAGCCCCTGACTGACGACGAAATGGAAGAGCTCCTGGGAAAAAGGAACGCCACCGAGGCGGAGATGGGGTTGATGATCGAAAAGATCAAGGCCTACATCGTTTCGAAAATATCTTTTTCACCCGCCCTGAACGGTACCTTTGTCTGGAACGATCCGCAGCACCTCGTCTTCATCCCCGATCCCAATCAGCTCAGCCTGTGGGACAACCAGATCAACGTCAAGGTCAACCCCATCCATCCCTACTTCGGTAAAGAATTCGCCTCCAACAGTCTCTCCCAATCCCTGAACGCCCCCGCGATCCGCAAGGTCTCCAATTTTGAGACTGACCAGGAAGGCCCCCAATTCATCGGCTACCTGGGCAACAAGCAATATTCGAACTTCATCGGCAAGGGCCCTTATTACATTCTCTTTAGCCAAAAGGTCGGCATCCAGAATCTGCAGAAATCCCTGGTCCTCACCAAAGCGGATGGTTCCAAGGTAGCCTATTCCCTCCGCACCCCCGCCGCCTCCGGGGAGGATGCCTTCGACACGGGCGGCCTGGACATCAAGAACGTCATCGGCGTTGTCTTGGACGAGAAATTAAACGAGGGAGACACGCTGGTCCTAGGCATCCCTTCCTGGAAGGGAAAATCGTCCGAAACCGAACCGGATCTTCTTAAAGTAAACCTGATCTACCGCACTGCCTTTAAGCTCAAGGATGTGGCCTACCATGGAAAACTGCCGTCCGGCAAGCTGGCTCTACGCTCCTCGGTGACTCTCCATTTTTCCTCGAGCATTCGAAGCGAGGCCTTCCGCAAGTACATGCAGATCCTTCCTGCCCCGGAGAACCTCTATGTCAACGATCGCGGCGCCGGCACGGTGGAAGTCCGGCTTGAACTCACCGGGGGTACCCAGTATCAGCTGAAACTCGCGGAAGGGTTCCACGACAGCCTGGGCAATCCGTTGAATGAACCGGTGAATATTCCTTTCACCGCCCAAGACATGCCTTCGTCGCTGACAGTCCCGGATTCGTCCCTGGTCGTCGAGCCAAACCATATTGCCATCCCGTTCAATGGCATGAACTTAAAGTCCCTGGAAGTGCGCGTGTACGATTTTGCCTCGGCCCTCGACTATATCAAGGCCAGAAACACCCCGGGCAAACGCCATTCGGCCGCGGATTTTGGGCTGACTCAAAGCGCCCTGACCTACAACATGGACATTTCTAACTGGCCCATGAACAAGATCGTTTCCGATGAGGTGGTGCTGGACAAGGCCGCCCTGCAGCATTCCAAGGTGATGAAGGTCATCGCCGGCCTTTTGACGCCAGGCGACGCGGTCAAGGAAGGTTTCAAATGCGTCGAGTTCGCCGCCAAGGGGGGCGGTTCGGAAAAGGAGGACCACAACTGGGCCGTTCTCACCGACGCCACGGATATCGGGATGACCGCGAAGGTTTCCAAGGGCCAGGTGCTGGTCTGGCTGGCTTCGTTCGTCAATGGTCAAGTCATGCCTAATATCCCGGTCAAGCTGATGGACTCCAAGGGCACCCTGCTCGGCGAGGGCATTAGCGACGACAAGGGTGTGGCGGTCATCCAGCTTAAAGACAAACATGATCCCGCCAACAATCGAACCCTCTATCTGGTGGCCGGGGACCGTTCTATCCTAGCGCTGAAAGATAAAGAAATGTCTTCGGCCTGGCAATTCAGCCTTCCCGGCGAAACGGACTCGCCCGAACCCTTGCGGGGCTCCGTCTTCACCGAGAGGGGCGTTTATCGACCGGGCGAAAAAGTTTATATCAAGGCCTTTGTCCGCGCTCACGGCGGCCATTTGAGTCTGTCGGTGAAAGACCCCAGGGCCAAAGAAGTATTCCAGTCAAAGATTAAACCGGACGCCTATGGAAGCGCTGACTTCCAGTTCGATCTGCCCAGTGAAGGGGCGGTGGGCCGGTACGATATCATCGTCTCGAACGGCTCTTCCAACCTCACCCAGTCCTTCCAGGTGGAAGAGTACCGGGTCCCCACTTTCCTCGTTTCGGTGGATGACGGCGGACGCAAATGGGTCAACCACAAACCCCTCAACCTGGAAGTTTCTGCCAAGTATTATCACGGCGGCACTATGGGCGGGCGCAATTTCAAATGGCAGATCACCCGCGTTTTCGCTCCTCTGAACCTGAAGTCTTTCCCGGGCTATATATTCCAAAGCGCCCAGGACGAGACCGCCTCGGGGGATTTCGCTACCGGGGATGGCGTTCTCAACGCCGCGGGAAAACAGATCGTGACTTTCAACCCCGAACAGGAACTTAACGCCGGTCGGATGAAATATACCTTTGAGGCGAATGTCACGGATAACGACAACCAGGTTTACTCCTCCCGCGTCAGCGGCGTGGTGTCGCCGGCCGAGGTGTTTGTCGGCCTCAAACCGCCGGCCAAGGAAGTTATTTCGTCCAATGTGCCCGTGAAAATACCCTTCCTGGTGGTCAATGAGGATGGAGCGCTGCAATCGGGCAGGGCAGTCGAGGTCAAGGTCGAGCGCATTGAATATCACCAGACCGCGCGCCAATACTCCGCGTCGAAGGTGCAGATGCTCAACCGGATGGTCGGTCAGACCATCCTCACCAAGACCCTCCAGTCGGGCGCCGCGCCGCAGGACTTTGATTACACCCCGACCCAGGCCGGCATCTACCGTTTCAGTTTTGACTCCACCGACTCCCAGGGCAACAAGGCCCGCACCTCCACCTATCTGCTGGTGGCCGGCACCCAGGCCATTTCCTGGCCCCGGTTTGACATCGAGAAGATCGACATCGTCAAGGACAAGGACAATTACAAAATCGGCGAGACCGCCCGTTTAGTCCCGCAGACTCCCTATAAAGAAGCTACCGGCCTTCTCACCCTCGAGGTGGGCGGGGTCATCAGCACGAGAGTCATCAACATCAACGGCGACACGCCAGAGATCAAGATCCCCATCACCGCCGACGACGCGCCCAATGTGTACGTGTCGCTGGTGCTGGTGCGGGGGCGTCAGCATTTCCAGAAAGACGCCACCGGTTTCGAAACCGGCGCGCCAGGGTTCAAGATCGGTTATGCGAACCTGGTGGTGGACCCCTCGGATAAAAGGCTCCAGGTGCTTTTGGACCGCAGCCTGACCAACGTCAACCCGGGCGAAAAGGTTAATATCCCCGTCACAATACTGGATCCAAACCATAACGGAACCCAGGCCCAGCTGACGGCCATGGTGGTGGATGAGGCGGTTCTCGACATGACCGGCTTTACGACACCCAATCCCCTGGATTCCATTTATAAATTACGGCCCTTGGGTGTGAGGACCGGGGCCAACTGGTTAGACATGCCCCATTCCCGCCGCGAAAGACTGGAGACCCTATTCGCTCCCGGCGACGCCGAGATCGGCCTCGGGGATCGAAGCGATTTAGAAGGGGTGCTGAGAAACCTGTTTAAGAGCACTGCCTATTGGAACCCCAACCTGATTACCGACGCGCAGGGCAAGGCGAACATCAGCTTCACCATGCCGGACAACCTGACCACCTACCGGGTCATGGTCGTCGCGGCGGACAAAAACGGGCGCTACGGCTCGGCGGATCACAAGATCAGCAGTCAAAAACCGCTGATGGTCCAGCCCGTCCTGCCCCGGTTCCTCTATCCGGGGGACCAGTTGAAAGTGGGGGCGATGGTATTTAACAACACCACCGAGACGGCGGAGATCACCCTGAAGACCGATTTCGCCGGGGTGAGTATGATTGAGAAAACCGGCGTGAAGAAAGTCAAAGTTGATCCGGGGCAATCCGCCAAGGTGACCTTTGAGGTTCAGGCGGGCGTTTCGGGCACAGCCCTGTTCCGGTTCGACGCATCCAGTCCCACCCACCGGGACTCCGGGGAATTCAAGATTCCGGTCAAGAACCCGGGGACCAACGTGACCCAAGTGAAAAGCGTCAAGGTGGACGCCGGCGGCAGTGTGGGCTTAACCATGCCCCAGCACTACGTGAAGGGCACCGCCAAATTTGAGGTAGGGCTTTCCGTGACCCAGCTGACCGAACTTCGGGACGCCGTTCAGTACCTGATGGAATACCCCAATGGATGTATCGAACAGACCACCAGCACCGCCTACCCTCTGGTGGTGCTCAAAGATCTTCTTCCCGTCATCGGGGTCGAGGTCAACCAGGAGGATCTTAAAAAATTCTCTGAAGCGGGCGTCGCCCGCATCCTGTCCTTCCAAACCTCCCAGGGCGGCCTGTCCTACTGGCCGGGTGGAACCGAGCCCCACGCCTTCGGCACCGCTTTTGGGTTAACAGCCTTGATCGAGGCCAAGAAGCGCGGCTACAACGTGCCGGACAAAGCTCTGGCGGGTATGGCGGACTTCCTCGAACTAACTCTTCGCTCGGGAAAGATCACTGGTGAAATGCCTCACGCCGCCATGGCGGACGCTGACACCCGGGCTCTTTTTGTCATGACCCTGGGCCGGTTGGGACGCCCCCAACCCCAGTACATCAACGCCCTGTGGGATAACCGGAAAGAGATGACCGGCTTCGGTCTTTCCATGCTGGCCATCGCCGTTCGGGAAATGCAAGGCGGGGATCAGTCGCTGTTGGAACCGATCCTCAAGGCCATCAAGGACGACGCGACCCAAACACAGAAAGAGGCTTACTTTGAAGGCAAGGCCAAGGGCGGATATTCTCTCGATTCGCCGCTGCGCACTCACGCGGCCGCTCTGCTCGCCTACGGTAAGACGAACAAAGACGCCCAGATGACCGGCAAGCTGATGGACGGGTTCCTCTCCCGCCGCCGGGGTGACTTGTGGGGCAATACCCAGGAGAACGTGTTCGGGATTATGGGCATTTATGAATCGGCCGGAAAAGGATCGGGCAAGAGCCTGCCCAATGCGTCTCTGTCGCTCAATGGAAAGGATATTCCTTTCACCAGCATGGAGGCCCCCGACAGCCAGGTTCGAAGGATCACCTATTCAGAGGATGAATTGAAGGTCAAGGAAGGGGACCCCATCACCGCCGATTTGAAGGGCGATGTGTCCGGCGGCGTCTTGACCCTTAGGCTCAACTATGAGGTGCCCCTGGAATACACAGACTTTTCAGCGAAAGCCGCGGGCTTCACCGTTACCCGCGACTATGTGAACGTTGACGACGGCCATGAAGTGAACCTGAGCGCCATCCCCCTTGGAGCGCTCATTAAGGTACGCCTGAAAGTCGTGACGGATCAGGCATACAACTATGTGGCACTGGAAGACAAAATTCCAGCGGGCCTGGAGCCACTCAATACGGAGCTTCAGACGACCGAAAAGGTGGAGCAGGGCGAGCTGACCATGGAAGCGCAGAAGGCGTTATCGCTGCTGTCCTATCAGGAAGTCCGCGACCACCGGGTGGCCTTTTTCGCCGACGAACTGCCGGCGGGAAGCTACGAATTTTCTTACACCGCTCGGGCCACAAGCCCCGGCACCTTCCTGCGGCCGGCGGCGCACGCGGAGGCCATGTACGACACGGACCATTTTGGCAGAACTACTACCGACCAGGTCACGGTAAAATAAGGCGTGATTTGGTCGAAAGCAAAAACCGGACTGGCTTTAGCGATTTGCTTCGCCAGCCTCCCGGTTTTTTTTTATTACATTGCGCCCGTGCTTTGGCGGGCGGACTATTCGCGCTTGAGGGCGGGCTACGAGGAATCGTTCCGTTTTTACGACCGCCACGGAATTTTTTTGCGGGAAGCGGCCAACCGACAGGACGACCACGCCCGCTGGCTTGAATTTTCGCAGATTCCGCCGAATGTGATTCAGGCGGTGATCGCCGCGGAGGATGAGCGGTTCTACAGCCACCACGGTGTGGATATTGTGGCGCTGGCCCGGGCCGTCATCCAGGACGCTGCGGGCCTTAAGATTGAATCGGGCGCATCCACCCTCACCATGCAGTTGGCCCGGATGATCGGCCATTATCCCCGCAACCTTTTCGGAAAAATACTGCAAGCCTATACCAGCCGCCGGCTGGAGGCGGGGTTGAGCAAAGATCAAATCCTCTGCCTCTATATCAACATGGTCCCCGTTGGAGGGGGCAGTATCGGCATGGAAGCCGGGGCCTGGGATTATTTCGGCACGTCACTGTCTCTTTTAAGCCGGTCCCAGACCGCTATGCTGGCGGGCCTCATCAAGGGTCCGTCCGTCTACAACCCGCGCCGCAACCTGGAAGGGGCGGTTTCCCGGCGGGACTATGTGCTCGACAAGCAGACCATCCTGGGTATGTTGTCCTCCTCAGATGTGGCCCGGGCTAAAAAAGAACCCATCCGCCTGGCCCCGCCGAAAGAACGGCCCCTGGCCATGCACTTCACCGATTACCTTTTGCAGGGTCCTCTGGCGTCCGGCAAGGGCCCCCGGGACGGCGACATTAACACCTCCATCGACCTTCCGCTGAACAACGCCATCCAGGCGCTGATGAGGACGCACCTGGCCAAGGTGCGCTCCGGGGGCATTTCGGACGGGGCGGTGGTGGTGCTGGACAACCGCACGATGGCGATTCTGGCCATGGTCGGCTCCCCTGACTACTGGAATGGGGATAAAGGCCGCAACAACGGCACGACCGCCCTGCGCCAACCGGGTTCGACCTTGAAGCCTTTCACCTACGCGGCCGCTTTTTTGCAGGGCTTAAGCCCGGCCACGGTGGTGCCCGACATCCCGGTTAACTATATCGGGGGCGAGGACAAACTCTACGAGCCCCAGAACTATTCGGGCCGAAATTTCGGCCCCGTGTCCCTACGCGATGCGCTGGGAAAAAGCCTGAATGTGCCGGCAATCCGGGTGGCCAACATGATCGGGCCGAGCAAGCTTTTGGTAACCCTTCATGAATTCGGCTTCGACAGCCTAACCCAAAGCGCCGCGCATTACGGCCTGGGCCTGACCCTGGGCGACGGCGAAGTAACGCTGCTGGAACTGGCGAGGGGCTATTCGGTATTCGCCAATAAGGGCATGCTCCGGGATCTGGAACCCTTTTTGGCCGCGCCCGGCGCATCGAAAAAGAAAAAAGGGGTCCGGGTAATGAGGGAAGACATCTGCTACCTGATCACGGACATCTTGAGCGACGAGAACCTGAGGATGGAAGCTTTCGGGATGAATAACCCATTGATGTTCGATTTTCCGGTCGCAATTAAAACGGGCACCTCCAGCAACTGGAAAGACAGCTGGGTGATCGGCTACACCAAAACCCACACCATCGCGGTGTGGGTGGGGAACTTTTCGGGCAAACCCACCAACCAATTCTACGGGGCCATCGGCGCGGGGCCGCTCTTTCAGCAGGTGGCTCGGCTATTGCATGAGTCGGATAAAGGGGCGGACCGGGGGCCGATCTGGGACCGCCTGCCCGCGACCGTGGAGGTCATTCAGGTGTGCCCGGTCTCGGGCGAACTGCCCAACCCCCATTGCCCCCGGACGAAGCGGATGGCCGTGCTTAAATCCTCCATCCCCAAGCAAGAATGCCAGGTCCACCGCGAAGTGGAGATCGACGTGCGCAACGGGATGATCGCAACGGATCAAGTGCCGCCCCAGTTCCGGGCGGTCAAGGTTTTTGAGTATTTGGATCCTGAATATCAAACCTGGCTCTACCAGACCAACCAGCTGCCCCCGCCGGAAAAGTCCTCCCCGCTGACAGGCCATACCGCCCGGGTCAAAATTGTCGACCCCCATCCGGACGACGTTTTTATTTTCGAGCCGGGTTATGACGCCCACACCCAAACCATTGAGCTGCGGGCCCTGGTGGACCCGGGCTTGAAGGACCTGTACTGGTACGTGAACGACAAGGTGCTGGAACGGGCCAGCTGGCCCTACCGAACCTCTCTGGCCGCGGTGCCGGGGTCCTATGTTATCCGGCTTGGATCGCGCCAAGACAGCAGCGAACCCATATCAATCACGGTCCGGTGAGGGGAGAGGTGTCAGTCGTCATTTATCATTATTTTGGTTCTTCCGCCGGAAAAAGCGACTTGGGATGACAGGCACGATTCCTATCCAAACATGAAGAAGAAAATTATTCCGAAATTGAAACTGTAAGAGACGGAGATTGAGAGATTTATGCCTTTATCGGTTTTAGCTCCTTAATTGAGGTTGTCCACGACGGGGACCCTTCGTGGACAGGTAGTTGGACTTGAGGAACGGTCTCTAGCCACACACCTTCATACTTTTATACCTTTAAACTTTTTCACCTTCGCGCTTTCCCACTTTTAACCTTTTTAAATTTTTATGGGATTTGTATTTCCATCCTTTGCCCTAAGCCGTCATTGCGAGGAGCGAATTGCGCGGCGTGGCAACCCAAACCCATCGAAGAACTGCAGTTTTTGGAATGTTTTGATTACCGCGTCGGTCAAAAATAGACCTCCTCGTAATGACAGATTTATTTTGGGTCTTTAGGGCACCACCAATTCCATCTTCTGCCGCTTTGGATTAAAGAGCCGGTTTTTGTAAAAGTTCCCCAAGAGAGGCCCGCTACCCCAAGCGTCTGAAGTCGCCACGTAGAGATTGTGCCGCCCGGGCCCGGGCGATTCCAGGGCGCTTTCCAGGTTTGCCTTGCCCGCCGGCTGTTTGGTATCCGCGTCCCAGCTCCAAACCCCATCGCCGGGTTGTATGGCTCCAAGATCAATTGGACTTCCCGCCCAAACCAGCTTCACCCGGCATTGCCCGTCCAGCATCAAGCCTTGGAAAAGGTAGGGCATGCCGGTGACTGGCGCTTTGCGCCCAGCCCCGGCGGCGTCGATCCAAAATTCAAAAGCGGAAACTAAATGGCCCAAACCCTCTTTGGTGGGGCATTGCACGATGAATGGTTTTTTCAAGCCGTTCACCACCAAACCCAATTGAAAAAGGGTTTGGGTTCCATTTTTGATTTCGTCGCAATGGATGGCCTTCACGTCCTCCCAGTAAAAATCAATCTTGGCGGGGCCGCCCAGGAAGCCCCCGATGGGGAGCCCGTCCCCATAGGTCAGGGTGAAGCCGGTCATGGCGGGGGAGACCGACAGGACATGTTGTTTGTCGTGCCCCACGATCAGGGAATATTTTTCCGGGTCCTGCAGGTCCCCCAACCGGCGGATGGACATGTCCCCGCTCATAGGAACGGGCTCGAAGGGGAAGGCCTTGATCCAGCCGGGTCCGGGCACTGCGGCGATTTCGGCTTCGAGATAACTCCGGTCTTCGATATCCGAATTCCAGGGTTGGGTCCCCGGATTTATCGGTTTTGGGGGTGATGACGCTGTGATGTTTTGTTTTTCAACAACGGGTTTTAATCCTTCTTGGTGGACTTGGCGTCTTGGCGGTTCAATAGCCGTTGCCGTACTTGGCCTGTCCCCCGTAGCCTTGGCGAAGGGGGAGGGTTCAATCGCTTTTGGCTGTTCCTCCGTCTTTGCCGGCTTTTTAACCCAAAACTCAGAACTCAAAACTGAAAACTTCCTTTTAATCGCCCCGCCCACGCTTAAGTGATTAAAGAAATTCTGATAGGCCAGCCAGCCAAGGACAAACAGAAAAACCCAAGGCAGGACCCACTCCAAAACCTTCCCTCCCGCACCTCCCACAAGCCTAGCCAGCCCCCGGGCCGCCTGGCGGGTACGGTGAAAAAGCTCCCTAGCCACCCATTTCAAAGCCTTCCAGGCCAGGTGCCCCATCCACTTAATCGGAACCAGTAGGGTGGCCCCGGCCAGGATCAAGAATTCCCACCAGGTAGGCCTTTCCCCCTTCTTGATCTTGGCCCGGATGCGGCTGACGATGGATACCCCGGCCAGCCCATCCCAAAGGAGGCTTTCCGCGTTTCCCATGGTTGGTACCTTAGGTTCTTTAAGCTTGCTGTCATTGCGAGGAGTGCCCGCCGAATAGGCGGGCGTTAACGACGCGGCAACCCCAGTTTTAGATAATTTCTCTTCCCCAGGTTGTGGGTTAGCTGTCGACTGCCTGTCCCCCGAAGCCTCGGCGGAGGGGGATGGACTGCCGACCGTCGACTGCCTTTCATCCTTCTGCTTGCTGAAGTCTTCCGGCTGTTGCCCCCCCTTCACCCCCTCCACCAGCCTTTTGACCTGGGCCTCGGTCATCTGGTGGTCGTAGGCAACTGCCAAGGTTCGGCGGACCAGGTCTTGGGTTTCCGGGGGGATGGGCGGGTAGGGCCATAACTTTTGGGATTCCACTCCTGCCGCCTTCACCCCGGGCTTGAGACCCGTCCCTGGGCCTAAACCAGCCAGTTGGGCGGCGGCCCTATCCGAAATACCCCAAATTCCCTTATTTGAATTGTCCGCGTCGCGGACAATTAAGGCCCTAGCCTCGGTGTTTAAGAGGGGCAAGAGGCTTAAAGCACGAGTGACCTTATCCTTATTCATCTTCAATTCGACCGCAACCTGCCTTTGGGTCAGGTTGGGGTCGGCTTGAATGTACTGTTCGATGGTCTGGTAAGCCGCCCACCATCCCCTGTCCCTAACGTCATTGTCCAAATGGGTGATTTTGACCGCCTCTTTGGCTGTCGGGTTCAGGATAGAGCCCGGTATGGACTCCCTTTTGAGGTAGTCAAAGGCCCTGTACCGGTTTTCCCCGGCCAGGATCACGTAATTAAAATCCCCTACCGTCCATGGTTGGCCGTCCGCCCGAAGGCGGGGGTTTTCCGGATGGATTTGGGCACACTCCCCTTTCGCTAAAGCTTCAGGGGACAGGCCGGCAAAGGGATTAGCTTTATCCAGCCGGACCTTGATGTGGTTTAAAAGACCGGCTTCGGCGATGTTTTGGCCCAGTTCCTGGATCTGTTGGTCGGTAATGGGCGGCCCGGGGTTGCCCGGGTTGGGGCGGATGTTGGCGAGGGGGACTTCCTGAACCCCGGGGAACATTTCCGGCAACGCGGCTAAAAGGTCATTGAGGGCTTGATCTGAACTTGCCTGCGGTGAGTGGTTCGAGTGCCTCACCATTTCGACTTCGGGAGTCGAATCCGTCGAGGTTGATTCCATGGCATTCTCCTTTGGCTTAATCTGTAACCTGCCGACTGTCGACCGTAGACTGATTTTTACACCCTGAAAGCATTTTTAGGCTAGTCCCAAAGATTTGTCCGCTTTTTGGAAAATCCAACAGGCATAAGCCTTTTTCCAACTCGGAACCGCACTATTTTTGACCTGCCTGTCTGGCGTAGCTGGAACGGTAGCGGAAGGGTCAGCGTAGCCAGACCTTAGAAATCCTATGCTTAGCCTGTTTGGAGGGACAAATAGTTTGAGGATTTGAAAGGGGAGGGGGAGGGAGGGGGAGTAGAATTAGTCGGGTTTCGTGAGAAGAATTAATTTTATTTCGAGGGAAACAATTATGAATCGGTGTGCGGTTGTGATCGGAGTGAACAAAACCGGAAATTTGCCAGTGCTCGGGGGGGCAGTTTCTGGAGCGGAGCAGTTCGCAGATTGGGCTAAGGGGCAGGATATTGAAGTGTCTTTGCTGACGGATAAAAACGGCAAAAAGGTCACCTTGGGTGAAATCAAAAAAGTGATCAAAGCATTTTCCGAAACAAATTCTTTCTCGCAAATGATTGTTTTCTTTTCCGGCCACGGAATTTTAACGGCGCCAAATTGTGAGCTTTGGCTTTTGTCCGGCGCCCCCGACGATCCGGATGAGGCGGTAAATGTTGTGGGATCTATCGCTCTCGCCAGGAATATCGGAATTCCACATGTGGTTGTCATTTCGGATGCCTGCCGGTCCAGGCCGAACGAAACCAAGCTAAGCCAAGTTACGGGAGGTTTAATATTCCCGAACGAATCCCCCAAAACGCCGCGGCCAGCCTTGGATGTGTTTTACGCGACCTTGCCTGGTAATCCAGCCTCGGAAGTATCGTCCAAGGAAGCCGTGGATAATTATCGCGGAATTTTCACCGAGTGCATGCTGAAGGGGCTCAAGGGGAAGGTGCCGAAAGTAATTGTTCCCGTCTCCGAAAGCGGCAAGCCATCAAATAAGTCGAAGCAAACTTGGGTTGTTCCGTCCCGGGAAATGAAAGAGTACCTTGAGGATGAAGTTCCGGATTCGGCTTCCCAAGTCGACATCAAGCTTCAACAAAACCCCGATATCCGGGTTGAGTCCAGCCTCCCAGCATTTCTTGCGGAAGTTGCCCCGCCACCGGGTCCGTCTTCGAAGCCCCCAAGGCCACCTATTCAACCGGATTCATTTGATATTCGCCCCGGTTCCTTAAAGGGAAAGAAAGGTTTTGGGGGTATGGGGGCCGGACTGAATATTCGGGAGCCGATAAACCGGATTGCTCGGCCTGAAAAAGCACGCAATATATCGCAAAGTCAGGATTTTAATGATTCCGTTGAAAGGCTTTCGCAAGTGCGGGGCCGGGAGAGTTTCGAAACTCAGACCGGTTTTACCGTAGTAGGGGAAAAGGTCGCGAAAGTCGCCGTTAAGTTTGAAGGTTACGATCTTTTCAATGAATTTGAGGCGGATCAAATTCGAGTCAAACAAAATCCGGACCTAAGTTTCCCGCGGTCCCTGCTTTTGAAATTCCGCAACGGTTCCGTGATTCCACTCGCAATTTTGCCGGGGTTCATCGGAACTGTGGTGGTGGAAGAGGGCCAAGTGGTCAACGTTATGTATTTTCCCAGTCGTAATAACCCGAGATACATCGAATATGAGGGTTATAGGACAGAAGTTGAGAGGAGGCGAGCTTACGCGGCAGTCGCGTCTAGAAATGGATTATTTCAATTGAAAGATGACGCGACCGCGATTGAAGCGGCAAATTATCTCCGCAACATGAAAAGTTTCGATCCCACCTTCGGACTTTATGCCGCATATAGTTACGCTCAGGCGGGTGCGATTGAGGAAAT
This sequence comes from candidate division FCPU426 bacterium, assembly GCA_003152075.1. Lineage (GTDB taxonomy): Bacteria > Oederibacteriota > Muellerivitia > Muellerivitales > Muellerivitaceae > PALSA-1180. Next base: position 13,480 of record PLZG01000020.1, read on the forward strand.
AGAATCGGTTTTCGAATACATGAGCCAGGAACGGGAACCGATAATTTTTGACGTCGGAATGCTGGCCCGAAAAATAATGGACCACATACCGAGTATAAATCAGCGTTTTGCGCCTTTTTGTCCGGTTTTGACCCAGGGTTGGGCACTGTTAGATGCTTATCGGGTCAATCTTCTCATCGAAGTGCAGGGAGCGGGTCGCCACCTGAAACCCGGGCTTTGGACCACATTTGAGGAGGATTCGGTGAATGAACTTTGGGATAAGGTTGTTAAGGGAGACATCGAATGAAACTTGTATTTATTCATGGAAGGGATCAGCAAAAAAAAGACCCTGTGAAGTTACAAAATCAATGGGTTAGGGCATTGAAGAAAGGCCTGAAAGCGGCCGATTTGAAATTCCCGTCGAAAATCGATATACATTTTCCTTTCTATGGGGACAAGCTCGATGAATTGATAAAGAAACTGGACACTCCATTGATTGATGGGGTGAAGTTCCGCGGAGACGGCACGAATAGCGATGAGGCGTCTTTCCGGGGCGCATTGCTAAGCGAAATGGCGGAGAAGGCGGGGATCACCGATTCGGAAATTCAAAAACATTATCAGGGTAGTTCCCGAGAAAAAGGCGTGCTGAATTGGGGATGGGTCCAGGCCATTCTCAAGGCCCTGGATGGCACTCCGCTGGGGGAGGCCGCCATCGATTCTTTCGCGCGCGATGTCTTTGTTTACCTGACCAACCCAACCGTTCGAAAGACCATTGAAGGAATCGTAAAACCTTTTTTATCGAGCGGTCCTTGTGTGGTTGTGGGCCATTCACTGGGTTCGGTGGTTGGTTATAACTTACTGAGCCAAACAAAAGCAGTAGTCAAAAAATACGTTACAGTTGGTTCACCTCTTGCGATTAAAGCGATTAAACAAAAGCTGGTCTTGCCGCTCTCCATGCCTATCAGCACCCAGGCTTGGTTTAACGCACTGGATCGTCGGGATGGCGTGGCCCTTTATCCTTTGGATAGTGAACACTTTAAAATTAAGCCCCCGATCAAAAACAAAACCGACGTGAATAATACCACCGCTAATCGGCATGGTATCAAAGGCTATCTGGATGATCCTGTTGTAGCTCGTGAAATTTACAAAGTGCTTGTTTGATTATTCGCGGCCGTTTGGAGGCCGAAATAGTTTGAGGATTTGAAATGGGAGGGGGAGGGAGGGGGTGTAGAATTGGTCGGGTTTGAGGTCATCTTGCGGCATGCGGCAAAAATTCAATATTTGGGCTGTGCTCTCAGTTCGGTAATGAGTAGAACAAAATTAAATTTTTATTGGCGGTAAATCATGCCCTTTTCAACAGTTTGTATATTTAAATCTTTTTGTTGGTTGAATTGGTCCAACATATCCGAATCAATAATTAGCGGAATAATACTTGCTCTAATATTTTTTTTCTTTCGGGAAAAGGTTTGCAAAAACCCGAACATAAATGGTATGTGGACTTTTATTTCAACGACCCAAAAAACACGTCATAAAGAATTTGAAGGAATGAAATTAATTTTCATTGTCCTCCTGTGGCGTGAAGGAAACACAATTTCTGGTAATGGTGAAAAGGTTGCCGAGGTAATTAACGGAATAAAACATGAATATCCTACGCAGAAAAGGATTCAGTTAAAAATTAGTGGAAATGTTAATAAAAATTTTATTAAATCTGATCAAAGTTTGTATTTAACCTTAAGTCAATCTGTTACGTTGGCCATAGACCCTTTGATAAAGAATATGTTAGATATTTGGGCTCCAATAGTTAAAGAAATTGGCGACGGGTCTAGTAACCTAGAAATTGCGAAAGTAAATAAAGTTATTTTGGAAAAGATTAAGGCTGGAAAGTGGATCAGAAGTTGTAACAAGGCTTCGTTTTTTAACAAAGATGAATATAAAAATATCGAAAAATTCGATGTAATTTTATGTTTGGTAAATGATTGGCGAGATTCGCCCAAAGAAATAATTTTAATGAAGTTTTAGTTTTCTCAAAACCGGGATTGGTTCTTGAGTATGCATACCGAATCCCCTTGCCCTCCCGCGATCCGTTTCCAATTCCTTATTTGGGAATTGGCACAATCAAAACCCGCCTTCATCTTGTGGATTCACCAACTGCTCAAAACGGTTGGTACTAAGTGCCTGTGTTCAGGCACATCTAATCACCAGTTACTCGGAAAGCTCGCAACAGGTGGCAGGGCAGATGCCCCACTTTTCTAACCCTTTTGGATTTTAATCATTTCCCTCCTTAAGCCATAGAACTGTAATCGGGTAGGGCGGAAAAGAATAACTTAATCGTACGGTTGGTCAGGGGAGGGGCTCGCCTAAGGGCTTGCCCTTTTGGGCGTCTTCGATATCCGCCTTGGGGATGCGGATGAGGTCCAAGAAAACGCTGCTCAAGGTGACCTTGACCTGGGTTTCTACCGCGTGGGGGTAATAACGCCCGAACTCCTCCTTGAACTGCAATAGTTTTTCCGGGAGGGAAAGCACGGCCACGTCCCGGTTCACTGGGTTAAGGATTGGCAGGGGAAGTTCGTCGGACACCCGGGTGACCTGGAGGAGGCCAATGCCCGAGAAGAAATAGATAGAAGGCTTGCACCTCGACTGGCATCCATTCCTTTTGGAATGGATAGGATAAAACCTTGTGTCTCGCCTTGTGGGCTCGACACAGGACGGGCGGGTTAGACGCCCTTCCTGGTCTCGGCACAGGGTTGCCTTACAGGTTGACATATGGTTGTCTAATAATTAAACTTTTTCCATGGCTTACGAACCCCTTTTTACCATTACCCCTCACCTTTTAAAGCTCCTGGAGGAGATTGCCACTTTCCGGGAGAAGATCCTGGCTGCCACCATCCAGGTCCCTTGGATTCCAACCCTTCAAAAAGACGCCCGGGCCAGGAACAGCCATAGCTCCACGGCCATTGAGGGGAATCCCCTCACCTTGGCCGAAGTCCGTTTGCTGGGGGAAGGAAAGGAACTTTCCAGCTCCACTGAACGTGCCACGCGGGAAATCCTGAATTACTTCGCGGGGTTACGTTACGTCGAAAAAAACGCGAATAAAAAGATCATTACCCATGAGGACCTTTTCGAGCTCCATTCCCTCATTTCCACTGGCGTCATGGATCAGGGGAAAGCGGGGAAGTACCGGAATTTTCAAGTGCGTGTGGGAAACCATCTTCCACCCATGGCCATCCAGGTGAGCGGCCTTATGCGGGAACTTTTGGATTGGTGGAATAATAAAGCCCCATCCTGGCCCCCGGTCATTACTTCCGGGATTCTCCATTACCGTTTTGAGGCGATCCACCCCTTTGGGGACGGTAACGGCCGGACGGGCAGGATGCTGGCCCTCTGGGAACTGTACCGGCGGGGTTTCGACACCCATCATATTTTTTCGGTGGACGAGGTTTTTTGGGAAAAGAGGCCCTTGTATTACCAAAATCTCGATCTCGTCCCGAAGAATGGGGAAGACCTGACCGGTTGGCTGGAATATACCACCGAAGCCGTTCACCTGACCCTTGAGCGGGTTTGGGGAAGAATACAACGCTTGAAGGGCGAGAAGGGGTCCGCGCAAATTGTCCTGACGCCAAAACAGGAACGACTCCTCGGGCTGCTTCGGGACCAACAAAGCTTATCACCCCAGGAAATATGGAAAGCTTTGGGAGTAACGAGGCAGGGAGCTTCGAAACTTCTGAATCCCTTGATCAAGGCCGGATTAATCAAGCGGATAGGTTCTAAAAAGACGGGTAAATATATTTTTACCGATTCTGAGAAAAGCTGAATCTTTGACGCGCGTGGCTCCCCACGGGCACCAATTTCATTTTCCGGTGAAATTGGCACACCCAAGGCTTGCCACTCGGCTTGAGGCCTCGTGGCAGGGGCCAAAGCCCGTGGCACCGCCGAAGTCCAGGCTTCGCCTGCCCAGCCTTTGGCTGGGCCGCTTCTTTTCCCCGGGCATAGCCGGGGAAGAGAGGCGGCGACTTTCAAGCCGCGGACCGGGGGCATCACCAGCCTTTGATTGTCTTCTTGCGGTCTTAAACGAAGAAAAAGGGGTCCCCCAATGGCCGTCATCAAGGTATCGGACAAGCTGCCTATCGATTTCAAATACAACCTCAAGGTCTATTTCAGCTTCCTGAAGAAATACAAAGGGGCACCAATTCCTTATACCTCTGGAATTAGCACACCCACCCATCGGGCTAAAGCCCGAGGGCGATAAAAATCATCGAGGCTTTTGTCTCGGCTTGAGGCCTCGACAAAGGGGCCTGCGTATTACTGGTTTTGCTGGTCTTCGCCCTGAGCACCCTGGACCTGGCTTTTAATTACACCTTCAGCCGCATCGTGGACAGGGCCACGCTTTTCACCCAGGGAAAAATGGCACTGGAGGCCTTTAACCAATTCCTCCTTCTCGCCTTCGCGGCCCTTTTGGCCATACCCGCCATACGGGGGATGGGGCGGTGGGTTTACATGGGCAGCATCAACCGGCTGGAAAGCCGACTGATCGCCGACATCAAGCGCTACTTCTTCGACCACTTGCTTTCCCTTTCCCACGGGTTCCACAGCGTCAAAAAAAATCCTAATCCGGCCCCGTCATATTCTGGTTGCATAATGCAACCAAGCGGTCTTATGATGTTTTTAAGTCCTTGAAGGAGGTTTTATATGTCCATCCTGCATGTTCGAAACGTTCCCGAGCCCCTCTACCGGGAAATCAAGAAATTGGCCGAGGCGGAAAAACGCTCCTTCGGCTCCGAGGTACTGCATTTGCTGGGCCACGCGGTTCAGGAAGAGCAGGCGGTATACGGGCGGAAAAATATTTTGAAAGATATTGAACGACGCCGCAAAAAGATAAAGTTGAAACCCGGGACTCCCGACAGCACCACCCTCCTGCGGGAAGACCGGGACAGGTGATAACGGAACCTGGGTGCTGGGTGGTCGACGCCAGCGTGGGTATCAAGCTTTTTGTCCCGGAAACACACTCGGAGCAAGCCGATGCTTTATTCAATCCCTTAGAAGGCGCCCCCCCGGATTTGGTTGTCCCGGATTTGTTTTACGCCGAATGCGCGAACATTCTTTGGAAATATGTCCGGCGTTTTGGCTACCCCCTTTCGGAAGCCGGAAAAAACATGGCCGCCTTGAAAGAAATGAAATTGAGCACCGTACCTTCCGCCTTGCTCGTGGAAAAAGCGTTGGAATTGGCTGTGCGCCTTGAAGTAACGGCTTACGACGCCTGCTACCTGGCCTTGGCCGAGGACCTGCGGGCCACGCTGGTGACGGCCGATGAAAAACTGTTGAAGCGGCTCAAGGGGCGGCGTATCCAGGCGGTTTGGATCGGTGATTTTTCCAAGAAGGATTGACAACCTTTTTAAATTTTAAACTTTGAAAAAAATGGGCCAGCCCGTTCGATGGATTCGACTCCCTTTGGTCGCTCACCACTTATGCGCATCGTGGTTTGGCCTTTCGATAGGCTAAGGGAAGGCAAGCTCACCACAGGCTTACTCACCCCACGCCCTCATCATCACACTCTATTGTCTGGGCCAACTTTTCCCCAATGGCTTCACCATGCTCACCCAGTTTTCTTTGACTTGTGAATAATCCCCAGTTCTAGTACAAAGACTCATCCTCCTGCGCCCAAGCATCGCTATCGCTCGGCTTCCCACTACGCTAAAGCTACGAGGGACAAGTCGGGGGACAGGTCTTCTAGAAACAAGGACACAACACTATGACCGGCATCAAGGTATCGGACAAGCTGCCCATCGACTTTAAATACAACCTCAAGGTCTATTTCGGCTTCCTGAAGAAATACAAAGGGGCTTGCGTATTGCTGGTTTTGCTGGTCTTCGCCCTGAGCACACTGGACCTGGCCTTTAATTACACCTTCAGCCGCATCGTGGACAGGGCCACGCTTTTCACCCAGGGAAAAATGGCCCTGGAGGCCTTTGACCAATTCCTCCTTCTCGCCTTCGCGGCTCTTTTGGCCATACCCGCCATACGGGGGCTGGGGCGGTGGCTTTACCTGGGCAGCATCAACCGGCTGGAAAGCCGCCTGATCGCGGACATTAAGCGCTACTTCTTCGACCACCTGCTTTCCCTTTCCCACGGCTTCCACAGCTCGCACAAGACCGGGTCCCTCATTTCCCGCCTGGCCCGGGGGTCGGGGTCGGTGGAAACGATGACGGACGTAATCGTCTTTAATTTCGCGCCGGTGTTGTTTCAATTGACCCTGATGGGCGCCTCCATCTTTTATTTCACCCTGCCGGTGGGGCTTTCGGTGCTGGCCACCGTGGTGGTTTACGTGGGTTATTCCATCCTGGTCACCCAGCAACAGCAGAAGGCCAACGCCCTTTACAACAACATGTCGGACCTGGAAAAGGCCAACATCAGCGACGTGTTCACCAATATCGAATCCATCAAGTATTTCGCCAAGGAAGGGGACGTGAGGAACCGGTTCTTCGAGCTGAGCGAGAAGACCCGGCGCTACCAACTGGGTTTTTGGGACCAGTTCAAGCGCCTGGAAGGGGGGCAGATTTTCATTTCCGGGCTGGGCGCCTTTTTCGTGGTTTACCTTTCGCTTAAAAGCCTCACCGCCGGGCAGATGACCATCGGCACCTTCGTGCTGGTTTTCACCAACTACGGCACTTTGCTAATGCCCTTGTCCGGCTTCATCATGGGGGTGCGCAACATGTACCGGGCCATCGCGGATTTCGAGGACCTTTTTCAATACGGCAAGCTGGAAAACGAGATCAAGGACCGGCCGGGCGCCAAGGCGTTTTCCGTTCACCGGGGGGCTATTGAGTTTAAGAACGTGGGCTTCACCTACCGCAAAAAGCCCGTGCTGTCGGGTTTCACGCTGAAGGTGCCGCCCCACAAGAGGCTGGCGGTGGTGGGGCCCTCAGGGGCCGGGAAAACCACTTTGATCCGCCTGGTGTACAGGCTTTACGACCTGGAGAAGGGGGAGATAAGCCTGGACGGAGCCGATATCGCGGGGGTCACCCAGGCTTCCTTACGGGAAGCCCTCAGCATGGTGCCGCAGGAATGCATCCTCTTCGACGACAGCATTTACAACAACATCGCCTTCTCCAACCCGGGGGCATCCCGCCGGCAGGTTTTCGCGGCCATCCGCTACGCCCAGCTGGGGAAGTTTATCGAGGGACTGCCGGAAAAGGAAAACACCATCGTGGGGGAAAGGGGGGTGAAGCTATCCGGCGGGGAAAAGCAGAGGGTTTCCATCGCCCGGGCGCTTTTGGCGGACAAGAAGATACTCATATTGGACGAGGCCACTTCCTCGCTGGATTCGCAGACCGAGCACGAGATCCAGGAGGGCTTGAAGGGCCTGATGAAGGGAAGGACCTGCATCCTCATCGCCCACCGGCTTTCCACCATCATGAGCGCGGACATTATCGCGGTGCTGGACAAGGGGAAGGTGGTTCAGCAGGGTAGCCACCGGGAGTTGATAAGGAAACCGGGACTGTATAGGAAACTTTGGAACTTGCAAAAGGGCGGGTACATCGAGTGAGAAGCGGCAAAGAACAACAAAAACCAATAAACAGGGTCAGACATGATTTATGACTGGGGGATTAAAACCCCGTCACAGGACGGGCACGGTAGACGCCCTTACTGGTCAGGCTGTTCAGAGTGAGAGGTAACGGTTAAAGGGTATCCGTTACGTGTACTAATTGCTCTTTGCAATTAGCACAAAGCGCCTGTTGCCAGGTGCATCGCCGCAGTCGATGTTTTGAGACAAGGGCTAGGTGTACCAATCGTTTTATGCGATTGGCACAAGCAAATCTCAACCGATACCTTGTGGGTATCGGTTAGCTGTAATTCTCAAACTCCCCATCGCTGACACGGGCTACCCGGATATTATTCGAAACCTCGTGTACCCCGGCGATGCTCTGGACCAGGGTCATGATCTCCCGCTTGGCCTCGAACTCGTTGACGGTGCCGGACAAGTGAACCACGCCGTCCTTGATTTGGACGTGCATATGCTCGCCCATTTGCCGGATACGGTTGATAATCAGGGCTTCCAGCTCAACCTCTTTTGGGTTTGAATTTATTTCATTAGCCATTTTCAGCCTCCGCTAAGCTTTTCTTTTTAAACATCCGCGGGCCATTCAGCAAAAATAAGGCGCCGGGATGGGTTATTTCTTTTTTCTTTTAGCCGCCGCGAAGGCGATCGCGATGATCTGGTCGCGCCCCCGTTTTTTACCGGCGGGCTTGGATTCGTTGGCGTGGTACAACTCGGCGATATTGGCCTGAACGGCTTTTTTCCCACCTGTTTTTAGCGGCATTGTGGCTCCCCCCGCGTTACTACTGGTCTTCCCTCACGGCCTTTTCGGCCTCAAGCCAATCGGACACCTCATCGCCCGGATGGGAGTTGCGCCCACGATTTAAGCCGACGTAATAAGCGGCTTCCTCGATCTCCTGGATTGACTCGTCCATATCCTCAGCGACCAGTTTTGGTTCTTTCTCTACCGGAACCTTTTCGGTTGTGATACTTTTGCCCTTGTTCATGCCGTCCTCCTTGATTGTGATTCCGACCCAAGCGAGCCTGGGCCGAACTACTATCCCCTTTTTTGAAGCCTACTAAAAAAACTAAGTCCCCAGGTGCTTATTAGAATCTTTATTTCGCGTTTGAATCTTTTTCGCTGTCCTTGTCGTTCATCATGCGCACCGGGTGATCTTTGCCATGCCCTTGCATCCCTTCAGCATTCGCGTCATCGTGCTGTGAATGTTTCTTGTCCTCCCGCATCACCTGGCCCATGGACTTTATTTCATCCTTGTGGCCCTTGGCATGCTTCATTATCTTTCCCATCATTTGCTGGCGCATGAGATCGTCCCCGGCGATGTTGTCCATTGTCGCGTTTTTCATTTCCTCATTCCCCATCATTTCGCCGCTCAATTCATCCATCCGGTCTTCCCGGGCCTTGGCGCTGGCCAACATTTTCCCCATCATGCCCATCCGCATGGAGTCATCGGCCGCGATGCGGTCCATCATCACCTCCATCATTTGCTTATCCTTCATGATCTCCTTGCACTTTTTCTCCATTGCGGGGTCGACCTTTTTTGCCTCGCCCCCGGCGACCAAAACTGTCGCTAGTACGAACAGGCCGACGAAAAAAATGGGAAAAAACAATAATTTTTTCATTACTTAATTCCTTTGTTCACTAAGTTGATCTGCAAAAACCACCGGGTTAATTTTTCTTTTTAAACATCCGCAAGCCCCAAAGCAAAAGCAGGGAGCCGATCAAGGCCACTACAATTGAGCCCAAGATCCCATAGGCCCCGATACCCAATTCGCCGAAGATCCAGGAACCCACAATGGCGCCCAAGACACCGACCACCAGGTCGCCCACCAGGCCGAAGCCCTTGCCCTTCATTATTTTTCCCGCTAAAAACCCGGCGGCCAAACCCACCAGCAAGATATAAACGAGATCATGGTCATTCATGAGAAACTCCCTAATTAATTAGGATTAAAACAAAAACCGATTTAACCACCAAGTTCACCAAGGGCACCAAGAAAACCAAAATGAAGAGTGAGTTTTAAAAAAGCCTGAAAGTCTTTTTCTTTCGCCGTTCTTGGTGAACTTAGTGACCTTGGTGGTAAAAACCTTTTTTGCCTGTGTTTCTTAACTAACCACTCAACGAACTAGGGCCGTAAATTTTTCCTTGGCTGAGTTGACCGCTTGGCCCAAGACCTGCCGGGCGACATCCACGCCCTTTTTCACGTCTTCCCAAGCGTCCTCACTGGAATTTTTAAGTTCCGTGATCTTTCCCTCGAGCGACAGGCGCTTGGCCTTGATTTCCTCGATTAGTTTGTTGAATTCAACTTTGGCGTCGTCCTTCGCATGCTTCGCCTTTACCTCGATTTCGTCGAGTTCGCCGTTCCACTTGGCGATATTCCCCTGCAGCTTTTCAACGTATGCGTCCCTTTTGGTGCCCATAGCGCAGCCTCCTTGATTTAATTAAAAAACACGGTCTTCATTTCGGATTCCTGGGCCGGTTGCCCTTGTGGGGCATGGCCGCTTTGTTGGGGCCCTTCGGCCCGCGAGCTTCATGGCGCCCGGCCGCTCCCCGGGGATAAAATTCCTCGATTCGACGGGGAATTTCCCTTTTGCCGCCCCTTCCCCTGGTTCCTTTGGGTTGGGGTATTGGGTGTTCCAAGGCTTCGAAAGGTTTCCTCATTTCGCTCTCCTTTTCCTTATTTTCCGCCGGCGTCCAACAGCGGAAGTTCCTGGCCGTGGGGCCGCCAAGCCAAATTACCGGTCATCACGTAGGTAACCATCGCCACCAACATCAAAAAGACAACCACTAAAAATTTCCAGTCGCGGTGGGCGCGCCGCCAATAGGGGCCGCGGACCTCACTAATCTCGGGTTCGGGGTAGTGTGTGTGGTTGTGTTCATATTTATGCTTGGCCAATTGTTTTGACCCCCGATTTTTCCACCGGGACTTTCGTCCTTTTTTTCCAAAGGGAAAAGGCGGATTTCCCTGACACCGGCATTTTCTTTTCAAAACCTTTTTTAAAGGCCCCTTCGATGTCGGGGAAGAATTTCAAAATGCTGTTGAAATCCAAAAGCTCGAATACTTCCATGACATTGGGGTTCATCCCCGCCAGGACCAAGTCCCCGCCCTCGTTGCGGATGCGCTTGATTTCGCTGACGAAAAGCCCCCAACCCGCGCTGCTGATGTAATCAACTTTAGTCAGGTCGATCACCAGCTTGAACTTTTTTTCGTCCAGGGCGGATTTGAAAACTTTCTCGAATTCAGGGGACGTGGTGGTGTCCAAGAACCCCGTGACCGTAATGACCGTGATGTCCTTGTTCTGGGGGGATTGGGAAAGGCTGACCGTTATGTTTTCCATGTTTTGTTTTCCTTGATTTTTTTTTGAGAATTAGTTCTTGGGGCCCGCCAGGTACCAGATGATGAGTCCCGCGAGCGGCAAAACGAGCACTAAGAGGCACCACAAAACCTTCGCGCCATCCGGGGCCTTGCTTTTGATAATGGTGACAATGGCCCAAATATCCGCGGCGAATATGAGTAAACCGATCAAGCCTGTAAACATTTTCCCGCCTCCTTGTGACGCTGGTTACGAACAGCCCCGTCAAAAATTAACGCACATCCACTTTGGGAAGATGAATGGTGATGTCGTTTCGGTGATCTTGGTAATTTTTAACCGCGAAAAAAACGCCGATGGCGAGCAAGATTCCCAAAACAACGTAATAAATTTTCGCCTCGCCTTTTTGATTATTGCTTTTTTCCATGGGTTCCCTTTTTCCCTCCGGGACAAATTTCACGCGCAAATGTACGGGATTATGAAAAGCAAGGATCGTGCCCGATAAAATTGGAAGGGAAGGGGGATGAGAATTTTTTGGGGGGGCGGAAAGGCCTGATTCATGGGTTTTAAAAAAACCCGATCGACCTTTACCCGCGGGCTTCGATCAAACTGATTCCCACTCTTTATCAAATTGATAGCGCTGGAAATTTCCCGGAAAGGCCCTTCCGCTTATTGATGTTCAAAACAAAATCGGCCATAGTCGCTTCTCGGAAAAAATAACCGGTTCTCAACCAACAAGGAGCGGCAAATGAAAACGAAAGTAATTTTAGGATTGATGGTTTCGATCCTGTTCGCGGGATTGACGGATTTATCGCGGGCTGAAAGCGACGCCCGAATTATCGGTAAGATCGGCCACAACAAACCGGAGGCCCATTTGAGAATCGCCTCCTTCTACCTGGTTCTCAACGGGGCTAAAGCCGAAAGCCTGCCCGCCATTTCCTCGGGGGACAACACCCGGTTTTACTCCAAAATTTGGGACAACTTATACCTTCAAGTCACCACCGAACCGGGGGACCGGGGCATAGCGGGTTACCTGTTCGCTTTTTCCAAGGATGAGGCGGGCCTGAATCCCATGGACACCAACGAGTCCAGGGACGTCCCCTCCTTACGGGAACTTTCGGCCGCTGATTTCAGGACCGACGATAATTTCTCGGTTCGCCCCTTAAAACCCGGCCCGGGAACGCCGGAGGATCGGGGAGCGTTGAGGGAACTCCATTACGGGGGTTATGACGTGGAAATCCGGGTGCTGGAATTCAATATCGGCGACGCGGTCTTGAAGAAAAAACCCTACTTTAAATCCGTTTCCTGCCTGGTGACGGTGACGGAAAAAGCCACAGTGGAACAGGCGAAATGATAAACAAGGAGGTGGCGCGAATGACCCGAAAAAATTCCATACTATTTAGTTTAACCCTCCTGCTCCTCGCGGCGCCTTTAGGGGCCGCCGAAAAGAAAGACTCCAAGGGTGGCTCCAAATCCGACAAACACCCCATGACCCTGTCGGTCGAGGATTTGGGATTCGCGGGGAATGAGATCAAGGCTGATCCCCAAGTCCAAAGGGACCTCCAGGCCCGCTCAGACATGCTGAAAATTCACCAAACCTTGGGGCTTATCACGGCTGTTCCCTTGACCACTGAATTTGTCCTGGGGTTAGTCACCTCCGGAAACGTGGCCAATGGCAGCACGGATACGGGGCTTCACGCGGTTTTGGGTATCTCCACCGCGGTTCTTTATGGAACTACCGCCATGTTCGCCATTCTCGCCCCCAAGCCGAAGGACTTAAAACCCAGCGGGAACACGGCATTTCACGTTGACCTGGTTTGGGTTCACGCGCCCCTCATGATCGCGGTACCGATCGTCGGGGGGCTTCTCAACAAACAGGTTCAGAATCACCAACCGGTGGGGGCCCTGCAGGACATTCACGGCATCCTGGCCGCGGCCCTCGTGCTTTCTTATTTGACTTCCATGACGGTTATGACTTTTTGACAGATAAAAATAGGTTTACAACACCCGGTTAAATTTAATAAGGAGAAAACATGAAACAATTACTGGCGCTTACCATCCTTTTTCTACTGCCAATCCCGGGTTTTTCCGGGGACGTAAAAGGCTATTGGAAGCTTGAAAAATCCGAGATTACTTATACCGCGACCCATCCTTTTCACGTGGTGCATGGCAAAACTTTATTGGCCCGGGGGGAAGGCCTCTCCTACTCCGACGGCATCCACAAGTTTTTGGTGGCGGTACAGGTAAAATCCTTCGATTCGGGAGACCATAACCGGGACCTCCATATGCAGGAAGTAACCCGGGCCGGCCTGAATCCCTTGATTCAAGTCAACGTGGAAATCGCCAAGGTCGCCGATCAGAAAGCCCCCCAGCAGCTGGCCGCGGACGTGGAAATTGAATTCGCGGGAAAGAAAGCCTCCTACCCCAAGGTGAAACTAAATGTTTTGGAATGGAAGGGAGCCCAAGTTCACATCACGGGAACGGTTCCCCTGACCTTAAAAGATTTTGAGGTTACACCGCCTTCCCTTTTAGCCCTCCCCGTTAATAATGAGGTCCCGGTGAAATTGGATATGTGGTGGAGCCGTTCCAACTCAAAGATCAAAGCCGGAAAAAAGTAAGGCTAAAAACGAGGTCCGGGGTTACCATTGGGCTAACTCTTGTGAACCTCTTTAGCGTTGGAGGATCGAGAAAGAGTGTGGCATGCTTCCTTGGTTGCAGTCCTTAGCCTTTGATTACGGTTATGAGGCCGTTTTCGTGGCGCTGTTTATCAACAACCTCGGCATTCCCTTTCCGGGAACCACCATTCTTTTGGCGGCGGGCGTCCTGGTGGCGAAGGGGGTTCTTTCGCTTTGGGCCACCGTGGCTATCGCCACGTTCGCCTGCTTCCTGGGAAGCAACTTCGGTTATTGGCTGGGGTGGCGCTACGGGCTCCCTCTCTTGAAAAAAATCCGGTGGCTCCGGCTTACCCACCACCGAATCAGTCATTTGGAGCGATTCTTCAAAAGATACGGGCCCCACGGTGTTTTTTTCGCCCGCTTCGTGGCCCTGCTTCACCCCGTCATCGGACTCATGGCGGGCGTAGGCAAAACGCCGACGGGTCCTTTCCTGATAAACAACCTCGCGGGATCGGCGGCCTACAGCTTGATTTACGCCTTGGCGGGGGATTTTTTCGGGTCCAAATGGGGACTCCATCAAATTTGGATGGTCCATATCATCGGTTACATCCTTCTCCTGGTGATCGTGCTTGTTCTCTTGGGTTTTTTTTGGCGCTATACCATCCATAGTTTTTTGGGCTATGTTTACTTTAAAAAAAGGTAGTCCTTTCGGCCTTGGGCTTAACCCTTAGAGGACATCACGATCAGCTTCCCCGTTTGAATCACCCTTTCCCCTTGTTGAACGACATAAAAATAAACCCCGCTCACGGCCAGAATTCCCTTTTGGTTCCGACCGTCCCATTGGACCATTCCGTTGATTTCCTGGATTCTTCCCACCAATTCCCCCGACAGGGTGAAAAAAGAAACCGTTCCGCCCGGGGGCACACAGCCGACTTTAAGAAGCCCTCCCACGGCGTAAGCGGGATTAAAGGGATCGGGCCAAACCCGCGGTTCGCAAAAGGGCGTGGAAGTGGCCGTCGGGGTGGAGGTAATGGTCGGGGTAGGGGTAATGGTGGCTGTATAAGTTTTCGTGGGTGTTGGCGTGGCCGTTAGGGTGAAAGTTTTGGTGGGAGTGAAAGTGACCGTGGGCGTGGAGCTGGGAGTTGGGGTGGGAGTCAGCGTGGCGACGACCAAAAGGGCCGTGACTTTTCGTATCCGGTTATTATAGTCATCGGCGATATAAAGATTTCCATACCCGTCCTTGCCCAGGGCGGAGGGAGCGTTCAAATCCGCCAAGGTGGCGGGCCCACCGTCCCCCGAGTAAAAGGCGATCCCGGTTCCAGCCACGGTCGTGATGACGCCGGTGGAACCGTCAACTTTGCGGACCCGGTTATTAAGTGTGTCGGCGATAAAAAGGTTTCCCGCCAGGTCGACGATGAGCCCGCCCGGGTTATTCAGGCTCGCGGAAGAAGCCGGCCCGCCGTCTCCCCCGAATCCCGGCGCGCCGTTTCCCGCGAAGGTGGTCATGATCCCCGTGTGCGAGTCCACCCGCCGGATACGGTTGTTGCCGGTATCGGCGATAAATAGGGTTCCTTGGGCGTCAACCGCCACTCCTAAAGGGAACTGAATCTCACCCATGGTGGCCAATCCGCCGTCGCCCGAATAGCCGTAAGTGCCGTTTCCCGCGACGGAAGTGATGATTCCGGTGACCACGTTCACCAGCCGAATACGGTTGTTGTAGGTATCGACGATATAAATATTATTGGAGGCGTCGAAGGCGACTCCGCAGGGGTAGCGGAGGCTTGAGGAAGCCGCCTGCCCTCCATCACCGGCAAAAGCCGCGACGCCATTGCCCGCGAAAGTTTTCACGATACCAGAAACCCCGTCGACTTTCCGGAGCCGGGTATTGCCCATGTCGGCGATGAATAGGTTGCCCTGTGAATCCACGTTCACCCCGTCGATATCGTTAAATTGGGCTGAGGTCGCGGGGCCGCCATCCCCCGAGAAACCAAATATCCCATTGCCTGCCACTGTCGAAATAACCTGGGTGGCCGCGTCCACCCGCCTAATCCGCTCGTTCACTGAATCAACGATGTAAAGGTTTCCGGGTGCATCGGTGGCCATTCCGTCAACATCGGATAACATGGCCGAGAGGGCGGGCCCGCCATCGCCGGAAAAACCCGGGGTTCCGTTTCCGGCCACGGTTGAAATGGTCTGGCTGAAAGCCAAGGACGATCCCATTCCGCAGGCGAATAGAAATGGAAGAAAATTTTGCCCTGGGCGTAAAAGGAGATTGGGGGAGGAATTCAATTGGGACCGCGATCTATCAATTTGATAATTTGGATTAACCCCAATGATTAAAGGGGTAAATGACTATCATTTTGATAATTCGATTAGATCAATTTAAATGATGAATAGATATAGAAAGCGGATAAAACCCTTCAAATTCCCAAAAGTAGGCCCTTTAAGCCGGTAAAAAGATAAGAGTTTGAAAAAATCTTCCCACCACTGAAATGATTTTTTCAAAGCTAGAGTATCGACCTAGTTTGCCCAGACCCCTTGGCTGACTTCATTCACCACGAAGGAAATCAAATTGAGGGTAAGAAAAAATCATTTTGATCGACTATTCGTGATGAACGCCCGTCGAAAAATTTAATCCATGGCAAGAAATCAATTTTTTCCTAGGCCCGCGGGGTATTTTGGACAGATTCCCCTCGAGCCAACCTGGGGCATGTTCCTTGCTCTAACCTCTCTCCTGTCCCGCATGAACCAATGTGGTGTTCTAAAATTTTTTACCAGGAGAAGTAAAAGTGAAAAAGCTCGCAGCCAGTTTAATCATGATGGTTTTGATTTCAGCCGCTTTTGTGGGTGGATGCAGCAGTCCAACACCCTCAAGCCCCGTTGCCTCAACCGCAACACCAACGATAACCAGGACGTCCACCATCACCGGAACCCCGACGATGACAAAATCGCCGACCAACACCCGAACCCCAACGGTGACACCTACTGAAACGCCGACCGGGACCCTAACCCCCAGCCTAACTCCAACGCCGACCGCGACGCCCCAGGCACCGCAAGCGGTGGTTGTTCTCGGAACAGCGGGAACTTACGCGGTTTTGGCCGGCCAGTCGATTACCAGCACGGGCGCCACCACGCTTTGCGGGGATCTTGGTTTATATCCGGGGACTTCTGTGACGGGAGCGCCTTATCAAGCTTGTAGCGGAGTCCCTGGGGGAGCCTATAACGTCGGTTCCGCCAACGTTCCCGCGTCGATCGCCCATAATGATTTGGTCACGGCCTACGCCGACGCCACGGCCGCGGGACGGGGAACGGGTACCCTTGTTACCGCTGTTATTGGAAGCCAAACCTTTTTCCCCGGCCTCTATTATTCACTGACGACCCTCGGGATATCGGGTCCCCTCACTTTGGACGGACAGAACGCGGCGAATCCCGTCTTTATTTTCAAGACCGCGAATACCTTGACCACGGCGTCGCAAGTCACCGTGGGCATACCCGCCAGCGAGGTCGTTCTAATCAACGGGGCAACCGCCGCCAACGTTTATTGGGCGGTGGGCACCGATTGCACCATAGGCACCTATTCGATCTTCAAGGGAATCATCCTGGCCCAGGGCAACCTCTCCATCCTTACCGGGGCCACCATTGAAGGGCGGGCTTTAGCCGAAGTGCCGGGCGCGTTGACGCTCGATACCAATATCATCACCAATCCCTAAGGGATTTTTTTCAATGGTTTGTTAAGAAGAAACAGGCCGGGAAAGCTCCCGGCCTGTTTCTCTTAGTTTTAAGTCCAATTCAAAAGGAAAAAGAAATGAAAAGTAACAAAAAAGAAGGGTTTTTTATAATGCTGGGAATCATGGCCTTGATGGTTTGGGGCTGTGGGGCGAAAAAAATCGAAAACACCCAGGTTCCCAAATCCCCCGAGGCTAATGAGACGGCTAAGGTGGAAAAGGCCGAAGTAGTCCCGATGGAAAAGTACGTGGTGAAAGACGGGGATACCCTGTGGGCCATCTCCCAACAGTCGGGAATTTACTCCGATTCCTTCCAGTGGCCCCTGATCTTCAAGACGGACCGGGACCTGATCCAGGACCCGGACCAGATCACGCCGGGGCAGGTTCTCATGATCCAAAAGGAACAATCGGTCGAGCAAGTTAAACATGCCAGGCAATTGGCCAGTGACACGCCGGCTTTCGTGCACCATGACGAGCCAAGGGCCTCACTCCCCGTCAATTATTTTTAACCCAATAAACTCAATTTTGTTTAATGAATAAAAAAAGGAGCCGAACATGAAAATCAATTGGAAAAAGACTTTAGTGGCGGCGGGTTTGGCTGGAATAGCGGCGGTACCCTTTATCTCGATAGCGGACGGTATCAACTTTAAGGTCAAGGTCGGCGACGACAACGAAGCCCATTACCGTTTCCGGGACCGCCAGGTGCGGCATGATCCGGAGATGTTGAGGGCGGCCAGGTCGCTCGCGGAAGCCAAAAACCACCTCTGGTACGCTAAGAATGAATATGGCGGACACCGCGCGAGGGCCATCCAGGAGATCAATATGGCATTGGATGAAATCAGCGCGGCTGAGGCCAACCGGGGTAACGACAGGGAAAACAGGCGGGATGATCAGCGGTAAGTAAAAAAGTTTAAGAGGGTAAGCCGTCCGGATAAGGGGCGGCTTTTCTTTTTATCGACAAACCTCGAACGAAATTGTTTTAAGGTTAACCAGAGTATCACTCGCGCATCATTTAAAAGACTTAGAGGAGAAATGACCATGATGAAAAGCATTGTAGTTCTAGTCGCGGGCTGCTATTTGGCGACGGGTTGCACCACCACACCGGGTAAGGGAACCGCCATTGGAGCGGGCGGCGGAGCCTTGTTGGGTGCCGGGATTGGAGCTGTTATCGGCAGCCGGGACGGCAACATCGGGCGCGGCATTCTGATCGGCGCGGGCACCGGAGCCATCGCGGGAGGGGTCGCGGGAAATATTGTGGACAGGCAAGCCCAGGATTTAGCGCAAGTCGCGGAGACCCGCCGAACCAATGAAGGGATTTTGGTGAGCCTGAAAAGCGACATCTTATTTGACTCGGGCCTGTCTTCCCTCAAAGGCAACGCGGTGAATCAACTTGACCAGGTGGGGGATATCTTAGCGAAGTATCCAACCGACAAAATTCTGGTCATGGGACACACGGACAGCCGGGGAAGCGCCAGTTACAACCAGCAGCTTTCCGAACAAAGGGCCAACTCGGTCAAGGCGGAACTTTTAACCCGCATGGATCAGGCCAATATTTCGGTCATGGGAATGGGCCTGTCACAACCAATCGCCTCAAATAACACCAGCTCGGGCCGGGCCCTCAACCGCCGGGTGGATCTCAGGATCACCGTTCCCAACCAAAATTAAAAATGGTTGACGCTCCCCACGGCCTTGAAGGCCGACGGGGGACCCCGCCCGTAACCGGTTCATCCGATCGACCCGTTCCGCTTCCGGCTGAAAGGGTTTAACAAGGAGATAAAGATGAAAAGGTGGATTTTAGTCGCGGCGATAGCCCTCGTCATCGGATTGGGAGCGACGGTTTTAACCGTTAAGCTTTCCAAACCGACCGTGGATTTAAAGGATGGCGCCGCGATTTGGATTGAGGGCAATTCCTCATTGAAGCGGTTCTATTTAAACGCCACCCGGGTTTCGATCGAGAACGAAATGGATAACTCGGATTCGAAACTGAAGACCCTGACGTCCTTGATCCTCAATAAAAAAGGTCGAAAGCTAACCGTGAATATCCCCGTGGAAGGCCTGAAGTCGGGGGATCCGAACATGGATCAGAGCGCCTATGAGAAACTCAAGTTCAAGAATTTTCCCGACATCGTTTTTACCATGGGTGATTACGTGGTGAAAGCCTATCCGGGAAGCCACACCACCTACGCCTTGCTAGTTTCCGGCAAGTTGAAAATCGCGGGCGTTGAAAGGGAAGTTGTTTTGGAGCCAACGATGGTTATCGGGCTAGGCGGCATCAAGATTTACGGCAGCCAGGATGTTTATCAGAAGGATTACGGCATCGCCCCCTACAGCGTGGCGCTGGTGATGACCGCGGACAACAAGATCGTGGTCCATTACATGGCCGAGTTGGGGGCTGAAGTAATAAAAAAGTTCAAAAGGCCTTAACTATCAAAACGAGTTTTGGGGGACGATCAGTTTGATCGGTTTGGGGACGATCAAGCTCAAGGGTGTGATTGAAACGAGTCATTCTTGAGGCAGGGTAAGGAATTGAGAGAGCCCGTCCCAAGCCCTAAACGGTATGGAACTTGCTTTAGACAATAGGGATTCCGTAAGCCGCAGTGGAATAAAAAAAATTCGGGAGAAACTAAATTGAAGAATCGATTGGCGATGTTGATGAGTTTATTGTTTTTGTCCGCGACCGGGATGGTCATGGCGGATGAAGCGTCGGCTCAGATGGACAAGGATAAGGCCGAGAATAAAGTTAGCGCGGACCAAAAGAACCTGGATTCCTCCAACAAGCAGTTGAACGAGGATAAGGACGCCATTCACGAGCATAACTCGAAAATCAGCAGCGGGAAGAAAGACATGAGGCATCATTCGAAAAAATTGGCCCAGCATAGGGCGGAGTTAAAGGACGCTAAGGCGGAAGGCGACCAAAAGGAAGTCAACCAGAAAAGCGCCGACATCAAAAACGATAAAATTGACCTTCATAAGGACGCCGTTTCCTTGAAAAAACACCGCGCCAAGAGAACCAAAAAAATCGCCGCGATGAAGGACGAACGCAAGGAAAACCATGAAATGGACAAGAAGTTAGACTCGAGCGAGCAGAATTTGAAAAAGGCCGATGAAAAGGTGGAAGACAAGAAGCAGGACTCAGCCGCCAAGTAATTCAAACTTCCTTTTTTGTCTCCGTAGGGCGGGTGACCAAGAACACTCGCCCTATTTTTTTGCCCGGTCAAAATTTTTAGTAAGGTTACCCGTGAAAAAGTTAATCAAGTTGTTGGAAAAAGCCGGTCGTGAAATTGGTCCGCCGGCACGAAATGAGCCGAAGTGACAACGTCCAAGCCGGAAGATCCTATTGAGAACCAGAAACGCGTCGTTCGTTTCGAGCTGGCGCCCTCGACCATGATTATCTTGGCCTCGGCTTTGGCCGTCTCGTGGTTGTTATTCAAGCTTTTGCCGGTCCTTCTCGTGCTCATCGCGGCTTTTTTCATCGTGGGAACCCTGAATCCGGGGGTCCAATGGCTGGAAAAAAAGGGAGTCAGCCGCGGACTTTCCATCGGGATTGTTTTTGGCTCATTGGTGATCATCACCCTGGTGACCGCCATCCTGACGATTCCCGCGCTCCTTGTACAAGCGTCGTCCATTATGCAACAGGAACCGGTTTTACGCGGGCAATTGGCGGACCGGCTTGCCGTTCATCCGATAAGCGAACCGCTGTCGAAATGGCTGCGAAATTTTAAATATGGGGGGGCGGTCAGCACGGAAGGAGCCGCGGCCTTTGCTTACTCCATGGAGGCCTTAAAGTGCCTCGCTTACGCCATGAGCGCGATTTCCCTGGCACTCTATATCATGATCGACCGGGACAGGCTGAGGGGTGGGCTCTTCGCGATTGTTCCCCGCTCACACCACATACGGCTTTCCCGCGTGATGATGAACCTGGAAACCATCGTGGGCGCTTACATCCGGGGACAGGTGATTACAAGCGCCTCCATCGGTATTTTTATTTTGATCCTGATGATCGCCTGCGGCGTCGAGAACGCCATGGCGCTCGCCTTATTCGGCGCTGTGGCCGACGTCCTGCCTTATATCGGTATTTTTCTTCCATTGGCCACGGGTGTTCTTTCGGCGGTTCCGCACGGTCCGGTCATCACATTTGTGGTTCTTGCCCTGATGCTCTTTTATATGGAATTCGAGGGCCGGGTACTTGTGCCGAGGGTCTACGGCCAGGCCTTACGCCTGCCCTCAACAGTGGTCCTCTTTTCGCTTTTGGCCGGCGGAACCTTGATGGGAATCACCGGCGCGTTGTTGGCCCTTCCTTTCGCGGCGGCCATCATGATGCTCATCGAGGAGCTGAGGGTTCAATTACCCGGGGTACAGGAGCAGATGGCGGACGAGGTCCTGCGGGAGAAGGATGACAGGGGAGAACAAGAATACGAACGGAGGACGGAGGGCGTATCCGCGGAAAAATCCGCCGCTATCGCGGTAGAGATTTCCGGTGACCGTGAGAAGGAAGAAAATAAAACTTTTAAAAAGGGGGCGTTATGAGTCCAGTGATTGAAAAGAAAAAGGAGGCTGCCATGGCCGGGAATAAGAAGTTGGAAGAATTGAAGGAAAAATTGGTGACGATGGCCAAAAAGGTTTACCAAGGGCCTTGGGAAGTGGGGAAGTTCTCCAAGGATGAAAGAGCCAATGAAATCATCAACAATATCCACAAAATGCCCCATGTGTTCGTCATCGCCTGCCTTTTGGGCCGCCAGTTCCACGATGAGAAGGCTTGGGAAACCCTGGCCCGTTTGGAAGAAAGAATTGGCACCCTCGACATCAAGAAATTAAGCCGTCTCACCCTTAAGGACTGGGAAAACGCTTTTATTAAACCCACGCCCCTGCACGGATTTCCCCGCGAAATGGCGCCCTTTGCCATGGCGGCCGTTGAACGAATCATGAGGGAATACGGCGGCGACGCGGCACGCCTGTGGAGTGATAACCCCTCCAGCGCCACCGTGATCAAGCGATTCCTTGAGTTCGAGGGAATCGGCCAAAAAATCTCGACCATGGCCGTCAATATTCTCGTTCGCTATTTTAAGATCCCCATGAGCGATTGTTATTCCGTTGAGGTGACGGTGGATGGACGCATGAAGCGGGTCCTCTCCCGCATGGGCATCGTCGATTCGACCAAACCCAAGTACATCCAGTTGACCGTGAGGGAAATGTATCCCAAATACCCCGGAATCTTCGACCCGGTTTTTTGGGAAATCGGGAAGTTCTATTGCTTTACCGCCCAACCAAATTGCGGCCAATGCCCGGCCAATGAATTGTGCCTGTACAGCCAAGAGCATCCCCAAAAATAGGGAACTACCCGTGAATCAATTGAAACGTCGAACGAATAACTTCCAATTGAATCGAACGCCCATAGGACCCGGTTTTCGCGTGATTCTTGTTTTCCTATTGATCACGGGATGCGGAACCGTTCCGTCACATCATGTTCCGGTTTTGCCGGCTCCGGTGACGGAGTTTCCGCAGGTAAAATACAGCCAGGTGCGCTTGCCGGTGATCATTACCTTTCCAAAGGGTGGTGATCTCCTCCATCATCTCTCCAATTTTTTAAAGGGCGGGATCAGGCAATTCGTGCCGGAAAAGTTCAACTTGCCCGGCTTCAATGTGATGGGTCATCTTAAGGATCTCTGGGGAAAGATGCAGGAACCGATTTTCCTGGAAAAGGACGCATGGCTTTTAATCCGGCCCCAGACTTTGAGCGTTGGAAGGATGCGAACGGACCTGAGGCGAAGAATGACCGCCCATACGGTTTTGGAAATGACCGCCCTTCCGGAGATCATCTTCGGCCCCAAACCGGTGACCACGCCCAGGGTTATGCCCCCCCTTTCCCCCTTTACCCGCGGGCCGGGAATTTTTCAAGCCATGAGCAATACACGCATCAGTTATAAAGAGGCTAACGAATATTTTCGGGACCCGAGGCTGAAGCTCAAGGGAATGATATTCCCCGGTACGGGAGAGCGAAAGCTGACCCTTGAGGGAGTGCGGTTTTATGGGTCGGGCGGCCAAGTGATCGCCGAAGTGAAGCTGAGGTACAATCCGCTGATCATCAATTTCACCGGTAAGCAGGCCAAACTGACGGTTTACCTGAAAGGGACTCCCCGTTACCTTGCGAAACAACGGGTGTTTGACCTGCCGGACCTGGATTACGACATCAAGTCCAACGATCTCATTCTTCAAATAGCCGATTTTATTTTCAAATCGGATTTTAAAAATGAGATTCGAAGGATCGCCAGGCTTCCCATTGGTTTAAAAATGGATATCGTCAAAGAAAAAATAAACAAGGCCCTCAACCGGCCACTGGGCCGATTTAACCGCCTCCATACCCAGGTGAATTCCTTCGAAGTGTTAGAAGGATTCGCGGATAATGAGGGGATCGAAGTTCGAATTTCCATCAAGGGAACGGCGACCATGGAAGTGACCTGGAACTAAGAAGGCCAACGCAAACCTTTTCACCGCCAAGAGCGGCATGCCACTTTTCCATTTTCTAAAAAAGGAAAGTGGTATAGTCCCAATTCATTTTGTTCCTTTGGAACAAAATGGGACACGTTCGCCAAGAAAGACAAAACAACGGCAGAAAGGTTGTGAATCCAGCCTAATTTTTAGTTTTTCCGTGGCTCTCGTTGCGTTCGTTGCGGTTGAACAGGGTGCTGTTCAAACAGCCGAGGTTGGCTTCTGCTTTTTCTTCTTTTGAACCGGTTTTTTCCCCTTGAAAGCGGACCAGATGCCTACGGCTAGGACGCCCGCGGCGGCGGCCATGGCAATGGCTTTTTTAGGGTTCTTGGCGATGTAATGCTCGGCTTTCTTCTCGTATTTGTCGAAATTCCGTTTGGCTTCCTTCAGCTTTTTTTTCGACCGTTCGACTTCTTCCTGAAGCTTCTTGTAATTTTTCCCGTCCTCAATTTGGTTTTCAAGCAGTAAAAGCTTGTTTTTCCCGTCTTTCAAATATTTTAGGATTTGATTTTTAAACTTCCCGCTATTTTTCTCGCCCGGGTCCAACTCTTCCCGCAACCCAATTTTTTTCATCATTTCATCGGTTGTCATCTTGTATCCTCCTGTTTTTATTTTTCCGCTGGAACCATCAACCTTAAAACCAAAAAGCCCAAAAGCCCGCCGCAGGCGAATACAACCCCGCGGGGAATACCGCCATAGTCAATCGCGATGAAAAACAAACCGAGGACGAGGAAAGCCACGCACATGAAAATGGACAGGCCCATAACGGCCACTTCCACCATCGACTTCTGGAATCCCCTCTTATATTTTTCCAAGGACTTATCCACCCGATCCTGGATGGCTCCGGCGCTTTTGATTGCGCCGAGAGCGGACGCCCATAAGTTGCTGAGGATGGAAACTTCCTCCGTTTTTTTTCGTAACATTTTGACTTTCTTGTTGAAAATGATCAGCTTGAGCAGGATGCGATCATTACCTTAAACAGCAAGTAATGAGCCACGTTTTAGAAGGACCTTTAACCTCATTTTTGAATTCTTGTCCCTTTTCAACCTCCAAAAAGAATCAAAATGAGAGTCTTAAAAAATCATTTTGATCGGCTGTTCCTCTTTCAAATTCACTGAATCGTTTGCTTGCGGCAAAAGCGATTATTTTTCGATACAAACGGAGCATCAGGAAGATCCTTCCGCAGGGCACTTGCGGTATGTAACTTGCTTAACTAAGAGCATGACCACCCAAACCCTCCCCAAGACCGAATCATCCTCTGAGCCCGACGCGCTCGATGTCATCCAATTGCTTAAAACCATGATGGCCCTGAAAAAGGGTGACTTTTCCGTGCGCCTCCCGATTGAATGGACCGGCACGGCCGGCAAAATCGCCGATACTTTTAACACGGTGGTTGAGATGAACGAGCACATGGCGTTTGAACTGGAACGCTTGCGTGACGGGGTGGCCAAAAAAGGCAAGATCAACCAGCGGGCCCCCCTGGGGGAATTTAACGGGTCCTGGTCCCGGATGTTGGAATCGGTGAATACCCTGATCGATGAACTGGTGCGTCCCACCAGCGAGATGTCCCGGGTCATCGGCGCGGTGGCTAAGGGAGACCTTTCCCAAGAAGCGGCATTGGAAGTGGGCGGTCGCCCCCTGGAGGGGGAATTTCTCCAAACGGGCCATACCATCAACACCATGGTGGACCGGTTGCGGACATTCACCTCGGAAGTCACCCGGGTGGCGCGTGAGGTGGGAACCGAAGGCAAACTGGGCGGGCAGGCCATTGTTCCCGGGGTCGCGGGCACCTGGAAGGACCTGGCCGACAACGTCAATTTCATGGCCAGCAACCTGACGAGCCAAGTGCGTAATATCGCCGATGTCACCCTCTCGGTAGCCCAGGGGGATCTTTCCAAAAAAATCACCGCCGACGTGCGCGGTGAGGTCCTTGTCCTCAAAGAAACCGTCAACACCATGGTGGACCAGCTGCGGTCCTTCGCCTCGGAGGTCACCCGGGTGGCGCGCGAGGTGGGAACGGAAGGCAAACTGGGCGGGCAAGCCCAGGTTGCGGGAGCCGCCGGAACCTGGAAAGAACTCACCGACAACGTCAACTTCATGGCCAGCAACCTGACAAACCAAGTGCGTAACATCGCTGATATCACCACCGCCGTGGCCAACGGGGATTTTTCCAAAAAGATCACAGCCGATGTGAGCGGCGAATTCCTCCAGTTGAAAGAAAAAGTCAACACCATGGTGGATCAGCTGAGCCTTTTCACCTCCGAAGTCACGCGCGTAGCCCGGGAAGTCGGAACCGAAGGAAAACTGAGCGGCCAGGCCATCGCGCCGGGAGCGGCCGGAACATGGAAAGAACTCACCGATAACGTCAACTTCATGTCCTCGAACCTAACCAGCCAGGTTCGGAATATCGCCGACATCACCACCGCCGTGGCCAACGGCGATTTTTCCAAAAAAATTACCGCCGACGTGCGGGGCGAGTTCCTCCAGTTGAAAGAAAAAGTAAACATGATGGTGGACCAGTTGGGCCTTTTCACCTCGGAAGTCACCCGGGTGGCGCGCGAGGTTGGTACCGAAGGTAAGCTGGGCAGCCAGGCCATCGCGCCGGGCGCGGCGGGCACCTGGAAAGAACTGACCGACAACGTCAACTTCATGTCCTCAAATTTGACCAGCCAGGTTCGTAACATTGCCGACATCACCACCGCCGTGGCCAACGGCGATTTCTCCAAGAAGATCACCGCCGACGTGCGGGGTGAGTTTCTCCAGTTGAAAGAGAAAGTCAACACCATGGTGGACCAGTTGAGCCTTTTCACCTCCGAAGTCACGCGGGTAGCGCGCGAAGTCGGTGTGGAAGGAAAGCTGAGCGGTCAAGCCATCGCGCCGGGCGCGGCGGGTACCTGGAAAGAACTCACCGATAACGTCAACTTCATGTCCTCGAATTTAACCAGTCAGGTCCGCAATATCGCCGACATCACCACGGCCGTTGCCAACGGCGACCTGTCAACGAAGATCACCGCCGATGTGCGGGGTGAGTTCCTTCAGTTGAAGGAAAAAGTCAACACCATGGTGGACCAACTGCGATTCTTCACCTCTGAAGTCACGCGTGTGGCCCGCGAGGTGGGTGTGGAAGGAAAGCTGGGCGGCCAAGCCATCGCGCCGGGGGCCGCGGGCACCTGGAAAGAACTCACCGACAACGTCAACCAGCTGGCGGCTAATTTGACCACCCAAGTGCGGTCCATTTCCGAGGTGGTGAGCGCCGTGGCCAGCGGCGACCTGACCCGGTCCATTCATATGGACGCCCGGGGGGAGGTGGAGACATTAAAAGATACCATCAACCAGATGATCGCGAACCTGCGCGGCACCACCTTGAAAAACTCCGAACAGGTTTGGTTAAAGACCAACTTAGCCCGTTTTACCCTCATGTTACAGGGACAGCGGGACCTGCCCACGGTGGCCCAGGCCATCCTCTCCGAGCTTAACCAGGTGGTTTCGGCCCAGCACAGCGCCTTTTATATCGCCGATTCCAAGGAATCGGGCGAGACCCGGTTAAAACTTCTTTCCGGCTTTGCCTACCTTCCACGCCCCGAACTCCCGAGGGAATTCGGTTTGGGGGAGGGCCTGGTGGGGCAGTGCGCCAAGGAAAAGACCATGATTTTATTGAAAAACGTGCCGGGAAATTACATCCGTATCAATTCGGGTTTGGGGGACGCGAGCCCCATGAACCTGGTGGTATTGCCCGCACTTTTCGAGGGCGAGATCAAGGGGGTCCTGGAGTTGGCATCCTTTGAAGTGTTTACCCCATCCCATCTGGCCTTCCTGGAACAGCTGATGGAAAGTATCGGTATTGTCATCAACACCTTAGAAGCCAATTTTCGCACCGAAACCCTCCTGAAAGATTTGCAAAGCCAGCAGGAGGAATTACAAAATTCCAACCAGAAGTTGGAGGAGAAAGCCGACCAGTTGGCCCTGACCTCCAAGTACAAGACCGAGTTTCTTTCCAACATGTCCCATGAATTGCGCACGCCCTTGAACAGCATGCTGATCCTTTCCCATCAATTGGCCGAGGATTCCAAGGGTCTCACTCCCAAACAGGTGGAATACGCCCGCACTATCCATGCCTCGGGCGGCGACTTGCTGCTTTTAATCAACGACATCCTGGACCTAGCCAAGGTGGAGTCCGGCACCATGACGCTCGATGTGGTTAGCGTGCTCTTCACCGAGATGCGGGACCGTTTGGACCGTTTGCTTCGCCACGTGGCGGAGGGCCGGGGGTTAAAATTCAGCATCGAATTAGACCCCAAACTGGGGAATGAGATTCACACCGATTCCAAGCGGCTGGAGCAGATTTTGAGAAATCTCCTGGCCAACGCCTTTAAGTTCACGCAAAAAGGACAGGTTCACCTCAAGGTGGCCCCGGCGAGCAGCGGCTGGAGCATTGACCATCCTGTTTTAAGTAAAGCCAAGGAAGTCATCGCCTTTTCCGTCATCGATACGGGCATCGGTATTCCGGTGAACAAGCAAAAAATCATCTTTGAGGCCTTCCAGCAGGCCGAAAGCGGAACCAGCCGAAAATACGGCGGAACGGGCTTGGGTCTTTCGATCAGCCGCGACCTCTCCATTCTTTTGGGCGGGCAATTGACTTTGGCCAACAGCGAGCCAGGGCGTGGCAGTACTTTTGTCCTCTACGTTCCCAAAAACTATGTCCCCGATAAGGTCGTCACGGCGTTCATAGCTCCCGCTACCGAGCCGGAATTGTTGGTGGCCGCGAATTCAATGCGCCACCCGGATCGAAGGGAAAATGATGGGATCCTCGCGTTCCCGGCCAAAGAGGAATCGGGCAACGGGAAAAAACACGCCGCGACCGCCATGCTTCCGGAGATCAAACTCAAAAATAATATTGAGCCGGCAAAACCCAATAACGCGATTCTGATCGGCCGAAAGGTTCTGGTGGTGGACGACGACATTCGCAATATCTTCGCCATGACCAGCCTGCTGGAGCACCAGCAAATGCAGGTTTTTTCCGCCGAGAGCGGCCGTGAGGCCCTTGAACAACTGGAAAAGACCCCGGATATGGACATCGTACTGATGGACATCATGATGCCTGAAATGGATGGCTATGACACCATGCAGGCCATCCGCAAAAAAGAATCCTTCAAAAACCTGAGCATCGTAGCCTTGACCGCCAAGGCCATGAAAGGTGACAGGGAAAAATGTATCGAGTCCGGCGCCTCGGATTACATCACCAAACCAGTGGATACGGAGCAACTACTCGCCCTCATGGGGACATGGTTGAAAAGAACCGGAGGTAAGGTGTGATGGAAAAAGAAACGCCCGTCAACATTTTAATGGTAGATGACCAGCCGGCCAACCTCCTGGCCCTGGAGGCCGTCTTAGAAAGCCTGGGCCAGAACCTGGTACGGGCGAATTCGGGGGAAGAAGCTTTAAGGCAGCTGATCCAAAAGGATTTCGCCGTCATCCTTCTTGACGTGCTGATGCCGGGAATGAACGGTTTTGAAACGGCGGCCCTGATCCGCGAGCGTGATCGCAGCCGCCACATGCCGATCATTTTTTTAACGGCTGGCGGAAAGACCGAGACGGAGATGTTCCAGGGTTATGCCGTGGGGGCCATCGACTACCTGTTGAAACCCATCCGCCCGGCCATCCTCCGGTCCAAGGTTTTGGTCTTGATGGACCTTTACCGCAAGACGGAGGAAGTGGGACGGTTGAATGAGGAGCTTCACCGAAGGACCGGAGAATTTGACGCCCTGAATTTGACCTTCAAAAGCGAAAAGGAAAGCCGCAAACACTTGGAAGAAAAATTACGTTTGTCCGAAGAATTTGTTAAAAACCTAAAGGCCGACTTGGAGAAAAGAGCCCTCGGGCCCGCCATGGCGGCCGAAGAAAGCCGATCCAAATGACCCAACCCGGCGAGGAGATGGAAGAAAAACTGAGTAGGCAGACTGTGAAAGAGAATGAAATGCCCGTCAATATTCTTTTGGTGGATGACCAGCCAAACAACCTATTGGCTCTTGAGTCCATATTGGACATCCTGGGCCAGAACCTGGTACGCGCGAATTCGGGGGAAGAGGCCTTAAGGCTACTCATTCAAAAAGATTTCGCCGTCGTCCTCCTGGACGTGTTGATGCCGGGGATGGATGGTTTTGAAACCGCTGGATGGATCCGCCACCGTGATCGCAGCCGTCATACACCCATCATTTTCCTGACGGGAGGTGGAAAGACCGAAACCGAGATGTTCCAGGGTTATGCCGCTGGGGCCATCGACTACCTGTTGAAGCCTTTCGTCCCGGAGGTGCTAAGGTCCAAGGTCGCGATATTGGTGGATCTTTACCGCAGGACAGAGGAACTGCGCAGCATGAACGAGGAACTCAAACTCAAGGCAAAAGAATTGGTGATTCTGAACATGAAGTTGGAAATCGAAAAGGGAAACCGAGATCGAACCGTGAAGAAATTGTTCAGGTCAGAAGAGAGCCTCAAAAACCTCAAAGTCCACCCGGAGCCGGTTGCCGTCGGTCAAACGGCGATTAAGAAAACAAAGACTAAACAGACAAAGCTCAATGAGAACCAGGCGAAAAACGTTATAAAGGGCGGAATGTGATGGAAAATAAAACAGCCTTCAATATTCTCATTGTGGATGATGAGCCGGCCAATCTGCTGGCCCTGGAGGCCGTATTGGAAAGCCTGGGCCAAAACCTGGTGCGGGCGAATTCCGGGGAAGAGGCTTTGAGGCATCTCATTCAAAAGGATTTCGCCGTCATCCTCCTGGACGTGAGGATGCCGGGGATGAACGGGTTTGAAACCGCGGGCCTGATTCGCGAGCGAGGCCGGACCCGCCACACCCCCATTATTTTCATGACGGCAGGAGGCAAAACCGTGGCGGAGATGTTCCAAGGTTACGCCTTGGGAGCCATTGACTACCTGCTGAAGCCCTTCGTTCCGGCGGTGCTACGGTCAAAGGTCTCGGTATTGATTGACCTTCACCGGAAGAGGGAGGAAGTAAACCACCTGAATGAAGAACTTAGCCGAAAGGCCAAAGAACTGGTAATGTTAAACCTGAAGTTAGAACTCGAAAATGGGAAGCACGAAAGGACCGTGGAAGAATTACGCCGGTCTGAAAAGAGTTTAAAAAATCTCAACGTGAACCTTGAGGCAATGGTCGCCGATCGTACCGCGGCCTTGGAAGAACGCGGCCGCCAACTGACCCGGACCAACGAGGAGCTGGCGAAAAGCGCTAAAAAGGAGTCGGAAGCAGAGACTCCCTTACCTCTCCATTAAATTTCCACCTAAAAAAGAATCAAAATGGGGTTTGAGGCTATCGTTTTGATTTGCCATTAACGATGAAGACCCGCTAAAAATTTAACTAGAGACGAGAAACCTTTATTTACCTAGGCTGGCGGAAAATTCGAAAATTTTTTTCTCAGCGATATGCGGTATGGAACTTGCTTTAACTGGACTGTGTGAATCGGCGAAAAATTCTAACGAGGTGAAAAACATGTCGATGACGAAAGAAGCGGTCCGAGACAAGATGAAAGACGCGAACACCATGGTGTTGAACGTCCTGCCGGACAACGATTACGCCAAGCTCCATATCAAGGGCTCGGAGAACCTCCCCTTGGGACTCAACTCGGGTGATTTTGTGGAGGCCGTCGAGAAGAAGTATGGAAAAGAAAAGTTCTTCATCACCTATTGCGCGGGGTTGACCTGTAACGCGGGTCCCGAGGCGGCCAAGGCCTTGCAGAAAAAGGGTTTCAAGGCCAATGATTACCCCGGCGGCATCCAGGAATGGTCGGAAGCGGGTTTTCCCACCGAGGGAAGTGAAGCGAAGGAACCGGCGGCCGCCGTGACAGGTTCCAAGTAAGCCGTTCTTTTTAATAACTTTAAACAGCACATTCAAGAAAAGAGGAAATATGTTCCCGAACTTAAGAAAAGGGTTGTTGGTTAGTTTGACAATGGCGGGATTTTTAATACTGCCTGTTTGTTCCCGGGCGGACTCGGATTATCACCCCACCAATGACGGGGGTAATTTCGGCCTGGGTTTAGAATTGGGTGAGCCGGGATCATGGGGCGTGGCGGGCAAAATTTGGATGGATCGGGTGAACGCCTTCGCGCCGGCCGTGAAATTCGAAAACGGAGGGTCGGCCATCCTTCAGTTGGATTATCTTTGGCACAATTTCGACATCATCACCATGAAGGATACGGACGGGGAAATGCCGCTTTACATTGGATTGGGCGGGGACCTGATCCTGCAAAGCGAAGTGGCAATCGCGGGCCGGGTTCCGGTGGGGATGTCCTACATTTTCGACAAGCGGAACGTGCCCGTGGACATTTATTTGCAAGCAGTTCCGACCCTTTGGTTTTTCACGGGCGGTTTTACCACCCTTGACGTCTACGGTGAATTAGGCGCCCATTACTACTTCTGATCCGAGAAATGAAAGGATGTCCAAAATGTTATTCACGATCGCCGCAGTTCTAGTCGTTCTTTGGCTTTTAGGTTTCGTGAGCTCCTACACCCTGGGTGGGTTTTTACACATCTTTCTGGTGATAGCCCTCATTCTTTTGGTTGTCGGGTTCCTCCAGGGCCGAAAGGTTTAAAGGATTCGATGGCGCCAAATCCCGGTCTCAAGTGAAGGGTTTGGCGCTCCAATTTTCCCCGCAAGGCATTCAAGTTTCTAAACAAATGGGAGTTTCAGCATGAACCACTTGGTTTTAGTCCATGATTCGGAAAGAAATAAAACCCAGGAGGATTGGGGTTCCATGACCTGGATGGCCAACCAGACCCTCTCCGGAAGCTCGGTGGCCGTGGGCCGTTTGGTCCTTCGGCCCGGCTTCTCCGATTCCTCGCATAGCCATTCCAACGCCGATGAAGTCATCTATGTATTTAAGGGAAATGTCCGGGTGCAAATGGCCGGGTCGGAAATTGACCTTCAGACGGGCGACGCGCTGACGATTCCATTGAAGCTTACCCACCAAATTAAAAATATCGGGAAAAAAGAAGCCGAAATGACCCTTTCCTATTCTTCCGGTGTGCGGAAGTACACGGCCGAATGACGGGCCAGGTTTTTTTCAACTAAAGTACAGCCCCCAAAACCGCTTTTCTTGACGCTTCTTCCAATCTTCCCTATCCTAACCCCAGTTTTTGCCATGTCGGCCAAACTTAATCGATGAGGTGAAACATGCGTCAACGTTTTTGGATATTGGGCCCAGCCCTTTTCTTAATGGCCCTAGTCATTTCCTGCGGCACCAAGCTCAATCCCAACGAGATCCGAATCGGGGAATACGGCGCTTTGACCGGCGCCCAGGCCACTTTCGGGATTTCCACCCGGGATGGAATCCAGCTTGCCGTCGACGAGATTAACGCTTCCGGCGGAATCAATGGAAAGACCTTGAAAGTTATCCTGGTGGATGACCAGGGCAAGCCTGAGCAAGCGGCGGTGGCCGTGACCAAGCTCATCACCCAGGACCAGGTCCAGGTCGTTCTCGGCGAGGTGGCCAGTTCGCTTTCCCTGGCGGCGGCCCCCCTTTGCCAGGAGAGAAAAGTCCCCATGATTTCACCCTCCTCGACCAACCCCAAGGTCACCCAAGTGGGTGACTATATTTTCCGGGTTTGTTTCATCGACCCTTTCCAGGGGCAGGTGATGGCCGATTTCGCCATGCAGCAGCTGAGCGCCAAAACCGCCGCCATCCTGCGGGACCAGAAAAGCGACTACAGCATGGGCCTGGCGGATTTCTTCATCAAGCGATTCAAGGAAAAGGGCGGGTCCATCGTCCTCGACCAAAGCTACGTGGCGGGCGACGTGGATTTCAAATCCCAATTGGCCACCCTTCGCGGGAAAACCCCGGACGTTATTTTCGTCCCCGGCTATTACACCGAAGTCGGCCTCATCGCCAAGCAGGCACGGGAATTGGGAATCAAGGTGCCCCTTTTGGGCGGGGACGGGTGGGAATCCTCCAAGCTTTTCGAGATCGGCGGCAAGGCGTTGAATGAATGTTACTTCTCCACCCACTATTCCTCCGAGTCCACGGATCCGAAGGTGTTGGATTACGTCAAGAAATACCGGGCTAAGTTTGGCTCCGTGCCCGACGGTCTGGCGACACTGGGTTACGATGCCGCGGGCGTTTTGGCGGAAGCCTTGAAGCGGGCAAAAAGCCTGAGTGGGGCGGATATCCGGGACGCCATCGCGCAGACCAAGTCTTACGCGGGAGTCACCGGCTCGATCAGCATGAATGCCAACCGGGACGCCGTGAAATCCGCGGTCGTCTTGAAAATCGAAAATGAAAAGGCTTCCTACGTCACCACGGTGAACCCCTAGAAACCAATTTTGAATTGAGGAGGGCCCGGCCACAAATCGGGCCCTTTTTGTTGTCAAAGCCTTTTGTGGCCTGTCTTTGTGCAAACCTACCGGCAGCTTTTTGTGCAGTCCTAAAAATTTACATCCCCCTCATCTCATTCCGCTTGATAAGTTTTTGAAGCGGTGATTAAGTTAATGTCCAGCTTCAAACTATGATTCTCAAAAGGATAGCGGACCATTTTAAAAGTTGATCATCTTGATAGCCGTTAACTCTATAAATCACCCAGGAGAACTATTCCTGTACTAAACCAACTTAGCCGTCCAGTTGCCAAGGAGAACGCCATGAATCAAGGGACACTTACCAGCAGAACCGGGCAGGCGCAGTTCGATCTCAAGGAAATCATCGCGGGAGAATGGGTCGAGGCGCATTTCCAGCCGATCGTCTCCCTCAAACGCCGAGGCATCGTGGGGCTGGAAGGGCTCATCCGCGGACTCTATCCCAAAAGCCGCGACTTGATTTCCCCCATGGATCTTTTTCACCAGGCCGCCATCCAGGGTTTGGAACTGGAACTGGACCGGCTCTGCCGCAAGAGAATCATGGACGATTTCCGGCTTCTCCACGCCCATGAGCCCGAATTGATCCTCACGATCAATCTGGACGCCTCCGCCCTGACCCAGGGAGTGGTGGGCTCGGGCTATTTACGGACGCAGGTTTTTGAGATGGGGTTAAAGCCCGAGAACATCGCCATTGAGATCATCGAGTCCGACATAGAGGACCTGAAGGAACTCCAAAGGTTTGTCCAGCTCTACCGCAGTTACGGATTCCTCATCGCTCTGGACGACGTGGGGGCCGGGCATTCCAACCTGAACCGCATTCCCCTCATTAAACCCGACATTCTCAAGATCGACCGGTTCCTCGTGCAGGACATCCAGGATGATTTCTACAAGCAGGAAGTCCTGAAATCCCTGGTGCAGATGGCCAGGCATTTGGGAACCCTCATCATTGCCGAGGGGGTAGAAACCCAGGAGGAGGCGGTCTGTCTCTTGGATATGGATGTGGACATGATCCAGGGCTTTTATTTTTCCCGCCCGAAGCGCCATGACGAGTTGGAATATGAGCCGGTTATAAAGCGGATTGACAGTTTGGGTGGGGCCTTCAAGCAGAATTTCCTGAAGAAGATCGGCGTGAAGCGCTTCAACATGAACCGTTATTACGCCACCATTATGGAAATACAGATGGAATTGAGCGTGATGAAACCCAATTTCTTCGATTCCATCCTGAACCGCATGATCGGGGATTTCCCCCAGGTGGAGAGCGTTTATATCCTGGACGAGGCGGGAACCCAGATTTCCGAGAGCGTTTTCAACGACGATGGCAGGACCAAGCGCAATCCCATCCTCTTTAAGCCCTCCACGAAGGGGGCCAACCATACCATGAAGGATTACTATTATTTCCTCATGGAAGCGGGGTTGAGCAAGACCAGCTACGTGACCGAACCGTACCTTTCCATGACTTCCGGCACCAGTTGCGTGACCCTTTCGTCCGTCTTCAAGAACACGGACCAGAAAAGGTATGTCTTATGCCTGGATATCAACACCGAAGCCCTGGGTGAGGAACCATAAAAGCAATTATGAATCCTGAATTTTTAATTAAATTTAAACACCCATCATTCAAAATTAATAGTTGGATTAAGCCGGTAGGAGTTCGATCAGGGTGACTTCGGGCGAGTGGCAGAACCTGATCGGCAAGGCCCAATGGAGGAGTTCGGGAGGGGGCAATGGACAGTTCAACACACCCCTTGGAATCTCAGTAGATCAATTCAACAATCCCTATGTGACGGATAACGCCAACAACCGGGCGCAAAAATTCGCGCCTAATTGATCCACCGAAGGGGTTTTGCCTAGCGAATGGACTAACGATCAGCAGAAGGCCTAAACCCCAGCTGGCGGAGGGTTTCGGCAAGCGGTTGGGGCGTGGATTTCGCCGAAAAAGTAAAGTCGGAGAATTCCGGTCGCTGGTAATAATTCTGGCGGAGAGACTCAAAAACGGGAGTTTCCTGCCCGCTGTCTTTCCCCATGGCTTCCCGTAACCTTTGATCGTCCAAATTCACGTCATAGGTTCTTTTCACAAAATCCAAGAGCTTCCAATTTTTTGTTTCCTCAGCCGACAATTCCGTGGATAAAGAAACGGAATAACGGGCGTCGGGTTCTTTTATTTTGAGATGCCCGCAAAGCGCGCTTCGGATCATCCGAACGCCGTTGACCTTTCCGTTCCACGAATGACCCGCGATATGGGGGGTGGCGAAATCCAAATAGGGGAAGATTTCCGTATTGATATTCGGTTCGTGGTCCCAGGTGTCCAACACGGCGCCGCCCAGGTGGCCGTTGACCAGCAATTTTAACAGGGTCTTTTCATCCACGATTCCCCCGCGGGAAATGTTCATTAATACCGCGTTTTTTTTGATTCGGTTCAGCCGGTCCTCGTTGAAAAGCTGATGGGTGGCATCGGGTCCCTTTTTTTCATAGGGGACATGGAGGGTGATCACGTCACAATCCAGGATTTCCTCCGGGGACACGAAGGAATGGGGTTGGCTGGAAGATTTTGCACCGCGCTCCAGGGGAGGATCGTTGAGGAAGGGCTCCATTCCCAAGGCCCTGGCCACCCGAGCGACTTGTTTTCCCACACAGCCGAATCCGACAATGCCAATCCGCCCGCCCTTGAGATTTACTTTTCCTTTTAAGGAT
Source organism: candidate division FCPU426 bacterium (assembly GCA_003152075.1). GTDB lineage: Bacteria > Oederibacteriota > Muellerivitia > Muellerivitales > Muellerivitaceae > PALSA-1180. The sequence goes on from PLZG01000020.1 coordinate 50,193, forward strand.
AATTCCAGCAATACCCCCGTTATGTACTGGGATACGGAGACCGCGTTGCAGCCGGGGGCGGAGGAAAAGGCGATGCCTTGACCGGATAAGAAGGCCGTGTCCACATGGTTGAACCCAGCGGTGACGCTGCCCACGAATTGAACCTTGCTTTGCCCAAGTAGTTCCTGATTGACCTTCGTCACGGAACGCACGACCAAGGCGTCGGTTTTTTCGAGGATGTTTTTATCGATTTTACCGGGCGAATAGAGGTGGAGGTCGCCCAGATC
>PLZG01000075.1 GCA_003152075.1 candidate division FCPU426 bacterium
CCACCACCCCTAAATCCACCCGGTAACCGCCGTTCACCTTTTTTGTGACACGGCCCTTAATCAAGGCTCCTGCCTTATTTTGTTCCTCAAGGGTTTGCCAGACCCGGCTGCGGTCAACATTGCGTTTGGATAATCTTAAACGGCCGTTGGAATCGGCCATGCGTTCCACCGATACCTCGACCTTGTCGCCGATTTTTACGGTCAGTTCGCCGGTGATATCCAAAAACTCGGACCGGGGAATGACCCCTTCCGTTTTATAGCCCACGTCGATGACCAATTCATCGTCACCAATTTTAACGATCTCGCCAGTGACCACCTGGCCACGCGCGACGCGTTTTTCCTCGTTTAGTAGTTCCTCCATTGTCATTTCGGGTAGGGGTGATTCAGCCATGGTTGACCTCAAGTTCTTACTCCGTTGGGAGAAAAGTGGATTTCAGAGGGATTATTCTACAACAGAGGAAAGGACTGTGGGAATTCTTTCGGAATCGATTAAGAATTCGAAACGTTTTTACTTGAAATTGGTTGGGCGAAGTTTCGCGATTTCTTCCATCAAACGATCGGCGATTTTCCGATAAGTGCTTTTATCGGCTTTTTCACGGTAAAGATCATCCAAGTTTAAGGCAGGCCCATAGCAGACCGATGTGTGTCCAGGCCGGGGTAACAGTTTACCCTTAGGCCAACATTGAAAGGTTCCGTGGATATAGGCCGGGATTACCGGCACTTTTGCGTTGTAAAGCAGCATGCCGACTCCTTTTTTGGCTGGTTGAAGCTCTCCGCTCATGGTTCGGGTCCCCTCGGCGAAAATAACCAATGGTTTTCCAGAATGAAGGAAGTCGTGAAACTGCTGAATAGCTTCCGCGTCCCGGCTGCCCCTTTTGACGGGGAATGCCCCACAATATTTGATGATGGCCCCAAAGATTGGAAACTTGAAGAGTTCTTCCTTCGCCATGAAGCCCACTTCCCTTTCAGTGCTGGTATAGCCGATCAAATAAGGATCCAGAAAACTGGCATGGTTTGAAACAACCACAAAGGGACCGGACTTGGGGATGTTTTCGATGCCGATCCCCTTTGTCTGAAAATAAAGTGAAATGAACCAGGTGGTGGTGAAGCGAAGTTTTGGGAAAGAGGCCAATTCCAATCCTTTCAGGATTGAATTTATCTGTGCCAGAGTTTCTTGAGGCGCTTGTGGGCGGATAGGATCAGTTCTTCCGTGGTGACCCAATTGATGCAGGCATCCGTGATGGAAACGCCGTATTTCAATTTGGATCGGTCCTTCTGGAGCGGCTGGTTACCCTCGTGGAGGTGGCTCTCTAGCATGAAGCCGACCGCCGATTCGTTCCCCTTCTCAATTTGATCCAAAACACTATTGAAGGCTACGGGCTGAAGGTTGTAATCCTTGTTAGAATTTCCATGACTGCAATCCACCACGATGTTCTTGGGCAAACCGGCTTCGGCCAAACCTTTTTCGCAGGCGGCGATGGAGGCGGCGTCATAATTGGGCTTGGCCCCTCCCCGTAGGACAATATGAGCGTAGGGGTTCCCAGTGGTCCGGAAGACCGCGGTCTGTCCGTTCTGGTTGATGCCCAGGAAATGATGCGAAGTCCGGGCGGATCTTATCCCGTTCAAGGCGATTTGGATGCTACCATCGGTGGCGTTCTTGAAACCGACCGGCATGGAAAGTCCACTGGCCATTTCCCGGTGGGTTTGGGATTCGGTCGTGCGCGCTCCAATGGCCGACCAGCTGATGAGATCGGCGATGTATTGGGGAATGATAGGATCTAAGGCCTCGGTGGCCGTGGGCAAGCCCATTTCGGTGAACTTCAACAACAAACGACGGGCCAGTAATATTCCTTTCTCAATGTGGAAGGAGTCATTCATGTCGGGATCGTTAATCAGGCCTTTCCATCCGATGGTGGTACGGGGCTTTTCAAAATAAACCCGCATAATCAGAAGCATGGTGGAAGAAACCATTCCCGCCAGCCGTTTCAGTTTGGTGGCGTACTCGTAAGCGGCCTGGGGATCATGGATGGAACAAGGCCCTATCACGACAAAAAGACGGCGGTCTTTGCCGTCCAGAATGGCTTCTACTTCTTTACGGCCTTTGAGTATGGTCTCAAAAGCTTTTTTGTTGCCTGGAAGTTTGGTTTTCACCTTTTTAGGGGTAATGAGAATTTCGGCCCCCGCTACATGGGTATCCTGGGCTTTTGAGCGCAAATTAATATTTCCGATTTGGGAGAATTTTAATTTCGGGTGGATTTTAGTTTTCATTTCAGTCGCCAAGCTTTCATTTGAGGATTGAGGGGGGAATTATAGGGACTTCAGATGGGGCTGCCAAGTAGGAGTTTAAGCGGATGTTTCGTCCACGGACTTATAGCCGGACTTGGCCTATCTCCTGAGTGGTCAGGGGTCTCCGGTTCTCCGGTGATGGGCAAGGTTGGGTTGTACTACCGACTCAACCTTGGGCTGAAGCAAATCGATGAATTTTTTGGGCCGGGGGCAGTTCAAAAGAACAAGGGGTCCACTAGGGCTTCCGGTGTCGATTTCAATGTGGCCATAATTGAAAATAAGTCCAATCGGGCTTTGCTGAAAACCCACCCTTCGGACAGACCCATAAGGAACATTAGTGACTTGGTGAAGTGGAAACCAACTTACTAGGTTTATATTGTTGGCGGTTAGTTTGTAGCGGGTCCCCAATTGCCATAGATTATGGTAAACTGCGGCGACAATGGCGATGGTTTTCAATCCGCGTTCCCCCCAATAAAGCCCCAAATCGGCCCAGGTCGTGGGTAGACCCCGCAGATTTTTGAAAACTTCCAGCAAGTAGGGTGGAAACCAAACGAAGAACCGGTGATTGAGATCGCAGAAAGCATAAGCCAACAAGTAAGCGAACAAAACCATCCACCAGGAGGGCATGGCTTTAAATATTACGTCAAGTGAAAAAGGAGTCTTGTGGGCATCCGAGGGCGAGGATGTTTTCCCGTGAGCTGACGGTTTTAGGTGTTCCGGCCGTTTAAAAAAATTTAAGATGCGGGTCTTCATGAATCCTTCCTTTGCAACAAACTTAACTTTATCAAAAAATTCAACAATCAGTGGACTAAAAAATACAATTTGAACCAAACATTAGTTTATTCATTCTTTTGCGCTCTGTTTAACTTCCCGAACTATTCTAAGTTTTCTGATTTAAGAAAAACCTTAATTACACCGATGGAGTCCTCGAGGGCCAATTCGCTTCGGACAATATATCCTTTCCTTATTTTTTGAAGAATGAGGGCCGATTGTTCCGGATGTTTCATGAGTGTTAAAGGTGATTTCCATTGTTTTCCTTGTGGAATCAATCCGTGACTGACTTGTCCCACTGCCTGGTTAGAGGCAAAGCCTAATATTTGGGCGAGAGGTTGGTTTTGACCCGATTCCACCTTGTACATCCACAGGTGATACACATTTACTTCATCGTTCGTTTTCGAAACAAGTCTTAAAAGTGTCTGGTTTGAAGTGATCATTACTTCTGGAATATCAAAATAAAGTGCCAGAAAACGCCGGGTGGTCCCGTCGGGCTGGGTACGAACCCCCACCTGTTGCCATTTACCATCTGCCTGCACCTGGAGGGCCATGCCTTGTATGTTGTGGCCAGTGTTTACCCTTAACCAAAGACGGTGTTTATAACCCGGCTCCGTTTTGATCGCGAATTGATAGAAGCCCGTAAAACCACGGCCCTCGTCCCGAATCATTTTTTTTTCGTTCTGACTATCGGGCAGATTCTGCGTATCCTCGAAAGTTTCACCGGTAAAAGTAACAGCGTGAGATAATTCCGAACCGGGATTATTCACGTCCACTTCGTCCAGGTACTTTTGGTTGGATTGCATTTTTGTCGAGTCGGACACAACCGCCTCATCTGACAGGGTTCCTTCCTCCCAGCCGCCCGTCAAGTTAATCAACCACTCGGGCAGCACTTCTCGATTTGGATAAGAGGGTCCAATGAATAAGCACCCTCCCTGTTCAACGAACTTTTTAACGGCTTGGCCCAATTTAGGATAGGCCCAATAGTAAACCGGTTTGAAATCGTGTTTACCCGAGGAAAATGCCCCTCTTCCAAAAACGGCCACCTTCGTTTTGGGGATTCCGCGTCCATCCAACAGCCCTTGAGCGATATCCTCCGGAGAAACCGGCAGGTCCATGTCGAGAAAGCTCACGGACGAAGATACTTTTTGCATAAGTTTCAACTCGCTTCTGCCAATTTTTAGAAAATTATCGGGCGATGTGTGTTTGTGTTTGTTGAAAACTCCCGAAGGAGAAGTGATTAGTAATAGGTCCGCGTTGGAAACGCCATAGGGCTCCGGCTTGAAAACTTGAGGCTTCGGAGGATTAAGTTCGGTGTCTGAAAGAAGAGATCCTTCCCATATGGTAAAAAGCACGTCCTTTTCCGCGTCTAAATCAAAACTACACCGAGCCTGACGTCCACCTGAGCCGGTCAAGATTTTGTCCCACTCCACCTGTCCATCGGTCTCAATTTTGGAGAAAGGCCGATTGTGGGCCCAAAAATCAATCGTAACGTGAAGAGGTTGAGGTTTTTCTAAATGGAGGGAGATGGTCCATTCCTGGGGCCCTTTCCGATTCATGGAAAGAGTGATCTGAGCAGTTCCTACAGCGAGACGTTTAGCAGATAACTCCTTCATGTCTTCGGGAAGATATGGTGCAAACACGACGCGGTTGTTTCCAGCATCGGGCGCGAAACCGGTCAAGTACTCGAGGATGGATTCTGTGTTCAAGCCCCCTTCCCAGGGCCGGACTCGGCCGCTCGTACCAAGACCCCAGGCGGGGGGGTTCCATGGCCGGTAATTGACATCGTACATTTCCGCAAACTCCCCGGAAGGGGTGACGGTTTTTAAAACAGCCCGGTAAGCTTTTTCAGCCCAAGCCATGCGGGCTTTGCAGAGGGAAACCAACAACTGGCCTGGGTTCATTCCCACAAAGAAATCCATGGCTGGAGTCGTTTTCCAAAAGCCGTCTTCCCTTCCCAGCCAGGGATATGCATTTTTAATTGAATCAATCGCTCTTTTAGAGGTAAAGGGGGTTTCCCCTAAAGGATCCAAATCGTTGCGGGCGTAACCACACCAGAATGGGTTTATCAGGATATTGGCGAAAGGGGCGTTGTAAAGGGGGCCCAGGAGGGATTGAGCCGGAGCCCAATAACCTGCTTTCTCGTTCCAGTAGGTTTCCTCCGCTTTGGCGCGTACACGATCCGCCAGTTTTTTTATCGAAGTGACATCGCGGTCCATTTCCAAATACTTTCCCAAATAAACCAAGTGGTCCGCGGCTGAGACAATATCGAAACTAGAATCAGTTGCGAATGCATAAGTGGAGAGATCGTAGTTGGGGAAAGGACATTGGTCGAAGCAGCGGGACTCGATACACCAAAGATAGGTTTCGTCACGGTGAAAGAAATATTTATCATCCTGATTGACCTGGCCGGTGATGCACCGCTTGAGATAGTTCCAACGAGCGCGGATAAGTTCCAGGTCCCCAGTAGTCAAGTAATACCACCAGTGTTGGAGCACGATCCAATTGGGAGTTTCGGCGTGTTCAACGTGGATGGTGGAAAGGTCCTTCAACCGGTAATTGAGGGGATAGTCCACCCTAATGCTGTTGGGAAGGGATCCCATTGTGGACCCTACCCCGTAGAAAAAATCCATAGCCCTTTTTGCTTCTTGGGGATGCCCGGTTTTCAGGAACCATCGAATGGGCCCATTGTTGTCCCGGATCCAGGTGTAGGAATAGCCGACTAATGGCGAGAACCCACCTGTATGGGACTGCTCGCATTTGAAGATCATTGACTCGATCTCAAAAAGATCGCAAGTTTTTTGGTCTCCAGAAAACTCGGTTCCCCGCTCGAACCATTTTTGATAATAATCGCGGGTTTGGTCCAAAAGTTGTAGCGCGCCGGTTTTTCTGATTTCAGTGGCCACGGCGTTGTTTTCCCGGGTGCTGTCGGATGAGATAAGAAAAAAACCCATCCAAGCTTCCCCACCGATCCGCAGGGCGGGGAGACTGTAATGGACTTCGTTGTCCCATATTCTGACTTTTCTTGAATTGAAGGCTCCCAGCCTCCAAATCGTCCGTTTCTTGGCCCTCGTGGACTTCTGGTCGATCAGAATATCCTTCCCCTCTGCTTTTTCCTTAAACTTAACGTTCCATGCGGATTGGATTTTAAAGGCGATATCCAGATCGCTTTCTGTTTTGTCCCCGGTATTTAAAACATGGACCAAACGCACCAGGACCGGCGGATTGTTCCATTCGTTCTCCCCGGTCACGGTGACAGGGGCAAAATCGTAGCTTTCCACAGTGAGTCCTTTGCCTTCGGCATGGACCTTGACTACGCCAGAACGCCGGAGCCATCCGATTTGCTGTTTGGGCATCCAGGCCGAAAGTCCCGCCCGGGTAACCTCCATCCGCGCGCCCCCTAAGTCAGGCTCCTGGTAGGAAGCCCCATACAAGTTGCTCCAATTCCAGAGGGGACTGGAAAGTCCTATGAGAGCGAAGGCCCGTCCGTTTCCGATGCAATAAGCTCCAGTTTCATTTGGTTTAACTTGCTGGCGGTCTAAGTCGAAAGTTTCATTCCACGAATAAAGGTCAGTTAACCAAGTCCTGTCTTTCAGGAGGTCGGCACCGGCTTTTTCCAAGTCCCGATTGATGACCGGGGTTGGGCTTGGCCTAGGCGTTTCCATCTTTGTTAATTCGGGAGTGGGTTCTTGAGGCATTCCCTTTGACGGAATAATTCCATGGAGAGCACAAATGAAAACAAACGGAAGAAGAATTTTTTGAACTTTCATTTTTTCCTTCCCCTTGTTTTCAAAAGGTTTAAATCGACGGGAGCGGGGGTAAGACGGATTTCTTTTTCCGTCGGAGTGGGGCTCGGGGAGGGCTTTACAATCTCGTAAAAGTAAGTTCTTCCGTGGTATTCCACGGGAGTTAGTTCGTACTGGTGAAAGAAAGTCAACAATCGTCCTTTGGGAAGGTCCATCATTCGTTCAAGCTTTTCCCGCCAAGCGTCATTTTCTTCAATCGATTCGGACAGGGCCCAAACTTTTCGGTGGTGCTTCCAGATCGTCTGGAAAACATCTGAAAGATCCTGCCAGGGATCCGGCGGGGGTACCGGGGCGGCTAAATTCATTACGGTTTTTTTGCCGAGTTTTATTTCCTTTTCCTCTTTTTCCATCTTCCTATACTTTTTAAGAAACGCGTGGAGGCTCAAATAATTCCTTTTTTGATAACGATCAAGATAAAAGGGGATGGTATTGATTCCGTCCAGAATTAACAGGTCATCTACCCGAACTTTCCAATCGAGAGCCCCCAGAAGGGCGCTATGCCCATAAGTGATTTTTGCCGTCGGGGCAAGGGCGTTATTGATGGCCTTCTGGAAATTGTAAAAAAAAAGCAGGATTACCAGACCGCCCCAAATGGCAATAATGAGTCCCCGATTGGAATAATGCAGGATTGGATTTTTCCACCGGCTTGACAAATCAGAGATGATGATTCCCATGAGAATCCAACAGGGCACGGTGGAAGATACCCAAAATTCAATATTCCAAGGTTCCCACCAGATGAAAAACGGAACAAAAGCTAAGAGCCAGAAGAAACCAACCCACAGGGTTTGTCTATAGTTATTCCAGTAGGATTTCAAACGCATAAGCAATAAACCGAGAAGCGAGAAAACGGCGTATTGAAAGATGTTTTTTGCCGCCAGGAAAGTGAATGGAGCGGCCATCGTCTTGTAGGGCAAGGTATCTAGAAGGAAAGCCTGGACCATGGCAAATTTTCCCCGTTCAATTCCCGCCTGTTGAAGATGCCCGCCCCATTCTTTGACATGAAAGTAGGAAAAAACCCACCAAACCCAGGACTCATAAGTTTTCCGGTAGCAGACAAATCGGCCGATGAAACCATAAGCCGCCAGAACTCCGATCGTAAGCGCGGCAAGGTAAAAAAGGCTGATCTTGAGGCGGTCCCAGGGTGTTTTTTCTGGAAGACACCAAATTCCCCCTAAAAAGGCAGGAACGAGCAGGAGATTTGTTTGGTGGCCAGTAACAGCGAAAGCATGGGCGAATCCAATGACCCAACCGAAAACCGGAGGCGCTTTTTTCAGATAAGTCAGCGCGTACCAAGCCAGAAGTGGTGTGACGGTGGCAAAGATACGAACACCGGGCGAGGTGGAAAAATACCAATAGCTGTAGGTAAAGGAAAGGCCCGCCGCTGAGAGAAAGGAAACCAGGCGATCATTGGTTACCCTCACCATGAGATGGAAGGCAATCAGGACACCAAGGGCGCCCGTAAGAATGTCGAAAAACTGCAATGCGACTAAGCCATCCCAGGTAGCCCCATTGGCCCGACCCCACAGGAAGATCAATCGGCCAAAGAAGGTATAAAAAAGATGGTGAGGATGGAAGTAATCCCACAATGGCCTATGATCCTGTTCAATGTGGGAGGCAAAAACCATTCCATCATAGGTGTAATTCACAGGAAGGTTAGAAAGATAGACGCAAAAGCAAAATGTCCAAAGGCCGACCCCGAGCAAAAGGGTGGTGGCAGACTTGTTCCACTCACGCATTCGGAAATTTCCTTAATCGATTAAATAAATACCGTGTTATTTAATGATAAAAAATGGAGCTTCGCAAGGGATGAAAAAGTAGGGTCTTTACTTTTTCTTCGCTTCATCTGGAATGAACTTGAGCGACGCGGAATTGATGCAATAGCGCAAACCCGTGGGTGCCGGTCCATCCTCGAAAACGTGGCCCAGGTGGCCGCCGCAACGAGGGCAATAGACTTCCACCCGATGCATGCCGAAGGAGTTGTCTTCCCTACTGGCGACATGTTTCGGGTCCGCGGGTTGGGAAAAACTTGGCCAGCCGCAACCGGAATCGAATTTACCATCGGAAAGAAAAAGTTCCAGCCCGCAAGCCGCGCAAACGTACTTTCCTTTTTCCTTGGATTTGTAGTATTTCCCGGTAAATGGCCTTTCGGTCCCCTTTTCCCGGAGGACTTCATATTGCTCAGGATTCAGGATTTTTTTCCACTCCGCGTCGGTTTTCACCACCTTGTCGCTCATTACAGATCCTTTTTTATCCTTTTTGTCTTTCGCGGCAGCCACGACGAAAAAACCAATGGTAAGAGCAGTGATGAAACAACCCAAAATTAATTTATTTTTCATTTCACCCTCACTGAACCTATTCACCCGGATATACCCTGAAGCAAGAATGAATAGTTACAAATGCTAGGCCAACCCCTGTTGTAATCTTTCACCCGTGACCGAGTAAGGCCGGTGGGTTCCGCTTTTTCCTTTAATTCGAACAGGCTCCAAAGCTTCCATTCGAAATTGATCGCCCGCAACCAAGGCAAGGTCCTGGTTAATAAGAATTTGCCCATCCTCGGCGATGGAACAAAGGCGGGAGGCCATATTAACCGTATCTCCAATCAAGGTAAATTCCATGCGCCGTGCCGAACCGATGTTACCGATGACAACATCACCTGAGGCCATGCCGATTCCAAGCCCCGTGTGAATGGACTCGCTGTAATCGTTTTGAAAGGTCGTTTGGATATGGTGAAAAGCATCCTGCATCCTGAGAGCCGCCATAAGGGCTTTTTTGGTGAAAGATTCAGGGGATTCGGCTGGAAGTGGAAAAAAAGCCATGATCGCATCTCCCATGAATTTGTTGATCTCGCCACCTGAGAAAGCAATCATTTCCTCGAACTCCGTGAACATCCGGTTCAGGTACCGGACCGTTTCCTGTGGCCGCAGTTTCTCAGACATCGAGGTAAATCCACGGACATCCGAAAATAAGACAATAGCCCGGGTCAATTCCCCTTCCCAGACCGCTTGGATTCCTTTTTGCGTGGCGAATTGGGATCCCTTGGTGCCGACGAATTTGTCCAGGACGTGGCGGGTTTCGGTGAGCTTTTTCTCGCTTTGCTGGAATCGTCCCGAGGCTAAGTCCATGAGTTCTTGTTTCTGCTTTTCCAGGGTCATCAATATGGGATTGCGAACGATTTTATAATCTTCGGGCAAAATACGGCAGCGGATCAGAAAAAGTTGGAGTTCCACAAAGAGCCCCTTTTGGGCCCGGCGAAAAAAATCCACCCAAGAAAGAATGAGAAGAAAAACGCCGGCGAGACTTACGCCCAGGCAGGCCCTCCAATCTTTAGTGAAATACCAGCAAATACCGGAGGAGGCCAGGATTAGGAAAAAACACCAGAGGATAATCGAGGAAGCATTAAGGCGAAAAGTGGATTTGTTTCCTGGAGCAGACATCGAAGGGTTGCCTTCAAAAGGTTATTAGGTGGGCCTATCATACAACAAAAAGGTTATTCGGGGGGAGCCATACCCAAAGCAACCTTGGTTTTATCGGGGATGTTGTCGGATAAATTTATAGAGTTCTTCGGCGGATTGCTCCACGGTTAGTTGGGAATGGTCCATTACGATTGAATCTGAAGTTTTTCTTAAACCTCCAACCGGCCGGTTCATGTCCCTGTCATCCCTGGCTTTTACATCTGCCATCACTTGATCCAAAGTCGAGGGGACACCCGCTTTTTCCAAGTCCTTGAGGCGTCTTTTGGCACGCATTTCGACGGAGGCGTCAAGATAAAATTTGTATTGGGCGTCCGGAAACACGTCGGTGGCAATGTCACGCCCTTCCAACACGGCCCCGCCAAAGGGCCCACTGTCCACCTGACCCATTTGTTGTTGACGGGCGACAAGGATTTTTCGAACCGGAACACAGTTGGCGATAAAGGCGGAGGCTTGGGTCACTTCAGGCGTGCGGATTTCCTTGCTTACGTCCTCACCATTCAAAAATACCTTGTTTTCGGGTTCGCTTGGTTTGAGCTCGATCTTGGATTCGTTGGCTAGTTGTTCCAGTTTGGCCTGGTTATTTAAGTCGGCTTTTTGGCGCAAGGCCGCCAACGTAATCGCCCGGTACATGGCTCCTGTATCGATGTGAAGAAACCCAAGCTTCTTGGCAAGGGTCTTGGCGACAGTGCTCTTCCCAGCGCCAGCTGGACCGTCAATGGCTATGATGATCGTTGGTTTCAAAACCGTGAGACCTTTTGAAGGAATTTTGAAAAACCCGGAAAAGAGGTATCGATATTCACGGTGTCCATAATGGTCGTTGGGCCTTGGGCAATTAGGGCCGCAATGGCCAGTGACATTGCGATGCGATGGTCGCCTCCGGAAGAAAGACTGCATCCACTTAGAGTTGTTGGGCCCTGGATTATCCAACCATCATCCGTGGGCTTGATATTGGCACCCATCTTTTTAAGGGTAACTGTCATCATCAGAATTCGATCGGATTCCTTCACTTTCAACTCCCCGGCGTTACGGATAACCGTTGTCCCCCTGGCCTGGGTTGCCGCCACCGCGAGGATTGGGAATTCATCAATCATTCGAGGGATGACTTCCCCACCCACTTCCACTCCTTTGAGATTTGAAGAATAAACCGTTATGTCCGCGACCGGTTCTTCTCCTTTTCGTGTTTTCTTAGTGGTTACCGTGATATGTGCTCCCATTTTTTTCAAGACTTCCAGTAATCCAGTGCGGGTGGGATTAACTCCAACGTTTTTCAAGGTCAGTTGGGATTGAGGCGCTAGGAGACCCGCTACGACAAAAAAGGCTGCGGAAGAAATATCCCCGGGAATATCAAGATTCCGTCCCTTAAAAGGCGATACCGGTCCCTGGACCGTAATTTTCTTTCCCCGGCGTGAATAGGGTATGGAGAAGGCGCTGAACATTCTTTCAGTGTGATCGCGGGTCGGGGCTGGCTCAGTGACGGAAGTTTTTCCCTCCGCGAATAGACCCGCTAACAAAAGAGCGCTTTTAACTTGGGCGCTGGCCACAGGAAGCTTATAGGTAATGCCTTTGAGCTTGCGAGGTTCCAACTTCAAAGGAAGAAGATTTGCTTCATCCGTACCCGTGATGCGGGCACCCATTTGGCCGAGGGGGGCGGTCACCCTTTTCATGGGGCGGCGGCACAGATATTTATCACCGGTTAAACGGCTGGTAAAGGGTTGGCCCGCGAGCAGGCCCAGCAAAATGCGGGCGGTGGTTCCGGAATTTCCGGCGTTCAGTATTTTTTTCGAAGGCTTTAGGGAGTTAAGACCTTTTCCCTGGATGGTAATCCTGTCCCCCGCTTGCTTGATATTAACACCCATGTTCCTGAAAATTCCGATGGTTGAAAGGCAATCGGCGGAAGACAGAAAATGCCGGATATGGGTGGTTCCGTAAGCCAGGGAGCCCATCATGACTGCTCGGTGAGAAATGGATTTGTCGCCGGGGATTTCGATCGAGCCAATTAATCTTTTCACGGGGTGAACAACAAGATTTTTCATTACAATTTTTCCCTGGACGCGCGTGCCTTCTTAAAAAAGGAAAGCCAGTAGGAACTCCGGCCTTTCCTCAAGTTTTTTTCAAGAACAGAAAGGCTCCGGCGGAAGCTCGATAAGAAAGATTTCAGCTCGACGGCGTTCATTTCCACGATATCGGCCCACATGGCGGGGTTACCCGCGGAAATGCGGGTGAAATCACGAAAGCCCGAGCCGACCGCCTGCCGGATGGATGGCGAGCGATGCCGTTGAGTTTCGTAAGTGTTCATGAGTGCCGACGCCAAAAGATGGGGTAGGTGGCTAGTTAATGCCACGCTACGGTCGTGGGTTTGTGGATTCATGACGATCGGGATCGCCCCCACGTTTTTCCAAAGTTTCCGGGCACGATGGATAAGCGATGCCGGTGTGTTTGGAAGCGGTGTAATAAAAACAAAACGACCCTTATAAAGCTGATCATCCGCGTTGGATGGTCCTGATTTTTCCTTTCCGGCCATGGGATGGCAAGGAACAAAGTACCGATTCATTCCGGGAATCTGGCTTGCTTGTTGAACCACCTCTCCCTTGACGCTCGAAACGTCCACAATGAGGGTTTGAGGACCAACGAGTTTGGTAAGCTGTTTTAAAACCGGCGTGATCGTCCCCGAGTGAGCGCACAAAACGATGATATCGGCTCCCTCAACCGCTTTTTCAAACGTTGGCGCCACGGATAACAGTTTCGCGGCTTTTCGGCGGGAGGAGGCGCGGTGGTTCCAGCCAACCAGTTGTATCCCTTTACGTTTTTTTAGCGCAAGCGCGAGCGAACCTCCCAAGAGGCCGACACCGATAATTGCGACTTTTTGTTGAAGTGGCATTATTTATTCCCAACCCGGCTCGGCATTAATATCTCCTCAAAAACTTTCAGGAAATTCGCAGTTTCTTCCTCGGTTCCGGTTGTTACCCGAAGGGCTTTGGGTCCCATCGGACGCACAATGATTCCCCTTTTTAAAAGCTGTTGATACAAGCTATCCGCTTCGGGTGTCTCAAAATAAACAAAGTTAGCCTGGGTTTGAGCTGGCTTTAAACCGAGGGTTACCAGTCCGTCATAAAGCCTTTTCCGCATAAGCTTGTTCAATTCCGTGACCTTTTTGACATGGGCAAGATCACTCAAGGCCGCTTCGGCGGCCACCATCGCCAATCCGTTAACGTTGAAGGGTTCCCTGATTTTCTGGAAGACTTCAACCAGTTCGGGATGGGCGACACCATAACCCACCCGGAGGCCCGCCAACCCAAAGGCCTTTGAGAAGGTTCTTAAAATCACTAGATTTGGGTATTGGGGTAAAAGTTTTAAAGATTCAAAGTAGCTTGAATCATCAACATACTCATAGTAGGCCTCGTCTAATACTACCAATACATGCGCCGGGCAAGACTTTAAGAAGTCCTCAATATCGGAAAGGGGGATCATGGTTCCAGTGGGGTTATTAGGATTGGCGATGAATACCAACTTGGTTTTGTGGTTGATGGCCCGCTCGAAAAGCTTCAAATCATGCTTAAAATCCCTCAACGGTTGAGGTCTTGGTACTGCTTCGCAAAGCAAAGCGGTGGAAGAATAAACAAAGAAACCTGGTTCGGCGGAAATTACCTCATCGCCAGGGTTTAAAACCATTTGGCCCAACCGTACGATCAATTCATTTGACCCGTGCCCTAAAAGAAGCTGGTTGGCTTCCATTCCCAAATGGCGGGCCAGGGCGTGGCTTAAGCTATAAGCCCCGCCATCGGGATAACGGTGGATTTTAGGCAAGGCCTTTTCCAGCGCTTGGATGACCTTAGGCGAGGGGCCGAGGGGATTTTCATTTGAGGCTATTTTAGACGCGTTTTTAATCCCCAGTTCCCTTTCCAAATCCTCAATGGGTTTTCCGGGAACATAAGGTTTTATACCCAAGAGATTTTTTCGAAAGAACACGGGATAGGACATCTTAGTTTTCGCTACGGGGATAGGAACCTAAGACCTTGACGGTCAGAGAAGCCTTCTCGATTTCTCTGAGGGCCTTTTGCGCTTTCGGGTCGTCCACGTGGCCAAGGAAGTCGATAAAAAAATAATAGTCCCAAGCCTTCTTTCGGGATGGGCGGGATTCAATGCTGGATAAGTTAATTCCCTGTTTTTCAAAAGGATAAAGCAGTGAAAAAAGGGCTCCCACTTTGTCCTTGATGGAAACCATGATGGAAGTCTTGTCATTTCCCGTTTTTTCCGCGTTAATTTTTCCGATGACGAGGAAACGGGTGAAATTGTCCTGCATATCCTCGATCCGTTTGGCGATTGGCTTTAACTTGTAAAGTTTGGCCGCCAAGTCAGGAGCGATAGCTGCGGCTGAACCGTCGGTCGCCGCTAGTTGGGCTGCGCGGGCCGTGCTGGCGCTTTCAACAATGCTAACACTCGGTAAATTAGCTTCTAGCCAAACGCGACACTGGCCCAAGGCTTGGGGATGACTGTAGACCTTCCGAACTTTGTCCAGGCCGCCCGTCTTGGACATCAGGGTGTAGGAAATGGGCATGAAGATTTCGGAGCAAATCTTCAAATCCGATTCCACGAATAAATCCAAGGTGTGGTTAATCGTCCCCTCGGTGGAATTTTCAATGGGGACTACCCCGTAGTGGGCCCGGCCCCTTTCCACTTCCAAAAAAACATCCTTAAGGGTCGCTCCAGCGATGTAAGCGGAGGAACTCCCGAATTTTTGAAGCGCGGCGATATGGGTGTTGGTCCCCAACTGGCCGAAATAAGCTATTTTCAATTTGGACTCGAGCGCAAGGGAGCCTGACATGATTTCACAGAAAATCGAGGCCAAAGTTTCCGTAGGAAAGGGACCACGGTTCAACTTGGCGATCTTCCGGTAAACTTCCATTTCCCGGTGGGGGGCGTAGAAATGTAGGGCACCTTTGGACTTGACTGCCTTTATTTTCAAGACGTTTTTGGCCCTCTCATTTAAAAGAAGCACCAATTTGGCGTCGATTTTGTCGATGGAGTCTCGGAATTTTTTTAATTGGTTTTTTGATGTTTTCACGCCCGAGCTCCGGAAAATCTGTAAAATACCTAACGAATCCGGAGATTATATTACATTTAGTGTCTCACTAGGAAAGAGATTGTGCCTCCCCAATGATGATCCATAAACCCAACCTATTGATTCCTTTGACCTTTTCCATTCTGGCGTTCGTTTCTGGTTTTGGAATCTCCTATCAGCAAGACATTGCCCGTGTCAAAGAGGTGGGCCAACTGGCTTGGCTTCATTTGGAATATGCCGAAGAATTGAAGGACGATATGGCAATTATTGATTGGTCGAAAAACCTTCAAAAGCTTGATGGGATTTTGGCTTTTCAAGCGTTGAATGACACAAAATTGATAGCTGAAGGCGGCAACAGGAATTTTCTTCCCGCTGTAAAAAAACTGGGCGTTTCATATTTATTCCCCGCAAAATGGATTTTTGATACAGAATTGACGAACGCCGATAAAATGCGGAAAGAATTCACGATGGTTTACCGGGCTTGGCCCGGGCCCTTGATTTGGGGACTATTTACATTTTTACTTTGCTTTGTGGTGGGTGTGGTTACCCCTGTACTGGCTGCCTTTTTTTCACCGGTCAATATTTTAAAACCACCTCCGTCGCCTACCGTTTCCAAACCAAAAGTCATATTGCCCGCTGTTCAACCTCAAAACCCATCTCCTTCAAAAAACGAAAAACCTTTCTTGTTTCTCGACAAAAACTACGTTATTCAACAAGTCACTCCTGAAGCCGCGAAGCTTCTCCGGCGAAATGCGGACGATTTGGTGAACGTGCACCTTTTCGACTTGGATCCCGACCCTAGTTTGATGCAAGGGATTGAAAAAGCCGAAGAGACAAAAATTTTGAAGCCCATTTTGTCAAATCCCAACCTCTCGGCATTTTTAAAACCCGATCCCAATGGCACCCTCTTATACCTGGAGAGCGTTGAATAACCCGAAACCGCCAAAAGCGTTGATTTTGTTGACTTTTTAAGTGGGAAACCCTAAACTCGTAGAAATCTTAGACCTTTCCCAGGAATGGCCCGATTGCGCGAAACTTTAAAAAGTTTATCCATTTTCTCCGCAATGCTGTTGTTTTTGCTTCTGATTTCCTCAGGCTGTGATGTCACCATCCCTTATTTTGGTAAGCGTTCACTTCCCTTTTTCAAAAAAATAGTGCCTCCACCAACTCCAACCCCAGTACCTGCTTTGCCTCCTACCGGAAATCCGGCTACTTTCGCGGTTTCTAGTCCTACGGTTTCAATATCGGTTTCTCCCAAAACTCCCTCCAACCGTCCAACGCTTGAAGTTTCGACCGAAATGTCCATTAGTAAACCAAAGACTCTGCCTACTGTTACTTTCACCCCAACGTCTACGGCCACACCCATGGAAGTTGAAAAGATCGCTTATACCAGTATTGAAAAGGGAAAATCCACCCTTTGGACCATGAATACGGATGGTACGGGAAGAACAAGATTAACCGCCGTAGGAACAAATAGTTGGTATCCCCTTTGGTCGCCCAACGGCAAAGTTTTGGCGTTTCTTTCAGATATGACAGAAGGAAAAATAAATCTCTATACCATTAAAAAGGGCACCACCGAAGCTATCCAAGTAACCTCATTTTCGGATATGACACTTGAGAATGCCAAAGGTTTAAAAGCCCCCTTTTGCTGGTCCCCTCGAAGTGATGAAATCTCCTTTACCTACCATAGTCAGGTTTGGAAAGTGGATTTATCTACTTTAATCCTTCAAACCCTGGCGGATCTTGATCCCCATTATCTGGTTTCGGGTATCGAATGGGCCCCGCATAGGGATAATAAGTACATCGCTTTTTTAGTTAAGAAAGGCATTAATTTCTTTAGTTTGAACCTGGTAAATCCCCGATTATTAGATCAATTGAAATTAGTCGATTCTTCAACTCCCCTTGCGGATATTTCTTGGTCGCCTGACGCTAGGAAAATTGCTTATATTTCAAACAAGGAATCTATTTATACAGCCTCCGCAGAAACTTCATTACCCAAACAAATTATTTGGGGTGCAAGCCCTGAATTAGGGCCCTTGCTGTGCTATTCGCCCATTGAATCCACCACACCCCAACTTATGTTATTAGCAAAGAAAAAATTAACGGATAGTGGTTATTGCGTAGCCTTAGTGGACAAGCTTTCTTCTGGCGACCAGGACTCGGGAACTTTGAAATATCTTACCGAACCAGGAGTGGAAAACGCAATTTGGGCCCCCGACGGGTCCAAAATAGCTTATATTCTGGATGGTGAGCTTTGGATTATGGAATCTTCAACCGGAAAAAATAAAGTTAGGATTGCCGCGACTGGTATTCAATCACCCAATTGGTCAAAAAAGTGAGGAATAATTGAGCTTGTTCCCCAAAATTATTAAAACAGGGTTATGTCTTATTTTAATGCTCTTCCTTGGGTTGTTGGCCACAACGGGTTGCAAAAGGAAGGAAGCTCCCCCGCCTCCACCTGCGCCTACCCCTATTCCAGTCATTCCGCCCGGGAGCATTGTTTTCATCCAGAGGGGCCATTTGGCCAGGCTGGATTTGGAGTCCTCGCAAATAACTCCCTTAACAAGTGGAAAAAGCACCGAATGGTTTCCAACCTGTTCCCCCGCGGGCGATCAAGTAATTTATTGGTCTAACGCGGAAGGCGGCTACAATCTTTGGAAAATTAATTTAGACGGTTCGAACAGGGTACAAATTACTTTTGAACAAGATAACGGCCTTCAAACCGGTGACCAGAATCTTCTGGTCAATGCCGCCGCTTCTTGGTCCGCCGACGGGAAACGCATTTATTATGTAATTGGCGGAGATTTATGGGTCATGGATTCGGATGGATTTAATCCAGAAACGGTTTTACTTGGGCATAAGGCCCTTTGCCCCTTCGTTTCCGAGGATGGGAAAATCCTTTATTTCATCTCGGATATGGACGATGCTGTTAAAAACCTTTGGGCCTTGACGCTTTCAGATAAGACTGCGAAGAAATTAACGGAATATACCGATTGGAATGTTGGTTCCCCCTCCATGTCCTCAGATGGAAAGAAAATAATTTTCAATTTGTACCGCGCTAACACGTCCCAAGTTTATACCGTGTCTCCCGATGGTTCTGACGCCCTTAACCTCACCACCAACAACCGAAGTTTATGCCCAAGATTCGCAATGAAAGACAGGAAGATCGTGTATTGCGCTTATGGCATAGGTGAGGATGTCGCACTGAATATGTTTATCATGAACAACAATGGAACGGAAATTAAACCCTTAACGACCGAAGGGGGTTCATCCCCAAGCTGGGCACCGGCGAGGATTTTATCGATAGCGCCTATTAGCTCTCCCGTCACATCAACTACCCCTGCCCCGTCCTTGCCAACCCCGGTTGGTTCAAGCTCCAACGCGAGCAAATAATTACCCAATCATTTTCAAGAGATCCGGATACAAAGGAAACTTCTTTGTAACTTCCGCGATTTCCCCTTTTACCCGCGTGCACACGCCCGTATCCTCGTGAGCTGAAATAATGTCATTTATCCATTTGGCGACCATCTTAAATTCGGCTTCCTTGAACCCACGGGTCGTAAGCGCGGGTGAGCCTAATCGAAGCCCACTCGTTAAGAGAGGGGATTCGGTATCCCAAGGAACCGCGTTCTTATTAGCGGTTATATTTGCCTCGTCAAGCGCCAATTGGGCCTGTTTGCCGTTCACCTTCTTATTCCTCAAATCTATCAGCATCAAATGGTTGTCAGTTCCGCCCGAAATAACGTGGAAACCAAAACCCATTAACCCATCGCAAAGGGCTTTCGCGTTTGCCTTCACTTGTTTCCCATAATTTTTAAAGGAGGGTTGTAGAGCTTCGCCAAAAGCTACGGCTTTCGCACCAACCACGTGCATTAAGGGGCCACCTTGAATTCCTGGGATTATCTGGCTGTCCAAAAGTTCCCCCATTTTTTTTGTTCGGCCACTTTTTGGCGCGACAATCCCAAATGGATTATCGAAATCTTTGCCCATTAGGATCATTCCGCCTCTCGGACCCCTTAAAGTTTTATGAGTTGTGGTGGTAACCACGTGGCAATGTTCCATTGGATTATTGAGTTCTCCGGCGACAATCAAGCCAGCCGTATGGGCGATGTCAGCCCAGAGGAAGGCGCCTACTTCATCAGCGATTTTACGGAAAGCGGCGTAATCCCAGTCCCTTGAATAAGCCGAAGCTCCAATACTTATCATTTTAGGTTTGTGCTTTTTTGCCAAATCCCTGGCTTGGTCCAGGTCCACCCGGCCGTCTTCCTTCCGGGTCTGATAAGCGAAGAAGTTGTACATCTTTCCAGAAAAATTTACTTTGCTTCCGTGAGTTAAATGCCCCCCATGTGACAAGTCCAGGCCCAGGATTATGTCCCCCGGTTGAACAAAGGTGAAATAAACGGCCATGTTGGCTTGGCTGCCGGAATGGGGCTGGACATTAACGTATTCGGCGCCAAAGAACAGTTTTGCGGCCCTTTCCCGTGCCAAGTTTTCAACCACGTCCACATATTCACAACCCCCGTAATAACGGTTACCCGGATAACCCTCGGCGTATTTGTTGGTCATGACCCCGCCTTGGGCGGCCATCACGGCCAGGCTGGTGAAGTTTTCAGAGGCGATGAGTTCTAGTTTTTCATTTTGCCGTTTCAATTCGTTCTTGTTCGCCTCCCAAACTTGGGGGTCGGCTTTTAAGAAATCCAATGACATGAGATTCTCCTTCGGGTTTAAATTTTAAAACTGGATAAATTTCCCTTTTTTGAGATTCAACTTTTTAACAGTTCCGGCCCGGAGTTCCAAACTATGGAGACATCCAACGGGTCCCCTAAGAACCCTCCAAGAACCAACCGCTGGAATGATTTTCAGTATTTTATATTCTTTGTCCAGGAAAACAATGTCCGGAGCCAAATAAGTGAAAAGCGTATGGAGTGAGCGGCAATGGGGGAAGCAGAGTCCACCCCAACCCTTTGGCCATTCCCGCTTCCCCATCAAGCCCCAAAAACGCGGGAAAAAAGTTACCGCAAATTGAATATTTGAAAGTTTAATTTGATTCACTGGTTGAAAAATTGGAGAAGGATGGGCCCGAAAATGATTAAAAAGGTCACCGGCATAATGAAGAGGATCAGAGGAATCAGCATTTTAACCGGCATTTCCTGGACAGCTTTTTCAGCTCTTTGCGTCTGTTTATCCCGCATAGTCAGGGAAAGCTGCCGCAGTGTCATGGAGATACCCGTTCCAAACCTTTCGGCATGGATAAGACTGGTGGTAAAAAGAGAGAAATCCGTTAGGTCGAGCCGTGAACTGGTGGATTCAAGGGCGCTTTTCCGGCTGGAACCGCTTCTGGTTTGTTCCAGGAGACCTGCGAATTCATCGTGAAGCGGCCCAGCTTTGGCATTTTTAAGGTATTGATCCATCGCCTGCTCCAAGGACAAGCCAGCTTCGGAGCAAAGAGATAGTATTTCCAAGGCATTAGGAAGCTCTCGCAATAACATTTTCTCCCGCCCCAAAGCCTTCTCTTGAAGCCAAATTAATGGCAGCCCCGCCCCAACGAAAAAGGCGATGATGGAAATCTCGAGGTTTTCGGATAAAAGGATAAAAAAAGATGCGGCAAAAACGGATATTAGGATTTGGAAACCCAAAATTTGAACTGGCTTAATTTCCGTCCGGTTCATGCGCAGAAGTTGTTTTGAAAGATACCCTACGTACCTCTCGAACCATCTATGATTTAAAAAAACAGATGAATTGTTTTCGATAAATGAAAGTAATGTCCGAAAGGGAAGAGGTTTTCTTCCCGAGGGACCCATGCCGTTTCCAACAATGGGGGCTGTCATCAAAAATTTCAACCGGACGTTTTGTTGGTATTGAGAGAACCTTTCCAGAGCTTCCGATACAATTATAAAAGCGAACCATCCGATTGAGAGGGAGGATAGGCAAAGAAGAATAGTGGTCATCTAAACCTCCAACCGAAGAAGCTGGCGGATCCATGCAAACCCAATCGTTTCCAGAATAGCGGCCAGCAAGAGTATGGCCCAGCCAATTTTCTCGGTGAAAAGGGGGATAATTAGGGTTGGGTCCATCAAAAAAAACACAAAACCCAGAAAAAAAGGAAGTAACCCAATCATGAGACCGGATAGCCTAGCCTGGGCGGTCATGGCCTCCATCTTTCTCAACAATCGATTTTTTTCTTCCATTCCCTCCATCAAAACTTGCAGTAAGTGGGTCAAATTTGCTCCCGTTTGCCGAGATATTTTATAGGATTCCAGGAATTGGTGGAATTCTGAAAAATCAGGGAATCTTTCCGCCATTTTTGAAATCGCTTGCTCGGCTGAGGACCCCAAATCCATTTCTGCGCAAACCAAAAATAATTCATCTTTTAAGGGCGAAGGGCTTTCGTGGGATAAATACTCCAGCACTTGTGGAACCGTTTGGCCTGTTTTAAGGGCTTGAACGGCCATCCCTAAGGCCTGGGGAAAAACTGAGCTCATTTTTCCTTGTCTTTTTTTCAATTCACGTTCGTGCATCCAAGTCGGCCCCTTCTGATAAACCAGACAACCCATTAGAAAAAGTACAAGTAAAAAAAAACCTAGGAAAAAATCCCCAAAGAGGGTTACCAATAGGCAAAGTAAAATTCCCGCAAGCAATATTTTCTGGGAGGAATTCATTACCAAAGGACCTGAGGAAGGTTTTGTTAAAGGGGAAATTTTTATTTTCGGCAAAATGGTCCTAGTAACAGACCAACCCAAAAATCCAGCAGAAAAGGTCCCAAGAATTATCGCCAAATGGAGATTCGTGTTCATTCAGAGACTCCAACACCCTTCCGGACGGGTTCTTCCTCTTCAATTTGCCGCAGGGCCTTTTGGGCGGACCGTTGGATGTCAGCATTTCGAGTAAAAGCCATTAGTTTTTGCAATTCAGATTTGGCTTGTTTTGGATTTTGAAGTTTGATGTAGGAATTTGCAATCATAAGCTGGGCGGTATCAGCCGCGGCATCGGTTGGATATTTCTCGACGAGCTCCCTATAAGCAGCTAAGGCATCGGCTACCTTGTCATCCAAAAGCAGGCAATTTGCGGCCTGCATCAGGGCGTAGCTAGCAAAACCCTTTTCCCCATAAATCGCGGCCAATTTTTTGTAATCCCTGGCGGCGTTACGGTAATGTCCCTGCCAATATTGGCAGTCGGATACCAGTTTCTGGGCTTCAGCCGCATAGACCCCATTGGGATACAGATCCAGTAGTTGTTTTAACGGAAGGCGGGCCCCTTGAAAATCAGCCTTTCCAAAGGCGCAAGCGTAAGCCTCGGTATAAAAGGCTTCCTCAGTGCCAATCCCCAGGGGAACCTGGGTTGATATTTCCTTCGAAAGCTTGATAGTTTCATCGTAGCGGCCCGCGGCCAACGCTTCCTTCATTTTTTTGACAGGAAGGTTATCAGGAGGCACTGCGACCTTCGTTTTGGAACATCCCAGGATAAAAAATAAGGATATGAGAAAAATAGCAAGGTTTCGTTTCAAAGGGTCACTCCAAATCTACATTTGTTCCGGTGCCGACACTCCTAGGAGTCCCAGCGCATTTCGAATCACGTTTTTAACCCCCAAGACAAGCGCCAGCCGGGCCCGGGCCACCTCTACCGGAGCGTCCAAAATGCGGTGCTTTGAATAAAAAAGATGGAAATCGGCCGCCAAATTTTGCAGGTAAACCACCATTCGGTGGGGCTCATAAGCCCGACCGCTATCGACCACCCATTGTGGATATTCCATGATTTCTTTCAAGAGTAAAAGCGACTCAGGCTCGTTCAGCGGGGCAAAGTCCTCGGCCCGGTTAAAAGGAGTCAATCCCTTTTCGGCGCACTTCCGCAACAAACTGCAGATTCGCGCGTGGGCATATTGGATGTAAAAAACGGGATTCTCGTCGGTTTGTTTTCGAGCCACCTCGATGTCGAAATCCAAATGACTGTTGGCGCTTCGCATGACGAAGAAAAACCGGGCAGCGTCCTTCCCCACCTTTTCCAAGAGTTCGTCCATCGTGACGAATTTTCCTTCCCGTTTGGACATTTTGACCTTTTCCCCGCCTTCTAAAAGGTTCACTTGCTGGGCGACCAGCACCTCGAATTTTTCTGGTGGGAAACCCAAGGCTAAGTGGGCCGCCTTCATGCTGAGGATATGGCCGTGATGATCGGGCCCCATGATATTGACCACTTTGTCATATCCCCTGTCCATTTTGTGCAAGTGGTAGGCGATGTCAGCCACGATATAAGCGGGGAGGCCGTTGCTTTTGACGAGAACTTCGTCCTTATGGGCTCCATGTTCAGAAGTTTTAATCCAAGTGGCTCCATCCTTATCATAGGTAAGGCCCCTTCTCTTGAGGTCCTCCAGGGTTTGAGCGACCAACCCAGAATCATGAAGCTCGCGCCTTTCCGAGAACCACTTATCAAAAAGAATTCCGTACTTTTCCAGGACTTCCTTATGCCATTGAACCACCTGATCCATTCCCCATTCGCCTAATAATTTGGAAGTAACATTGAAATGGGAGTCAGGAAGGTCGTCCTTTTGGGTTAAATAAGTCTTGGCCAAATCCTCCATGTAAGCGCCCTGGTATCCCCCTTCGGGAGCGCTTTTGGGAACACCTCTTATCCGGCTGATGGCCGCTTCCAAGGATTCGCCAAAAAGCCTGGCTTGATTCCCCGCGTCGTTGACGTAATATTCCCGCAGAACCTCAGTTCCGGAAGCGGACAGCAAATTGGCAATCGAATCCCCAATGGCGGCGGCCCGGGCGTTCACGACGTTCAAGGGTCCCGTGGGATTGGCGCTCACAAATTCCAAGAGAATTTTTTCACCCTTCCCCTGAGTGCTCTTGCCGTAGTTAACGTCCTGGGACAGGGCATTTTGGAGAATGAAGCCAAAGAGGGCAGGGTTCAAGCGTAAATTAATGAAACCAGGGGCGGCAATCTCGGCTTTTAAAAGAATTGAAGGATCAATATTCAAGTTTTGAAGTATTTCCTGGGCGATGTTTAGGGGAGGCTTTTTAAGTTTTTTAGCCAAAACCATGGCCAGAGGAGCTGAAAAATCACCATGGGATTTGTCTTTTGGTTTTTCGATGGAAACAGTCGTGTCACCGGAACCCATCTTTTCGGCAGACTTTTGAAATGCTTCGGACAATATTTTTTGGAGGGAAAAAATGTCGTAATTCATTTGAACTTAAATCGGCATCTTGAGTAAGGTTTTATATGTCAAGGATCTCATCTTCAATTCCACGGCTTCAAAATCACCTTTTCGCCCATCAAAAAGTTCCCATATTATCTTTTCAAGTTCGGGATTTGGAGAGGGCAAGAACTCAACTAAACGTTCCCCGATGGCGTCCGTATTGACGTGAACAAGACCCATGCCCGCCAAGGTTTGCAATTTTGCCTCCAAGGCATCCTCGGGAAGGGAGATCAATTCGGCTACCGACTTCAAAGTGTGCCGGGAATTTTTCGCCAAAAGCCAAATTCCTACCAAAAACCTGGAAGTGGTATTGGAAAAAATTTTTTTATACTTATAACGTTCAGTGATGGGTTCGGTCACGCAAACGCTCCTTTAGTTTACGAAAATCTTTGCCAACAATAACCACAACATCCGCCGATGCGGGAGGATTGGAAATTTCCTCCACCGATTCTTTTGGAAGGCCCAGACGATCCAAAGCTTCTTCTAAGGCGACGGGTGAACCAGCGGCACTACGAACAATGGTTTTGGCGTATAGAAAATTGTCAGCGTTATCCTTGCCAACAATCGTGATCCCATTGCCTTTCAATCTTCTCGCCGCCCAATCAGCCGCATTAGTTATACCACACCCATTCAGGATTTCCACGCGAACCACCCCCTGGGGAATAGAGGTTACGGGAGTGGAAACAAAACTCGGCACCATCTCAGGGGGAATCACCGGTTTTTGCTCCAATTGGGCGGCTGTTTTATTCGGCTCCACTAAAGAAAGTGAAGAAGGCATTTTCAACATGAGTGACAAATATAAACGGTCTAATGGTTGAAGGTTGTCAAAGCTTTCAGGTTGGTCCCTTTGCAAAAAACCATGAATCCCCCCGCCCAAAAAACCCGGCCAACTTTCTTCGACCCCGGGAATCGCGGTCACAAAAGACCATTTCCCTAAATGGTTAGAAAAGGCCAGCAGCGATTTTATATCTTTTGACCGAAGCGTTTCCCTTCCTAGCTTCTGATATTCGGACGAGAGTGTAATCGATTTCAATTCCGGATCCAGGTTATCCAAAAAAAAATCGATCGCGTAAGCATCAATGCCTCCATCCGACCCTTTCAAAACAAACATTGAAAGAGGTAATTTTTGAAATTTCGAGAGGGAAAATAAAATTAGGAAAACCGCAGAGATGAATAAAATATAAAAGATTTTAATATTTTTCATTAGACTCCAACTTTTAAAAAAATGTTCCAAGTTTCTAATAGGCGCGGATGAATTATCATTCTCTTTTCAAAGAGAAACGTGATCGTCATCGAGGCTTTCATTGAAACGGCCTTAGTTAAGTTTTTTTTTGCCGTTAATCGGACCTGATCCACACCTTGAAATTTTCTACCCGGCTCAATAAAATCCGCGACGAATATCAATTGAGCAAGGGAACCCATACGTGGATGCCCAAGTGTGTGGCACCTTATCGCCTCCAAAACTCCCAAGTCCCGAACACTCCATTTGTTAAGGGCAATTGACGCGGCAACATGGGGATGCCAAAGTCCCGGCATTTCCCTTTCCTCGTCGTCTAACCGAAAGCGACTCTTCCGTAACCAGGATTTCATTTCTGATTTAGGCAATTCCTTAGCGCAATCATGAAGCCAGGCGGCCAAAACGGCATTTGTAACCGACAACCCGTGATGAATGGCCAAGAGTTTTGCGGTTTTGGCCACTCCCGAGATATGCTTAAAACGCCGCGGGCTGACTTGTGTTTTAACCCAATTTTGAATCGATTGAATATTTCTCTCGGCCTTCACCCGTAAATACCCGTATAGGCAATACCACGAATGATGGTTCTTTGGAAAAAAATCAAAAGAATTATTGAGGGAATTGTGCTAAGAACCAAAGCGGCCATCACCACGTTCCAAGGCTCGCCTGTATCGATCAGTCTTTGGACCCCAAGGACAAGTGGGTAATAATCCGGATTGTTAAGAACAATGAGGGGCCAAAAAAAGCTGTTCCAAGTCGTCACGAAAGAAAAAATAGCGAGAATCGACATAATGGGTTTTGTCATTGGCAGGATAAAGCGGAAAAAAATCCGCGTCTCGGTACAACTGTCAATACGAGCGGCGTAAATAATTTCATTCGGGATGGAATCGTAAAAATCCTTTAACACGACGATGCTGAAAGCGCTAAAAACCCCGGGCAAAATTAAGGCCCAATAGGTATTGATCAAGTTCACGTTAGCCATTCCCGGCCCGAATGGAAAGAATTTCATTATGAGATAAAGGGGGATGACCAGAACCTCGAAAGGAACCATCAGGCTTGTCATGAATAAAAGCAGTATCCCTCCGGCAAAGCGGACCCGAAGTTTTGTTAAAGAATAGGCCGCCATGGAGGAAATCAACAACTGCCCGAGAACCACGCAAGCGCACATAAACAAGCTGTTAAGGAAATACCTTCCGAACGACACCAAACGGAGGGCTTCCCCGTAGTTTGAGAAACTGAAATCTTTTGGGATGTAGTTTTGGGGCACCGAATATATCTCGCTGGGTGTTTTGAAGGATCCCAGGATCATCCAAACAATTGGCGCAATGGTCAACAGCCCTCCCAAGGTCAGCAAAAATGTACCCAGCACCAGGGCTATTTTGACCGATTTTTTCTTCCGGTCCTGATGGGAAAATAAGCCTCGGGGACCAGCTTTGATTTTTTTTTGTTGGAGACTTTCCCCGAAAATTTCCATAAAGCTTCCTTTCTATCGGGACGTTTGTTTCATCTGTAAAAAACGGGCCATGGTGAAAATAAATAGTATCCCGAACATCAACATCGCCATGGCGGAGGCGTAACCTAAATCCATGGTTCCAAAAGCGGTTTTATAAATGTAGGTGCCTATTACCTCTGTGGCGTGCATGGGCCCCCCTTTCGTCATGACGAAAACCTCCGTGAAAATTTGGAAAGCGGTCAAAACCTGGATGATCGATAAAATCCATAAGATCGGCATCAAATGGGGAACGGTAATGTTAAAAGCCTTTTTGCGGATCCCGGCTCCGTCCAGCTCCGCCGCCTCATAGAGTTCCTCCGGAAGGTTCTGAAGTGCGGCGAAATAAATAAGCATAAACCAACCGGTGTTTTTCCAAACGAACATCACCGCGATGGAAATGAGTGCCCACCGTTGGTCGGTAAGCCAACCAACTGGAGGAAGCGAGAGCAAACCCAGGATGGAATTCAAAACCCCGAAACCCTCATCAAATATCCACTTCCACAAATTGGCGGCAGGAATGGCTGGGATTACAAACGGAAGTAGGTACAGGACCTTGAACAGCCCCTTACCTCGGCTTATTTCATTGAGTACAATTGCCAGCAAAATAGGTGGCCAAAGTCCCAGTGCCAAGGAAAAAAGAGTGAAAAAGAGAGCGTTGACCACTGTTTGCCAAAAAAGCGAATCCTGAAAAGCCCGCTGGTAATTATCCCAACCCACCGGAATACTATTTCCCAAAGGGCTGTAATGGGTCAAGCTGATTTGAAAACCTTGGATCATCGGATAAAGGTAGAAAAGCCCAAAAAAACCGAAAGCAGGAAACAGAAACCAGAAAGCCTGCGCCCGGTAACTCAAGGGGTGCCAAAAGGCCTTGCCGGGTCTGATGGCTTTATCGGGTTCGATGGGTTTGTCGAAGATCGAGGCGGTTTTACGCCTGTCCCGGACTTTCCCAGAATCCTGGCGCTTGCGGATAAGGGCTTTTGCCCGGTCCTCGACGGATTCGGTGGATTGTCCCTGAAGAAAGGGGACGTTTTCCAAAGATTCGGATGATTTTTTGGGACCGGAATCATGGGAGGGTTCCACCGAACCTCCCCCCAGCTGTTTCATCAATTCCAACCGGGTCTTCTCGTCGTCTGGTGTGGGTACATCCTCGATCTCCAAATCAAGGTCGCCTTCTTTGGAAGACATTTCCTTGGGAAGCGGAACGGGCTTTTTCTTTTCCTCGTCATCATCGTAAATGGAAAATGGTTTGTAATCCGTCATCGATCCACCTTCACTTTAGAAAAGATGTCCCTATCCGCCTCTTTGGCGTAACTTAATAATAATTGCTGGGGATCCGCGTCTGGGTCTAAAAATATTTCTTGAAGGGGGGACTCGTCCAACATATCCCTCACCTCGGGCCAGCCGTTGACATGGGGTTCCACCCGGGCTGTTTCAAGGGCGTCCTTGACCATTTTGAATTCATCCTGATTGGCGATGTTGGTCGCCGAACTGAACGCGCCCGGATAGACGAACATTTTGAGCTCGTGCATTCTCAGCCATTTGCGCAGTTGGTTAGCAGGCGAAAGGTCGAACTCGACCCATTTCCAAGCCGCGTTTTTTTTCTCTTCCGAAGTGGTCGCGTTGATGACATAGACGTCTCCTCCCAAATGAGCCGCCTTTCCGGCGGGTCCCGCGGGAAGGGGGGCGATCCCAAAGGATTGGGGATCGATTTTGTACCGGGTGATGAGGGCTGGAAGTTGGTTTTCCGTCCCAAATGTCATGGCGATCTTACCCAGGGCGAAGAGGTGGAGAATCTCATTTTCAGGCATGAGGACATCGGGTTGCAGAACCTTATATTTCCAGCACAAGTCTTTCCAAAAACGCAAGGCTTGAACGCCTGGTGGTTCATCAAAAGCCGCGTGGACTTTGTCGTTTTCCGTGCGGGTCATTTCCCCGCCCGCTTGCCACACAAAATCCTGGAAATACCAGGTCTTAGGTACCAATCCCAAACCATATTGGCCTTTTTCACGGTGGGTTAAAGTCTTGGCCGTGTTGGCCAACTCATCCCAGGTCGTCGGGGGAGTCTCCGGATTCAATCCCGCAGCCGTGAAAAGATCCTTTCGATATAGCAGGAAAAGAAAGTAAGTATCCGCGGGGACTCCGTAAAAGTGGGTTCCCACCTTGGTACTTTCCAACAATACGGGTTTTATGAAATCCCTTTGGCTCCAGTTCTGGATGTAAGTATCGACCGGGTCCAGGAAACCCAAGTTGGCCAAGGTTTGTATGGCACCCACCCAAACCTTGACCAAATCAGGACCCTTCCCCCCGGCCATGACCGTGATAAATTCCTCAGGCTGATATTCCCTTTCAACACCTTCGACTTTGATATTCGGATTCTGGGTTTCAAACTCCTTTACCGTTTCTTCCCAGATTTGACGGTCAAGGGGAAGGGACTTGGGAGGCACGTTCCAGAGGGTTAAATGTGTGACCGTCTTATCTTGAATATCTTTTTCGTTTTGACGCATCAAAAATTGGCTTAATCCAAAGGCCAACAAGGCGAAAAGAAATATGTAAAAAAGGTTTTTCATGAGCTAGGTCAATTCCTATGTGGGCATCGAATGACGCATATTTTAACAAATAATGAAGAGGCCGGAGGGATTTCTTTAAAGGGGTGAATTCAAATCAAACCTGATGTCAGGGCTTCGTGGTAAGCGTGATGATGGCCCTTCGCGGGGATTCGCCAGTTCCAGCATCGTTGGTGGCCTTAGAAGGCGCCCGGGAGCCGTAACCCACGGCGTAAATAGTGTCAGGAGAGATTCCCAGTGTTTTTGATAAAAACTTTTTTACTTCCATCGCGCGGTTGCGGGATAACGACAAAAGGTCGCCGGTTTCGGTGGGGGCGGCGTAACCCTTAACCACCAAAATGCTTTTGTTGAGGTAGGGACGAATGGATGACGCGGCCTTTTCAAGTTCTTTTTTTGACTCCTCACCCAGATCCGAGCTTACGATGGCGAAATAAACCGTCGTTAAATTCAAGGTCATCTGCTCACCCGACTGGGGTGGTTGGTAATCGACCTGGAGAGTGAAGGGATCGGTGACAGTAAAGTTTCCAGCGTTATCGGTAGCGGAAAAAACCGCCGATAAAAGATTTCCAGGCTGGACCATTTCCCCTTTGCGGGATTTCCCGTCCCAAACCACGCTTTTTGGTGGCGTACCGTTCCCCCCAAAATCCATGAGTGCCGAACCAGTCTCATCGAGCAGGTCCATTCTCCAATTCTGGAAACCAATGCGGTCACCCGCGGCAAGACTAAAACGAAAATTCTTTTTAACGTTGAAATCCACTAAGTTGTCCTCACCGGTCAGGGTCAATTCAGGCGGGGTATTGTTGATGGTGATTTGGAGCGCGTCGGTTTTAAGCGAATTCCCCGCTTTGTCTTGGGCAATCAAAAGACATAAATAGGTTCCGTCCGGAGCCACTCCACTGTTAAGATTTTTTCCGTTCCACCGGATAGTTTTTGGCAATTTTGCTTGTCCTTGGCTTTCAAAAACAACCTTGTTCGTTGAGGCTTCACTCACCTCAAAATCCCAGTTCTGAACCTCCGAGGTTCCACCGGGTAATACAGTGAAAACAATTTCATTTTTACGTTTCTTCCCC
This sequence comes from candidate division FCPU426 bacterium, assembly GCA_003152075.1. GTDB lineage: Bacteria > Oederibacteriota > Muellerivitia > Muellerivitales > Muellerivitaceae > PALSA-1180. The sequence goes on from PLZG01000075.1 coordinate 30,949, forward strand.
GCGTTAGTAGAAAAATACCGGCTGGTGGTCTGAATCTCAAAGTGGGATCGAGTAGATAGGATTTCCACGTTTTCAAAATCGTCCGATAACATTTCATTTTTTCGGTTGAACGTTTTTAAGGCCACCCGGTATTTCCCGTCCGCGACCTGTTTTCCCTCCTCATTGATGCCATCCCAGAGAACCATGGGCACCAAGGGTCCTGTTCCACCGACCCGCCGAACAGGTTTTTGACTCGAATTTTGGAATTCCAAAACCCATCGGGAAACATCAACCGTTTTTCCCTCGGGAAAGGAAATGGCGGTTGTTTTTTGTCTTCCAGAAGGGGAGAAAATGGGTGGATCCACTTGAATGATCATTTTTCTTAAAGGAACAGCCGAGACTGGTTTTCCAGTGGAAGGTGGGGCCTCGGTCAGATCGGCACCTGAAGCGATGTTGATTTCGGAGGATTCCGTGATTGCGGACGGTGCCTTTTCAATTGCGGGTTCTTTTTTGCCAAAATCATCAAATCGGTAAATGAAAGACAAATAATGGGTAAACTGGGAATTATTGACAGAAGCCCGAAAAGCATAGCTTACTTCAAAAGGTTGGGCTGGATGGTACCCGGCTCCCAACGTGAAATAGCCGTCGTTATTGAATAAATCATCATAACCCATGCGGACAGAATAAAAACGGTCGCCGAAAAACCTCTCAGCCCCCAAGCGTAACCGGTTATGAAGGGAGGAATTTTGCAGGGTTTGATCGACGATTTGCAAATCCGATTCAATCCTCGTGTCAGGAATGTTCTCGTAGGCGACCCCCAGGATGAAGGTGCGGGTAACCGCCTGCTCATCCGTATTATTGAACCGAACCTGGGTTCCGGCGTCCTTGACCGCCAAGGCGAAGGAAGCGATGGTTCCCTGGGGCCGTCGAAGGTCATAGGAAAGCCCAAAATCAAGGCCCAGGCCCCTCCCATTTTGAGTCGTGGATCCGACCAATGTGGAAAGGGCAAGGTACTTTAAATTAACTCCAAACAAGAAATCCCGGGCCGAGTTCAAGGGCAGGGCTACCGAACCGATGTAAGTCGTATTGGAGGTAGGTGAAGCGGGAAAATCCGAAAATTGGGACAGGGCAAAAACGGTTCCATCCGGAAAGGGATACAAAATACTGGTATTCACTTGAAGATCGGAGTTGCTGGGGTTGAACCCCAAACCTAATTGACCCATTGGAACCGTGGCTCGGGCAATACCAGCCGGGTTCCATTGAATGGCGTGGGTTCCCCCCGCGATGGCGGCTACCGCGCTTCCCATGCTTAAGCCAAATGTGTCTTGTTCCAAGTTGGGATTAAAGGCGAATAGAGGGCGGGCAATGAAACAGAAGCCTAAAAGCAAAAGGAAGCGTGGGAGTCGGTATAACTTAAAAAACAACTTCTTCTCCTGCGGTCATTAGGCTAAAAACCTATTTTTAAAGGAGATTTACTATAAATCATCCCGGGAATGATAAAAAGCCTTAATTTTTAACAGGGTGCTGAAAAAATGAATTTACACCCTGTCTACAGCCACGGGCTTGGAGCGAATCCCAGTAAACCCCTTGTTTTTGAAGGGGTGATTCGCGGCGAAGATACGAAAAAGTCCGTTCTTTGGACTTTTTCAACATCCTGCTAAAGCCGACTGGCTATCCCATAAAGGGTTGAGAGGATGAACTTTTGGGCAAAAATGAGGGTTAAAAGTGCGAAAAAAGGAGATAAATCCCATCCATGGAGCCTCCAAGGTGGAAGCAACCGTCGGAAAGGCGCAAATAGCGGATCGGTAATGCCGTAAATCGCTCGAACAAAGCCATTGAAAGGATCCGCGCTCGCCCAGGACAAAATCACTCTGATCACGATGACAATCTCAATGGCGTTTAAAATCATTCCCAGGATATCCGCGGAAGCCCTTAAAAAATTCGCGAGGATGAACAATTTATTTCTCCTTTGGATTAAATTTGGGAGTGAGAAGGACCCAGGTCTTTTGATTGGTTTGCAAATATTTTTTAACCGCTTTTTGGACATCCTCCGCGGTTATCTTTTGGATTAATTGGGGGAATTTTTCCACGGTGGATGCCCCCAAACCCGACATTTCATATCTGGCGTAGGAGTGAACTTGGGACCGGTTGGATTGGAGACCCATCCGGTATAGGCCAACCATATAGGTTTTTGCCCTTTGGAGTTCAGCGGCGGAAACTTTCTTTTTGGAAAATTCGGATAAAAGCTCGACCAGTTCCCTTTTGGCTTCGGTGACTTTCGAAGGCGCGCAACCGATATAGATTTGATAGGCTCCGGCGAGGATTCCGGCGTCATGGGCGGCGTAAACGCTATAGGCTAGGCTTCGTTTTTCCCGCAATTCCACGAAAAGCCGCCCTCCCATGCCATTCAACAGGGTGTTCATCACCCGAAAAACAAAATATTCGCTGGATCCAAAAACAGGAGCACGAAACCCCAGGACCAGGTTGGCCTGTCGTCCGTCCGTTTTCAACTCAAATTGGACGGGCTTCAAGGCCGGCGCGGCGACCTTAATCAAACTTTTTCGTTCGCCTGAGGGCAATAGGGGAAGTTTAGAATCGAGAAACTTTTTAAGATCTTGGGCGTCAAAATCGCCCACGGCCACCCAAGTCATGTTTTTAGCCGTCAAATGATCGCGGTGCCACCGCAGAATATCCTTCTGGTTTATTTTCGTGAGGCTTCCCTTTGTGCCCATAGGCATGTGGGCATAGGGCGTCTGGGCAAAAGTGAGGACATCCGACTGAAGGAGCGCGTATTCGCTTGGGTCGTCTTTCAACCGTTCGATCGCGGCGATTTGTAATTTCTTTTCCTTCCCCACTTCATCAGCCGAAAAGCGGGGGTTGAAAAGGCATTCCACCATCAAGTCAAATGACTTATCAAAATTCGAGCCTAAACAATCGAGGGTCATGCCCCAATAATCCTTTTCCATCAGGGGGTCCAAATGGGCCGCCAGGTTTTCCAGTTCCCTGGAAAATTCCTCGTGTGTCTTCCTCCCAGTACCTTTTAAAAGGCACTTGGTCATCAAAGCGGTTATGCCATGAAGCTTTTTTTCCAGCGGAAAACCACCATTGACAAAGGCCCCCAGGGAAACCAGGGGCACCCCCCTTCGTTCCTTGACCCATAATTCGGAGCCGTTTTTTAACGAAAGTTTTTGCAATTGTTTCCGTGACCTGGGGTTGATGGCATGGGGAGGGATGAAATCCAATCCCTTTTTTAGTAGGGCTTGCCAATGGCCGGCATTTATATTTAGTTTTTCGGATTTAGGATGGTAGAGGAGAAGGGAGGCTTTTGGGGGTTGAATATATTTTTCAGCGACTTGTTGAACCTCTTTGAACGTCACCGAATCCAGCTTAGCGAGGAATTTTTCCTCGAGTTGAAACCCACCCTGTAATTCCCAAAAACCGAGGGTTTTCGATTGACCGTCCATATTTTGCTTTTCGAAAATTTTAGAAGCCTTGATCTTATTTTTGACCTTGATCAACTCATCCTCAGGAACTCCCTCCCGAATGATCTTCTTCACCTCTGCCATTATTTCCATTAAGCATTTATCCACCCGCCGCAAATCGGTTAAAGCCTGAAAGACCAGGGCTCCCCCGTATTTACCGGCAAAATGATCGCTTCCAACCTCGTCGGCGGACTGGCTTTTTTCCCGGATGGCCAGGTTCAAGCGGCTGGCCGCGCCATCCCCCAACAGGGCCTCTAATATCTCAAGGCTGGCGGCGTCCGGATGCTGGAGCGGGACCGTTGGAAAGCCCAGGGAAAGATATAGCTGCTGGACATCCCCTGGTTCTATTTTTAACCGCAATTCCAGGGGATCCTTGTCAAAGATGAATTTCCGCTTGGGGGGAAGTGGTTTGACCGACGATTCGAATTTCTTTTGAACCCATTGGAGCACCTGGCTTGTCGAGACATCACCGACGATGGATATAACCGTGTTCGAGGGAACATAGTGGGTTTTATAATATTTAAGCAGGGTTTCCCGGGGAACCTTTTTGAGTATTTCCAGGTCACCGATGACGGGCCAATGGTAGGGATTTTTTTGGTAAAGAATCTTGAACAAAAGCTCCCAGGACCAGCTCCAGGGATCGTCCTGGCGCATGCGCATTTCCTCAAAAACGACTTCTTTTTCCTTCTTTAACTCGTCCCCATCAAAGGTAGAGTTGAAATAAGCGTCAAACTCAATTTCAAGGGCCTTTTGAATCTGGTCGCTGGGCAAAACCACATAAAAGCAGGTGTGCTCGAAACTGGTAAATGCGTTGAGATAGCCCCCGGCGGCCTCCACCTCCCTGGAAATTTCACCCACTCCCCTCTTGTTCGTTCCCTTAAAAATCATATGTTCAATGAGGTGGGCCATTCCCCTTTCCTCGGGTTTCTCGTCGATGGAGCCAGCTTCAATCCATATGTTGAGGGACACGACCGGGGTGGCGTGGTCCTCTTTGATGAGCAGGGTGGCGCCATTTTTGAGCTTCGCTCGGAATACTCCGTCACCAGCCGCGATAGTTTTTTTATTTTTCATGGTTAGGAACTCGAAGGAAAGAGTATTGGTGGTGCGTATCAATTGTCGTCAATTAAAAGAAATGCGTTTCAATAACTTAGGGCCGCGCCACCCTCAATAACAAGGCATCAAAATTTATTTTTGATGCCGGTTTTCATGTTGGTGGTGCGCTTGGGCTTCGATGGAAACCTCATGAGGGTCCAAGCACGTACCACTCTCCATTTACTTTCACGGCGGCAAAGCCGCCGTTGTTTTATGTACGTGTGGTGCGGAAGGGGGGAGTTGAACCCCCATGAGGTTGCCCCCGCTAGAACCTGAATCTAGTGCGTCTGCCAGTTTCGCCACTTCCGCGCTTGAGAATCGCTTGACAGTTAGGGCCTTGTTTCAAAAGAGGGCGTAGTATAAAGTAGCTCACAACACCTGTCAAGCAACGGTGCTTCGGCAGAAAATTGAAAGAAACCTCCGCCTTCCCGGCTTCTTCACTCCAGCACCACCCATCACAGGATTATTTTTAATACTCCCGTTAAAGTTATAAAAGGAATAAAAATTGTTCAAAAAGCAAAAACCGCAGCATGGAAAAAAATCTAAAGGCCGGCATTTCCAGGACCAGGGTCACAAAAAAAATAAATCAGCCCACGGAAAATCCGGACGTCAACAGCCGAAACACGATGCCTCAGCCCGTGAATTGATCGGTAAAGTCCAAGCCAACGAGAAAGGCTTCGGCTTTTTCGTCCCCGAGGACGGTTCCCCGGACGCCTTTATCCCGCCCCGTGAAATGCGGGGTATCTTAAACGGGGATACGGTCAAGGCACGGGTCGGAAAAGACTCGTTCAAAGAGGGAAAATTCTCCGCGACGGTGGTTTCTATCGTGAAACGCGCGCGCGAGGAAATGGTTGGAACCTTGGTTAAGGAGCACGGCCATTATTATTTAAAGCCGGACGATTTCCGGGTGAACCAGCCCATTCTCCTGGGTCGTGGAAGCGTAAAAGGCGAGGAGGGGCAAAAAGCCATGGTGAAAATTACCAAATGGCCCGGCGAGGGCCCCATGGAAGGCCTTTTGACCGAGGTCCTGGGTTTTCCGGATGACCCCGGCGTGGATATCAAAACCGTCATCCGTAAGTACCAATGGCCGGAATCCTTTCCCAAACCCGTGGAATCCCAGGTCGTGGGCTTGCCCGAAAATCCCAGGGAAGAGGATTGGAAGGGGCGTTTGGATCTTCGGAGCCTTTCCATCATGACCATTGACGGGGCGGACGCGAAGGATTTCGACGACGCCATTTCCCTCGAGAAAGACACCCAAGGTCATTACCGGCTGGGAGTCCACATCGCTGACGTTTCCCATTATGTGCGCGAAGGCACACCACTAAACGAGGAAGCCCAGGACCGGGCCACAAGCCTTTACCTGGCGGACCGGGTCTTGCCGATGCTCCCCCATTCCCTTTCGGACGGGCTCTGTTCCCTGCGGGAAGGGGTTCCCCGCTTAACCTTGAGCGCTTTCCTAACCTATGATTCAAAAGGACAATTCGAAAAATCTGAATTCGCCATGTCCGTCATTCAAAGCGGCCGCCGGGGTATTTATGAGGAAGTTCAACAGGTTCTCGACGGCACTGGTTCGCCTGAAATCCGGGCCAAATACAAAACCTTCGAGCCCATTCTGGCCAACATGGTCACACTTTCCCGCTTGATCCGGAAAGAGAGGGAGGCCAACGGTTCCCTGGATTTTGATTTTCCAGAAGTCCGGGCCGTCATCGAGAAAGGAAAAGTGGTCGATGTCCGCAAAAAAGACCGCTTGGAAACCCACCGCCTCATCGAGGATTTCATGGTGGCCGCGAACGAAACGGTAGCCGCCCATCTGGAACGCATTAAAATGCCGGCGGTTTACCGCATTCACGAACCTCCCAACGACAGCGACACGGAGGAATTGGTGGCTTTCTTAAGGGCCTATAACGTCCCTTTTAAGAATATGGACCTGACAACTCCCATCGGCATGCAATCCCTTTTGAAATCGGTCAAGGGCGGGGCCTATGAGGCCGTTATCTCCAACCTGGCCTTGCGGTCTTTAAAGTTAGCCGTTTATTCCACCCGCAACGCCGGTCATTTCGGACTGGGTCTGAAATCCTACTGCCATTTCACCTCGCCCATCCGCCGCTTTCCGGATCTGATGGTCCATCGGGCCCTGAAAAAAGCCATCCAACAGGAAAGGACAGTGGGTCAAAGCCAGTCCCTGGAAAAGATCGCTCTTCATAGCAGTGAGCAAGAAAGAAACGCGGAAAAAGCGGAGCGTGAAAGCCAAAAGATATTGCAGTTAAGGTTCATGGAAAACAAGGTGGATCAGTTATTTACGGGCCCCGTCAAACACCTTACCTCCCATGGAGCCTACGTGGAATTGAACCCCTATGGTATTGAGGGTTTCCTCCCTATCGAGAGCCTTACCGATGACGTCTACCAATTCGAGGCCCAAGCCCTTCAACTAAAGGGAAAAAGAGGTTCAAAGATCCAAATGGGCGACCAATTGAAGGTGAAAGTTATGAGCGTGGACATGATTTTCCAAAGGCTACTGCTGACAAGGGTGTATCAATAGCTGTCATTGCGAGGAGCGTCCTTCATTGGTGTTGGCGACGAAGAAACCTAAGTTTAGGGGTGGTGCAAGCTTGAGAAATGATTTTTTAAAACTGGGGTTGCTTCGTCATGGTCGTCCGCCTATTCGGCGGCCATTCCCCGCAATGGCTGAAATTAAATTAAAGGATTTACTCGACTTTTTTAAATCCGGTTTTATATCCGTCGTTGCGAGGAGCCCAAGATTTTTGGGCGACGCGGCAACCCAAAATAATCCAAAAACTGCAGTTTCTGGAATGTTTGGATGGCCACGTCGGCTCAAGAAAGAGCCTCCTCGCCATGACACAATGGCGTTGAGTCTTTTTGCAAAAGTCGAGGTTTTATATGCCTGAGCGCGCCCCTTCCCTACAGAACCGGAAGGCTTTTCATGATTATTTTATTTTGGAAAGTGTGGAAGCCGGTATCGCCTTGGTAGGCTGCGAGGTCAAGTCCATCCGCAATGGAAAAGCCAACCTGCAGGAAAGTTTCGCCCGTGTTGAGAAGGATGAAGTTCTCCTTTATGGGATGCATATTTCCCCCTATGAGCAGGGAAACCGCTATAACCCGGACCCTACCCGTACCCGCAAGCTTTTATTGAACCGCACCGAGATTAACCGGCTGGCCTCCCGCGTACACGAGAAGGGTTTGACCCTGGTCCCGGTCAAACTTTATTTCAAGGGCGGAAAAGTTAAGATCCAATTGGCCATGGCCAAGGGGAAAAACGTCCAGGATAAGCGGGAAAAGCTGAAGGAAAAAGAAGCCAACCGGGATATCGAAAGAGCCCTTCGAAAAAGGTCAAAGTAAGAAACCAGCCAAACCTATCTCACCACCAAGGTCACCAAGTTCACCAAGAAAAAAATAATTGTTGGCCGGATCTTCAGAATTATAAATGGTTTGCTTGTGTTTTGCCTTACTTTGTGCCCTTGGTGTCGGTCATCCTCGTAAGAGGATGTTGGTTCAAATTGCCTATTTTGATTTTGATTCGAGGTTCTAGGGTTACTTCGAAGAATATTCCCGCAGGGTCTTCAGGAAATTCTCTTCCGACAGGGGATGGCTGTAGATATAGCCCTGAACATGGTCGCAATCGTGGGATTTCAAAAAGCTCAACTGGCCTTCCGTTTCAACCCCTTCCGCGACGACGTTTAATTTCAAACTGTGCGCCAGCGCCACAACGGCCGTTACAATGGCCGCGTCGTTAGGGTCGGTGGTAATGTCCCGAACGAAAGACCGGTCGATCTTCAGCGTCTCCAATGGGAATCGCTTTAAGTAGCTGAGCGAGGAATAACCCGTCCCGAAATCGTCCAAGGACAAGTGTATCTTCATTTTTTTCAATTCCATCAACGCGGAAATGGTGAAATCAGCGTTTTTCATGGCGATGGATTCGGTTATTTCGAGGCCCAAATACTGCGGGTCCAAACCTGTTTCCTGGAGAATATGCGCGATGTTGTTTACCAGGTTTCGCTGCTGGAATTGCCTGGCTGAAAGATTGACTGACACGCAAACTTTATCGTAACCCGTGTCCTGCCATTTTTTCATTTGACTGCAAACTTTTCGAATGACCCATTCCCCTATCGGCACAATTAGCCCGGTTTCCTCGGCTAAGCCGATGAATTCGGTTGGGAAAACCAATCCCAGGTCGGGGTGCTGCCAGCGCACGAGCGCCTCTGCCCCGATAATTTTTTGGGTTTTGATGTCAATTTGAGGTTGGTAGTAAACGACAAATTCTTCTTTTTCTAAGGCCCTCCTCAAGCTGTTCTCCATCAACAATTGCTTAAAGGCGCTGACATTCATGATGGAGGCGTAAAGCTGATAGTTATTCCTGCCCTGTTCCTTGGCCCGGTACATGGCGGTCTCGGCGTTTTTAAGAAGAATCTCGGAATTTTCACCATCGTCAGGGTAAAAGGCTATCCCAATACTGGTGGTAACGTGCAATTCGTGGTTGCTTAACTTGAATGGCGCGGCGAGCAATTCGATGATTTTCTGCGCGTGTTGGGTTGCCTCCTCGACGTTGTTGACCTGGGGCAACAATAGGGTGAATTCGTCCCCTCCGAATCGGGCGATAGTTTCGCTTTCATTTAATATGCCCAGGAGACGTTCGGAAACCGCCACCAATAATTTATCCCCCAAAAGATGACCCAGGGTTTCGTTGATGTTCTTGAACCGGTCGAGGTCCAGGACAATCACTCCCAACATTTGCTTATTGCGGTGCGCGTGTTTCATGGCCTGTTCCAACCGGTCCTTGAATAACATTCGGTTAGGCAGGTTGGTCAAGACGTCGTAATAGGCTTGCCGGCGGATGGTTTCCTCGGCCCTTTTACGGTCGGTGATATCCCGCGCGATGGATTGAATGACCTTCTGGTTCCGCCATTGGAATAGGTGACAGCTGATTTCCACCGGCATCTTCAATCCGCTTTTGGTCAGGTAAGACCTTTCAAAAGTAATATGCCCCTGTTGCTGGAGTTTTTTAAAAATTTTTCCCAATTCGGCCAAATCCTCGGGTATCGAAATGTCAAAGGGGGTCATCCGCAGAAGTTCTTCCCGGGTATACCCGAGCTTTGAACAAGCGATGTCGTTCACCTCTATAAATTTACCCGGAACCCCCTCGTCCGAGATGTCAGAAAGGAATATGGGGTCAATGGCGTTATTGAAAAGTTCCTTGAACTTCCCTTCGCTTTCAAGAAGCGCCTTTTCCGCTTTGATGTGCTGGGTAATGTCGGAAACCATCACCACCCTCGCCTTTCGGCCGTCGAAATCGATGGGATGCGACATGATCTCCACGTCCATCAACGAGCCATCTTTTTTCCGGTGGCGGATGGTTTCCTTTATGACGTTCATTTCCTCTTTCAATTCCATTACTTTTTTTATGAGGGTCGGGATGTCGTTCGGGTCGCGAATATCCTTAAGTGAAAGATTTACGAATTCTTCCGCAGTATACCCATACTTCAGAACGGCGGCGTCGTTCACCGCCAAGATGGATAAACTGTCCAATTCGTAAATCAACATGGGGTTGGGATTGGATTGGAACAGGAGCTTGTACTGGAAATCCTGGTTTTCAAGGGTGACTTTGAGTGATTTTTGATGGGTGATGTCCCGGACAATGGAAACGATCCTCGCGGGTGAATCCTCGTTGATCGAATTGATGGTCAGTTCCAGGTGGGCCAGTACTCCATTTTTGCACTTGATCGTTGTTTCATAACGGCCGGATGTCTTGAGGTTCTTGAGATGGTCGGTGATTTTCCCCTGGATCAGTTCCCGGTCTTCGACGCGGACCAGGTCAAACAAGGAAGGCAGGGCTTCGAGATCGTCCTCGGAATAACCGGAGATTTTGCAGAAGGCGTCGTTGGCGTAAATAATACGGTAGACGTCCAGGACAATGACGCCATCACCGATATCGCTGATGGCCTTGAGAAGAACATCGTCTAGAAAGGTTTTAAGTTGACTCGGTACGTTCAAGCCGGACCCCTTCGGATTACGGTTAAAACGGTGGGTGAAGTTAAGGTTTAACTATCAACCATGATAATCCTAAGGGTGGGTTTTTACATGAATAAAGAAGTAAACAATGTAATAGGCAATTTACAAGGGTTTTTGAAAGACCTATTGTCCATCTGGGTGAACTTGGTCCCGGTCATCCTCCGAAGTTTTGACATTGGAGGATGTTGGTTATGGGTCAGTTTTATGTCATGGCGAGNNCTCGCCATGACATAAAACTGACCCACCACCAAAGAGGAAAATTATTTAGAAAAATAGTCCAGTTCGTTACCTGGTTTCCATTTGATGTTGCACCCAATTCCAGGCTTCTGGTCCGCCGAAATGGCCTTGCCTGAAAGAAGGGCCTCCAGGGCGGCCCGGAGGTCTTTTCCAGTAACGGGTGAATTATTCTTGGGGCGGCTGTCATCTAACTGGCCGCGATAGACAAGCTTTCGATCCTGGTCAAAAAGGTAAAACTCCGGTGTACAAGCGGCATGGTAGGCCTTGGCGACTTCCTGGCTTTCGTCGTAGCAAACCGGGAAGTTAAATTTTAATTCAAGCGCCATTGTTTTCAAGTTTTCCGGGGAATCGTCCGGATAATTGGAAGCATCGTTGGAGCTGATCGCGACAATACCGACGTTTTTCGGAACATAATCAAAACCGATTCGGGCCAATTCATCTTTCACGTGTTTAACATAGGGGCAATGCCGGCTGATGATCATGACCAGTAAAAGTTGATTTTTCTCGAAAGTTGAAAGCGTAATTACCTTCCCCGTAAGAACATTAGGCAGGTTGAAAGCAGGTGCCTTGGTTCCCAAGGGCAACATGGTGGAGGGGGTAGCGGCCATTTGATCTCCTTTCAAAAATGGGTCTTGTGCAAAAGTTG
>PLZG01000009.1:0-455 GCA_003152075.1 candidate division FCPU426 bacterium
GAAGCCAATTTTTCCAGGGATTACACCCTTTACTTCGAGTATGGGGTTGAGGACAGCGCCCATTCAGGGGACACCAACGCTTTTACTTTCGGGGGCAGGGCTGAACATCTTTTCACTTGGGAATTCATTTCCTTGGACCAATTGACCCTGGAGGCCCAAGTTCCCTTGGCGAATAACCCTGCAAATCCCTTTACTGGAGGGAACGGAATCAACCCATCCTTGGCAGGGTTGCCCCAAACGGCATGGTATGGAAAGGCGCGGTTCCGAATACGATCCATCTTCATCGACTTCAATATTTCCAATTCCATGAATGATTTCACCTTGGCCCGGTTGAACCAAACGAATATCAACACCCCCTTACCGATCCCGGTGGGGAAAGGGAACGAGACGGATGGACTTCAGGTTCCCTTGTCATCCAACAATTACAACACCAGGGTTTTCAGCGTAGATACAGG
>PLZG01000009.1:484-4989 GCA_003152075.1 candidate division FCPU426 bacterium
TCGGGACAAATTACCCCTACGTTCCAAGTCCAAAACTATAAATTTCAAACCGAAACAGACCAAGCCACGATCAATGTGGCTCTTACCGATTTCGGCGGGTCCTTTCTCATAGATGTCACCAGCGATCAAATCATCCAGGGATGGCTTTTGAAAAGGCAATCCAGCCGCGAAGCCTTCCTCAAGGGTGGGGTTCCACAGGACAACCCTTATCAATGCCGAATCCGGGTGGACCGCCCTTATATCAAGGATTTTGGATTGACCATTTATGTCACCCAGGACTCGGACCCGGCTTTTATCCAGTTGTTTTAAATAGTAATTTCAGAAGGAATAAAGTGAAAAAGAAACCAGAAATGATTCTCGACAAAATTTCGGAGGAGGAAAAAGAGGGGCTGCACCCTTCATTCTTCCAATGCCTTTCGGTATTGGTCCTCCCGTTTACCTTGTTCCTTCTTTTGCCATTTGGAGCGCGGCTATTTTTCGTTGGTATCTTTTTTTTCTATTTGGAAATCTGTTTTTGGGTTTTTATCCGGTTTTACATTACCACCATTCATTACGTTGCTTGGCCCGACCGGATCGAAAAAAGGACAGGCATATTCGAGCGGCGGTCAAAGTCCATTCCCTTCGATCAAATCACCGAGATTTCCTGCAAGCAAACCATTTACCAAAAGATTTTCAAGATCGGGGACATTTTTATCGAAACAGCGGGTGGCAAGGAATTCCAGATTTGTTGGGCTGGGGTTAAATATCACGAACAAGTGGCCAAAACACTTTTCGCGATGAAAAAGGGAGCAGGAAAATGAAGTATAGAATCTTTATTTATTCCTTCACCCTACTTTTAATGTTTCAACCTTTATTGGCTGACACACCCACGGATGACGGGAAAACCCAAGAAGCTTTGCGGGGAAACGTTATTGATTTTAGGGATTGGCTCATGAAACAGCTTTCCCAATTCCCCAAGAACTCTCAAACGAACTTGGTTGTTCTTCCGAGACGGTATGCCTCCATTCCACAGAAAAATCGAGCATTCACCGCAAACCAATATAACCAAGCATCCAAGTCCGATTGGGTGAAAGCCCAAGTCATGCAAGGCCTTTCCACATTGAGCCAGCAACTTGCCAACACCGCGGGGACTGCCTTTAGCACCCAAAGCGTGAGCCAATTACAACAAACCGCCACCCAATTGAAACAAAGCGACGACCCACAATTCCAACAAATTGGAACCCTTTTCACTCAGGAAGCCCAAGCCTTGCAGACAGGAAACATTCAAGGGGCCGACCAAGCCGCAAACCAGGTCGCCGGTGTGCCCCAACCTTATGTNNGCACTTGGAATCCCCAATTTGAGTTCCCTATTGGGAACGGGCCAGGCCACCGGGACTTCCCTTGCGATGGGACAGAATCCAGGAGTTGCCATGAACAACGCCGGAGCCAACGTAGTTCAAACCGGAGGAAGTGCCGCCCTTCAGCAATTGGGGAGCGTCAACGTGAAGCAACTGCAAAACCAGGGGTCGGCCAACGCAGGCGGGGCACCGCCAGCTCAATAACTTGAAGGAGTGAAGCCATGAAGAAATTTAACAGTTTGGTTTTGATAAAGACGATAGGGATTTCAACTTGCCTCTTTCTTTACGCAGGTCATGCCCGCTCCCAGGCATTGACCAGTATGCCGGAATTATCACCGGTCAAACTCATCATCCTATTTCTTCTGGATGCTTACGGCCTTTGGAAGATTTTGCAATGCGTCAAAAACGTCCTAGACCATTTGGCCGATTCCAGCAAAGGGGACCCAAGCGCAAAGGAGAGAGTCTGGGGGAGCGTTCTTGCCATCGTGGGAATCCTGATGGTGGGTGTTGTTTTGAACGTCGTAATTCTCAAGGCGGGTGAATTCGGGGCAAAGCCGGTCAGTTCCGTTTTGTCCGGTAATTAGATGGACAGGCAACTTCTTTTCCTCATCTTCATAAGCTTTTTGATAGCCCCCAAGGTTTTTGCCATTTCGGTTTTGTCCACGGATAGCGGCCCTTCCCAACAGTCCATTAAACAGGGGGTCTCGGATGGGATCTTCGACACCATGGCAAAACACGCCGGGGACTGGGTCTCCAATGGGATGAACAAGATTGGGGATTGGGCCTTGCAGACCCTTTTCGGAATTTACGACAAATATATCGGTACTTTCCTTATTTATATTCCGAACTTGGCTTCTCCCAATACCTATACGGCATTGGCTAATAACTTGGGCGCGGTCAATACGGGAGCCAACGCCGTCCAGGTGGTTTTGAATATCTTGAAGATAACCAGTGGAACCGGCCTTTTCATCCTCATTGTCGGTTTCGTGATCGACACGGGGCAAAGGTCATCAGGCCTTTGGAATAGGTTCGTGGAACCAAACCTCGTTTTAGGTTTTGTGGCTGCATTCTTATGTCTCTTTGGTTGGCCCACCATTCTTTCCTACATGACGACCGGCGTTACCGCTATGGGTTACTACCTCTACAACCAAAACACTTTGAGGACTTCAGGAGTTTTAGAAGGGTTTCAAAATATAGACATAAACGCAGGCGGGGGAAACAACGCCTACCAATTGTCCCAATATGACTTCAGGGGAAATTTCATCACGGTTCAAGGGATGACCTGGAATCTGATCTACCTTGTTGCATTGGGATTGGTGGTGATTGGTTTCTACAACTGCTATTCGGCGGTTTCGGCAGGGGAATCCCAGAAAGGGAACTATCGATTTTTCCAAGCCATGGCCGGGATCATTCTTATTCTCGGAATGCCGACTTTGGTCCATGTCCTCATCTCCAAAGGGGCCGACACAATTGGGAATCAACCGGTCATACCGGGACAAACTCTGCCTACATACTCACTTCAAGGATTAATTCAGAGCAATGGGGTGCAATACCCCCAACAATCTGGGCAAGCTTCTACCAATATCGGAACGGCTGGGAATACGGCGGCGGGACCACCCACGAGCCGTTTGGCCGTGTTTTCCGCTGGGTTACTCAAGTGCGGAGTCGCAATTTGGGGGCTCATCATTTGTTTTGCCGTGATCTTCGCCAAGTTTTTTCAGGTGTTGAACCTATGGGTTTTATTCGTCCTTGGTCCAATCTTTATCGGTTGCCTTGGTCATCCAGCGACGGCCCCTATCTTTTGGGGCGCGGCCCGCTACTTCATAAAACTACTACTTTATTCAGTCATTTGGGCTATCACTCTGGTCGGCCTTTACTTGATCCCCAACATTAATTGGGGGATTGAGACCATTGGGGTGAATAGCCTTTTGACAGCGGTGGCGGTACTTGCCGGCCTTCAATTGATCGCCAACGTCCAAGAATTTGCCTCGTTGTTTACAACTTTTTCCGGGGCCAACCTCAAAGGGGAAGGCTACAAGGAATTCACCCGTGACACGAAGGCGGCGGTGGGTGGGGCTAACCAAGCTAGGCTTGGAACTTTTGGTGTCATGAAAAACATGACAGGAGAAACAGGTCAAGCGATGGGGGCTGCGGCAGGTGCGGCGGTGGCTTCTGTTATTCCAGGGGTGGGCACCGCAGGCGGGGCATTGGCCGGACAAAAGGTCATGAAGGGACTAAATGCAGTCGCAAAACTTGGAGGGATGGGCGGTAAACCAAAGTATTCGAATCCCGACAACCCTGTATCAAGTTTCCTTAAAAAAATGTCGGGAGCCTCCATCGCGGGAAGTCTTAAAGGGGATGGTAAAAATTTCGATAATTTAACCAGTAATGAAAAAGAAAAACACAAATTGGTAAGTAATTACGCTCAAAAACTCCAAAAGGGAAAAGAAAGTCATAAGCCAAAATCGGGGAACCAGGGCTCCCAGGGGAAGAGGACCGTTTAAATGGCGATACCACTCGAAAAGGAATCCAAAATGTGGGGGCTCTTCTATTCCTCTGATTTCAACAAGCTTATGTTTATCTTCATCGGAGATGCCTTTGCCTTCGTGGCTTTTATGGTCTTCTGGGGCCTGGAAGGTTCCCTCGTTCTTTTTTTTGGAATCTTAAGCCTTACCACCGTGTATTTCGTAATGAAAAGCTTTTGGCCGGAGAAGCACCTGGAAAACATCATACGGTTTAAAAACGAACCCCAACACTATTTTCCGGGACCGGAACCAAGCGAGTTGGAACCATGAAAGGAATATTCAGGGATAAATCAAAGAATAATCCGGTTGGGGGACTCCTTCGTATAAGGGCGGTGGGGCCTGGATATTTGGTGTTGAGGAACCCTGAACAGTATGTCTGTCTTTTCAAGTTAGCCGGGGGTTTGAACCCTTGGATGGAAGACCCGGAAGTATTAGGCGAAAAGGTAAGGAAGTTGGACTCCGTTCTTTCGGACTTGAGGAGCGGAGAGGAAGTGCAATTCCTGACCAAGAGGGTGTTGGCGGATGTGGAGGAAGTGATCGAAAGATTTGATGGAAGAATCCATGAGAATGCGCCCGAGGTTTTTAGGAATCAATACCCTGAGTTTTTAAGGAACTGGTTGCGGCGGTTTTATTCCGAAGAGCG
>PLZG01000006.1 GCA_003152075.1 candidate division FCPU426 bacterium
GCTTTGACATGGAAGAAAACGTAATCCAAATAAACCCTGAATTAGCCAAACGGTGCCTCCAATCCGCTCATCTATTAATGGAAAAGAATCGGTTCCCTGAGGCCATAGAACTCTTTGACGAAGTAATCAGTAAACACCAGCCCCAAAACGTTGAGGCCCATATTGAGGCAGCGAAGATTTACGCAAGGTATAAAAAGCCTGATTCCATAATGAAAGTCATTACCCGCCTGCACGACTTCTCCCCCAAAACCCTTGAGAGCCTAGTTTTACTCGCCAGAGCCCAGTTCCAGTTGTCCCTTTATGGCGAGTGCCAAGGAACGTTAAAGGAGGTGTTCGCCCAAAAGAGGGATTACCCCGAAGCAGTGGCACTGGAAGCCGAGCTTTGTATCCACATCGGAAAATACGAATCCGCAATTGAGAAATTTGAATCCTTGAGCCTCCGTTACCCTAAAAACTACAACTACCTGACCCTTTTAGCTGTGTCCCACTATTTAATCGGCCAAACGCACCGGACCATAACCCTCTGTACCACGATCATGAAAGCCGGGTTTGCCGACCCCAAGGTAACCAACCTGTACGAAATGGCTAAAAAAAGGAAACGGGCTGAAGCTCTCGGGAAGTTGAAGAAAGTTAAACCCCTCAAGTGGCTTTTCGCCCAATTGTTCGACCCGTTTCTAGAAAGTGAAATGAGGGCCGAATCGGAAAGCCAGACAACCCAAGAAAATCTGGTAAATGAAACTTTGGTGGACCATAGAACGGGGCTTTTGAACGATAGAGCCGCCGTCCAGCAAATCCCGGCCCTTGCCCAAAGAAGAAAGAACCATTTTTATCTCGCTATGGCGGATATCGACTTTTTCAAATCCTTCAATGACGTCCATTACAACCATCAAGTCGGAAACGCGGTCCTGAAAGCCTTGGCAAAGGCGGGCCAGAATATCTTTGGCAGGAACAGGATTTGGCGTTATGGGGGGGAGGAAATTGTTTGGGTGTTTGACGGAACAGAGGAAGAGGTGGCCGAAAAAGCCGAACAGTTTAGGAAGTGTTGCGAGGAAAAGGTGGTGGAAGAAACAAACGAGATCATCAAGAAGGAGGATATCAGGCACTTTACAGATGGATTTGACCATAAGAAGGATGACCTATTCATCATTCATTATCCCGTAACAATCAGCCAGGCCATCGTTGAGTGGGGGGAGGAAGGAACCAACTTTGGAAACCTTCTTACAGCGGCGGACAACGGTCTTTACAAGGCCAAAGAAAGCGGAAGGAATAGGGTTTTCTACCGGGGAACGGCCTTGAGTGTCGGTTTAAAGCCGATCAAGTACACCCCGGAATTGCTGGCAATTCTCCACAACCAATCTTTCAAAAAAAGTTCCACCGATTGGTGGGCTTATCAGAAGTCGGCTAGTGAAAAGGAGAAGGAAGAAGTTTTGGAATTTGCCATAAACAGTTTGCGTGAAAAGGAGGTTGAGGAGAAGAAATAGACAGTCGGCTGTTAAATCATAAAAGGAGGAAGCAAATGGCTTTAAAGATCAATGTTACGAGGATGTACCCCTATGAAGGGGAGAACACGAAGGCTTTTTTCGATGTGAAGGTTGGATTATCGGGATATGAGTTCTTTTTCAATGACCTGACCTTGGTAAAGAAGAAGGAGGGGGACGGGCTATTTATCGGGTTTCCGTCACGCCCCGGCAAAAAGGAAGGGGATTATTTCCATTTCTGCAATGCCAACAAGAAGGCCAAGGAAGAGATCGAGAAAGTGGCAATGGCTGAGTATAAAAAGAAAGCCAAAGAACCAGCTCCGTCGGGGGAATAGCCGAAACCGTTTTTAGGGAGGGGAAGATGGATAGGCGAAAACCAGACCGCAGGAACCGGAATCAGGATCAGCTTTTGTCTGACGAACAAGTAGCCTTGATGGCTGCGGTACCGGTCAATACAGTGAGTTACTGGCGTTTGGCGGGTATGCTTCCGTTCGTGAAGCTCGGAAGGCACCCAAGGGTTTGGCTTTCCGACTTCCAAAAAGCATTTCACCAGCCAAATTTGAATGGCCCCTGGGAACCATTGAATGAAAATGATAAAATGCCCCCTGCCAGTAACATTAGGAGGAAGCAATGAGCACGCCTAATGTGCACGGTCTGCCCCCGCATCTCCGAAAGGATGAGGCGGGGTACTTTTTAGATTATTCCGTTAAGGAAGGGGGAAGAAGAATAAGGAAGAGGGTCCGGTTGGGACTGATTCCTTTGGTTCACGCCAAGAAAATCCTCGCCCAAAACATGGTCGAAATAGTCGAGGGTAAATATTTGGTAAGCGAACAGGCGAAACTTACTTTTGCGGAAGCCGCCGATTCGTTTTTGGCCTACTCCAAGTCCAGGAAAAAAAGTCACAGGAACGATCCCCCGATCGTTTCCAGGTTCAAGGCTTTTTTTGGAAACCGGTCCTTGGAAAGTTTGACTCCGGATCTTGTGGAAGCCTACATCATCCAGAGGCAACAAGAAGGCCAGTTGAACCATAAGGGAAAGGGTATTTCGGGAACCAGTTTGAACAAGGAAATTGCCTGCCTCAAGACGATAGTGCGGCGGGCCTTGCTGAATGGACAGATTAACCGTAATCCGATTATGGGAGTCCGCAAGTTCAAGGAAATTCCAAGGGATAGGACGTTGACCCCCGAGGAATACCAAGGATTTTTCCGGGAATGTCCCTACCGATTGCGGCCCATCATCCAATTAGGCTATTCCACCGGCATGAGGTGCGGGGAAATCCTTGGTTTGAAATGGAGCCAATTGGACTTTAAGAACAAGGTTCTCATATTGGAGGCTTTGGACACAAAGACCCTGGAGAAGAGGGAAATACCGCTGAGTGACACCTTAATAGGATTACTCAAGCAAGTACCCCCGACTTTGGGAATCCCTTATGTCTTCACCTTCAACGGTAAGCCTGTGAAAAGCATTAAAACGGCTTTTAGGAGGGTTTGCCGGAGGGCTGGCATTAAGAACTTTAAGTTCCACGACCTTAGGCATTGTGCCGTAACGAATTTCAGGAAAGCCGGGGTAGCTGATTCGGTCATCATGTCGATATCGGGCCACAAGACCCATGCCGTCTTCAGACGGTATGACAAGGTGGACCGGGAGGACCGTAAGGGAGCCCTGCAAAAAGCTGAAATTTTGATGGACATCGCAAGGACACTCGTGGAAAATCATTCTCCCTCAGTGGAGAAAATGTAGCTCAAAAACCTTTCTAACCAAAGGGTTTTTGGTGGGTGTTGGTAGTTGGATGAGAACCGTTCCTGCTTCTTGTAAGCGGCAGGTCACCGGTCC
>PLZG01000067.1 GCA_003152075.1 candidate division FCPU426 bacterium
GTTTCGTTGGTGTTCTTGGCGCCGAACAAGTTTAGGAAGGAGCCGATTTTTCCATCGGTAATATCTTTCTTTTTGTCCGCGTCCATTTGCTTCCATTGGTGGAACTGGGTCATCTGACCTATTTTTTCCTCGAGAGTCATTTTGGCCAAGAGGGCTACTACCTTCGAATCAATGGGAGAGCGAGGAGAAGAAGCCTTGGCGGCGGGCTTTGCGGCTACAGGCTTCGCATCCGGCGCGGCGTTAAGTAGTGAAGGCAAGAATAACGACACGACCAGCAGTAAGCTGTAGTTTGAAAATTTCATAAATCCCCCTCGAGATAAAAATTGAAGGCTGATTTTACTCAAGGGGAAGCTAGGCTGTGACAAAAATCGACTCGAAAGAATGAAAGCGCTTTGCCACGGGCTTGTTGTTTTGGCACGGAGTGAAAAGGTTCGGATGCGTTTGGAAATGATTTTTGAAAGCCCTTCCACGTTAGCCTGTAAGGGTTTTTCACGTTGACGGCCCTTGGGGCCTATGACATACTGTACCTCGTTTTCAGCCATTTTTTCATTGTCGGCATTTAAATGGGAAAATGACTAGCCCAGTTGTCTTTTTAAAATTAAATAAAAAAGCTGGGACGCCCATTCCGTTTTACCCAACCCTAGAAGCCGCATCTTTTTCAGGAGGTTTTATGAAAAACTTTCGCTTGGTCTTGGTTGCTGTCGCCTGTTTGACTCTCGTGGCCGGGTTTAGCCTCTCCGGATGTTCCAAAGGAAGTTCCAAGCTCAAGATTTCCTCTTGGGGAAGCCCGGAAGAAAACCAAATTCTTGTCGATCTCCTCAATGATTTCCAAAAAAAGCATCCCGATATCCCGGTTGAGCTTCAACGTCTTCCATATAACGAGTACACCACCAAGCTTCTCACTGAAGTAGCTGGTGGTTTAGCCCCCGATGTGGTTTTCACCGAAGTGGGGAACTTCGCTGATCTGTTCCTCCGCGGGGCTTTGGAGCCCTTGAACCCTTATGTGCAAGCCGATCATATGGACTTGAGCGGTTACTATCCCCAAGTGGTCGACCGGTTCTCGGTGGATGGCCAAATTTATGTTATTCCCCGCGATACGGCGCCCATTTGTGTCATCTATTACAACAAGAAGGCTTTCGACGAAGCGAAAGTGGCCTATCCCACCGACGATTGGACCGTTGACGATTTCGTGGCCATCGCGAAGAAGGTCATGAAGAAAGACGCCGCAGGCAAGGTTACCCGTTGGGGTTTCATTGACGACTGGGTGATGCCCGAGCCTTGGGTTTATGATTTTGGAGGAACCTACGTTGACGACGTGAAACATCCTACCAAGTGGACTTTCGCGACAAATCCCCACACACTCGATGCCATTCAGTTTCGCGCCGACATGATAGGAAAATATAAAATCATGATGCCCCCCTCAGGGCTCGCCGCCATGGGCGGGATGGGAACCGGCGACATGTTCATGAACGGGTCCGAGGCCATGTTTATCTCGGGTATCTGGAAGACGCCGACCTTCCGACAAATCAAGGATTTTAAATGGGACGTGGTCATGATGCCCAAGGGACCCAATGGTGTTCGAGGGTTTGCTACGGGTGGATCGGGTTACGGCATCTTGAAGAGCTCAACGCACAAAAAAGAAGCCTGGGAGCTGGTGAAGTTTATCTCTGGCGAGGAAGGGGCGAAAAAGCTGGCCCAAACGGGTTTGGCCCAACCAGCCTTGATGAGGGAAGCCAATACCACCTTCCTGGACAATTCAGATCCGAAGAACAAGAAAATGCTTTTGGAAGCCGTGAAATATGTGAAGTACCCTCCCATGTGCAAGAACTGGGATGAAGTGACGCACAGCATCATCGGACCCGAATTGGACAAGGTGTGGAACGGAACGGAGACGGCCGCCGAGGCGATGGATAAGTTGAAGCCTATGCTGGAAAAGAACGAGCCCCAGACTAAATAGGAGAAGCCGAATGACATCAGCCGAACGCAAGGAAGCCATCAGCGCTTACATGTTTATCACGCCATTCCTATTGGCGATGATTTTCATCACGGGCGGCCCGGTGTTGGCGGCCTTCGGCCTTTCTTTCTGTAAGTGGGACATCCTGACCCCCATCCAGTTCGTGGGTCTCGACAACTACAAGGAAATGTTTTTCGGGGACCCGCGCTTTTGGAAAGCTCTATATAACACGGCCTATTTCACCTTTCTGTCGGTTCCTGTCGGAATGGTCCTTTCCATTATCGTAGCCATGCTCATGAACCAAAAAGTTAAGGGCATTGCCATTTACAGGACGATTTATTACCTTCCTTCGGTCCTGGGCACGGGGGTAGCGGTAGCGGTTCTCTGGAAATGGATTTTCAACGCCGATTCGGGTCTGCTGAACTACTTGATATCAATATTAACCGGCATTCCCATGTCCGAATGTCCCAAGTGGCTGGCCAGCGAGTTTTGGAGCAAGAACGCTCTGGTCATCATGAGTTTCTGGGGCGTCGGCGGCGGAATGATTATTTATCTGGCCGGACTTCAGGGAATTCCCACTACGCTTTATGAAGCCGCTGAAATCGACGGGGCTAACCGTTGGCAGCAATTCTGGACCGTGACCCTACCAGGCCTTTCGCCGATCATTTTCTTCCAATTGATTATCACGCTGGTAAATTCCTTCCAAATTTTCAACCAGGTTTACGTTATGACCGATGGGCTTGGCGGCCCAGCCGATTCCACCCTGGTCATGGTGCTTTACATTTATCAAAAGGCGTTTAAGTATTACCAGATGGGTTATGCCTCGGCCCTGGCCTGCATCTTGTTCGCCGTGATTCTGTTGGCAACCTGGCTTCAGTTCAAGTTTTCCAAGTGGGTTTATTACGAAGGCGAATTGAGGAAATAACAATGGATTCCATCAACGACAACTTAACGGTCAGTTCACCCAACGGGTTTTGGGCTAGTAAACGCCGCACGGAAAAAATCACCAAGATTTTCACAACTATTGTTCTTTCGATCGGCGCGGTCAGTATGATCTTGCCCGTTATCTGGATGCTCTCGACTTCCCTCAAAACTCCCACCGAGGTTTTCGCCGTGCCGCCGATCTGGATTCCCCATCCCCTGCATTTCGAGAATTACCCCAAAGCCTGGACGATTAACAATATGTACATTAGCGAAGGAATCACCTTCACTACTTACACCATCAACACCCTCATCATCGCCCTTTCGGGTTGTGTGGGTGTCACCCTTACCTCCTCGTTGGTGGCTTTCGCCTTCGCGCGCCTGAGGTTTCCGGGCCGGGGCCCGTTATTCATTCTTTGCCTGGCTACCATGATGATTCCCACCCAGGTCACCATGATCCCGACCTTCATCCTTTTCAAAAGTATGGGTTGGTATGACACTTACTATCCTCTGATCGTTCCGGCCTTCCTGGGCGGTGGCGCCTACAACATTTTCCTCATGCGCCAATTTTTCATGAGTATTCCCTATGAGATGGACGAAGCGGCCAAGATTGACGGCTGTACCAACTTTGGGGTTTACTGGCGTATCCTTCTTCCCCTTTGCAAGCCCGCCCTTACAACCGTGGCGGTCTTTTCCTTCGTTTGGAACTGGAACGACTTTATCAACCCCTTGATTTACCTGGATTCCAACAGCAAAAAGACCTTGGCTTTGGGTCTGACCAACTTCGTTTCCCTTTATGGCCAGGATTACCATTTGCTCATGGCGGCTTCCTTGTTGATCGTCATCCCCCTGGTGGTCATGTTCCTTATGGGCCAGAGGTACTTCATCCAAGGTATCGCGACAACAGGATTGAAATAGGACATTTGAATTTTTGGGTTAAAAACCTATAATTGCTCACCTGACTAGCCCTTGTTCCAGCGCGGAACAAGGGCTTTCGTTTTGCCAGGATTTCGTTGGACCCATTTATTGGGTTGCCGGGTTTCACCCACGCCTTTCCTTCGCTGACTGATTTTTTTGAGAGACGTCATTTTATCCCTTAAGGAGATTTGGAATGAAGAGCGCCGCTATTTCCCCGTTGGGCAATGAAAAGTTTTTCTTTACGTCGGAATCCGTGACTGAAGGCCACCCGGATAAGGTGGCGGACGCGGTTTCGGACAGTATCCTGGACGCCTGCTTGAGACAAGACCCCTTTAGCCGGGTCGCCTGCGAGACCCTTCTGACCTGCAACTGGGTGGTGGTGGCCGGCGAGATTACGACGAAAGCCAACGTCAACTGGCCGGAGGTTATCCGGGGCGCGATCCGAAAGATCGGATACATCGACGCCAAGGCCGGGTTGGACGCCGACACCTGCGGGGTTTCGGTGGCCATCAACCGCCAATCGCCGGACATCGCCATGGGCGTGGACACGGGCGGGGCCGGGGACCAGGGCATGATGTTCGGGTTCGCCTGCCGTGAAACACCTGAACTGATGCCGCTTCCCATCATGCTGGCCCACCGCCTGGTGGAAAAACTGGCGCAAGTCCGTAAATCCAAGAAGCTCCCCTACTTGCGGCCCGACGGCAAGAGCCAAGTCTCGGTAGAATATATCGGCGGCAAACCGGTCCGCGTGGACGCGGTGGTGGTTTCAACCCAGCACGCGCCGATCGACCAGTCCAAATTACGGAAGGATGTCATCCGGCACGTCATCCGCACGGTGATCCCGTCCCGCATGATCGACAGCAAGACCAAGATTTTCGTGAATCCCACGGGCCGGTTTGAAATCGGCGGTCCCCTGGGCGATACGGGATTGACTGGCCGAAAAATTATCGTGGACACTTATGGTGGCTACGGTCGCCACGGCGGCGGAGCTTTCTCGGGCAAGGACCCTTCCAAGGTCGACCGTTCGGCGGCTTACGCGGCGCGTTGGGTTGCGAAAAACATTGTGGCGGCTGGATTGGCCGACCAGTGCGAGGTCCAGATTTCCTACGCCATCGGCGTGGCCCAACCCACCAGCGTGTTGGTACACACCTTCGGAACTGGCCGCCTGCCGGAAGAACAGATTACCCAGTTGGTTCGCAAGATATTTGACCTGACGCCTCGCGGCATCATGAAGGCCCTCAATTTGCGCCGGCCTATTTACCAGAAGACTGCCGCTTATGGCCACTTCGGGCGTCATGATAAAGACTTCACTTGGGAGAAGACGGATAAGGCCGCTGCTTTACGTAAGGCTGCAAAACTAAAATAAATCATTAACCACCAAGGCACCAAGACACCAAGAAAAGCGAAAAGAAATATCTTTGCCTTTCTTGGTACCCTTTGTGTCTTGGTGGTTCAAATTTTTTGGAGGAATTGAATGAAATACAACGTAAAAGACTTGAAACTAGCTGCCAAGGGCAAGGATCGAATTGAGTGGGCTGAGAGAAGCATGCCCGTATTGCGGCTCATCAAGAATGATTTTCAAAAGAAAAAGCCCCTCAAGGGCATCCGCGTGGCCGCTTGCCTGCATGTCACCACTGAAACCGCCAATTTGCTTATTACCCTAAAGGCCGGTGGGGCGGATGTCTTCGCCTGCGCCTCCAATCCTCTTTCCACCCAAGACGACGTGGCTGCCGCGCTGGTGAAGGTGTACGGCATCCCGACTTTCTCCATCAAGGGGGAAGACCGCAAAACCTATTACAAGCATTTGTACGCCGCGCTGGATGCCCATCCGAACATCACCATGGATGACGGCGCCGACTTGGTATCCGAGCTTCACTCGGCCCGGGCCGCGCAGGCTTCCGAGATCATCGGCTCAACCGAAGAAACGACGACCGGTGTTATCCGCCTTCGCGCCATGGAAAAAGACGGCGTGTTGAAATTCCCGGTGGTCGCGGTCAATGACGCCAAGACCAAGCATTTGTTCGATAACCGCTACGGCACGGGCCAATCGACCATGGACGGTATTATCCGCGCGACGAACGTGTTGGTCGCCGGGGCGGTCGTGGTGGTCTCGGGTTACGGCTGGTGCGGACGTGGCGTGGCCATGAGGGCCAAGGGATTGGGCGGCCGGGTCATTGTCTGCGAAATCGACCCCATGAAAGCCTTGGAAGCGGTCATGGACGGCTTTGACGTGATGCCCATCGCGAAGGCCGCTCCTGTTGGCGACGTGTTCGTTACCTTGACCGGCGACATCCACGTCATCCGTAAGGAACATTTCGCGAAAATGAAGGATGGCGCCATTGTCGCCAATTCAGGTCACTTCAACGTAGAGTTGGAACTCGACGGCTTAAAGAAGATATCAAAGAAAATCCGCTTGATCCGGGATTATGTCCAGGAATATACGCTTAAGAACGGCCGCAAGGTATTCATCCTGGGCGAGGGCCGTTTGATCAACCTGGCCGCCGCCGAGGGCCATCCGGCCTCGGTGATGGATATGAGCTTCGCGAACCAAGCTTTGGGAGCGGACTATGTGGTGAAAAACCACAAAAGCCTGCGCAAGAAGGTTTATCCCATTCCGACGGAAATCGACAACGAAATTGCCCGCTTGAAATTGAAGGCTTTGGGTATTCCGATCGACACTCTCACCAAGGAACAGGAACATTACCTGTCAAGCTGGGAGATGGGCACCTGATTTAAAGTTTTAAACAACTGTCATTTTAAAAGGCGGGCCTTTTGGGACCCGCTTTTTTTATTTGGGTACTATTTAAACTATAACCCTCGCTCCTTGCGGGAGAGGGTATACCGACCATTTATTTATCTTTTAGGTGGTCGGCATTATGCCAATATCATTTTGGATGGATATCCAAAATTGGCATAGGGTGAGGGGTGGTACACCGCGAAAAAACCACCCATGAACTGGGAAGCTTGTTGTAATTGGCCCGTGGGCCAACCGCGGCCATCCCCATTGGGGATGGCCGCTTCAAGCCTGTCGCTGAGTTCGCTTCTCGCAATGACAATAAGTGAGTTGAAAACAAAAAAGGCGGGCTCCCAAAGGGTCCGCCTTTTTTTATGTCCGGATAGCTTTTAATTGGCCGGTGAACTCTGCTGTTCTTGCTTCGCGATGGCCAATTCCCTTTCCATGAGGGCTAAAAACTTTTTCTTCTCATTGGCTTTCAAATAGGCTTGCTCCGCCGAAATCTTTCCCTCTTCCAAAAAGTTCATGAGGCATTGGTCCATGGTTTGCATCCCGGCCTTGCCGTTCAACTCAATCAAGGAATTCAGCCCCGAAACCTTGCCGGTCCTAATCAAGTTTGGAAGGCTCTTTTCGTAAGTCAGGATCTCCACGGCCGCGCAGCGGCCCTTTCCGTCCTTGGTGGGGCACAACTGCTGGGCCACGATTCCCTTGGTGGTGGCGGCCACCCCCCCCCGGGCCTTGTCCCGCTCGTCGGCGGGGAAAACATTGATAATGCGGTCGATGGTCTTGGCCGCTGAGTTGGTATGCAGGGTCCCGAAGACCAGGATGCCCATTTCGGCGGCCGAGAGGGCCAGGGAAATGGTCTCATAATCCCTCATTTCACCCACCAGGATGATATCCGGGTCCTAGCGCATGGAGGAGCGCAGGGCGGCCTTGAAAGAATGGGTGTCGCGGTGCACTTCCCGCTGGGTGATCTTGCATTTTTTCACGGGATGCACGAACTCGATAGGGTCCTCAATGGTGAGGATATTGGCCTCCCGGTTGGAATTGATCTCATCGATCATGGCGGCCAGGGTGGTGCTTTTGCCGCTTCCCGTGGGACCGGTGACCAGGACCAAGCCCCTTTTCACCTTGCAAAGGTTTTTCAAAATCGGCGGCATCCCAAGGTCCTCAAGAGTCAGGATCTTGGCGGGGATGGTGCGGAAGACCGCCGCAATGCCCTGTTGGTTGAAAAAAACGTTGGCCCTGAAACGCGCCAGGCCCGGCACCTCGTAAGCGTAGTCGTAATCATGCCTCTGCCAGCAAAGCTCCCACTGCTCGTCCGTGATCGTCTCGTAAATCAGGGTATGAAGGACCTGCTCGGTCACGATCCAGTCGTCCAAGGGGGTCAATTCGCCCCGTACGCGGATCAAGGGCGGGTTGCCAATGGTCAAGTGCATGTCAGAAGCCTTGAGGGCCACCATCTTCTTGAATAGCTCGTCAATGGTGGCCATCAGGATTCCTCCGCGATCAGTTCCTCGGCCTGGGCCGGGGTGATCTTCTTGGAGGCCGCCATGGCCCTTAGGCATATTTCCATCGTCTGCATGCCTTGCAATCCGCCAGTCGCGATGAGGGAGGGGATCCGGTGGTATTCCTCGCCGCGAATGGTGTTGGCCATGGCCAGGCTGTTCACCAATATCTCAAAGGCTGGCACCATGGCGGTGCCCTCGGCGTTCACCAAAAGGCGCTGGGATACGATACCTACCAAGCTTTCCGAAAGGCTGGCGACAGCTTGGGACTGCTCGGCGGCGGGGAAAAGGTTGATGACACGGGAAATGGTGGCAGCGGCGGAACCGGTGTGCAGGGTGCCGATGACCAAGTGGCCGGTCTCGGCGGCGGTCAGGGCGAGGCTCATGGTCTCGTAGTCGCGCATCTCACCGACCATGATAATATCCGGGTCCTCGCGCAGGGCGCTGCGCAGGGCGGCGGAAAAGCTGGCCGTGTGGGGGCCGACGCTGCGCTGGTTCACCAGGGACTTCTTCCTTTTGTGGATGTACTCAATGGGGTCCTCAATGGTGATGATATGCTCCTCACTCTCCTCGTTCATGTAGTCCACCAGGGCGGCGCAAGTGGTGGACTTGCCCGATCGGCCGGGCCCGGTGATGAGGATCAGGCCCTGGTTGGCGTCGGAGAATTTCTTGAGGATGGGAGGCAGGCCCAGCTCGTCAAGGGAAGCCACCTGTGAGCTGAAATGGCGGAACACGGCGTCCCAACCCTTGCGCTGGCGGTAGGCGTTAACGCGGAACCGCTCGCAGCTTTCCATGGTATAGGAAGTGTCCACCTCCCAATCCATTCTCAACTTGTCGGCGATGAAAGGATTCAGAATCTCGAAAATTAACTGTTCGCAGTCTTGAATGAGGAGGGGTTCGGGGGTAATGGGGGTCAACCGGCCCAATTGGCGCACGTAAGCGGGGGAGTCCGAGGCGATATGCAGGTCGGAACCCTTCCGGTCGATGCAGGTTTGAAGATACTGGTCAATTTTGGGCATGGTTCATTTCGGGGTAGGTGTTAAAAGCTCTTGGGAGATTATAAAAAATTAATTTTGTTCATTCCATACAATCCCTCAAACCCCCGGTGGAGAGGCTGGCGAAAAAGGCTGTCTTTTCATTGTCAAATCGTTTCCTTCGCCGGGGCCAGCGCCTTATAATCGACCCCGCAATTCAACTATCCCCTGGAGGAACTTATGCGTTTGAAGACCTGGGTGGCCTTGGGACTATCTGTTGTATTTCTGGCGGGCTGCGGCAAGCACGGGGGAACCGGCGGCATCAAAATCGGTCTTTCGTTGGATACCCTCAAGGAAGAACGCTGGCAGCATGACCGCGATCTTTTCGTGGCCCGCGCCAAGGAACTGGGCGCGGAAGTCCTGGTCCAGGCCGCTGACAGCGACGACGCCCGGCAGAATTCCCAGGCTGAAAACCTTATTACCCAGGGTGTGAACGTGCTGGTCGTCGTGCCCCATAACGGCAAAAGCTCGGCCACCATCGTGGAATCGGCCCACAAGGCCGGGGTTCAGGTCATCGCCTACGACCGCCTGATCCGCGACTGCGACCTGGACCTTTATGTCACCCTGGACCCCACTGAGGTGGGCGTGCAGCAGGCCGATTATGCGGTCAAGCACGTTCCCAAGGGCAACTATGTCCTCATCGGCGGAGCCCCCACGGACAACAACGCGGTGTTGGTGCGCAACGGCCAAATGAGCGTCCTACAACCCTATATCGACCGGGGCGATATCAAGATTGTCACTAACCAATGGGCCAAGGACTGGATGCCGGTGGAGGCCCTCAAGATTATGGAAAATTCCCTGACTAAGAATAAGAACCAGGTGGACGCGGTGGTGGTATCCAACGACGGCACGGCGGGTGGCGTGGTGCAGGCCTTGAACGAGCAGAAGCTGGCAGGCAAGGTGCTGGTCACCGGACAGGACGCCGACCTGGCGGCCTGCCAAAGGATCGTGCAGGGTACCCAAAGCATGACGGTCTACAAGCCCCTTGCCTTGCTGGCCAACAAGGCGGCCGAATTGGCGGTGGCAATGGCGAAAAAGCAGCCCCTCACCGACAAGACCACCAAGCTCAACAACGGCAAGATCGACGTGCCGTCCATTCTTCTGCCGACGGTTCAAGTGGACAAAGCCAACCTGGATTCAACGGTTATCGCCGACGGCTTCCAGAAAAAAGAAGACGTGTATAAAAAATAAAAATTTAACCGCCAAGACGCCAAGACCGCCAAGTTACGGCAAAGATGAGCATGTTTTAAAATCAAAGTGTTCGGGTTTGGCTTTTGACTTTCTTGGCGAACTTGGCGTCTTGGCGGTAAAACATGTCTCTTCTCGAACTTAAAAACATCACCAAAGACTTCCCCGGTGTACGGGCGCTGGACGGCGTTTCCTTTGACCTCCAAAAGGGCGAGATCCACGCCCTTTGCGGGGAAAACGGCGCGGGTAAAAGCACCCTTATCAAGATCCTCTGCGGCTACTACCCCTACGACAGTTACGGTGGGGAAGTTCTCCTCAACAACCAACCCGTCCATTTCAAGAACCTGAAAGCCTCGGAGGAAAAAGGCATTGCCTTGATCGCCCAGGAACTGGCCCTGGTGCCGGAGCTTTCGGTGGCGGAAAACCTCCTTCTCGGACGGGAACCTGTTCATAACGGCTTTATTCAATGGGACAAGGTGAAGGCTGAAGCCCAAAGGGGCCTGGACTTGGTGGGGCTTAAGGTGGACCTGGACCATCCGGTCAAGGAACTGGGCATTGGCCAACAGCAGATGATCGAAATCGCCAAGGCCCTTTCCAAGAAGGCTGAAATCCTGGTCCTGGACGAGCCCACCGCCGCCCTCACCGAAGCCGATGTTAAGAGGCTCCTGGAATTCCTTCGCAAGTTAAAAAGCCAGGGCGTTTCCTGCATATACATCAGCCACCGCCTGGAGGAAGTGGGCCAGATCGCCGACCGGGTGACGGTCTTGCGGGATGGAAAATCCATCATCACCGACTCCATCGCTAAATTGAGCCAAGAGAAGATCATTTCCAACATGGTCGGGCGGGAAGTGAAGAACCTTTATCCCCGACCCCAGACCAAGGCGGGCGAGGTTTTCCTGGCGGTGAAGGATTTTAGCGTGGAAGACCCGGCCAACCCGGGGCGGTACGTGGTCAAGAACGTGTCCTTTGAGGTTCGCAAGGGGGAAGTGCTGGGAATCGCGGGGCTTATGGGAGCAGGCCGTACGGCCCTCCTGAGTTCCCTTTTTGGCGGGGCCCGCGGAAAAACGGAAGGTTCCCTGGTGGTTGAGGGCCACTCACGGCCGCTTTTCGCTTCACCCCAGCAAGCCATCAAGGCGGGGATCGCCCTGGTCAGCGAGGACCGCAAGCGTTACGGGCTGGTGTTAGAAAGCTCGATAGGCGAGAATCTGGTTTTGGCTTCCATGCGTAATCTGGTCAAGCAAGGCTTCCTGGACAAGGACGCCATCGAGAGGGAATGCGGTGAGCAGGTGAAGGCCATGAGCATCAAGACCCCCAACCTCTCGGTTTGGGTGAACAAGCTGTCCGGCGGGAACCAGCAGAAGGTGGTTTTAGGAAAATGGCTCATGACGAAACCCAAGGTCCTGTTCCTGGACGAGCCGACCAGGGGCATCGACGTGGGGGCTAAGGCGGAAATTTACCAATTGATGGGCCAATTGGCGGCCAGCGGCATCGGCATCGTCCTCGTCTCCTCCGACCTGCCGGAACTTTTGGGGTTGAGCCACCGGGTGCTGGTCCTGAACCAAGGTCGCCCCACAGCTTCCCTCACCTATCAAGAGGCCACGCCGGAAAGGGTCTTGGCCGCGGCGGCATTGAATGTTTAGAAGTTATCTTCAAACCCTCGCCCCTTGCGGGAGAGGGTAGGGTGAGGGGTAGCCCTGGAAAAATCTCCCAAAGCCTTTGCCAGAAACCTACGGCGTAATCAAACTGAGGCGGAAAAACGGGTTTGGAGACATTTGCGTTCCCGGGAGTTCCAAGGAATAAAGTTTAGGCGGCAGCAACCGCTGGGGCCGTATATCGCTGATTTTTGTTCGCTTCAAAAGAAATTGATTATTGAGTTGGATGGTGGACAAGACGCCCAAAAGAAAGAAAAAGATTCTAAGAGAACAGAATATTTAGAAAAATCAGGCTATCGGGTAATCCGTATTTGGGATAATGAAGTCATCAATAATTTGGAAGGTGTTTTGGAATACATACGGCAACAGATTTTAACTTCACCCCTCACCCCGACCCTCTCCCGCAAGGGGCGAGGGGGTAAAAAGTGAATAAAGTGCCTATTCGTATTAGAACTAGCGGGAATCAATCCGGCCTTTTGTCTAAACTCTTCCCCTGGTTGTCCCCCCTTTTCCTCTTCTTCCTGGGAATGTGGCAGTTCCACAACACCGAGTTTTACTCCAACTTCGACCTAGTGCCCGGCGGGCGGGGCGACCCCCGTTTGGTGACGGCCCTCCTGGAATATTTCCACCAGGCCCTCCACGGCGTTGGCAAGATCGGCTCGCCGGCCTTTTATTACCCCACGCAGGGAACCTTGGGCTACGCCGACGTTTTTTTCTCCTACGCCGTACTTTATGACTGGCTGCGGCAGGGCGGCAACGACATCTTTACTTCCATCCAAATCTGCGTCTTCACGGCCGACGCCCTGAATTTTATTTGCTGTTTTCTCCTGCTCTGGCGGGGTTTTGCCTTTGGGGCGGCGGCTTCGGGACTGGGAGCCTTTCTCTTCGCCTTCAACGCCCCCAAGTTCAACCAGATCGGGCATGTCCAATTACAGTGCCTATTCTGGATTCCCCTGGTCCTTTGGTGCTTGGTGGAAGTGGCCAAGCAGGGGCGGTCGATGAAACCCGCGCGGGCCTTTGGCCTGCTGGCGCTGGCCGCGGTTTTCCTCAATCTCCAACTCTTGTCCTCCTTTTATGGCTCCTGGTTCTTTCTCTTTTGGGGATTCCTTTATCTATTCTTGGCGTTCAGCATTCCTTCTACCCGGTCGTTCCTGAAAGAACTTATCCTCCACCACCGGCTTCCGGTTTTGGCAGCTTTGGCTGTTTTTATCGTCACGCTTATCCCCTTCCTTCTCGTTTATCTGCCGGTGATCCATGAATTGGGCGGAAAGAGCTATGACGAAGTGAAGATGATGATTCCCAACCTCTGGGCCTGGCTATGGATGGGGCCACGGCATGGGTTATGGGGATGGTTCTGGGATAATTTCGCGGGGATAAGGGCGCTTCCCGTGGACGGGGAAGAACGCATGGGGTTTGGATTAGTCCTACCCCTTGTTTGGTTGGCACTTACTTGGACGGCGGTTGGCGTGTTGAAAAAGAACATGGTTAAGGTAAATAAGAACAAGATTTATGTCCCTTTCGTTTCCTTGGCCATTTTGACCACTTCACTTTTCATTTTATTAGCCTTTCAATATCCGGGGGATTTATCGCCCTGGTGGCTGGTTTATAAAATCATTCCGGGGGCGGGAAGTATCCGGGCAGTTTCCAGGTGCGCCCTGGTCCTGGCTTTGCCCATGGCCATCGTTTTAGCCCATGTTTGCGGGGTCCTGTTGGATAAGGCTTCCGGAGAAAAGAAGCCGCTGAAAAAAATGCTCATTGGAGGTTTGACCCTTCTGGCCGCGGGATTCATCGTTTGGGAGCAGGTAAGCTTTCCCCCTGCTCCGGCCTTTAGCAAGAGTTGGGAATTGAACCGGCTGGAATATTTAAGCCAAAAACTACCGGCTAACTCCAAGGTTTTTTACGCGACGGTTAATTCCGATTTGCCCTACACTGCTACGGATATCCAGATCGATTCCATGCTTCTCTCAGCCGTTCGGGGCATACCGACCCTCAATGGGTATAGCGGGCAAAGCCCCGCTAACGGTAGTTGGTGGCTGTTCCGGGTTAGAAGCCCCAAGTACGAGGAATATGTGCGGAACTGGATTGAACTCCATCAAATCAAGGAAAATGTTTTCAGACTAGAAATCGATAAATAAAGGCGTTGGAAAATAGTAGTCATCACGAGGAGGCCTGTGTTGGCCGACGTGGTGATCAGAAGTAATCCAAAAACTGCAGTTTCTGGAATGTTTGGATTGCCACGCCCGAAAAATTTCGGGCTCGCAATGACGAATATTCCTCATAAAATTAACTCCGGGAGATAGAAATGGCCGACTCAAATAAAAACATTCAAATCCCCTGGCGTGCCCTCACGATGGTTGGCGCTTTATTACTAATTTGGGTCATTTTTTCCATCACCACAGGCGGAATTTTTCTGGAACCCAGAAATCTCTCGCTACTCATGCGCCAAATGGCGGTCACGTCGCTCCTTGCCGTTTGCATGGTGCTGGTCATTGTGGCGGGGCAGATCGACCTTTCAGTAGGAGCCATGACAGGCTTCCTGGGGGCGGTTTCGGCACTCCTGTTCGTCAACCACGGGTGGCCGCTATGGGCCACCTTTATCGCGACCCTGGTGGTCGGCGCCTTGTTGGGCCATATCCAGGGCCACTTGGTGACTTGGTTTAATATCCCACCTTTCATTGTGACTTTGGGAGGCATGCTGGTTTTCCAAGGGGCCCTTTTGGGAACGACCGGTGGGGTGGCCATCAGCCCCACGCCCGATTACCTTTATGTGGGGCAGGCTTATCTTCCGAAAGCCTTTGGATGGTGGGCACTGGGCCTGCTGGGGCTCTTCTTTCTCCATAAAGCATTCAAAGAAAAGTCCGGTTCTCGATGGAAATGGATTGGTTTGGTGGCTTTAACGGCGGTATTTATTTCTGTCATGAATGATTATGAGGGTGTTCCCATTCCCGTGGTCTTGATGATCCTCTTCGCCGCTGTTTTCTCCACAATAGGCCAGCACACGCCATTCGGACGGCATCTTTACGCCATCGGGGGAAACAGGGAGGCGGCCTTTTATTCCGGCATCAATATTCAACAGCATATCGTCCTGGTATTCACCCTCATGGGTTTCATGGCGGGCATCGCGGGCATCGTGCTGACAGCGCGCGTGGGCGCGGCTACCTCGGACGCGGGACGCATGATGGAGCTGGATGCCATTGCCGCGGCGGTCATTGGCGGAACTTCTCTAATGGGAGGCCGGGGAACGGTTTGGGGCGCTCTTTTAGGCGCCTTGGTCATGGCTTCGCTGGATAACGGTATGAGCCTGATGAACACTGAGGCCTTCTGGCAGCCCATCATCAAGGGAAGCATTTTGGTGATCGCTGTGGCTCTCGACATGATGGGGCGAAAAGGAAAAGCTTAAAATCGACTTAGTTTGTGGCCGTTTTGTTTACGGCGTTGGGAGCATAACGTGAAGAAATGGCAATATACAATTTTCCTTCTCGTTTTGATGGTCCTTCCTTGTGGTTATCTATTCGCGGATTCAAACTCCTTCTCAATCTTTTTGAATAAAGGAAGACACTCTTATTTCAATTCCACGGTTCAAAAAAACTTAGAGAACTTTGCAATTGAAGAAGAACCAGTAATAACTTTGGATGATATTGTTTTTTATTATCAAAACACAAATGAAATACAATTGACGAAGGAAGCTTATGAACGTTTCGCAAAGATTAGGATTTTAGATTGTCCGTTTGTTGTTTGTGTTGGCGAAAAACGTGTTTATTCGGGTGTTTTAGTAAGTATGGCTAATTCGGCATCTTTTTCCGGTATTGTCATTGTGGAGCCAAACATTTGGGCCGAGGCACCTAAAGCAAGCGAATTAATAAAATATGAAGATTGGAATTGGCAATATGAAAATTACAGAAGGAACCAAGACCACATAATTAAGTTGCATTTGAGTTACCCCGGTTATCCCGATGAACGAAATTTTAGGGGTGTTGATAGCCGTTCGGATCCGAGGATATTAAGTGTTTTTGAAAGAGCCGGTAAATTAAGAACAAGAATATCGACTCCAAATAAAATTATTTTTTTCTTTGGCACGATTTCACCATGGTTTGAATATCAGGAAACCTGGGAATTGATATTTGTTGCTGGAATTGTCCTCGCTTTGGTCGTTGTTTTAATGATTTGGCGCAAACGAAAGCGGAAGGTCTAATTACTGGGAGGATGCGGATGAAAAAATTAAATGTGATCCTATTACTTATATTCGGTATGTTTTTTCCTGCCTGCGCCGTGGCGGAAGGCCTGGCCCCAACCCCTCCCATGGGCTGGAACAGCTGGAACGCCTTTAACATGGGGATTAACGAGACCGCGTTGAAGGCTACGGCGGACCTGATGGTGAGTTCCGAGATGCGGGACGCGGGCTACGTCTACATCAACCTGGACGACGGCTGGCAGATTAGCCGGGACGCGAAAAGCGAAATCCAGCCTGATCCGGCTACCTTTCCTTCGGGCATGAAGGCTCTGGGTGATTACTTCCACTCTAAAGGACTAAAGTTCGGCATCTACACTTGCGCGGGGGATATGACCTGCGGCAAGAGGCCCGGAAGCAAGGGCCACGAAAAGCAGGACATGGCCACCTACGCTTCCTGGGGTATGGATTACATCAAGGTCGACTGGTGCAGTACGGACGGCCTGAATTCCAAGACACAATACGCTCTCTTTCGAGACGGCATTAAAGCCAGTGGGCGACCCATGGTGTTGTCGCTGTGCAACTGGGGAGTGGATAAGCCCTGGCTTTGGGGACGTCAAGTGGGCCAGCTTTGGCGCACGACCGGGGACCTATTACCTTGCTGGGATTGCAAGACCGATTGGGGCGGTAGTGGCTTTGTTCCCATCCTGGACAAGCAAATCGGCCTGGAATCCTACTCCGGGCCGGGCGGCTGGAACGACCCAGACATGCTTCAAGTCGGTAACAGCGGTTTGGCACTTGAGGAATCCCGCGCCCATTTCAGCCTTTGGTGCATCCTGTCGGCGCCCCTCATCGCTGGTAATAAATTGGCCAAAATGAAGCCGGAGATAGCCGAAATCCTTCTCAATAAGGAAGCCATCGCGGTGGATCAGGACTCCCTCGGCAAAGAGGGAACCCGCGTGAAGGATTTAGGGGAAGGCCGGGAAGTTTGGGCCAAGCCCCTTAGTGGCGGCGCTTGGGCGGTCTGCCTATTCAACCGGGGACCCTATTCGGCCAGCGTTTCAGTGGATTGGGTGGACCTGGGTTTGAAAGAAGACAAAATGAAAGTTCGTGACCTATGGGCCCACCGTGATTTAGGAATTTTTGATAAGGGCTATGCCGCCAGTTTGCCTACTCACGCGGTCGCTTTATTAAAGATTGAAGAAAACAAACTGACCAATGACCCACCTTCGGATACTTGGCGAATCCGTGCCGGGGGAGACGCCTTCAAGGACCATGCGGGGGTAACTTGGTCAGACGACAGAGATTTTGACGTAGGCGAAACCGCCGAAACGACTCATCCTATCGAGACTAAGGAAGATATCGAACTTTATCAAACGGAGCGCTGGGGCCCGGACTTTAGCTACACCTTCCCAGTCAAGCCGGGCAAATACCGTGTCAGGCTCAAGTTCGCTGAATGCTACGTGAAAGAGCCGGGCCAACGGGTTTTCGACATTATGATCAATGGCAAAAAGCTTCTGGCGAACTTTGACATCCTCAAAGAAGCGAATGGCTTCGAAAAGGGTATCGATAAGAGTTTCGAGAATATCCGGCCCGACGCTTCGGGCCTTATTAAGATTCGGTTTGTCGCGTCAGTCCAAAACGCGAAGGTCTGCGCCATTGAGGTCCTTAAGCAGAAATAAGGCTGCTTATAAGCCATTTCGCCCCCTCGATTTGCTCTTTATGGCTTGCAAAAGCGCTTTTACTGGCGTATTTTCGAAACCGGTTTCAGTGAATTACGAGAAGTTTCAATAAGTTACATTTCTTGGAGGCAACATGGCAAGCTTCAAACCGAAGAAGGAACATAGATTCTCATTTGGGTTGTGGTGTACCGCTAACCGTGGGCGAGACCCATTCGGTGAGGAAACCCGGGCCCGGTTGGATCCCATTACCAACATTAAGGAACTGGGCAAGCGCAACGTGTACGGGTTCAACTATCACGACGACGACCTGATTCCATTCGGCGCAAATTTACAGTTACGCAACAAGATCATCAAGCAAACCAAGCAGGTCATGAA
This sequence comes from candidate division FCPU426 bacterium, assembly GCA_003152075.1. Lineage (GTDB taxonomy): Bacteria > Oederibacteriota > Muellerivitia > Muellerivitales > Muellerivitaceae > PALSA-1180. The sequence goes on from PLZG01000067.1 coordinate 18,135, forward strand.
GGACTACAACATCGTTTGCTCCATGGCCACCACCAATCTTTTCTACCACCGTATCTTCAAGGATGGGGCCTTCACCAGCCATGACCCGAAGGTGCGGGCCTTCGCTTTGCAGAAGGTGATGAAGAACATGGACCTGGGCGCGGAGTTCGGTGCCAACACTTACGTTTTCTGGGGCGGAAGGGAAGGGGCCGAGGTGGACGCCGCCAAGACGCCGGAAGAAGCCATCAAGCGCTACCGGGAATGCATGAACTTCCTTTGCGCCTATTCCAGGAAGCAAGGTTATAAGTTCCGTTTCGCGATCGAGCCCAAGCCTAACGAGCCGCGCGGCGACATCTACTTCGCCACTGCCGGCCACGTGTTGGCCTTCATCGAGACCCTCGACTATCCCGACATGGTGGGCGTGAACCCCGAGATTGAGCATTCCCGCATGGCGGGCCTGAACACCTACCACGACTTCGCCCAAGCCATGGAAGCGGGCAAGCTTTACCACGTAGACCTGGGGGCGCAGAAGCCAAACCGCTTCGACCAAGACTTAAGATTTGGCAGTGAGGACATTAAGGAAACCTTCTTCGTGGTCAAGCTCCTGGAAGACAACAACTGGGCGGGGACACGCAATTTTGACGAGCATCCCTACCGTTCCGAGGACGAGAAGGGCGTGTGGAACTTCGTGGAAGGAAGCATGAAGACCTACCTGATCCTTTGGGACAAGGTGAACCAATTCAACAAGGACAAGAAGATCCAACAAATCCTCAAAGATATTCACGGAAGCGACCCGGCCTTGGAAGGCATCATGAAACATTTCTCAAGCGAAGGCGCGGACAAATTGCGAAAACAAGCTTTTGATCCGATGGCCATTTCCAAGAAGCGGTTGCCCTATGAGGAACTGGACCAACGAGTCCAAGAATTGTTAATGGGTGTCCATTAACAATTCTTGGACAATTATTAATTTTGAATGTTGAATTTTGAATTAAGGAAATTTCCGCAAGCGGAAATAACTTCAATTAAAAATTAAGAATTCCCCAAAGGGGTAAATATGGGTGTGACGATTCAGCAGATAGCCGTGAAGGCCGGTGTTTCCAAGGCCACGGTATCACGGGTATTGAACGGCCTCGCGGTTAAATACGAGACCGAGCAAAAAGTAAAAGCCATCATGGAAAAGATGGAATACCGCCCCCACCGTTTCGCCCGTGGCTTGGCGGCCTCCCATAAAACGGGCTTTTTGGGCGTGGTTACGCCTTCCCTGAACCCATATGTGGCCGCGGTCATTACGGGCATGGAAGAGGAAGCCCAGCGACACGGCAAACTGCTGACTTTGGCGACATTCCCTACCGGAAGCAACGAGGAAAGGGAAGTCATCCAAACCATGACCAATCCCCCCGTTGTGGATGGTCTGTTGTTTTTCCTGCCCTCACCCCAAATGGAGGGGCTCATCAAAAGGCTTCTCCAGCATAAGTTTCCCATGGTGGTGGCCAGCGAAAGGCGGTTTGAAAACCTTGTTTCCGCAGTCATTATCGACAATTTGAACGGCGCCAAACAGGCCACCGAGTACCTGATCAGCAAGGGCCACCGGCGCATCGGCTATATCAATGGCCGGCCCGAAATGAGCGACTCGGTAGACCGCATGGAAGGCTACCGGATTGCCCTAAGAGAGGCCGGGATTTCTTTCGACGAAAACCTTATCCAGCCAGGGCTTTATGACATCAAGTCCGGGACCGAAGCCGCCGCCAAGTTTTTGGGGATGTCCAACCCTCCTACCGCCGTTTTCGCGGCCAATGACGGGATGGCCATTGGCGTCTTGAAAGCCCTCCATTCCTTGAAAAAAGAAGGCGCCTTCGCGGTCATGGGGTTTGACGATATCGAGATGGCATCCTACGTGACGCCCTCCCTTACCACGGTGGGTTATGACTTGCATGAGTTGGGACGACAGGCCGTGCACAAGCTTATCCGGCAGATTCAAGGCGAGGAGAAGGTTCAAAGTACACTGCAGTTGAAAACGCATCTGGTCGTCAGGGAAAGCGCCTGACGACAATTTTGAATTATGAATTATGAATTAAATCCAAGGAGACCCGCATGAGAAAATTCCTGGCTTTAGTTGGTTTACTTCTCGTGGTAGCGCTTCCCATGGGTTGCATGAAAAAGAACAACCAGATGGAAATCCGCGTGGCGGACTTCCTGACTGATCCGGTGCTCATTCAAATTCTTAACGACACCCTGCGCAAAATTGAGAAGGATAATCCGGGCCTGACGATCAAACTTGAAACCACCCCCTACAACGAGTACCAGCAAAAGGTCACCACCCAAATGTCGGCGAACAACGCGCCGGACATCCTCTTCGTGGAAGTGAATAACTTCGTCGACCTGTTCCTTCGGGGCGTACTGGAGGATTTGGACCCCTACGTGACCAAGGACCAGATGGACCTCAAGCCCTATTACCCGAGCGTGGTGCATCGCTTCAGCCCCAACGGCCATCTCTTCGCCGTTCCCCAAGACACAGCCCCCATGGGCGTGATGTATTACAACAAGAAGATATTCGACGAGGCGGGGGTGCCTTACCCGACCGGCAAGTGGAGCTGGCCCGAGCCTTTCCTTTCCATCTGCCAGAAACTCATTAAGAAAGATGCCGCGGGGAAGCAGACCCGTTGGGCCTATACGGAAGCCAACCCCATCAATATTGAGAATTTCCTTTTCAGCAACGGCGGCAACTGGGTGGACGATATCGACCATCCCACTCGTTTTACCGCCGACAGCCCCCAAGGGCTCGAGGCCGCCCAGTTCCGCTATGACATGATCCACAAGTACCACGTGGCGCCCAGCATTTCTGAAATGCAGGCTTTCAACTACGGTATGGGCGTTGAGAACATGTTTATTAACGGGCAAATCGCCATGATGTCCAGCGGCATCTGGTACACCCCAAAGTTCCTCAAGGAAAAGAACCTGGACTGGGACATTGTGGAATTCCCCCGCGGACCCAAGGGCGGGCAAGGTTGGGGGTCCGGCGGTTCAGGTTACGCCCTCTGCAAGAGCTCTACGAAAAAGGAACTGGCCTGGAAGGTCATCAAGGCCATCACCAGCGAGACCTCTATCACCAGCCTGGCCGCCACCGGCATGATCCAGCCAGCTATCAAGAAACTGGCCGAATCGGACGTTTTTTTGAAATCCCCCGGGCCCGCCCATAAGTCCATCCTGCTGGAAATGCCGGAAAACGCCCATTACCAGCCCTTTCTCTCCAATTGGGAGGAAATTTATTACGGCACTTTAACCCCCGCCTTGGACCCGGTTTGGCTGGGGACCCAGAAGATGGAGGTTGTTTTGCCCAAGGTTTGCAAGACCATCAATGATAAGTTCTTTTCCGGTAAGAAATAAGAATCAAAACCATTTTCACCGCCACGACGCCACGTTCACCAATGACAACGGAAGATTAATGCTTACAAAAATTAATTCGTTTTTTTACTTTCTTGGCGAACGTGGCGTCGTGGCGGTAAAATCTTTTTAATTTTCAGGATTTGAAATGGGCAGACCCAATCTAAAAACACTGAAAAGGGAGGCGGCGTCGGCCGTATTTCCTATGGAGTTTGAGAAAGAGGGCGTGGTTTATACCGCCGATCTCGAACCCCGTTCCAAAGGCAAGTTCTCCGGCTTCTTTGAGGACGCCAAAAGCCCCTTTCTTTCCCTGGACGTTTCATTCCATAAAAAAATTTTTGGCGGTTTGACGGTTTGGGAAGAAAAGCGGGTTTACAAGGCTCTGCGTCCAATCTCCCAAGCCCTTTTAACCGTTCGTTATTTTTTGCAACCGGTTCAAAAGCGGGAGGATGGTTTCCTGGTTATTCCCGCCCTTTGGTACGGGGACAACGAGGAATGGAATAAAAAGGCGGTTTATCCGAAGGGGTTGGAGAAGGATTGGAGTTTCCGGGCCGATGGTTCCTCCTGCCCGGCGGTGGTTTGGACCACTCCCCAATCTTCCTACGCGATAGCCACTGACCATTCGGTGAAATTTCCGGTTAAGCGGAAGGGTCTGGACGATGTGCTGGGCATCGGTTTCGCCCAGATGGACAAGAACCCCCAGGCCGTCTTCACCTTCCCAGCCCAGGAAATTCCCCAAAGTCATCCCTTCGGCCAAAAGTTGAAAGGCCCCCTAACGCCCCGGGCCGATTGGAAAAAGGGACAGACGCTAACCCTCACCTTTTACCATTCGGTTTCCAAGCCCGACCGGGCCTTTCACCTGAAGGTCTGGCGGGCCCATTCCCTAAGGGTTTCCAAACCTTACCGCTATTCTGTCAATCCGGCGAAACTCGAAAAGACCGCCGGCCTTTTTACCTACTGCCTGAAGGAAAGCCATTTCATCGAAGGCAACGGTTTTTCCCACCGCCACGACATCCCGGAAATTTTCACGGGTTGGTGCGGGGGCTTCGCGGCCGCCTACGCCGCCATCAAGTGGGGCGACCTGGCAGGTGACCCCCAGTTCCGGCGCATGGGCGAGACCATGTGCGATTTCATCAGCCGGGAAGGCATATCTCCTTCGGGGATTTTTTACTCGGAGAATGTGAAGGGCATTTGGCTTCAGAAAGTTTTCTGGGGCAAGGCCCAGGGGCTGCATATGCGGAACCCTTCCGAGGGTTCCTGCTACCTGGCCTTGATCCTGGAATATGAGCGGGGCTTAGGCCGCTACCGGGCCGAATGGGACATTGCCTTGCGGTCCAACCTGGACGCGGTCCTTAAGCTCCAGCGTAAGGATGGGGCCATTCCCCATGAGATTGACGGCAAATCAGGCAAGCCATTGTCCTGGGTGGGGGCCACCAGCGGGGCTTGGGCGGGAGCCTTGGCGGTCTATTCCCGGATTGATGAGGACAAGGCAAGGGGTAGGCGGTACCTTGCGGCGGCGCAAAAGGCGGCGGCCTATTACTTAAAGAATTATGTGGAAAAAGAACGATATATAGGGGGGCCTTATGACACCTACATGGCTCCCAATATGGAAGACCCCTATAACCTCCTCTTGGCCTTTTCGGAACTTTACCAGACCACGGGCAACCGACAGTGGCTTGTGGCGGCCAAACGGGTGGCCGACCACCTGATTTCCTGGCGATATATCTACGACGTGCGCTTTCCCGATGGCACCATTTGCCTGAAGAACAAGGTGAAGACCTTTCATATGTCGCCGGCCTCGGTATCCAACAAGCATATCCAGAACTGGGACACCCTGGCGGACCCTTACCTGTTGCGCCTCAGCCGGTGGCTCAAGGACCCCTTTTACGCCGATTGCGCCCGCCAGCATTTGGAGGCCTCCACCCAGTTGGTGCAGGAGGGCCAGTTGCCCAAGGGCATCCCTTATGGAGGGCAGTCGGAACAGTGGTATGCCACCAATTTCAATTGGTTCGGCGATTGCGGCAACTACTCCAAGGGAAACCTTTGGCAAATCACCGTGGCCCTGCCCAAGGCGGGTTTTTTGATTTCATTGGCGGAGCTAAAACAAAAGGCGATTTGAACCACCAAGGTCACCAAGTACACCAAGAACGGCAAAAAGCAAAAGATTGAATAGTCTAAGAATAAAATGTTTGAGTTTTTCTTGGTGCTCTTGGTGACCTTGGTGGTTAATAAAGTTCTAGATGTTATGTTTGAGGGAGGGATTATGGGAACGAAGGGATTCTTTTGGTTGGCGGTGGGAATATTGGTTTTGGGACTGGCAGCGGGAGCGCAAGCGAAAGGAACGAATAATATGACAACCTTTAAAAATCCAATTCTTCCGGGCTTTCATCCTGACCCCAGCATCTGCCGGGTGGGAGATGATTTCTATATCGTCAATTCCACCTTCGAGTATTTCCCGGGTTTGCCCATCTACCATAGTAAGGACCTGGTCCATTGGAAGTTGATCGGTAACGCCCTGGACCGGCCGAGCCAGCTTCCCTTGAAGGGAGCTACGGATTCCGGCGGCCTTTACGCACCGACTATCCGATACTGGAAGGGACTTTTTTATCTCATGTGTTGCAATGTGAGCGGCGGCGGCGAATTCTTTGTCACGGCTAAGGATCCGGTCGGGTCCTGGTCCGAGCCCCTATGGCTGGATGACCACAACATCGACGGCTCGATGTTCTTCGACGACGACGGGAAGGTCTATTACACTTGCCAAGGCGGCGGGGAGAGGGCCGGTATACAACAAGCGGAATTGGACATCCTCACGGGTAAACTAACCACGCCGTTCAAGAACATTTGGAACGATAAGAATGAACAGTGGAACGAGGGGCCGCATCTCTACAAGATCAAGGGCCTTTACTACCTCATGCTGGCCGAAGGCGGCACAGGCGACCAGCACATGGTGGCCATTGGCCGGTCCAAGTCGCCTTGGGGGCCATTCGACCCCTGCCCGCACAACCCAATCCTGACGGAGAGGGATGAACCGAAAAGCCCCATCCAATGCACGGGCCATGCCGACATTCTCGACGCTCCGGACGGAAGCTGGTGGGCGGTGTTTCTGGGAGTGCGTCCCCAAAACGGCATGTCGGTGCTGGGTCGGGAGACCTTCCTGGCCCCGGTGAAATGGACCGAGGATGGCTGGCCGGTTGTGAATGGCGACCACCATATCGCCCCGGAGATGCCCGCGCCCCTGTTGAAGCCTTTTGCCGTGCCAAAGCCGCCCGCCCGGACCCTTTTCACCGCCGCCAAGTTAGGGCCGGAATGGCTCCATATCCGCAACTATGATCCCGCCAATTTTTCCCTGACCGAACCGAAAGGGTTTCTGAGGATCAAAGCGGCCAAGGACAGCTTGGATAAGAAAATGGAAGAACCCGCCTTCGTGGGCCAGCGCCAATCAGCTTTCCGTCTGACGGTACGCACGGAAATGGAATTCACCCCCGCCCAGGACGGGGAAGAAGCGGGTCTTTGCGTGAGAGCCAACGATGACAACCATTACGAAATCTCGGTGGGCCGTTTCGACGGGAAAACCCTTCTCTTCGTCCGTAACCACGTGAAGGGACAAAGCTACATGGTCGCCCAAACGCCTTTTGACGGCGGTAAGGTCCAACTGGAGATCTCCGGCGCCGAAGACCGCTACCAATTCGCCTGGTCGGCGGACGGGAAGGTTTGGAAAACCCTGGCGGCCTCGCCCTCGGCGGATCTTTCCCGGGAGAAGGCGGGCGGGTTCACGGGCACGGCCATCGGTCTTTACGCCAGCGCCAATGGCCAAGAGTCCAAGACCACCGCGGACTTCGCCTGGTATGAGGTCTTGCCGGACCTGGTACCGGACCCGGTGGAATTCGCCGTCCGGCCCACTCCTACGCCCCAGCCGCCGAAGGACACCTGGCGGATTCGCGCGGGTGGGGACGACTTTACCGATCACGCTGGCGTAGTTTGGTCCCGGGAAAGGGGCATCATGGCCGGGGATACGGCTTGGACCGGCAGGCCCATTCAGGCCAAAGAGGACCCCCTGCTTTATACCGTTGAACGGTGGGGAGCGGATTTCGGTTATACCTTCCCCGTCTTTCCCGGTAAGTACAAGGTCCGGCTCAAGTTCGCGGAGACCTACGTGAAGGGCCCTGGCGAAAGGGTTTTCGACATTCTTATTAACGGGAAGAAGGTTCTGCCCAACTTCGATATTTTCAAAGAGGCAGGTGGAATAGACAAGGCTGTGGATAAGACCTTTGAGAATATCCAGCCCGACGCTGATGGCCAGATCCAAGTGAGGTTTGTCGCCTCGGTCCAAAACGCCAAGGTATGCGCGATTGAGGTTATTAGGCAAAAGTAATTTTTTTCAGTTCGGCGTCATTCCGAGGAGCAGAGCCGATAGGCTCGTTTTGCGACGTGGGAATCTCAGATTGTGCAGTTGGTTTTAAAATTTAAGTGAGATTGCCACGGTCCAAATCGCCCCGATTGGGGCTGGACCTCGCAATGACAGCTAAAAGGGCCTTATGAACGATGAATTTAAAACTAAGTGCAGCCGCCTCAAGGGTTTCCTCAAAGCCAAAGACTTGCGGGGGGTCCTCCTCTCCACTCGCGCCAACTATTCCTGGCTGTCTTGTGGGTTGACCAACCGAATCCGCTCGGACGTGGAAAAGGGTGTGGCTTCCTTGTGGGTGACTCCAAAGGGCGTCGAGCTTTGGTGCAATAACATTGAGGAGCCTAGGTTCAAGGAAGAAGAAGCCAAGGGCTTGCCAATTAAATACAGGGTTCACCCCTGGTATGAGGGTGCGAATATCCCGGGTTTGTCGAAGGTTGCTTCGGATGACGGGGCTTTCGGAACCAAGAATCTAAAGGATGAAATCGCCCAATTGCGTTGGAGTTTGACCCAGGAAGAAATTAGTCGGTACCGCAAGGTTGGGAAGCTTTCGGGAGAAGCCGTGAATGTCGTGGCCCGGAAAGTGAAGCCCGGTTGGACTGAACAGCGGGTTGAGGCTGAACTTTCCAGGGAACTGTTTTTACGAGGATTAGAAGCTTCCGTTATCTTGGTTGGGGCCGACGAACGTTTGAAACGCTACCGCCATCCTTTACCGACAGAGCATAAGATGAAAAAGATCGTCATGATGGTCATCTGCGCCAAGGGTTATGGGCTTATCGCCAACCTAACCCGTATTGTTAACTTCGGAAAGATTCCGGCGGACCTAAAGCGCCGTCACGAAGCCTGCGTTCGTGTGGAATGCGCCATGTGGCATGAAACGACTCCGGGCGTTGAAGCGAGGGACGTTTTTCAGGCTGGCGCGTTGGAATATGCCCGGCACGGCTTCGATGGCGAATGGAAAAAGCATCACCAGGGTGGACCCACCGGATACGAAACCAGGGATTACCTGGCCACCCCAAATGAAAAACGGGAGATTCAATTGAACCAAGCAGTAGCTTGGAATCCTTCGATCACTGGAACTAAGAGCGAAGATACTATTTTGGTAACGGCCAAGGGTTTGGAAGTCTTAACTCCCACACCCTCTTGGCCGATGCTGAAGGTAAAATATGGCGGTAAGGAATACCTAAGACCGGATATTTTGCTAGCTTAGGATCAAAAATGAATTGAAACAAAAGTTTAATGTTCAAAACGGGGGAGTGTTGAAAAAGAAATCAAAAGCTTCAAAAAAGAAGAAGTCATTGATTACCTCGGTGGCAATATTGTGGCCAATTCTTGCGATATTGATTATTGAAATGATGAAGCCCAGATTTAATGATCCGTCTTTAATTTTTGGCCTCATCGTTATATCACTCTTCGGATTTGTATTGGTTCGCGCAATCAAGGGGGAAGATGATTTAACGGTATTGAAAGATTTTACACTTCTAATTATATGTTCGTTACTGGTGTCTTTTTCCATCGGTGTTTCTATGTATTTTAATTTTTTTCAGTCTTATTCTTTCGCGTGGATAATTTTTTCGATCGCAATAATTTTTATTGGATACCGGTTCTTTTTTGGAAAAAAGAAATGATTCGATTGAATTGTAATTAATTTTGGAGGGTTTTATGTCTTACGTAATCGGCTGTGACGTTGGAACCTCAGGAACCAAAGCCATCGTGGTTTCGGAAGGTGGCAAAATCCTCTCGAATGTGATGGTTGAGTATCCCTTGTCCACACCCCGTCCGGGATGGGCGGAACAGCACCCCGATACCTGGGTAAAAGCGGCCTTTGAGGCCATCGCAGGTGCCGTGAAAAAGTCGGGGGTGAAAGCCCAAGAGGTAAAAGCCCTGGGTTTTTCGGGCCAGATGCATTCTTCCGTGTTCCTCGATAAGAACGGCAAAGTTTTGCGCCCCGCCCTGCTTTGGTGCGATACCCGTACCCACCAGGAATGTCTGGAGATTACCCGCAAGGTGGGGGAGAACCATTTGCGCCAATGGGTTTCCAATCCAGCGCTTGAGGGTTTTACCTTACCCAAGATTCTTTGGGTCAAAAAGCACGAGCCTAAAATTTACAAACAAATCGCCCAAGTCCTGATGCCAAAGGATTACGTCCGTTACAAACTCACCGGCGTATTGGGAACCGAAGTTTCCGACGCGGCGGGAACTCTTTACTTCGACGTAAAGAATCGTTGTTGGTCGAAAGAAATTCTCTCGAAACTGGGAATCCCCTTGATATGGTTTCCCCAAGTGGTGGAATCCCAGCAGATCTGCGGCCATTTGACTATCGCGGCTGCGAAAGTTTTGGGTGTGAAAAGGGGAACGCCAGTTGTTGGCGGCGGAGCCGACAACACCTGCGGGGCGGTGGGGAACGGCATTATCAAGACCGGGGATGTAATGGCCAGTATCGGAACTTCCGGTGTCTTTTTCGCGCACACCGACCAGGTGAAGGTCGATCCCAAGATGCGGGTCCATACCTTCTGTCACAGCGTCCCAAAAAAATGGTACCTCATGGGGGTCATGCTCTCCGCTGGTTATTCCCTGCGGTGGTACCGGGATACCCTTGGCCTGACCGAAAAGGAAATCGGCAAAAAAACGGGCCGGGATGCCTATAACGTCCTGAGTGATTTAGCCGAAAAAGCGCCCGAGGGAAGCGAGGGGCTTTTGTTTCTGCCCTACTTGATGGGGGAGCGAACCCCGCATAAGGATCCCCACGCGAGGGCAGCCTTTATCGGCGCATCCGCCAGGCATGGCCGGGCCCATTTCGCCCGTTCGGTTTTCGAGGGCATGATATTCGGCATGAGGGATTCGCTGGAGATTTTTCGCAAGCTTAAGGTTCCCATCCGACAAGTGGTGGCTACCGGCGGGGGAGCGGTGAATCCTTTCCAACGGCAGTTGCAAGCGGACATCTATGGGGAAGAAGTGGTGACGGTGAACAGCCAGGAAGCCCCGGCTTTTGGGGCCGCTTTATTAGCGATGGTAGGTTCGGGTTTATATCCCTCAGTATCGGAGGCTTGTAACCTTATTAAGGTTGTAACCCGTACTTATCCTCGGAAAAAATCTGTCCAGATTTATAACGGCTGGTATCAGGAGTTTAAAAGGCTTTATCCAGCGTTAAAACCAAGTTTTGCATCAATCCAAGCCAAGCTTTAACCCCGGTTTTTTATTCACCCCTTGTTAGACATTTCCAAAAGGGGTGGTAGAATTGTCTAAATTCTTCCTGTTGCAGTTTGATTTACACCAAAAAACGATTTCGGAACGCGGATGAAACCACGTCTTACTATTTCAATCTTACTGTTGCTGGCCATGGGATTAGTGACCGCCTGCCAAAAAACCTTGACCCTTTCCCCCTCCAGCCCCTTGGCTACCCTTACCTTTACACCCACTAATACGTTGAGCCCCACATTCACCAAAACACCCATCTTCACCGCAACCAGCACGTTCTCCCCTTCGCCGGTTTTCACCGTTTCGCCCACTTTCACCTTTTCGCCGATATTTACCTCTTCGCCGACTTTTTCTCCTTCACCCATTTTTACGAAGAGCCCCACCTTCACGTTTTCAATTACCCCTACGCTCACCAAAACAGCAACCCCAACCAATAGCCCCACTCCAACTCCGACAGCTACTCCAACCCAGCCTGTAATCTGTACCATGACCCCCGTTTCACCGGTCCTTTACACGGAAATGGAACTACCCGCGAATGGTGGACCGACCGGAACCAATGATTCCTGCGCGACCGCCGAAAATATCGGTACTGTCTCTTCTGGGACACCCCTTGTTATTTCGGGAATTCTTAGTTCAGCTGGCACCAATAGTTTTACCGGCGATTTCGATTATTACCAATTCACTGCGGGATCGGCGGGGATGTATACCCTCACCTTGGATTGCTTTTCGACAGGTGCGGACAGTAATTTATTGGACATCGTCATTTTCGACTCTACCTGTACCTACGTAAACGATCCTGGGGCAACCAAGCCTGTCGTAACAACCACGTCCCCCGCGCTTAATCCCGGTGATGTTTATTATTTTTTGATTACCGCCTATAACGGGGCAGCGCCTATTCCATATCATTTCACCATCAGTCCTCCTTAAGGGAGTTTAGCTTTAAAGACTAGGCTTAAAAATTTTTCTCTTGCGGTCGAGATTGAAAGGGGCCCAATACTGGCTGGTCAAGCTGACTTGGGGCATTACCGCCCTCAAATGTTCCCATCATTGGGAATCGCGGATTTTTTTATTTTATTAAATGTTTAAAAAGCAGGAGGGCTTTATGAGACAAATAGCTGTTTTATCGTTGGCCTTAGTGTTCCTGGGAGGTTTCACCCTTCCAGCTTTTGCCGATGGATGGACCTCAAATTCTTCCGGGGGTCCCAAGTTTGGGGATTTCATTAAAAAAAATAAGGAAACCATTGTCCGTTACACAAAAAAAAATAAGAAGTTGAAGGAAAAGAACCCGCAATAAAGGTCTGGATTTCTCCTCTGCCCATCAGGGCTCTTTGGTTTCCCCGATAAACCATGGATTTCACCGCTTTCCTCCTCCGGCTAATAGGGTTCGGTTTAACCGGGAAAAATGAAATGCTGGTTAAAAATCAAGGTTGAAGAATTAGAACCGGACTATCGCGTCGAAAGCGATACCGAAAGTAATGGAATCCTGAATTGCCGGAAGGCTTCGGGTTAAGAAAGATAAGTCGAGATTGAAGTTGGGTACCATATAACCCCCGCCGATTGTCCATAATTGCGAATTGGAAATCCTGTCATTAAAAGTCCCTAAGCGGACTACGATATGGTTATCAGGGTATAACCTTTCAAGCCCAGCCCGCCAATTGACCACTCCCTGAGTCCAAGCGACCTCTCCTTCCAACGCGACGTTCGTGCCTGGCGGGGATCCCATTAAGCCAAGTTTGGTGGCGTAGGGAAAATTCGCCGGTATGGTCACGTTGGTAGCCGGGCCTGAGGCCGTTTCTTTTCCGGAGCCGTCCAATGTGTAAGATTGTTGCTGGGCCTGCCAATTGAAATTGGATTGGAGGTTTTGGAACATCATCCCTACCTGCAGGGCTTCAGTGAATTTCGCCAAGAAACCCGCGTCAATACTCAATCCCAGGCCCGAGGTGGAAGTGGTCTTGGTGTAGGTATAACCAGTGGCAGGGGCCGCCTGTTGGTAAGTGCCCACGAGGGAAGCCTGCTGGTATTGAACCCCGTCATGATATTTCAAACTACCCCCGGCGGAAAAAAATGGAACGGCCCCTATGGGAAGCTGGCTCGCGTAACTGACAACGACATTGTAGATTTGCTGGGTGGTTTGAGTCATGCCTAGGCTATAGGTCCCGGTCGTGGAGAGGCTGTTGTTGTCACGATCGTGGAAAAATTGCAGGGCGCCCTGGGAGGAGGAGGAATTAAGTTCCTGATCAAAGATGACCCCCCCGGCGGCGGTGGTGTATTTCGCCCCGAAGGTTCCCAAATATTGCTGGTATCGGTTGACGGGGTCTATTCCTGATTGAATGGCGTTATCGGTGTTGTATCGGAGGATGGGCGAACCGGAATTGCTGGTGTCAAAAAAGGACCCCCCGGTGGCGATGGTCCAGGTAGGCCCGGCGCCTGGGATGGCCAGGCAAGCGGGGTTCCAATAAACGCCGAAATAATCCATGGGAGCTGCGGTGGCGGCGAAGCCGATGCCCAAACTATGCGCGTCCTGGGCCAAAAGGGGCGTGGGTAAAGTCAGTAGAAGCGTTGCCAATAACCACCGTCGGTTCATTTAAGTATCTTAACCGCCCAAGCCCCATGAAATCAACAAAAGTAGGTTCTGGATAACAGGGCTTTGGTGACAGCCTTCGTTTTAACAAAACACACCAACAATTTAGAACAATCAGTATCGGCATAAGTCATTCAAGAGTATCTTCCGGGACCCGGAGCCTGACACCTATCAACTGGTTTGTTACAATCAAACCGATGAAAAAATCGGAACGAAAAATCAAACCCCGAAAAAAAATTCTGGATTTCCCTTGCGCGAATCTAATTTGGGGAGCCTTGGCCCTTTGCGTTTGGTTTGGGGAACAGGGTTGGCATGTCCATAAAGGTGAAGTCTTTTCCCTTCTTCTCTTCCTCAAGGGGGTTCTTATTCTGGCCTTGGGCGCCTTGGCTTATTATTTCTCCGATTCCAAGGGTTTTTCCTTTTTGGGCCTTTTTCCCCTTCTGTGGCTGACGACTTCCAAGTTCCAATGGGACCTCTGCGCCAGCGGGGAAACCCGTTATTGGGTTTGGCTGGTCCTTTTTTTATCCGCCGAAATAATTATCCTAAAAATAAAAGACGGCAAGTGGCTTCTCGCGGCCTTGGCCCCTGTTTGGACCGGGCTCGCGTTGCTTTTTCCTTTTTCGTTTTTATTGCCGCTCACGTTCTTAAAAGCCCGGAAAGAACAATTTAAAAGATCTAAATTGATCCGATGGGGAGGATTGGGGCTTGGGTTAGGCCTTTTCCTATTATCACGGGGGTGGAGGTCTCTTAATTTTTTTGAAGCCGCGTCGGGAGGGGTTCCTATCCATTTTTGGTTTTATTTTTTAGCCATGTGGTTTTTCTTCGTTTCCATGCCCCTGTTTTTATTAAGACGGAACCGCTATTCCTTGACGGGAAAGATGTCAAATTCAATGTTTTTCAACCTTGCTATCGCGGGGCCTTTTTTACTCGGCTTAGCCTGGTGGCTTTCCCTCCACTTTTATTTTGACAAAATTTATAATCTCCTGATTCCCCAACATTTTCTCTCCTTTTTCCTTCTGGGGTGGCTGGGCTTGATAGCCACGCCCAAAAAGGGAACCTGCCGGTTCGCCTTTTCCCCTCTTTTTTTATTGACCTTGGGGTTCTTGTTTTGGGGAACCTTCCCGGCGCAGCCAATGGAGAAGGTCCTCTATCAATGGGTATTGGTTTTTTTCGCGGGTTTCGGTTGGGAGTCCTTTCGGCGGGACTTGATGGATCCGAGCTGGCATGGGAGGCTGGTTTGGGCCTCCCTTGGAGCGGCCTTTTTCGCCGGGGTAGTCTAATAATAGAAATCAGGTAACATTTCTCACGTTTCAACCAAAAAAAGGGCGATGAACTATTAGTTAAAGTCGTTTATGAGAATGGTTTATACCCAGGTTTAACGTCTTGGTTAATCTTTACTTTTTTATCTTTGACTAGGTTTTTTGGTGGGTTTAATGGTAAAAAAATATGGTAAACTCCGTGTGTTTTTCCTCGTCAAACTCTAGGGAGGCCCAGAATGAAGTTTTACTTTTCGTTATTAATTCTTTTTACTATGTCAATTTTCGCCTATTCCCAAACAACTAACACGGGGGCGCCTGGAGGGGTGATTTCCGCGATCCCGACTCCGATTCCGGCCACCGCTACCCCAACGGTGAATATGGCCGCCGCTCCCAAGATTTTCTCCGCGAGCCCAAATTTTGACTTTCACGACGTGGATGAAGGGCCGGATATCCACCATGAGTTTAAAATTAGGAACAAAGGAAAATCCGCCCTTAAAATTACCAATGTGGGAACCTCTTGCGGTTGTACCGCGGCGGTTCTGAAGAAGCAAGGATCGAAGGATGAGGCCGCGACGCTTCCCGTGGAAATTCCGGCGGGCGGGCGGGGCACCATTCTCGCAACCTACCACACGGCTAACCGGCCGGGCCACGCAACCAAGGTCATTACGATTTCCTGCAATGATCCCGTTAACCCCAATTTCCAATTAAAGCTCGACATGACGGTGGTGCGGGACGTGGATGTCCAACCGGACCGGGTTTACCTTTACAACGTCAAATTCAAGGAAGCTCATGACACTTCCATTAAGATACTGGGGAAACCGGGCGCGCCTTTGACCATTCTTTCGGCTGAGAGCGCTAACAAGGTTGTAACCGTTACCAGCCTAGCTCCGGTGACTGAAAATGCCCCGGCGCCCGCTCCGGTTCCCGGCCAACCCGTCCCCAAGGAGCAAAAACGCTACGGTGCTACCCTGATGGTCAGCCTGCCCGCCACCCAGCCTATTGGAACCGTTGCGGATGAAATTGTCGTCAAGACCAGCAGTCCCAAGAAACCGGAAATCAGGATCCAAGTCATGGGTAAGGTAGTGGGAAGGGTCCAATACCAACCCGAGTTTTTTTCCTTCTCCCCGCATCAGGATAGCCCGGTCACTATTCAACTCACGGTCGATCCTCCCAAGGGATTCCAGATTCGCGACGTAAGGTCCGTCAAGCACTTGGCCCGGCCTTCCGTCAAAAAAACCAGGGGGCCTAACGGTGACCAGTTCTCAGTGATTGCCTCGGTTGTGAAGAACCTTCCGAAAGACAGCGACGGCAAGGATCAAATCATTGTTGAGACGAACGACGTGGAACAGAGGTCGGTTACCATTGAGGTCCAGGCGCAAAAGTAGGACACCAGCTAACGGTTGTTAGTTCCCAGTTGTCAGCTGTGGGGGTGGATTGAATGAGTATTAGGATTTGATTCATAATATGACCGCTGACGACTGACTGCCGACAGCTGTTTTTAAGGGGTTTTTATGGCGACCAAAGAACTTTCCATCGCGGAAAAAGGTTTAGAAGACATTATCGCGACCAGCACTTCAGTATGCTCCATCGAGAACGGGGTTCTGGCTTACCGCGGTTATAACATCGACGAACTGGCGGAAAAGGCCACCTTCGGCGAGGTGACTTACCTTTTGTTTTATGGCCAATTGCCCAATCGCGCCCAGCTGGAAAAGCTTGAAAAGGAAGTGGCTGAACAGGGCAAGGTGCCCGAGGCTTCCTGGAAAATCATCAAGCAATTTCCCCTCAACGTGCCGCCTATGGACTGGCTGAGGACAGCCGTTTCAACTCTTTCCTTCAACGACCCGGACGCCAAGGACAACAGCAACGAGGCCAATTTAAGGAAGTCCGTCCGCCTGACGGGCCAGATCCCAACCCTGGTCGCGGCCTTTGACCGCATGAGAAACAAGAAAGAAATCCTGGATCCTAAACCGGGGAAGAGCCAGGCCTGGAACTTCCTTTACATGCTCACCGGTAAGGAACCGGACGAGGTTTCGGTGAAGACCTTTGACGTTTGCCTGATCCTGCACGCTGACCACGAACTCAACGCCTCCACCTTTTCGGCTCGCGTGACGGCCGCCACCTTGAGCGACCTTCACTCGGCTATCACTTCGGCCATTGGCACCCTTAAGGGTTCCCTCCATGGCGGGGCCAATGAGCAGGTGATGATCATGCTGCAAAAGGTGGGCGACGCCTCCAAGGTTGAGGCTTGGATCAAGGACGCGTTAGTTCGTAAGGAAAAAATCATGGGATTCGGCCACCGCGTCTACAAGAACGGCGATCCCCGGGCTAAGCATTTAATGAAACTTTCCGAGGCCATGGGCAAGCTCAAGGGCGAGACGAAATGGTACGAGATGTCCCGCGTGATCGACTCGGTCGTTCAAAAGGAAAAGAACCTCCTGCCCAACGTGGATTTCTACTCAGCTTCTACCTACCACTACTTGGGCATTCCCACCGACATCTTCACGCCGATATTCGCCTGCAGCCGCATCACGGGCTGGTCGGCCCACGTCTGTGAGCAGTTGGCCCACAACCGGCTCATTCGTCCCCGCGCCGAGTATCTGGGCGCCCGCGACCAGCATTACGTTCCTATCGACAAACGCTGAAAACCTCCGGAAAAGCTCGCTTTTGAGTTTTTATCGGTTCTTCGTTAGAATAGTTTCCCGTGAAGCCCGGACGGATGTCCGGGCTTTTTTAATTTCCAAGGAAGACCATGGCTGACCAATCCGGCAATTTCAAAGAATCATTCAAGCTTTACCTTAGGCTCTTAGCTTATTTAAGGGATAACAAGGGAAAAGTTACTCTCGCCCTAGTCTGCATGGTGGGCTCGGCCCTTTCCACTACCTTCGTGATGTATCAATTGAAACCTATTTACGACGGCGCCTTTCTCAAGACTGATGATCCAACTGGTACTTTTTATCACTTAGTAGCCTGGATCCTCCCAATCACGTTTATTGCGGCTCTTATCCGTTCTCTTAGCGGTTTCGGTCAGGATTATCTCAACCGATACCTGGGCCAGCGGGTGGTCCAGCGTCTTCGCAACGACCTTTACGTTCATTTCCTCAAATTGCCCATGTCTTATTTCAACGTTCAGCGCACGGGAAGCTTGGCAGCCCGCATCACCAACGACGTGCAGGTGTTGCAGGATTCCTTGATGAACGTGGTGGGGCAAGGAACATACTCGGCTTTGATGGTGGTTGCCCTAGCCGCCTTTTTGATTTACCGAGATTGGCAATTGGCCCTCATAGCTCTCTTCGTTATTCCCGCGGTGCTTTATCCCATTTTTCGCTACGGTCGCAAGATTCGCCGTTCCTCGGGGGAAGGCCAGCAGTTCCTGGCGGACCTGAATTCCCAGCTTCACGAGACCCTGTCGGGTATAAGGGTCGTCAAGGCTTTCGGGATGGAGAACTTTGAGAAGCGGAAATTCGAGGAAACCAATAACAAGTTTTTTGGGGCCGCTATGCGGGTTAATTTGGCCTTTGCGGCTTCCTCGCCAATCGTGGAAGTCATCGCGACAACCGTTTTGTTGGGTCTCATCGCTTGGATGGGACATCGCGCGCTTTTCCAAAACAGTCTCACAGGGGGGGATTTCATTTCCTTCTTGGGCGGTACGCTTACGCTTTATCCTTACTTGAAAAATTTCAACGGCCTTTGGGGTGGGCTTCAGCATTCCCTGGCTTCGGCGGAGAGATGCTTCGAAGTTATGGACACGGTGGACCCGATGGTGGATGCCAAGGGTGCAATGGAGATCAAGCCTCTTCATAAAACCTTGGAATTCAAGGACGTCAGCTTTGAGTACCTGCCGGGCCATCCTATTTTGAAGAGCATTTCCTTTTCGGTGAAAAAAGGGGAAGTGCTGGCGCTGGTCGGCCCTTCGGGGGGTGGCAAAACAACCCTTGTCGATCTCATTCCCCGTTTTTACCAACCCAAATCGGGACAAATTCTTTGGGATGGAAAG
Organism: candidate division FCPU426 bacterium; assembly: GCA_003152075.1. Taxonomy (GTDB): domain Bacteria; phylum Oederibacteriota; class Muellerivitia; order Muellerivitales; family Muellerivitaceae; genus PALSA-1180. The sequence goes on from PLZG01000067.1 coordinate 36,929, forward strand.
GATATCTCCCAGGTCAAACTAACCTCCTTGCGATCACATATCGGAATCGTCACCCAGGAAACCATCCTCTTCCACGATTCCATCATGAAGAACATCGCCTATGGGCGGCCTGGCGCTTCCTTTTGGGATGTTCAGGAAGCCGCCAAGGCGGCCTACGCCAAGGATTTTATCGACAACAGCCCCAATGGCTTCAACACCTTGATCGGCGACCGGGGCATCAAGCTTTCCGGGGGCCAACGCCAGCGTCTGGCCATCGCCAGGGCCATTTTGAAAAACCCACCGGTCATGATCCTAGATGAGGCTACCTCCGCCCTGGACACGGAAAGCGAGCAGTTGGTCCAGAAGGCCCTCAATGAGTTGATGGGCCACCGTACCACTATCGTCATCGCCCACCGGCTTTCCACGGTCCATAAGGCCCACCGGATACTCGTCATCGACAAGGGTCGAATCGTAGAGCAAGGCAAACACGGCGCCCTCTTGGCCAAGCGCGGCCTTTACGCGAAACTGTACAAGATGCAGTTCCGCTCCTCCTCCACCCCCTCCTTCGAATGAAAAAGAAAGCCCCGCGAAAACCCGCTGTTTTTTTGGATCGGGATGGCACCCTTATTCACGACGCGGACTTCTTAAGCCAGCCTTCCCAAGTGAGGCTTTTCCCGGGGAGCGCAGAGGCCCTCAAACTCTTGCGGGGAGGGGGATTCCGGCTATTCGTGGTTTCCAACCAATCCGGCGTGGCGAGGGGCTACTTTACCGAGACCTCGGTGAAAAAGGCGAACCGGAAAATCCAAACTCTTTTGAAAGCCAAAGGGGCGCGGGTGGACCGCTTCTTTTATTGTCCCCATTACCCGCAAGGCAAAGTAAAATCGTTGGCGATTAATTGCGATTGCCGCAAACCCAATCTGGGAATGGTTAAAAAAGCCGCCCGGCTTTATCCCCTCGATTTGAAGCGAAGCTACGTGATAGGGGATAAAATAGACGACTTGATGTTAGCTAAAAAAGCCGGTGTGGCCGCGGGGATATTGGTGAGGACAGGTAAGGGCCGGAAGAGTGAAAAACAGCTGGGACGTTTAGGGTCGGGAAGGACGGTTGTGGTTTCTGGTATCCTCCTAGCTGCCAAGTGGATCGTTGAGCAGCAATTTTGAATGTTGAATTTTGAATTGTGGTCATTTTCACGAAGTGAAAATTCCGTAATTTAAAATTAAGCGGATGAATTCAAGTAAAGGGTGAACGTGTGAAGAAAGCAAATTTTCCCTCTGGTTTTATGGCTAAGAGCCAGGCGCTTTTGAAAAAATTCCCCAAAATTCGCCTGATGGTGGCAGGCGACCTGGTGGTGGACGAGGCTATTTACGGCGTTACCGAGCGCATTTCCCGGGAAGCGCCGGTCCTGATCCTTCGTTACACGCACACCGACATTCTTCCCGGCGGGGCGGCCAACGCGGTTAACAACGCCGCCGACATGGGGGCGCAGGTGTTCCCCCTGGGAGTGGTGGGGGATGACGAACAGGGTGGGAAGCTGCTGGATTATTTCAAAATGAAGAAGGTGGACAACTCCGGTATCATCACGGTCAAGGACAGGCCCACCACGGTGAAAAGCCGGATCATGGCGGGGGCCCACCACACGGCCAAACAACAGGTCATCCGGGTCGACCGCTACGAGGACAAGGACGTTTCCAAAGCGGTAGAGGCCAAACTGGTGGGCCGTATTACCGCCCTGGCCACCAAGATGGACGCCCTGCTGATCTCTGACTACGGATTGGGGGCTATGACCGAGACTGTGCGCCGGTCATTGCTTTCAGCATTCGCGGGAAAAATCATCACGGTGGATTCCCGTTACCACCTGCCTTCCTATCAGGGCGTTACACTTATTACCCCTAACGTATCCGAAGCGGGTCCGGCGGCGGGCCTGGAAATCCGCGATGACGAAAGCCTCTTGAGGGCCGGGCAAATTTTGCAGAAAAAGCTTGAGTGCAATGTTCTCATAACTAGGGGGCCTCAAGGTATGAGCATTTTCGACGCGAAAGGTGGCATAACTCACCTTCCGGTTTATGGTATCGACCAACCGGTTGACCCGACGGGCGCGGGGGACACGGTTGCCATTACGGTTACATTATCCTTGGCGGCTGGAGCGGATTTAACTATGGCCGCTTCACTGGCAACGGTGGCGGCGGGGTTGGTGGTGGCCAAGCGGGGAACGGCCACGACGAACCCACAGGAAGTTCTAAAGGCCCTAAAGTCCGGCGGCTCATCTAATAAATAAATCGAAAGCCTTAACCTTGGGGTTTTGAATGAAGATTTCGGATTTTTATCTTAGGAACAAACGGCTATTATATTTTATTCTTTTCATGCTTTTTTCCGCAGGAAACGCCTATTACGGTTGTCTTGTTTTCGTCCGTGAGCCATCCCTTTTTTCCGATCCAATCTTTTTTACTTTGAGAATTACCTGGCTTCTTTTTTATGAAATTCTCTGTCTGGTTCTGCTTGCATTTGTTTTGCTGGATAGAGGAGAAAGTCTTTTGAACTTCGGGCTTTCTTTCAAGGTAAAAGATTTTTTACATTCCTTGACTTTATCTTTTGGGAGCCTTATCGGAATCGCTTTTTGTGCGACAATTCAGTATTTGTTTGGCCATTTTGTTTTCAAAAACCCTAATCCAAACATTGATATGCACCTCCTTAAAGCCTTCAATAATTCCCTTGGGATATTGCCTTTTTACTTGATCATTCCATTTATCTTTTTAAATCCTGTTTTTGAAGAATTGATCATGCGTTCTTTTTTTATGACCGAGCTAAATTTTTTTATCCGTAAAGGTTTCTTGGTTGTTTTGTTGAGCGCGTTGATCCAAGCGGGATACCATCTTTATCAAGGTTGGGACATCTTTCCGATGCATTTTATTCATTTTTTCGTTTATTCTGTTTATTATCAAAAAACCAAAAGAATTACTCCTGTTGTACTATCTCATTTTTATTTTGACGCTTATGGCATACTAAGGACGGTGTTTTAAAATTCTTAGGCCAAGATGAGAATTATTTGGGAGAAAAATGGCAGAAGTTATCCTAAATCATGATGAACTTTCCAAAAAGCTCGAGGCCTTGAAGGCCCAGGGGAAGAAAATTGTCTTCACCAACGGTTGTTTCGACCTGCTCCACGTGGGCCATGTTCGTTACTTGAGGGGCGCCAAAGCCCTAGGCGATGTGCTGGTTTTGGCCGTAAATTCAGATGATTCCATCCGCCGGCTGAAAGGAAAAGAGAGACCGCTTCTCCCCCTGGAGGACCGGCTGGGTATTTTATCGGCCTTTGAAATGGTGGATTTTGTCACGCCCTTTGAGGACGACACGGTGACACCCTTGCTCTTGAAACTCAAGCCTCACATCCAGGCCAAGGGCACCGACTACACGCCGGATACGGTTCCCGAAAAGGACACGGTGGCTTCCTACGGCGGTACGGTAGCCGTGGTGGGTGACCCTAAGGATCATGCTTCCAAGAATCTCATCAAGGAAATTCTCGAAAAATATGGCTCGACTGCGAAATAAACTGGGAGTGAGCCTTTGATCGGGACTAAGACCTTGAGAAACGTGTTGATCGCGCGCACCGACAAGATCGGCGACCTTCTTTTATCCCTCCCCGTTTTCCAAACCCTCAAAAAAGCGTTCCCCTACGCCAAACTTATCGCCCTCGTAAGCCCCTACGCTCAGGAAATTGTCCAGGGCCACTCTTCAGTTGACGCGGTGGAGCTTTATGAGAAAGGGGAAAATTTCCTCCAGCTAGCCGACCGGTTCAAAAAAATGGAGATTGATGTTTTTGTCGCCCTTTATCCCCGTTTCCAACAGGCCCTGGCCGCGTGGCTGGCGGGGGTTCCTGTCCGCATTGGAACCGCCTATCGTTGGTACAGTTTTCTTTTTACCGAAAAGATTAAGGTCCACCGTTCCGCCGCCGACCGCCACGAGGTGGAATACAATCTAGACCTCCTCAAGCCCATGGGGATCAACGCGGGCAATATAAAAATAGAATTCCCCTTAAGTGATTCGGAGAGGGCTTTCGCCAAGGACCTGCTCAAGGAAAAGGGAATCCAACCTGGCACTCCTTACGTGGTGGTCCATCCCGGGCACAAGGGTTCGGCCTTGAATTGGAACCCGGTTCTTTATGGCCAAATCGTTGCGCACCTAAGCCAGCAAAAGGGGCTCCGGGTCGTAATTACGGCCGGGAAGGATGAGACCCCTCTTATTTCCAAAGTGACCCTGCAACACGGCTCCCTGCCCGAGGAACAAAAACCCATTCTGATTATTGGTGAATGTGGGTTGCGCCATTTAGCGGCCATTTACGAAAGGGCGGCTTGTTTTCTTTCCGGCTCTACCGGCACCATGCACCTGGCGGCCGCTGTGGGAACCCCCACCGTCTCCCTCTTTTGCCCTATTCCGGAAACAACCCCCGTCCGATGGGGACCCTGGGGTAATGACGCCACTATTTTGATGCCGAAGAACCTGAAGTGCCCCGACTGCTTGAGGGGTTATTGCGGAAAGCACGACCCCATGGACGCCATCACGGTGCAGGAAGTTTTCCAGGCCATGGAAAAATACATCCGGAAAGCCGCTCGTCATTGAGACGTAGGAAGCGGGATTTGTATAATCCCCGCATGAAGAAATTAACTGCACCTTTAAACCTTTGCACTTTCACACTTTTCATTTTCTGTCTTTTTATCCTTCCTGGTTGCACCCTTTTGTTCGTGGAAAAGGCTCAAACCCATTACGTGGAAAACAAAGTGGACGAGGCCCCGCCCGCGAAATCCCTTTCTTCCCAAATGAAAAAGCAGGTGGTATTGAAATACAAGGCCCAGGAAGGAGACACCTTGGATTCGGTGGCCTTAATTTATTACGGGCACGCCTCAAAAACCGGGAAATTGGCCAAGGCCAACGGCTTGAAACCAGATAGCCCTTTAACTCCGGGCCGGGTTCTAAAAGTTCCTGATCCCCTCAACTTCCCCAATCCCAAAGATCTGGTTAAGAAAAAGAAAACGAAAGCCAACGAGGAAGAGGACCTAGATAAGCCACCCATCTCCCGCCTGGATACCACACCTGAAAACATCACGAATGTCCCAAGACCCAGGGTGAACCACGCTTTTGGACCGGGTGAAAAGCTTAGGTTTGAGGTCAGGGCTCTTTCCATGCTGGGAGGCTACGGGGTTCTGGAGGTGGGGGGTTCGGAAACCGTCAAGGGGCGTCCCTGTTATCCTTTAATTGCCAAGGCCACAACGGCGTTTCCCTTTAGCATGATTTACCAGGTGCATGATGTTCAAACCAGTTTCTTTGACGCGGTGGATTTCATCTCCTGGAAGTTCCAGAACGACGTTCTGGAAGGGAAACACAAAGCCCAGAACCTGGAACTATACGACCAGCTTCGGCATAGGGTGGAACGGACTCGCAAGGATAAGCCCTCCGAGGAAATCGATACCGCCCCCTTTACCCAGGACATCATTTCTTGTTTCTATTATTTCCGCCTGCTACCGATGAAGGTGGGGGAAAACTATTCCATTCCGACCCAGGCCGGGGGCAAGAATTACAACTTGATCGTGGAAGTCCTCAACAAAGAACGAATCTCCATCCCTTTTGGGACCTTCGACTGCATTCACATCAAACCCCATGTACGGTACGCGACCGTTTTTCGGAACACCGACGACATCGACATCTGGCTAACGGATGACGAGCGGCGCATTCCGATTTTGGTCCGAAGCGCTATTTTTATCGGCCACGTGGAGGCCACCCTTTTGGAAGCCACTTTACCCAAAATGAAAGAAACCGCCTCTGGTTCACGGTAACCTTGGTTAACCTGCTTTTTTACCTTCCCTGTAAATAATCCAAGTAAAATGGGCCCATGAAAAAGGATTTTTGGCGTGGTGAAATCTGTCGACCATCGACTGCCGACCGACGACTAATATTGGGTTTGCTTCTGTTCCTGCCTGTTTTCCAAGGCTGCTCCCTCCTCTTTGTCGCCAAGGGTGGTACCCACTATGTCGCGGCCAAGGGGGGAAAGGTCCCGGATGCGGCCTCCCAAGCCGTTGAAATGGAAGGTCCTCCCGTTTTTGAATACAAAGTGCAGGAAGGGGACAGCTTCAAGACTATCTCCCAGAGATTTTATGGAAGCACCTCCAAAGCCTCCAAGATCGTTAGGGCCAATCATTTGAATTCGAGGAAGGATCCCGTTAAGGACACGGTTATCAATATTGTTGACCCTGTTTATTTTCCTAGCCCGGATGAGCTGAGGCAGAAGGTTGTGCTCCCTCCGGCCAAGGCCAAAAGGCCCAAGGTTAGTAAAACACCCCAACCGGTTACGACACCATTCCCAACCCCAACCGCGGAACCGGCACCGCAAAAGGTGGATAAAGTTGCCCGTCCCAAGGTGAACAACGCTTTCGCCCCGGGAGAAAAATTGAAGTTTGAGATCAGGGCACTTTCCATCCTGGGCGGTTATGGAAGCATGGAAGTGGGGGATTACACGACGGTTAATAAAAGACCCTGTGTTCCTTTGATCATCCGCGCGAACGCGGTCTTGCCATTGAGTAGTATTTTCGACGTCAATGACCTGCAAACCAGTTATTTCGACTCGGTGGATTTCATCCCTTGGAAGTTCCAGAACAAGGTCGTGGAGGGAAACTATAAGGCCCATAATTTGGAAACCTTCGACCAGATCAAGCACAAGGCCGTGCGGTTACACAACGAGGACGCCCCCGAGAACATGGAAATAGCCCCCTTTTCGCAGGACATTATTTCCTGTTTCTACTATTTTCGGTTATTACCCATGGAAATTGGGAAAACCTATGACATTCCGACCATGTCCGGCGGGAAGAATTACCATTTATACGTGAACGTGGTAAAGCAGGAAAAAATCACCGTTCCCGCGGGCACCTTTGATTGCCTTCGCATCAAGCCGATCATCAAACAGGGGACGATCTTTCGCACGAATGAGGATATTGATTGTTGGGTGACCGCCGATTCACGGCACATTCCGGTAAAGATTCAGACCGGAATTGTAATTGGAAGTATTGACGTGGATCTGCTGGAGGCTAACCTGCCGCCCATCAAATAGTCGACAGTCGACAGCCAAGAATTATCTTCTTTTGTGATTAGTCGTTTTATCTGTCGACTACGGACTGTCGGCTGTTGACTGGTGTTAGTAAAGCGCGTTAGTCCGGCGCTCGCCCATCAAGTGGTAGTTCTTTTCCTGCATGGCCCTCACGATTAGATCCCTCTCCTTGTAGAGTGATTTCTTTTGGAAGTTGTCGAAAGCCAAGCCCACATGAAAAACCAGGTTGCATACCAAAAGGACTTTCGCGGTGGCCAGGAACCAATTTTTGGAAGTCCACGGGCTGAAGACATAAAAAGCGTAAAACATCACGACGGGCAAGGTGAGGTAATAGGTGTGGGAGGCTGGGGTTTTGAAGGTAAAAAGAAAGCTCAAATAGATGAGTAGAAAGGTTGTCCAAGCCAGGGTCTTTACGGAGGTCCAATCCTTTTGTGGGTGCTTTTTCCGCAAGCCTGAAAACAACATGATGACTGGTTGAAGGATTCCTAGGATGAAGGCTGCAATGGCAAAGGGCCCTACCCATATGTATTCCTTGAGGAAGGCCAGGCGCTCGTCGGTATGCGCCCCAATGAAACGGGGGATTTCACAACTGGCCAAGGAGAAATAACGGGCCAGGATTGTAAAAACTTCCAGGAGATTAGAGGGGTTGAAAGACAAGGCTTCCTGGGTTCCGCCGGATCCCTGGTGGAAACCGTATTGGAGATAGGTTGGGAAGAGAAAACTTCCAGAGGCTAGACATCCCAAAAGAAACAAAGCCAAGGAAGCTGGTAGGGTGGAAGGCCGTGTTTTCGCCTTGAGAATAAAAGTGAAAAGGACAAAAGGCCCCAATAAAACATAGGAAAGGTGGAATTGGGCGATCCATAACCAGCCAAAACCCATCATGAAAAAACAAAGCCGGGGAGAGATGATTTTCAGGGAAAGGTTAGGGATGGTTTCGAAAAAGCCCAGGAAGAAAAGTACGGAGCCGAATAAAACATAGGAAACGTTGAGGATATTAGTGGAAAAGTCCAAAGTCCAGGGGGAGGTCATAAGCCATCCCCAAAGAAGCCACTTGGGACATTTCGGAAGGCGTTTGGAAAAATACCAGGCTAACAAACACAAAGCTCCGAAGGATAAGAGGTTCAATAGAAGATAGGAGGCTTCAGGTATGGATAGAATTCTCAGGGGGAGGCCAACGATTAATCCTTCCAGGGCCCCGGGGACCTGCATACCCTCCACAACATCAGGCCCAAAGTAAGGCCAGGAACCGGTGCAGGCATATTTCAAACCGATCAGGTAGGTTTGCCTTGGATCATCGCCGCTGATATTCGAACAAAGACCGAATCCCAAACGAAAAAGAAAGAGGAGTCCCAAGGCGATCACAATCCCCCGAGGAGAATCCAGGAAAGCGGTTTGGTTTGAGGATTTTTTCATGAGGACCTTAAGGCTGGAAGGCTTGAATTTGACTCATTATATGGATAAATCCCAGGGGCGGAGCTAAAATGTGCCATCGTTTCCCGTGGGGAATTTTTAGTTCGATAAAACCGGGAACGCCTCATTCAACTTTTAGAAACGAGAACTTCCTTCCGTGAAAAACAAAACCATCCTTTCCTCGGTGGATAAATCCGAATTATTAGCCCTGGTGGGGGCCCTTCAAAACAAGAAAGTCGTTGTCGTTGGTGACGTCATGTTGGACGTCTATATCCAGGGATCGGTGGCCCGTATTTCTCCCGAGGCGCCTATCCCCGTGGTTGAGATCAACGAAGACGACAAGAAGATCCCGGGTGGGGCGGCCAACGTGGCCTGCAACATCACCGCCCTGGGAGGGAAATCCTCCATTATCGGCACCATGGGCCGTGATTCGGCGGGGAAAGAGTTAATCCGGCAGTTGAAAAACCGCCAAGTTCAAACGAGGGGGTTGTTGGCCCTGGGAGACAGGCCGACCACGGAAAAAACCCGCGTTATCGCCAATACCCAGCAGGTCGTTCGCTACGACAGGGAAGTGAAAGCCGACCTCACCAACCAACAAGCCGATCAAATTGTCAGCAAGGCCATCCAGGAAATCAAAGACGCGGATGGGGTTATTTTCGAGGATTACAACAAGGGCCTCCTGACCTCCCGGGTCATCCGTAAAATTATCGCTTTCGCCAAGTCCAAGAAAAAAATCATCACGGTAGACCCGAAATTCCACAATTTTTTTGAGTTCAAGGGCGTCACCGTCATGAAGCCCAACATGAAAGAAGTAACGGAGGCCCTGGGGCCCGAGGCCGACGGGCAGGATTTCGAGAGCATCGGGCAGAAGGTGATGAAAAAATTGGAGTGCCGCGCGGTGGTGCTGACCCGAAGCGAGCATGGCATGACAATATTCGAAAATGGCCAGCCGCCCCGGACGATCCCCACCGTGGCCCGGGAAGTTTACGACGTTTCAGGAGCGGGAGACACCGTCATCGCCACCCTGACCTTGGCTCTTACCGCGGGCGCGTCCCTGCTTCAGGCGGCCACGCTAGCCAATTACGCCGCTGGAATTGAGGTCGAAAAACTGGGCGTGGCGACCGTCTCGGCGGAAGAATTGACCCAGCGCCTCCTGGAAGAAATGAACCGCTGAGAGATGGCCCTCCAACCGCTTTTTTGGTTATTCCTTCTATGCCAGTTCCTGATTTTTATTTTCCTCGTGAACCGGGTCAGTTTTCATCCTTTGAGGGTCATACCGGAAGCCATGTGGGTCATTTCCTGGACCATTTTCTTGTTCGCCCTCGATTTAGCTTTGATCCTGGGGCTCGCCCATGCCTGGGATTTCAGGCCGGAGGTTTTTCTTGGCCTGTCTTTCTCCTGGAAACTTTTCATCGTCGGTTTGGTCCTATGGGTGTTTTTAATGGCGGCGAACCACATCGAATGGTATTGGGTCCGACGCCAGCCCGTGGACGCCCGCATGACCCGCCAAATTTTCCCCAACCATCCTCCCCGATGGAAACTGCCTTTAGGTTTCCTGGAAAACATCTATATCGATAACCAGGTTTATGACCTGGAGGTGGTGGAATATGACCTTTACTTGCCCGGTTGGCCCAAGGAGTTTTCGGGCCTTTCCCTGGTCCAGGTTTCGGATATCCATTATGGAAAATATATCCACAAGGATTACCTGCGGATGGTTTTCGACGAGGCAAAAAAGCTTAAGCCCGATTTCTTTGCCCTCACGGGGGACTTCGTTTCCCACATCAAAGACATCGCCCCGATGAAGGGATTGTTGAAGGGCTTTAAGGCTCCCATGGGCGTTTATGCGCTCCTGGGAAATCACGACCATTGGGCTGATGGGCCTGCCATGCGAAAGGTTTTAGAGGGGGACGGAATCAAGGTGCTTCAAAACGAGGTGGTTTACTTGAAACGCAAGGGCAAGACTCTTGCCCTGCTTGGCGCCGATGATTTATGGGAGGGAAAAAAGGATGTTACTCCGCTTTTAAACGCGAAAGGCGACGCCAAAATCCTTTTAGCCCATCAGCCCGACCATTTTTATTTGGCCAAGAAACTGAAGGTGAATTTGCAGATTTCCGGCCATTGCCATGGGGGACAGATTTGCTTTCCCATCGTGGGACCATTGATCATTCCAACTGTCCAGGGACGTAAATTCGCCGCGGGGTTCATGAGGGAAAAGGGAGTCACCCTTTTTATTCACCGGGGCATTGGCGGGTTCCCCCCCCTGCGTACCCTTTGCCGTCCCCAGGTGGTGAAGTTAGTATTGAAGACGGCCTGAAGCGGAAGAAAATTTAAAAACGTGGAACAGAACCGATGTTCCACGAAAAATTTGAAAACTTGCCAGAACAGACCCCATTCCCTATAATTACCCATCCCAAGTGAAGTAGAGATGAATTGGAACATTTTTTAGAACCTACCAAGTTAGCGCCGATCCTAAGACTTCAAAAATCCCAAGGCAAAAAAGTCGTCTTCACCAACGGTGTTTTCGATTTATTGCATTTAGGCCATGTGACCTACCTCAAGGAAGCCCGCAAGCAGGGGGACCTGCTGGTGGTGGGCCTCAACAGTGACGCCTCGGTGAAGCGCATCAAGGGCCCCCTGAAACCCCTCCTACCCCTGGAGGAAAGGGCCGAAATGCTCCTGGCGCTGGATTGCGTGGATTATGTGTCTTTCTTTGGGGAAGATGATCCCTACAACATCATCAATATTCTAAAGCCCGACGTCCTGGTCAAGGGTGGCGACTGGGCTATCGACAAGATCATTGGCGCCGACCTAGTGAAATCCTGGGGTGGAAAGGTCATGAATATCCCAGTGGTTGAGGGCCGTTCCACCACCAACCTCATTGAGATCGTCAAGGACCGCTATGGCAAAAAATAAGGTCATCGGGGTCATTCCCTCACGTTATGGGGCCCAAAGGTTTCCCGGCAAGCCCTTAGCGCTCATCGGGGGCGTGCCCATGATCGTGCGGGTGGTCAGGCAGTCCCGGAAGGCCAAGCGTCTGACCGAAGTTTGGGTGGCTACTGATGACAAGAGGATCGCGGACGTGGTTGAAAAAGCCGGGGCCAGGGCGGTGATGACGCCGCCCTCGTTGAAGTCGGGAACCGATCGGATCGCTTACGCCGTGCGGGATCAGCAGGTAGATATCGTGGTGAATATCCAGGGGGACGAGCCGGTTATGGCGCCTCAGGCCATTGACGCGGCCGTGGAAGTGCTTGAAAAGGACCATCGTGTTTTGATGTCCACGGTCGTCATACCATTGTTGGATAAAAAAGAATGGTTGGACCCCAACGTGGTCAAGGCCGTGCTTGGCTCCAAAGGGGATGTGTTATATTTCTCGCGGGCGCCCATACCCCATCCCCGGGATGGTGGAATGCCCAAGGCCTACAAGCATATGGGCCTATATGGATACCGCCCGGCCTGGCTGCAATTGATGGCGACTTTGAAACCCACGCCTCTGGAATTGACGGAGACATTGGAGCAGCTGCGGGCTATGGAAAACGGAGTCATGATCCGCGCGGCCATAAGAAAAGTTGAATCTATCGCGGTAGATGTTCCCGCGGATGTTAAAAAGGTCGAAAGATTTTTGAGGAAAAAATAAAATCAGGTTCATTGGAGAAGGTTAATGACTAAGTATATTTTTGTGACCGGCGGCGTGGTTTCATCCCTGGGTAAGGGTATCGCTTCAGCTTCAATCGGAAGACTTCTGGAATCCCGTGGTTTGAAGGTCACTATCGCCAAATTCGACCCCTATCTCAACGTGGATCCCGGCACTATGAGCCCCTATCAGCATGGGGAAGTGTTCGTGTTGGATGACGGCGCCGAAACCGACCTGGACCTGGGCCATTATGAGCGCTTCTTATCTGTAAAACTCGGCCGGTCCAACAACGTGACCAGTGGCAAGATCTATAACGCGGTTATTTCCAAGGAGCGCAAGGGCGATTATCTGGGCAAGACGGTTCAGGTGGTTCCTCACATTACCAATGAGATCAAGGAAGCCATTCTCAAGATTTCCCAAGAACAGAAAGTTGATGTTTGCATCGTGGAAGTGGGCGGGACAGTGGGTGACATCGAAAGCCTGCCCTTTTTGGAAGCCATCCGCCAATTTCGGTTTGACGTGGGAAAAGACAATACCTTCAATATTCACTTAACCCTCATTCCCTATATAACCGCAGCGGGCGAACTGAAGACGAAACCCACCCAAAAAACCGTAGCCGAACTGCGCGGCATTGGTATCCAGCCCGATATGATCCTTTGCCGCACTTCCCGGGAACTTAGCGAGGAAGTTCGGGCGAAAATCTCTCTCTTTTGTAACGTCGAGTCGGGCGCGGTGTTTGAGGCGGTGGATGCCAAGTCCATTTACGAAGTTCCTCTCCTGTTCCATTTGCAAGGTCTGGATGATTTCATCATCAAGAAATTAAAATTGAGAGCGGGTCCTCACGCCAATATGGGTCCCTGGGGCAAATACGTTCAGCAAATTTATCACCCCCAACGGGAAGTGGAAATCGCCATCGTGGGCAAGTACGTGGAACTGCACGATGCCTATAAATCCATTATCGAGTCCTTCATTCACGCGGGCGTGCCCAACCGGGCGAAGGTGAAATTACGCTGGGTGGATTCGGAAGAGGTTGAGAAAATAGGACCCGCGGCCATGTTGAAAGGCATTTCGGGGGTGCTGGTGCCGGGAGGATTCGGGGACAGGGGCATCGAGGGAAAGATCGCGGTCATCAAGTACGCCCGGGAAAGAAAGATTCCCTTTTTCGGAATCTGCCTAGGGATGCAATGCGCGGTTATCGAATTCGCCCGCGACGTAATGGGTTTGAAACAGGCGAACAGCGGGGAATTTAACTCGAATACACCGGACGAGATCATTTCCATGATGGCCGATCAGTTGAAAATCCAGGGAATGGGCGGAACAATGCGGTTGGGTTCCTACCCCTGCAAGGTGGAAAAAGGGACCAAAGCTTATCAGGCTTATAAACAAGGCCTTATCCACGAAAGGCACCGCCACCGTTACGAATTCAACAACATCTACCGGGATAAGGCGAAAGCCAAGGGCATGAAGTTTTGCGGCCTTTCACCCGACGGCAACCTGGTGGAAATGATGGAATTACCGAATCACCCCTGGTTCGTGGGCGTACAATTCCATCCCGAACTTAAGAGCCGGCCCCTGACTCCCCATCCCTTATTTCGGGAATTTGTAAAAGCGGCAGTTAAGTACAGGTCGAAAAAGATCACCAAAAGCTAATAGCTTCCAACTGGTGGCCAAAGGACTTTGAATGAATGAAGTATCGCAGTTAGGCAGAAACGGAAAGTTTTTCGTGATCGCCGGCCCTTGCGTTGTAGAAGGGATTGAATTTCTTTTGAGTGCCGCCAAGACCATCAAGGCCATCACGGATGAATTGCGGGTTCCCCTTGTTTTCAAATCCTCCTATGACAAAGCCAATCGTTCCTCAGGTAAAAGCTTCCGGGGGCTTGGAATTAAAAAAGGTCTCGAGGCGATGGCTTTGGTGAAAAAGAAACTGGGGATTCCCATTCTGACGGATATCCATGAAATTGGAGAAGTGAAGACCGCCGCCAAGGTGGCCGATGTGCTCCAGGTCCCCGCTTTTCTTTCCAGACAGACCAGTCTTTTGACGGCTGCGGCGCGAACAGGCCGGGCAGTTAACGTCAAGAAGGGCCAGTTCATGGCGCCCTGGGAAATGGAAAATGTGGTGGAAAAATTGTGGAAGGCTGGGGCGAAAAACGTCTGGCTGACAGAGCGGGGAACTACCTTCGGTTACAATAATCTGGTGGTGGACTACCGGGGGATTCCTGAAATGCAAAAGACCGGCTGTCCGGTGATATTCGACGGCACCCATAGCGTGCAACAGCCAGCCGCCAAGGGGACCACCAGTGGTGGCACCCGAGAACATGTTCCGACCTTGGTTAGGGCCGCGATGGCTGCCGGCGCGGACGGACTTTTCCTGGAAGTGCATCCCAATCCGCTAAAGGCCAAGTCGGACGCCGCGACCCAGATTACCTTTGAGACTTTCCGGCAAGTGTTGAAAGACAGTCTCGCCATCCGAAAAGCACTCCAAAAATAATAACCAAAGAGCACACAGAGGGCACAGAGTAAGACTTAAATTCTTTTTGGTTTTGAAAAAATTGTTTTGCCGTACTCTGAGAACTCTGTGACCTCTGTGGTGAAAAGGTGTTGAATGTCCTATCAAATCTATACCGATGGCGCTTGTCGTGGAAATCCGGGTCCTTCCGGAATTGGGGCGGTTATTCTCAAAGGCGACAAGGTTGTTCACGAAATCGCTAAATTTATTGGCACTACTACCAATAATGTGGCGGAATACGAGGCATTACTTGCGGCCTTGGACTATTGCGTGAAGAAAAAGATATCCCCGGTGGAAATCCTAGCCGACAGCCAATTAATGATCCGTCAGTTGTCGGGTCAATACAAAGTGAAGCATCCGAACATCATTCCCCTTCATCAAAAAGCGAAAGAGTATCTTACCCATTTGAAAGTGACTGGGTTCACTCACGTGATGCGGGAATTCAATAAAAGAGCGGACGAACTGGCTAACGAGGGTATCGACAACCACTTTTCAAAATAAAAATCTAAGACTGTTGAACCACCAAGGCACCAAGGGCACCAAGAAAACCGAACAAAACCAAAGATTTTAGATTTTGTCTTCCTTGGTGCCCTTGGTGTCTTGGTGGTTCATAGTCTTGGTCGCTGGATTTTAAGCCTCTTTGGCCCTATCATGCCTCTTGGAAGCAGGTCCGTGATCGCGATCGGTTCCTTTTAGGGACCGGTTGAGGAAAGTCCGAACTCCAAAGGACAGGATGCCGGGTAACGCCCGGTCGGGAGCCGCAAGGCTTTTGAAGGAAAGTGCCACAGAAAATAAACCGCCTTAAGGTCCCTAAAGGACTGAGGGGTAAGGGTGAAATGGTGGGGTAAGAGC
>PLZG01000103.1 GCA_003152075.1 candidate division FCPU426 bacterium
GTTACCATTTTGGGAACATTGGTTTAGTCCAGCAATGCCTTAAGTTCCCTATCCCAACCATCGATGATGGCTTTTTTCGGGAAATGTTCCATGTACCCCTGCGCCGAAACCTCAAGTTGAGGCGTAAGCCTTGGGTGTGCCAAGCCAAGAAGCCGCCAAGCACAATTCGGAATAAAACTAAGATAAAAGGGTGCGAAGCTCGGTATCCCACCTGGAGATAACGGCGGCTTTCGAAAAATTAGCTTGGTAAATTTGATGACAATGCCGGAACATTTGAGTTTTCTCATTTTGATCTTTTGAAAATCGCAATAAATCCGCCGCCACTTCCTCAAGATTTCCAGGTTTTAAAACCCAACCAACCTGGTATTCCTTTATCCATTGGGCTATCGAAGACCTCTCATCCCCCTCGAAAAGAACCGGCCTGCCCGCCGCTAAGGCTCTAAAGAATTTGGAGGTTCCAGTATCCTCCCAATTCCATACTAGGTCCTATGCGGCATTAGGTGGATTTCGGGCCTTTTTTCACTTGAGGGATTCAAGCCGTTTGAGAAAGTGGGCGGGGGATTCAATAATGACCCCCTGATAGGAATTCAGGGGCAAGAGATGTTTTTTATCACACGTCACCAACACGTCACATTTCCCCATGATGGCTACTTCCAAAACCTTGCTGTCGGCGTGGTGAGGAATGGCTTTGAGATTTCCAGCGGGGTTTAAATACGATGAGTTCTCTATGACTTCAGCAAGAAGCACATCCGCCAGAAAACCGCTCATTTTCAACTTAACGGTAAGGTTTCGGCGGGCTTCCCCGATGATGTTTGGCGCGGTAACGTGAAGGAAATTTTCCGCAAAAAGCCGGCTCAGGATTTCACCCGGCTTGCCGCCAAAGGCAACGCCGGAAATGATGACATTTGCGTCCAAACAAACAATTAGTGAGGATTGCTTACTTGGCAAACGGGCCGCCGAAATCCTTCTCGGTCAGCTTGTTTTTGCGGGCAAGTCTCCGGCCTTCCTTCATAACCATTTGAAGGATTTTTTGGGACCGGTATTTACGGAAAGCATCTTTTAAAACGGCATTTACCGTGCGATGTTCCTGTTTGGCGAGAGCTTCCACTTGCTTGCCGAAATCATCCATTGGAAAAATGATGTTGAGAGTTTTAGGCGATTTCGTAAGCGTCTTCATTTAAACCCCCTCCAAGAATTCCTTGAAAACATAATATAAAGACAAGAAGGAAGATTCAAGAAGAAGAATCCGACAGGGCACCCAGTGGCAATAGGGCATTTGGGATGCAACCGCAATTGCTTTTAAAGTGGCTTATGTTGGCCCCTGTTTTTTCTTAGATAAAGCTGTTCAAGAAAATAGCAAACGCAGTTCCCTATCCCAACCATCGATGACGGCTTTTTTCGGGAAATGTTCCATGTACCCCTGCGCCGAAACCTCAAGTTGAGGCGTGAGCCTTGGGTGTGCCAAGCCAAGAAGCCGCCAAGCACAATTCGGAATAAAACTAAGATAAAAGGGTGCGAAGCTCGGTATCCCACCTGGAGATAACGGCGGCTTTCGAAAAATTAGCTTGGTAAATTTGATGGCAATGCCGGAACATTTGAGTTTTCTCATTTTGATCTTTTGAAAATCGCAATAAATCCGCCGCCACTTCCTCAAGATTTCCAGGTTTTAAAACCCAACCAACCTGGTATTCCTTTATCCACTGCGCAATGGAAGACCTTTCATCCCCCTCGAAAAGAACGGGCCTGCCCGCCGCCAGGGCCCCGAAAAATTTGGAAGGAACGACCAGACCCATCCATTCGGGTCCCAGGCTCACCAAGTGGATGTCGGGGGCGGAAAGCCTGGCCGCCAGCCTTGCCGCCGGCGCGAAACCCGCGAACCGGATGTTCGTATCTTCCGGCATCAGCACTTTTTTCAACTCTTCCATACGGCTTCCACGTGCGCTATAGGTAAAAGTAACGGACACCTGCCCTCCGGCCCTCAATCCGGAGGGTAAGTCTTGGTTGTGCCGCGCCGTGGAGCCGGAGCCAGCGGAAGCTCCAACAATGGGCGCGGCATTACCCCTCATCTTGTTGGCCAGCGCGAGGGTTAAGATGTAGCTGTGGGGCCGGCTGAAATTCCCGGAATACAAAACACCAAGTTGGCTGTCGCCGAACAGTTCCCTTCTTTCGGACTCATCTATAGGAAGCGGAGCCAAAGGTTCCTCTAGTGCCCAGGGAGTCAGGGTCGTCAGCTTTTTTATGGGGTAACGACCCAAGGCCGTCCCCATGCAAGGTCCCAGGTCGGCGACCAGGTCGCACTTTCCATAAGCTTCTTTCAATAAAAACCTTAGGAACTTTACCAGGAAAGAATTTTCACTCACTATCCCGTCCGCGATGGCGTATTCGGGATACATATCGAAACACCAATGGGCAATCTTTGTTTTGGGCCAGCGCAAGCGGAACAAGATGGTTAATAAAACGGCAAAGATCGGGTCGGTTCCTACGATGACAATATCGGGGGCTTTATTAGTCCACACCCGAAATTTCCAGGTTCCAATAACCCATAAGGCGTTCAGAATGCGGCCCAGGAATTTATGCTGGTTAAAGTCAGGGCGCCAAATCCTTCGGACTTTCACACCTTTACACATTTCAACTTTCATACTGTATTTAGCTTTTGGGTGATGACAACTCCGGTTGCAAGGCCAAGTTTCAACTTCAAAACCCTTTTCAACAAGCCCCTCAGATAAACCGGTGAATTGCAGGGCGCTGACGACGTCATCGGGATGGTAGTAGTGGTAGAGGGTAAGTATCTTTGGCATTTTATTTTTTGAACTTCTTCCGGGTGAAAAGAGCGTCCATTTGAAGGACATTCCCTCGTGAGTCCTTTAAATTATCCAGGCTTCGCGAAAACCGAAAACCTTTTCCATTCAAAAAAGTCTCAATTTCCTTAAAAGAAGGTTCGCCCTTGTACATGGGTTTCAGCGAGGTTTCCAGAAGAACGGCATCAACTTTTCGAAGCGTTTTAATCCCCCCCTGAAGCGCTTCCAATTCATAGCCTTGAAGATCAAGTTTTAATAAAACAGGCCCTACCAATGGCTCGTTTCTCAAAGCTTTATCAAGCGTTGTAACCGAAACTTTCACGGTTGAAACAGTTCGCGCTTCCGGAAAAGCCTCGAGATGATTTTCATGCAATGGCAAGGCGGAGGAGGAATGGGAATGAATGTTTTTGTGAAATTTAAGCGTTCCGGCCTTCCGTCCAAGCGCGGAAAAAACAACGCGAAACCGGGAATTACCGCCCAAATTTTGTTGAAGTGTTTTAGCGATATCCGGTAAAGGCTCAAAGGAAATAACCCTGGCATTGGGAAAGGTTTCAACCGCCGCCCGGGCGAATTGGCCGATATTCGCCCCACCGTCAATGATGGTCTTAAAAGGAAGCTGTAACGCTTTAAGGCGATTCAGCATATTAAAGGAGGTAATGGAAAATGGCTTCCAAGTCCGAAAGGCGGACCGGCCTTCCGGTTTCAACAGAACTCCAGCCAGTTGAATTACTTGTTTAAAATTCACGAAAAATCCTTAATTGACAGCCGCTCGTTTTAATAGGGTTTCGATGACCTTTAACTGACTTTTCCATTTCATTGAGGGGCTAGGATAGTTTTCCCGAAGCGATCTTAAACCCTCTTGAACTAGTTTGTTCCGCAGCTTGCTGTTGGAATGGACCTCTAATAGTTTTCCGGCCATTTCCACGGGATTTCGGGGGTCCACATAAACGGCCCCCTTTCCGCAAAGTTCCTTGGCGAAAGCCTTGTCCGAAGTGACTAATGGCCTTCTGGCCATGAAACTTTCGGGGTAAACCGCGGTGGAAGCCTCAACTAGCGTCGGCAGAAATACAAGATCGCAATTCCGATATTGGTCGGCCATGTCAGCGTGCCGAAGGGTTCCAAGCGTAACCAGTTTATCCCCCACTCCAAGTTTTTCGGCAACACTTGAGATATTTTTCCACCCTTCGCCTTGTTCGGGAATAATGAAAATAAATTTAAAGGCCCGCGAATTCTTTTTTACCATTTCCGCAGCTACATACGGCGTTATTTCCAGGTTCTTGTGGGAATAATAAGCCGAAGGAACAAGAATTTTGAGGACATGGCTTTTAGAAGCTGTTTTTTGGATTTTACTTACAATTTCTTTTTGGAAGAAGGGGCTAACGCTGTTTCGAACCACAAAAATATTGTCCAAAGAAATGGAAAGTTCGGAAGAAAGCTTTTCTTTCACCTTTTGCGTTTCCACGGAATAATAAGACGATTTCGGGAAGAATAATTTTTTCAATGGATTAAGAGCCAAATGTTTCAATGATTCAATTTTATGGCTCGGATTAAACCAATCCCGGTAAGAATAAATAAGCAATGGATGGGCGAAACCTTGCAGGTGGGGTTTGCTGGTTTTCCAATAGGCAGGGCCAAAAATCGTGTAAACCAAATCAGGCTCCAGGCTTTTAACCGTCGATTCCAGTCTTAAGGCATTTAAAACCTTGGAAAGAAAACGCCCTCCCTTGAATACTAAGATTTTTGCGAAGCCAGCCCTGCATTTGGCATCGAGTTGTTCATTGATTTCCTCACTTATGGCCAAAAACCACTCGTAACGCCTTTCCCCGGAAGCATTTTTAATTAAGGAAAGCACGACTTGAACAGCGCCGCCCCGGGTGGTGTTCACCGCATCGATCAGGATTTTTTGTTTCCTAACTGTTTTTTGAAAAGGCTTCATATTCACTTTATTCCTAAGAGGGCTTCCACTCTTCTTGCGTGATCTTCTGGATCTCCTATAGCCTTTAGTTTTATTCTCAACCTCTCGGAACTACTTCGTCCAAGTTTTTTATTTTTCAGGAATTGAACACATCTATTGGTTAATTTGGATTCATCATGTTCATTTAGGGCTTCTAAACCTTTTATTTTTCCAAAAATTTCGTTTAAACCGCCATCTTTTAGGGAGCAAACAGATGGAATACCCAATGTTGAGGCTTCAATGGGTGTCCGACAGAGGGCATCAAAATCGCTGTTGAATTCAAGAACATCTAAGGCCGCGTAGAAATTTCGAATGTCTTTGATCCATCCGAGCCAAAGTATTCTTCCGCCAATTCCCTTTTGTTTCGCAAAATTTTTAAGGGCGGCTCTCTCTGGGCCGTCACCTGCGATCAATCCACGAGTCGGGTGAATACTATTCAATCGGGCAAGGACATTGATAAAAACATCAAATCTTTTTCGTTTGATCAGCCATCCACCATTGCCTATCACCCACTCAGTTGGTTTTAATTTCAATTTTCGCCTGGCCTTTTGTTTCTCTGAAAGACTAATCATGAGGGGCATCTCGCAGGGATCGTACAAAACTTCAGAACGCGCCCTCATTTCGGGGACTATTCCTATTGCTTCGTTGCGAATAAAGTCCGCGCAATAAGTGATACGGTTAAAAGTTTTCAAAGCTTGCCAGTAAATAAGCTTCCATTTTAGCCGCAAACTTTCAGAATGATGGTATTGAAGGCATAGCAACCTTCGACCTACACATATGCCACTCATCGCTGCCGTTGCGGCCATGTTATGACCTGTTTGAATGATGGCATCCGGTGAAAATTCTCTCATTTTTTTGCGAATGTCACCAATCCCGAGAAATCCTGCTGGGCCTTTATAGGCAAGCCCTTCATGATCAATTCTCGCTTCTTCTAAAAGAGAACGTAGTTCACCAATGGGGTTTATTGAAATCATTTTGACGATGTGCCCACGCTTTTTGAGGGCGACCAATCGAAGCAGATTCACCTTCTCCATTCCACCCAAGTTGGCACATTGGATAACATTTAATATTCTAGACATTAAACCTCCATAAATTTCGCCAGGTCTTCAATTAGCGTTTACAAATTCCGAAAACAGAACGATTAAGATGGTTTGCTCAGTTTACCGGATTGCCAATAAAACGAGTTGTCAATTCCAAGAAACGCCGATCCAAAGAACTTACTCTTTTGGCGGTTGACGCTTGAAGCTCGGCATCTTTTATACTTTTGGTAAAGGTTTTCAAATTATACCGTCCAATTATTTTAACGCTCTGTTTGCCCATGAGATTTCTTTGCCTTGCTGGAAACGAGGACATTTTCGACATCAAATTCGACAGCGCTTCAGTGTCCGTTGGTTCAAAAGTCCAACCGTTCATATTTTCATGAACCAAATCTTGGACACAGCCGCAACGATTGGAAATAATAACTGGAAGTCCGGAGGCCATGGCTTCGTTCACCACTAAACCCCATTGTTCCGAAATGCTGGCCAGAATAAAAACGCTGGCCAAGCCATAGTAAATCGGCAATTGGTCATATTGGACGAAACCGGGCATATAAACAAAAGTATCTAAACCCAATTGTTTCACCATTGAAGTTAACATTTCCCACTCAGGGCCATCTCCAAGGAGAACCAAATTCCAAGGTTTTTTATTATTTTTCATATATGCAGCATAACCTTGTATTAGGCTTCGAATATTTTTTTTTGAAATAAAACGACTAGAGGCCAGAAAGTAATTTTCAGGTAAGTTAATTCGCCGTCGAAGAGTAGGCGCCTTCCTTCTTGCATCGTTTGAACCATGTGTAAAATAATCGTTATCAACGACATCATACCCTGTATAAATTTTAGTCTTGAGAAATTTCAATTTGATTAAATAATCTACCTGCCTCACCCCACCTGCTATAGCAGAATCAAAAAAACCAATAATCTTTGACTTAACAAATTCCTTTAAAAAATATCTTCTAAAGTCTTGTTCCGTACTATCCGACATAAGAATTTTCGGAATATTATTTTTAATGCACCACAAAAGGGCTGATAAAGGTATTTTTCCACCCCAACCTGGTATGGCTACTACAGAAGGATGGATTGCATCCAATGCTTCATTAACTTTTTCAACGATCACCTTTGAAGCAAAATGGGTGTAATTTGAATCAGGAAAAAGGACCAATTTTTTATATTTAGTTTTCTTTTTTAATATTACCTCTTCGTCCGGATTACTTCTTTCGCAAGTCTCAATACAAAAAATATCAAAACTGGTTGATAACGCCTGAAGACGGGCATCGTGGTAAGGAGCAATTCGATCGACAAGTATGGCCAACCGTTTTTTCTTCGTCAGGGGAAATACAACTTCCGGATTCCGCCATATTTCTTGGTGTTTTGCGGCAGAAACGAAAGAATTCTTGAGCCCATCAACCATTCCCTTAACGGTGTAATCTTCCAGTGCCGTGCGGCGCGCCTCATTTTCCAATTTTCTTCGAATGGATTTCTTCTTAAGAACCTGTTTTATTTTCCTCGCCAAATCTTCAATATTTTCATCTTGAAACAATAACCCGTTTTCTCCGTCTCGCAAAGCTTCGATCTCGGGGTTATGGGATGAAATCTTGTCACTTGTTACGACCGGCAGCCCATATCCAAAAGCATGCAGAATGCTCAAACCAATATTTCTTGGATAGCAAAAAACTCCCGCTGATAGAAACCAAGGCGCTAATTGATTTTGATCATAGATTGGGCCGAGAAAAACAACTGAGTTTCCGACGCCTAAATCCAATACCTGTTTCTTTAAACTTTTTTCCTCAGAGCCCTGCCCAATAATAACCAACCTATAATCAGGGTTATTTTTTAGGAGTTGGGCATGAGCGCTTATCAACCAATCAACATGGTTAGCCACTTCAAGCCTGGAACAAAAAAGAACCGTATTTTGGGGAGATAACCCGTTGCGTCTTTTAAATTCATTTAAGCGGCTGGCTCTGGATAACCAATACTCTCGCGCTTTCTGAATGTCGCTTTGATCCTGGGTATTAGGGGCGACGAAAACCCTTTTTGGATCAAACCCTTCTCGAATCAATTCCTTGGCGGCACTGTGGTTGTACAGAACAATTACATCGGCCAACTTCCCGATAAAAAGACGTATTCTCTTTTTCCAAGAAACATTGGATTTCGAATAACCATGTCCCCAAAGAACCGTACCCTTCCCTCTAAGTCGAGCCAACAACAATGCGGGCACCAAAAACAAATAATGGGGGTCCCAAGTGAATACAAAAACATCATAATCGCCCAGCAAACCGACAAATAGCCATTTCCAAACGATGAAGATTGGTTCACCGAAAAATTGGAATACCCAAGTATTAAGTTGATGTGATTTTATTTTTTCAGGGGCGACATTCGAAACACTTTTTGAGGTCCCATAAAATATAGTTAAATCAATTTCCTTTTGTTTGGAAAGTTCTTGAAATACTGGCAAACGATAATGTGGTAAAACGGGTTGAAAAAGCGCGATTTTCATTTGTCTATTCTTATTCATTTTCTTAAGAAAACTAAACTACCTTTTTTTTCGAGATCAAAATAATTCCATCCGCTGTTCCGGGAGCATATTTATAAATGGCCGCGAAAACAAGTTCTGTTAATTTCGACATACACCGATAGGCAAAAAATCCAGCTTGGATTGGAACCAGAGAATGATTAAGAACTATTCTGGACAATGTGGAGAAGGAAAAGTAGGCAATGTGATCGGGATGAACCGCTTCGCGACTAAAAAACGCTCTTCCAGCAAGTTTAAGTGAGATGGCATTGATTGTCGTCAACACAAGAATACTATCTTTATTCATAAATAATTTGCAGCCCTCGATCAAGTTATCAATGTTCTCAACATGTTCGATTATGTCACAGCAAAGAACCACATCCCAATGCCCCAAATTAAGAGGTTTTTCCTTGGATAAATCAACCACCACAAGATTTTCAATGTGATGTTTCGATTTTAAATACTCAACCGCCTCGGCATTAGAATCGATCCCCAGAAGTTCACCACAAATCGGAGTTAATTTCTGGTGGAGTAATTCACCTCTTTCAGCCTTTTCTTGGTGCATTGGCGCATCTGCTGCCCCAAGATGCAGTACCCGTTTTCCTCTACAGAGTTCAAGAATACTTAGGTCACGATCAATCAAACATTTTCTCGGTAAAGATTTTTCCCATGAATCAACATTAGGATTGATTAAATTCGCCAAGGCCATCTTAGTTATCTCCCTCAATTACAGATTTAAATATTAATGTATTTCATTTTAATAAAAGTAATCTTGTATTCCTTTTTTTAAAATTGTAAACTTTTACAACTTTAAGCAATAGAATTGCGAACGCTGCATTGTATAAGGGAAAATTGAACCCCCAATTCCATTCACCGCGGATTAAAGCGTAAGAAAAACTTAAAAACATTATGGCGGTCGTTATATGAATTGCATTGTTATTTTGATACAAAGTTATTTTTATTTTTTGAAATAAAGCACCAAACAAAAAGGAAAAAAAGATAAGACCGAAGAATCCTCCATTAAATATTGCCTCCCCTACAATTCCTGCACTCATCCCCCATCCAGAACTAGGTACATCTCTTCCCATTCGTTCAAGTCCAAGTCTCTCACCAAATGTAATGGGTTTATCCTTCCATAGAACGCGTGGAATTGGATTAACGATTTGCGCATAAATCCCAGAAAAAAAAGCAGGATCAAATAAATATTTATCAATCAAATAACTGATTTCATTATTTTCCGTGATTGAAAAATCTTGAAAAATTGGATCTGTATTTTTTTCTGATATCGTATTTTCAATGGAATTAATCATGTCATCCGCTGAATTAAATGTCTCAGTACGGTGAAAAGTCATAAAAAGAATGCCAAGAAAAGTAAAAAAAGAAAGTATTAAATAAAAGGTCTTGTGGGTTTTGAAGGTGTTCACTTTCGCACTTTTTTCAAACCACAAATCCGTGATTAATACGCTAAGAAATAAGATGACAAGTCCACCCCTTACTCCTTCTGAAAGTCTTAAAATAGTTATTGAAAGAAAAAGGATGTACCAAACGGCTTTTATCTTTTTCAAATTTGACACATTTGCATTTAACCAGATTCTTCCGATAATCAATCCCCATATCGGGACCATGTCAATAATATGTAAAAAGCTATTTGCAGCATTTTTTTGAGAGTTGATCAATGGGTTGATTAAAATTATCAGTTGAAGAAGTTGACCATTTGTTATTAATAAATAAGACAAAGATGTGAATGAAATGAAAAGGCAAACTAGCAAAAATGAAAATTGGACTTTCGGATCCTCTAAACGCATGTTTCTCGCAAAATGATTGTTAAACAATTCTTTTTCGAAAAAATAATAACCAAAAAGAATGAACAAAGTACTTATTATTAGAAAAATTCCTACTTCATCTTCATTCGAAATAGGTATCGCACTAAAAAAAACAATAATTGAACCTCCAACATAAAAAAGAGGATCAAGCAAAGCCATATATTTATTTTTGAATACTGATCTTAAGCATAAAAACGACCATATGATCGAATTAAGGTATATCAACATATTTATTTGAATATCCTTTTAATCCGAAAATTATTAATTACAAGATTCTTTAAAATACCGTCATCTAAAAACCACCAAGTCGAGCCACTAATGATTAAAAAAGTAAGTGAAAAAAAAATATTTTTAAACCACGTATCCGAGGAAGAAAAATAATATTGAAATACAAATAAGGAAAAAGAATTAATTGCTAGTGGAAGAAAAAAGGTTTTGAAGTTTTCTTTAAGATTTTTAAAAGGGATAAAACGTAACGAAATAATATCCCCTGCAAAAAGGCCAACTGCGGCTCCCAAAGCTGCCCCTTGGACCCCTTTTTCAAGGGCCCCAAAGTATGCCAACACCGATGCTGCGACCACAGGAAGCGCGTTAGTCCAAAGTAATTTTCTATACATACCCATAGCATTTAGCCACGCTGAAACAGAAATTAAGACGCCCTGCGCAATCAATCCTAAACTGATGTAAGAAATAACCGGGCCGGCCGGATGCCATTTAAGTGGGAAAAAAGTGCTTACAAGTGGCACCGCAAGCAAAGACTGTAATCCGCAAGTAATAATAAGTAATGCTGTCATACTACGAATAGTTTTTAAAACCGCTCCAATTTGCCGATCTTGGTTTTCATTCAACTTGCTGAAAACCGGCATTAGTACATGACGCAGATTAACTGCAAGAAGAAATACGGTTTGACTTGCCACCATCCAAGCCCAAGAAAAATAGCCGATAGAAGTAGAATCCAGAGCTAGGCCCACACAAAAAATTGGCGCCTGGGCTTGTAAACTGGTTAAAAAGTTAGTGGTGGACAATGAAATAGTCGGTTTAAATAATTTCTTTATAAGATTTATACGTGGTCTCTCGAATGGCGGCCACCCCTCTCGCCAAATGATATAGGCCGACCCAATCAAGGCCCGTGGGACCATAGCTAAAACCAAAGAAAACGGACCTAACCCCATGTAAGCAAATAGAACTGCAAATCCTATAAATGATGAATTGGACAAGAAATCTGATATGGCTAGGTGTTTAAAATCAAAGTTAATTTTTAATCGAGCACCCAGCACTGGAGAAAGAACTGTTGTTAAAGTTGATGCGGACACAATTAAAAGTAGAAAAAATAGGTCTTTATGGCCCAACAAGATTGAAATAGGGGCCAGTAATGCAATCAGGATGGTTAAGGATAAGGTCAAACATAAAGAAAGCCAAACACTTTGGCCAGCTTCTTTTTCGTATTGGCCACGTTGAACCAAAACATCACTAAGACTGCCCGTTGAAAAAAAACCCATAAAACATGACATTGCAATAGCCATATTCGCAAGACCCATGTCTTTGGGTGTGAGGATCCAAACCAAGGCAATCTGGCCAAGAGAAGTAACTCCTTTTCCGAGTGTGGCAAAACCGATGTTCCAAAATGCGCCTTTTGTAACAATTCCCGTATACCCCCCGGGTCCATTTTCATAAATTTTTATATCCGACTCTCCCTGAGATTTTCTCAACTGATAAGAGCCCCGAATGAATTTAGAATTCAAGGTTTCCTAGCCTCAACATAAACACTTTCCCGAACTCTTTCAAATCGAACACTATAAGAATTATCAATGCTTCTCCAACCGAGAATTGGATTGTGACCACAACCCACATTGATTCTCATGACTTCCCTTTAATCTTTTGAGATTTCAGAATCATAATTAAACATTCGTAACAAGTTCTTATCCCATGACGACCTGAAAATAAAAGGTTCATCCCGGAACCCTGATCATCATTCCTTCGTTAACGAAAAATTGTGCCGGAGCAAAATCAACGAAATATTCCACTTGTGCTTTTCGTTTACGAGCAAAAGATAAAAGAATAGTTTCAGCGGCTCTTTTATAAAGCGAATCCGAATTGTCCAAGTAAATAATCCCGCCCGGCCTTATTAACTTAATTGCATTCTTAGCACATTTGTCTCGATCCATTCCGTCAATCACAATAAGGTCAAATCCTCTTTTTTCTTTTTTCATGAAATTAATGTAATTTTTCGTTCTAAGAAGTTGATAATTAACATTCTTAATATTTTTATTTTTAAGGCGATTTAAAATAATCGCGTACCACATCGGATCATTTTCGACCGAAAATACTTCACCGCCATGTTTTGCATACCAGATAGTTGACATACCTGATCCAAATTCCAAAACCCTACTCTTTTTCGTCAAGAATTTTTTCAATACTTTAATCGCCCCATATCCTATCCAAGGCATTTCAGGACGGATACCGAACAAAATTCTCTTAAAGCCGGAAAAAATTGCCTTCGGAGAATGCGCAAAAATCACTTGCCAATTTGCCATTTTCCCTTTTTCGTCATGGAGTCTTGTTTTTTTATGATCGTTTCCTGCTGAAATTATTTTTTTAATCAGCCACATTCGGATTCCTGATTTCTTAATTTTTTTGTTCAACAATTAATAATTTAAACTTTGATAGAAAATTAATAATAATCAACGATAGCCAAACCACCGTAAGTATTAGTAGTTACACCACCGCTTGACCACAATCTTAAGGTTCTATAATTTGGAAAATAACCGACATTATAAAATAAATCTTTAACCGAAGCAGATTGCGCCACCCCTGCTGCCGCCCCTGAAGAAGCAAGAAAAGTTACTGATTTATCATTCGTCCCCACATAAAAAGTTATTGATTTTGATTCAGAACTAAAACCAGGTTTTAATAAATAGATATTTTTAATAATCGAGTTTTTTGGTAAAAAAAGTGTTGTCTCGGAACTAATTCCATTTGGCCAAGATTCAGCTTCTAACTTAATTTGAGCGGTCTTTATCCGGATATTTTCATTATAAGGACTACCGCTACCTTTTTCCTTACCGCTTCCGACATCTAAAGTTACTGGCCCAGGCTTAAGTGGGGTTAAATGAGAATCAAAATCGTACGAATAATGTGTTCCCTTGGGAGCCACCCCAATATTCAAGCTATAACATCCATTTGCGCGAATATTTCCCCAATTACCAGTAATAAAACATTGGGAAGAAATATCACCAGAAAAACCCGACCGGTCAAAATCGATAGTTCCATTTTCGCCATATAAAGAAGCGGTACTATTAACAACAAAATTCACAGGCACTCCATTTAGTTCAAAAAATTTATCGAGATTAAAATGGACCCTTCCATAACTAGAAATGGACACGTAATCCTTTTTGGTTTTTGTTTTAGCTTCATCTAAAAATAGACAATCGTTAAAATTTAAATTCGCTTCAGTGACAGATGGAATATTTATTAAATTAGTTTCATCTCCCCTAGTCTCCACTCTCATACCGTTAAAAGTAAAAGGAAAATCGGACGCGCCCGCAGAACCGCCAATACTGATAAAATTAGTAGCTACCCCAGCATCAGAATCCATAACAATGCTGCCGCCATAAACTTTTATTCCACCACCTCCATTTATTCCGACATCGAAAACGTCGCCATGACAACTTTCGATGTCTGTTCCAAAAAATTCAAGGTTTACAGATTGGCCATTATTTATCGTATAAACGGAATTCCTAATATTGCTTATTTTGCAATCGAAATATTTCAATTCGCTAGTTGTATTATCACCTTCGGTATCCATCACCTGATCTAAAAAGGAAAAAATACATCTTGTGAATTTGAACCCTTGCTCGTGAGAACCAGTAGCAGTTGTGGCCCAAAGTCTGAAGCCTTTCGAATGGGTTGGAATATCTGAAAAAACAACATGTTCGGAAGGATTCATTCCTTGAAATCCCAAATCCTCAAAGGTACAAAATTGTTCGGTAGGCGCAGAACCATTATTGTAAAAATAAAGATCAGAACGAAAAGGCTTCAATCTTAAAATCGATGTTTGCCATCCGGCTCCTCGATAATCAATACCTGGCAAATGTGTAGAATTCGTTGGAGTCAAAACAGCCGAAGAACTTATGAGATAAATGCCCGGGGGAAAATAAACTTGACCCCTGCTTCGACTGGCACTAGGCGTAAGAGCGGCGGCCGCATTTACCGCCGAAAGAATAGCGGCACTATCATCATGAATTCCATCACCATAAGCATTGAATGGAGCTTCTTTTACACTTATCCCAACCGACGAATGATTTAAGTCCTGTTTTGATCCGGACACAGCAAAACAAAAAGCAGGAATGAAAAACAGAATAAAAAATTTCTTCACTTGATGTTCTCCTTGAACTTGGTCGAAATAACAGGGACAACCAATTAAATTCTCAGAATGATCTTTTCCTTTGTAAAAAACTTTTGGTTTTTCGACATAGCTACATTTGAATTTTTCGCACTGCGAACAATTCATCCCCAGGAGGTCGGGTCTATTCTTCCAATGTTCCCCAAAAACCTCTTGGTCGGGGTGCTTCACTCCAAAAGGGTCAAATTCCCTTGTTTGAATTGTCTGTATTACAGACAATTCAAACCCTTAAAAACACCCCTCACCCTACACTGTTCTTCTAACTCCTTGGGCCTTAGGTCCAATTAAGGAAAACTGTGTCACCCTCATCCCTCAGCTGACACCCATGGGGAAGATCCCCCATGTTCCCCGAATTAACCCCATAGGGGCTTCTGCCCCTATGAACCCCGGGTGATTCTCATCACCCCTTGGCGAGGGTGAAACAACATGAGGCCCTACCCAACCCCAGCCAAAGCTCTGAAGCGGATGCCCCACTCTAAAAGTGCCAAATTCCCTTATTTGAATTTGTCGGAATCCGACTAATTCAAGTCCCAACCGGAGGTTCCTAACCCAGAATTGGTCGGCTATCGGCCAATAAACCCCAAAGGCCCAAAATCCCTTATTTGAATTGATCGCACTGCGATCAATTCAACCCTCCGAAAGTCCCCTCTATTCTTCCAATGTTCTCCAAAACCCCGTGGCGGGGGCCCTTGCCCCCAAAAGTGCCAAATTCCCTTATTTGAATTGGTAGAGTCTCTACCAATTAATCCCCTGGCCTCGGGGTTTAGGAGGGAAGAAGCCCAGCCGCCCGGCCACGGCACCAAGCCAACCGCTACCCACCCTTTTTGCTGCGGCCAATTCACCCACCCGTTTTATGCATTATGCATAAAAAGTCCGGGAGGGTGCCCTAAGTGGCTCCCCACGGGCAAAGCCCGTGGCACCGCCGAAGTCCAGGCTTCGCCTGCCCAGCTTTTGGCTGGGACGCCTCTCATCCCCGGGCATAGCCCCGGGATTACGATGCTGCGACTTTCACGGGGTGTGAGGCCGCTTGCGCAAGCTGTTGCCGCTGGTTCTTTCGTGGGGAAGGTGGACCACTTTGGGCAGTTCCAAGGTTTCCTTGTGCAATCCCATCCGGCTGGCGGCTTCCAGGGCTTCCCGGATAAAACCGCTGACCAGTACGTGGTATTCCACGTCCAGGTCTTCCGCCTGGTCCTGCGCCCCAAATACCCAATAGGCCCCGCCCCGGCCCCCGGTGAGCTTGTATTGGTCGGCGAAGCCCAGCCAGGGAGATTCCCTTTGCCCCGCCTCGCGGAGGAAATCCAGGTATTCGGCGGGAAGGTCCATGTCCCATTCCCGTAAATAATCCAACCCGCCCATGCCGTTCTCATCGGGCCTGATGATCAGGCGGCAGCTTTTGACCCCGAATTCCCGGCAGGTCTGGCTGAGGAGGGCCAGGATTTCCGGGCGGGACCGGGCCAATTGGAGCTTCGCCAACTGCATGGAGATGAAATGGTTGGCGATCAAGTAATGGGGTTGTTGTATGGACGAGTGGAGATGGATGAAATTGAAGAAGCCCAGGCGGGGCGCCAGGTAGACTAGGATGAGCAAAAGCGGCAGGATGAGCCAGGTGGCCAGGGCGTTCTGGTGGACCATGACGAGAAGCCCCGCGCTGGTCAGCACCAACTGGATGGTAGCGGCCGAAAGGCAGATTTTGCCGGTGGACCATCCGGCCTTGAGAAGTATGTGGTGGATATGTTCCTGTTCCGAGGATTCCATGGACCGGCCCTGGGAAAAACGCTTGACCGCGCGGCGTAAAGTGGAAAGGACTATTTCAACAGCGGGGTAACCCACCAGCAGGGTGGCCGTGATTAACTGGAAACGGTAGGGTTCCTGGAGGGGCATGGTGTTAAAGAGTCTCCAATCCAGGAAGTCCGGTTGGGGGGTTCCCAGGGAGACGAGGGTGGCCGCCGTAAATGTGCCCAAGGCCATCGAACCCGAGTCGCCCAGGTAAATCTGGGGGGGGGAAGAATTAAAAAAGAGGAAGGCCAAAACCACGCCCAGGGCGCTCAGCCAGATGCCGCCGGGAAGGTGTCCATTGGACAGGTAGGAGGCGCCGCCAATACCCAGGAGGCAAATGGTAGTCACCGAACCGGCCAGGCCGTCGATGCCATCCATAAAATTGAAGCCGTTGAGGATGGCCAACATCCAAAACATGGTGATGGGCACGGCGAGGAAAGAAAGCTCGAAAGGTTTCAAACCCGGCAAATGGAGAATTTGGAAACGGAAACCCAGGACGACGAAGGTTCCCACCAGCAGGGCTTGGAGCAGGAATTTTTGGCGGGGCCGAAGGTCGAAGATATCGTCCACGAGGCCGACCAAGGCGGCCATCAAGGTGATGCCGAGGATGAAGATGCTCTTGATCGTGCGGATTTCGTCGTAGCCGATGGAGGACCCGAAAAACACCATGCCTAGGGCTGAGGCAATGATGACGGAGGAAACAATGGCCAGGCCCCCGGTCTTGGGGACGGCCTTCACGTGGATTTTGCGGTGGGCGGGATGGTCCAAGAGGCGGTAGCGATGGGCGAACCAAATGAAGAAAGGAGTGAGCAAAAAGCAGGACAGCAGGCCGACCAAGTAGAAGAATACGTAAGGCGCGAAGCCCATTTTAGGAAGTCCTTGGGTTGAGTGAAGCCCCTGGCTGGGTAAAAACCAGGGAGGCAATCGGGGAGGCAATTATGAATTTTGAAAGTCGACGCGTCGCAATCCCCAGGCTAAGCCTGGGGAAAAGAGGCGTCCTAGCCGAAGGCTGGGTCCCCGAAGGGGAGACTTCGGCGGTGCCACGGGCTTTGCCCGTGGGGAGCCACTGTTGAATTTTGAATTGAAACCCCTGCCTAACAACAAAAGTTGGGAATGAGGAGTTAGGCGTAAGGAGTTGGGGGATGGGAAAAGAGGAAAAGTTTAAAGATGAAAAAGTGGAAAAGTGGAAAGGTTTCCCAAAAATTGACCAACGGTTATGGTTCAACATTAAAAACCTCACTTCTTTTTACGGCGCTTCGGCTTGGGCTTTCCCGCTTTATAAACCGTCGGGGAGCCGGGCCTCTTGTGGGACCTCGTAAACTCCGTCCCTTGGCCCGGCACACCCAAACCGTATGGCTCGGCTTGTTCCCTCGCCACAGGGGGTTCGTGGGCGGAAGGCGTCCCACTTTCGCTTTCGAGTTCACCCAGAAACGTTGCCGGATCCGTGATACGTATATCCCTAAAAGAGCCCAGGTCCAAAAGATGCCTATCGCCCGATAAGATGATTTCGGCCCCCGATTCCACCGCGCATTCCAAGACCCGGTCATCGTCCGGGTCTTCCTTGACGACGTTCAGCCGCTCAACGGGACGGACCACGTGGGCCAGTTCCCGGATTTCGCGTTCGATGGCCGCCACTTCCTCGGGGGAATACTTAAACTTGCGTTCGCCAAGGACACGGGCTGTTTCCTCGATAATGGCGTTGGAAACCGCCACTTGGATCCTTTTATGGAAAGCCTCCTCCCTCAGCCGGCGGACGCGCCCATGAAAAGCAAGCGCGGAAACCCATACATTCGTGTCGAAAACGACTTTTTTCATCGTTTCTTCGACGCGCGGTATTCCTGGATGGCGATCTCCACATCCCCGGGAACGAGGCCCAGCTTTTTGACTTGGGCGTCAGCGTAGGTGGTGATTCTTTCCCACCGGTCCTGCCGCCCGATATAGGCCCTTAGGGCCTCCCGCATCAATTCGGACCGGCTCCTGGATTCCTTTTTCGCTTCCCGGTCCGCTTTTTCCAGCAAATCCCGGGGTATGGATAGGTTGATCGTCGAAGTTTTCATGAAATACCTCCCTTCGTCAAAGTCGCCTAATAGCTATACAAGGATTGTATAACGATCAACTTCAAAAGCAAACCGTTTTAAGCACCCGTGGGCTCGAGCCAGGCGTCTTGCCTGAGCCCGGGCAACAAGTTCTCGCGCGGCTTTAGTGTCGCTCATACAGGGTTCGGCCCTCCCGAACGGCTCGTCCAATGACATGGTTAAGGGATTCGGACCAATATTCAAATTCTTCCAGGGAATATACGAGTATATCCGTGGGAAAGCCAAACCCCGAAAGCACCTTTCCTAAACGCGACATTTCATTCCTCCGGCTTCGGCCCGGGCCGAACGGCTCATTTTCTACGATCAAGAGATCCACGTCCGAATCCGGCCCTGCCTCGCGGCGGGCCCGGGAACCGAAAAGAATGACCTTTTCCGGATGAGCCTCTCGCACAATGGCTTTGGTCATTTCTTGGATTTTCTTGTCGGTAATGGAACTCTTCATTTTTTAGCTTCTTCCTTCGAGTGGCTCTCCGACCCGTACTTGTACTTGTTATAGCCCCCGTACCCATAACCATACCCATAAAGGGATTTCTTCATCTGCACATAGTTCAATACCGTGCCCAGCACCGGGGCGCCGACGTTCCTCAGGTGGGTCAGGGCCTTGGTAAGGTCGTGGGCACGGGTGGAATCCCACCGGGCCAGGAGGATCACGCCGTCCAGGAGCGTGGACAAGACCACCGAGTCGGTCACGGGCAAAATGGGCGCGCCGTCGATGATGACATAGTCATAGGTGTTCCGTAGTTCCTCGATGATCTTCCTCATGGTGGCGCTTCCCAAAAGCTCCGCCGGGTCGGGAGGGGTGACGGTGTTGGGCAAAAGGTCCAGGTTCTCGACGCCCGAGGGGCGGATCATTTCCCGCCAGGGTTTTTGGCCGGTTAGGGCCAGGGGCAGGCCCGTTTCGACCCCGTTTTCCAGGCCGAAAACTTTCCTCACCGACGACTTTCTCAAGTCCGCGTCCACCAGCAGGGTGGCCTTGCCCGCCTGGGCCAGCGAGACCGCCAGGTTGGAGTTGACCAGCGACTTCCCTTCTTCCTGGCCGGAGGAAAGAACGGAAAGGACCTTCAGGGACTTGTCGGCCTTGGCGTAGGTCAGGTTGGTGCGCAGGATCTTGAAGCTTTCCCGGTAATAAGCGTGCAGGAACACCTTGTTTTGGATGAGTACCTTGGGGGAAAAACGCTCGTCGGGCTTGGGAGGGGACATGCCTTCCGGGTATTCTTCCTTGTAGTCGGGGATCACGGCCAGGTTGGCCAGTCCGGTGGCCTTCTTTAATTGGTCCTCGTGTTTGATGCGGTCCTGGAACCTTTCCCGGAGGAATGCGCCCTGGAGCCCGATGGCCAAGCCAAGGAGAAGCCCTAGGAGTAATGCCTGGGATTTTTTCGGGCTCACGGGTTTTTCGGGCACTAAGCCGTTGTCCACCACCACGATGCCCGCGTCGTTGACCTTTTCCTCGATCTGGGCCTGCTGTAGGCTTTGGAGGAGCTGGGCGTAAATGAGCTCATCGGCTTTGGATTCGTCGTTCAGGCGCAGTTCCGGGTTGTTCAGGCGGTCTTTCATTTCCTTGGCTTGGCCTTCCAGGAATTCCCTCTTCGACTGGGCTCCCTTGTGGGAGACATCCAGGTTGACGGTGATAAAAGCCTGGGCCCAGGTGTTGGCCAGGTTCGCCGCCAATTTGGGATCATGGGAACGGGCGGTGATGGAAAGCACGTTGGAGGTTTTAACATTGCTCACCTTGATGACGCCCTTGAGCAGCTTTTGGGTGATTCCCTGATCGGTTAAGCCCATGTATTCGCTTTGGGAGGTTAACCCAAGCGCGCGGGACACGGTGGCGGCTACGGTTTGGGACTGGCAGATTTCAATGTAGGTTTGGATAGGATCGCCCGAGCCGCTCATGGGCACCAGTTGCCGCAACATGCCCTGGGCGCTTTGGGACATATCCGGCACCTTGACGGTAGTCGTTGACTCGTAGGTTTTCGGCCAGAGGAAGGCGTAAAGGCCGAACAGGGCGAAGAACACCAGGGTGACGGCGCCAATAAAGCGGGCGTGGGACAGGGCGACCCGCACCATATCGCGCAGGTTGAGTTCCTCTTCTTGTCCGCTTTGGTTTAGGTTGTCATTCATCTCGTTCATTTTCCAATCACCTTTTGCCTATCTTTTAATTCCCCCTCTCCCTCGACGGGAGAGGGCCAGGGTGAGGGTGGATTTTACTCAATCAAAACACCCCTCACCCTACCCTCTCCCGCAAGGGGCGAGGGTTATTTAAAATCGTTGCCAAATGCCTTGTTCGGTTACCTTTTATGCCTTGGCTTTTCTCAACTCCTAATTCCTAACTCCCATCTATATAGATAGGTTTAGTGCTTCAAGTTAATCAATTCCACCGTGATAACGGCCCCGCTGGCCAGGATGCTGGCGATGATGGCCCATTCGCTGGTGGAGGGCCATCCACTTTTTTTCACCATCAGCGTGTCTCCCGGGTAAAGGTAGGGGTCGCTTTCCTGAACCCCTTCGTCTGTCAGGTATTTATCCAGGTTCACTTTGTTCTTCACGCTGTTGTGAATCAATATTGCCCCGCCCATATCCGCGTCCGTCATGGGCCCGCCCGCCTCAGCCAGTGCCGAGAGCAGGGTGGGTTTCCCCAATATCTGGTACTTGCCCGGGTGCGACACATCCCCCAAAACCGAGACCCAGAAGGTGTTGGACTGCCGGATGAGCACGGTCACCTTGCGGGGTTTCGACAAAAGCCGGGCGATCTTCTCGCTGGCTTCCGCCGGGGAGAGCCCGGCCAGGTTGACCCGGCCCAGGAAGGGGAACACGATGAGGCCTTCCGAATCCACCTGGTACTCGGTGGGAAGCTGGTTCATGACTCCGCCAGAGCTACCACCCCCCACCATTCCGCTTTCCCCATAGACCTGGATGTTCAGGACGTCGCCCGGGCCCACGCGGAGGGTCGGGTAATCGTCCGAGTCCTTGGCTTCGGTGGCGGGGGATTTTTTGGGGGTTTTGTTTTCCCCCGACGCCTTATGGGCTTTGGGGGACAGGTTGGCTGGAGCGTCGCTGGTTTCAGTATCGGCGCAATAGGCCGCTATCGGGCCTGAGAAGGCGAACAGGAAGGCAATCATGGCCGCCAAGAAACGGAAAGCATGGGAACCCCTGGGGGATCCCTGGGTTTCAGGGTGGGTGTGGAAGTGGGTATCAGTCATCGGCTCGTCTTTCCTTTCGAAGTATTTTATCGCTGAACTCCAAGAAATAACATGGGCAAAAGCGCCAGAAAGATGTCCCTAAACCCCTAAAAACAACTCTTACCACGAAGTACACGAAGGGCACGAAGTTAAAACATGATTCTGTTGTTCCAGCCAAACCTTGAACCCAGCACCAACTCTCACCAACATCCTCTTTCGAGGATGACCGTCACCAAGTTAAACCAAAAATCTTATTGTTTAAGCAAAACGAATTTCACCCCTCATATTCTTTTCGGTTCCGTCTTTACCCCAAATGGGTCGTCTTACTTCGTGCCCTTCGTGCACTTCGTGGTGAGGGTTTTCTTAACGTAGGAATGTCAGGCCGAACTTAACCGACACCCCATGGGAAGGGTCCCCGATGGGGGAATAAAAATCGTACTGGAGGCCCATATCCAACGCCAGGGTTTTATCCAGGAACAAGCGGTAACCCGGGCCCGCGTAACCGTGGAAATGACCCTCGGCGGGAGGGAGCACCAGCAGGTTCAAGCCCACGCCGCCTTGAAGGTAAAATTCCCCGGTGGGGTTTACGCCCAGGGGAAAGGGAAAAATTCTCCCGCCCAGGTCGAAAGACCCAAGCTTGAAGGTGGGAGTCCCCAAAAAATAAGCGTACTGCGCTCCCGCCCCGAGGGACAGGTAGGGACTGGGCCGCCAGTCGAGGAAGACCTGGCCGCCCACGCCGGAGTAAGGCGAAAGAATCCAAGGTGAAATAATCAGCGCCTGGTACAAGGCGTCCAGGCTGAAACTGAATTGCTCGTGGGTCCGGGCCTCTTGGGCCGGGGCTGAAGCCGGGGCCCCCGCCAGGGGGGGCGCGGCCGTGACCGTAAAGGGCATGTAGTTCAGGCGGCCCCGGCCAGGATGGTTGGCGCCGTCATAAATCCCCCTCCCCACCTGCGCGGCATCGGCCCTGTTGAAATTATTGCCGGGAATATCCAGGTTCTTGGCGCTTGCGTTCACCAGGTTGTACTGGAGGTTGCCGTAAATCTGGTTTTGGGTAATGGTGGGCNNTCGGCCGTCAAAAGCAAACCGTACCGGTTGCCCTTGATCCAATTGCCCACGATGTGGGGTTGGGAATCGTCCGATACCTCGATGCCCCTCTTGCAGCGGCTGATGGAACAGCTGGTGATGGCGGGGGAAGAACCGGTGCAAATGATAAGCCCGCCCCGGATTTCGCATTGCTGCAGGACGCAATGGCCGGAATCGCAATAGAGGAAATGGATGGCTCCCCATTGTTCCCCCTGGACCGCGGAAATAAAGGAAATAGGGGCTTTATGATTGGCCACGGCCCTCAAGGCACCTTGGATGAGCAGGTTGGGGCCCGTGCCCGCCTTGGCGGCCGGCAACGAATTGAAGCGGACTTCCACACCCGGGTCGACGGTCAGGGTGGCCCCGGCCAAAACGGTGATGTCCTGCTGGATGACGTAGGGACTGTTGGCCAGGGACCATTCGGTGGATTGGGTGATGTTGTAATGGATGTAGGTCGGTCCCGCCGCCCGGGCCCCCCGGATCGAAAACAACAGGATGAAACAGGCTGTAAAAACGCGGATCAATTTCATTCCATTCCCTTTTCGTCAAAAAAATTTCAAAAGCTAGAAAATTAAAAAAAGTAACCTAAACAAGGCGTCCCAAAAGCCCTTGTCCCCCCGCGGGAGATGGAAATTTGAGAAAAGGCCTTTTTCTAACCACCCTCGCCCCTTGCGGGAGAGGGTAGGGTGAGGGGTAATTTCAGTGAGTAATGACCACCAGGGTAAAGAGAGGAATTAAAGCAAGGAACGTGCCGTTTAAGGGTTCGCGGACACACCCCCGGAAAAATCCCAAGAAAGGAATATCCCAAAATAGGCCGTAAAAACCAGGTTGAACAAACATTATCCGGTTGGAGTTTTGACAACCAAGGGAAGGGGGAAAATAAGGACAGGTATTTTTATTTTAAGGGGGGCCCGGCTATCAAATTGATTCTCATTTATCTTTTTGATTCATTTGGGATTTAACTTAGGACCTCAAACAAAATCCAACGGCATTAAAACAGGGATGGACGCGGACGTGCTACGCCCGCGCGGATTTGA
Organism: candidate division FCPU426 bacterium; assembly: GCA_003152075.1. GTDB lineage: Bacteria > Oederibacteriota > Muellerivitia > Muellerivitales > Muellerivitaceae > PALSA-1180. The sequence goes on from PLZG01000103.1 coordinate 23,698, forward strand.
AAAAAACAAAGGAATTAAAGCTTTTTTCATCGGCGTTCATAAGCGCGCGCGAAGCAGTCATTGTTCCAAGGATTTTGTTAGAGCCTTTTAGAAAAAATAAAACCCGGTTCAATTTTTAATCCGCCAAAAGGGGATCATCACTTCCCCGTTTGGCCCAATTCCCTTAGTGGCTGGCGGGCGTTAAGGCGGGATTGGGCGTGGCGGTAATGGTTCCATTTGGGCCGGGGGATGAATGGGCGGGTTTCTTTTTCCTGGCCTTCTTCACCGCGGGGGTTGGCGCGGGTTGGGGATTTACCGCCTGTTCCTGTCCCGGCGTCTTGCCGAATAGGAACGTCCAGCCCAACTTGATCCCCACCGAGCTCAAGGGGGTGGAAATGGGCGAGTAAATGTCGTATTGCAGGCCCAGGTCCAGGGCGTTGCCCTCACCCATAAAGACCCGGTAGCCGGCTCCCACCGAGCCGTGCCCGTTGCCCGGCCACTTGCGCATGAGGGTTCCTACCGTGGAAGAAAAGTCCAGCCCCGCCGTTCCCTGCAGGTACCACTCCCCTTCCTTTTGGGTGCCAAAGGGAAAGAGCCGGCCCCCCAGGCTCCAGGAGGAAGCCTGCCAGGAACCATTGGCGAAATATTGGTTGAAGTCCAACCCCGTGCCCAGGGAAAGGAGGGGGAAGGGGCGCCAATCGGCGAAAATATCCGCCCCGATTCCGGAGGAGGTGCCCCCCGGGACGAAAGCCACCGGCCCTAAAAGGTCCAGGCTCAGGCTGAATTGCGGGTCGTATTGTTCGGCGCGGGCGGCGGGGGCCGCCAAGAGGAATCCGAGGGAGAGGATAATCGTCATGCGTCTTTTCATATATCGTTCCTTTCAATGCTCGACTTTGGCAAAAAGACTTAAAACCACTGCCGTCATGGCGAGGAGGCTCTTTTTTGAGCCGCCGTGGCCATCCAAACATTCCAGAAAATGCGGTTTTTCGGCTGTTTTGGTTTGTAATTGGCCCATGGGCCAATTATGGTTGGCCGAAATCAGGCCAACTACCGCAAGCTCGTCGCCCGAAAATCACGGGCTTCTCGCAACGACTGGTCTAAAATCAAATTTGCCAAAGTCGGGTTAATATTTATTAACCGCGAAAATAAAAAACGAGCCACGCGCTTAACATAACTATGGCAAAACCCTGGGATCGCGGCGCGGCGGTTTTCAAAAACCTCAATGGCCGATATTGGACCGGCGCTTGAGGCTGGCGTTGCGCCAATGGAGGTAATCGGAGTCCGTGGTGGCCTTGAAGCGGATGTCACCCAGTTTCTCGTCCGGCGGGAGGCTTGGGACCCTCAGGACCTTGCCGGGAACGAGGTTGGCGGGATGGATGATGCGCTTCTCGTTTGCGTCCACCAGGAGGGGATAGAGGTCCTCGTCACCATAGAGCTTCTCGGCCACCGAGGAAATGTTGTCGCCATAACGCCATTGGTATGAACTCACCCGGGGCTGGTGTGCCGTCTCCTGCGAGAATATTTCGCTTTCCGTTTGCCATTTGAGGTAAGTTCCGTTTTCATTCGCCGACTTCTCAACGCGGTCCGCTTCACCCTGAGTTTGGGGAGGCGCCGGGATGACCAACCGGGTCCCTGGCCTCAAATTACGGTAGTCGGCTAACAGGCCCTTGTTGGCGTCCACCAGGAGGGGATAAAAACTTTCGTCCCCGTAAACCCTGGCGGCCACCTTTCTCAAATTGTCCCCGACCGTCCAGGTGTAATCCGAGGGACCCGTCCAGGCTTCTCCCAACTTGAAGTTCCGGATGACCGGCTTGCGCTGTCCCTCCTCGGGTTCGCGCCAATCGGTCCTCCCGAAAAGGAAGGTCAATCCGATCTTGGCCGCGGCGCCGTGGGAAGCGGTCGCGATGGGAGAGTAGAAATCGTACTGGGCACCCATGTCCAGGGCGAGGTTGCCTCCCAAGAATTGCCGGTAGCCCAGGCCCGCGTAACCGTGGAAATGGCCCTCGGCGGGGGGAAGCACCAGCAGGTTCAAGCCCACGCCGCCTTGAAGGTAAAATTCCCCGCTGGGATTTTCCCCGATGGGCAGGGGGAAAATCCGCCCGCCCAGGTCGAAGGAACTAAGCTTGAAGGTGGGCGTCCCGAAAAAATAAGCGTATTGCGCTCCCGCCCCGAAGGACAAGTATTGAATGGGCCGCCAGTCGGCAAAAACCTGCCCGCCCGCGCCGGAGTAAGGCGAAAGAATCCAAGGGGAAATAATCAGCGCCTGGTACAAGGCGTCAAGGCTGAGGCTGAATTGGGAACCCGTGTTTTGGGCCGGGGCCTGGCTGGCTTGGTCCGTCGCGGCGGTGGTCGTGGATGGAGTTTGAACTTGAGCTTTCGGCTTGGGAACCGGTTTGGCGGCTTTGGTTTGGGTTTTCACCCCGGGGATGGGGGTGGAGGTGGGCCGGCTTTGAACCGGCGCGACCGACAAGTCGATAACTTGTTCCGCCCTGGCCGGGGAATGGGCCATCAGGACCGAAATGAGAAGGGTTAAGGCGAAGACCATTCGGGTGTAGTTAAGCATGTATCCAATACTAGCATTGTCCGGCGGGAGGAAACAATGGGTTTGGGTTAGATCGGGGGGGGGGAGGTTGGAAAACAAAGGAACTGGAGGCTTTAATCCCCCATGAGGCGGCAAACTGGGCGAAAGGGAAAAAAACCTGGTAAACCTTCTGTCCTAGTCCACGAAATAAATAGAAAAGCCTGTTTTGAGTCCACTTCCGGGCCTATTTTCGCCCGAGAAGAATCCGACTCCTTTAAGCGAGGCCGGCAACCGAGCCGGGAGATTTGGGCTTGTGAGGTTTTTTTTCATGCTTTTCTAGTGAATGATTGCGACCTTGCCCATCACCAGGGCATTCGCTTCCCCATCGTCGGCGGTCAGGACATAAACATAAAGCCCGCTGGACACCGGACTGCCTACCGAGTTCCGTAAATCCCAAAGAATATCATTCGACCCGGCGGCCCCAGTGGCTTGCGCCTGATAAACCTGCTCCCCCGTCAGGGCGAAAAGGACGAGGTGAATTGCGGCGGGCTTCGCGAGATTAAAGTTGAAATGGACCGGAGCGCCATCCCTGGAAACATTGGGCCTGGCCATGACCGTTAAAGGCGACTTGGGCGTTGGCGCAACCGTTGGGGTGGAAGTTACGGTTCCTTCCATGGACGAGGTTTCACTTCCTGCGCTTGTGTTAAGAAGAGGGAAGGCCGCGCCCACCGGGATACAGCTGGTGTTAGCTGCTTTCACTTCCACAGCCAGCAGATCCGCCGAGTGGGAAGAGGATAGGTTATAGCTCAAGTTATAGCTTCCCGCCGTCGAGGTAGCCTTGTCGTCCCCCTCGGTTTCGTTATTGTCCGTTTGCAGCCACTTTTGTAGTTGGCCGCTGCCTGGGGTGATCCCCGTCCCTGTCCCATAGGAAGTGCACATTCCAACCAATAGGCTGTTGGTGGAAGTCGTGGTCAGCGAAAGGCTATGGGAGGTGCTGGAGCCTTGGTCGGAGAAGGTGTTGGCGCCAATGGGGCTGGACTGGTTCACGCCCCTATAACTTAGGGCTCCGGCGTGCAGCACCCGGGCCGTGGTGTCGTTGATGGTGACCACGACATTATGGGTACCCGAGGCCGGGTTGACTAGTCGCCAGGTTTCCAGGTCGCCGGTTCCACTGCGGGTGTCCCTGTCCTGTAATACGAGGGTCATGGCCGTTCCGTTGAAGGTCAGGTTTTTCACGGTGTCGCTGGACCCGTTGGCCTGGATATAGACCTGCACCAACAGGAGGGTGTTGGTACCGCTGACCGTGTGGCTAAAGGTCACGGAAGTGCCCGTGGTACTGGCCGAGGTGGCCGAATCAAAAACAACGCCGCAGGGGGTGTTGGTGGGGGTCGGAGTCCTGGTAGGTGTGTTCGCGGCCGTGTTGCTGAAAGTCGGCGTAGGGGTCTTGGTGGGAGTGTTGGAGGGAGTCCTGGTCGGCGTATTCGTCGCCGTGTTGGTGGCGGTATTAGTGGCGGTTTGGGTCGGGGTTTTGGTGGAAGTGTTGGTAGCCGTCAGCGTGGGAGAGTTGGTGGGAGTGTTGGTCGGCGTCAAGGTCGGGCTATTGGTGGGGGTGGACGTAGCCGTATTCGTTGGCGTCGATGACGGCGAGTTGGTAGGGGTGTTGGTCGGGGAATTGGTGGGAGTGTTGGTGGGAGTGTTGGTGGGAGTGTTGGTCGGAGTGTTGGTGGGCGAATTCGTGGGGCTGTTAGTCGGAGAGTTGGTTGGACTATTCGTAGGCGTATTGGTGGCGGTGTTGGTATTCGTCGGGGTGTTCGAAGGTGTATCGGTTGGGCTAGGCGTAGGCGAGCTGGTGGGTGAATTGGTCGGGGTGTCGGTAGGCGAGTTGGTGGAGGTGGATGTGGGTGTATTGGTAGGGGTATCCGACGGCGTATTGGGAGGCGTCGCGGTTGGTGAATTGGTCGGGGTGTCCGTGGGGGTGTTAGAAGAAGTATCGGTTGGAGTGTTCGTGGCGGAAGGAGTTGGTGTGCTAGTGGCCGTGCTAGTAGGTATGTCGCTAGGGGTGGAGGTTGGGGTATCCGTTGGGCTGTTGGTCGCGGTATTAGTGGAGGTGCTGGTGGGTGTAAGCGTGGCGGTTTGAGTGAGTGTTGAGCTGGGCGTGTCTGTGGGGCTGTTGGTCGGAGTATCGAAGGGCGTGGAAGAAGGCGTATCGCTAGGGCTGTTCGTGGGGGTATTGGAGGGCGTTAAGGCGGGGGTAACGGTAGCGGTGTTGCTGGCCGTATTGGTCGGGGTAATCGTTGGGCTCGAGGTGGGAGTGGGGGTTACGGTAATAGTGGGGCTATTCGTCGGGGTGAGGGTTGGGGTGGCCCCATTGGTCCACAAACGGAAACCGAAATCGTCGTCGGAAATATTGTTGGAGAAATAGCTATTCCAGGAAGTACCCCCATTGGACGAATTCTCGCCAAAAGAATTGGAACCGTCATAGGTGATCCCCGAATAATTGCCTACTCCATTTAGCATTGACCCCGCCAGGCTCCATTGATAGTCGTTCCCCAAAGCGCTTCCGCCCGAAGAAAGGATGAACCGGCAAGTAGTCGCGGGCAAAGTAAATGCCGTCACAGGGATATCCAACCATTGGTAGCCAGATGTTACCTGGGTGGCTGTCGCGAAAATCCCCGAGGCCACTGAGGTGCCCGAAAGGGTTTGAACCGTCCAGGTCAAAGCGTTTAGGGGATTGCCGACTTTCCTGATATAGGCTCCGACCGAATTCACGATATAGGGGGCCGAGGGTGTAAAGCGCTGAGACATGAGATTACTCCCGTATATATCCTGGTCCGCCTCGATCGCGT
>PLZG01000062.1 GCA_003152075.1 candidate division FCPU426 bacterium
TTCGATGCGTCCCAAAAACAGGGCGCACAAACCAGATCAGAGTTCATTTGGACTCCACGGGCCATCCCTTAGTAGGAGACAAGCTTTACGGGAGAACCGACGAAGAATTTTTAGCCTTTATTTCCCACGTCAAGGCCGGCGGGGACCCGGCATACCCTGGCCAAATGGAAGTACCCCGCCACCTATTACACGCTTGTAAACTAACTTTTGACCACCCTGTGACTAATAAGCGGATTTCATTCGAGGCCCCACTTCCCCCCGATTTCCAAAAATTTATCCAAACTCATGCTTAACTTATGAAATTAACTCACAAATTCGATTTGGCGGAACACAACCAAGAAACTTCTAAATAAAGAATCAATGACGGTAAAAAGCATGTTATATTGCCGAAATTGCCGTTTGGGTTGAATATCTCAAAGGAGAAAAGTATGTCAAAATATTCTTTGGTTTTGCTTGGTTTGCTTTTAGGCCTTGGGGGTTGCGCTCCCGCGATTCAATTTTCAGAAGTCAGCGCGAAGATTGCTGATTTTCATCCAAAATCGATAGTCGTTCTTCCCTTTACCAATTCGGTTGGAATGGAAAACGCAAACGACCTCACCAACCAAAAAATGGTCCAGGTTTTAACTGATACCAATTTCTTCTCCCGCATTGTTCCCCCAGGTGATGTCAAAGCCTTAATGTTGAGGGCTCCCGCGGCCATTGATGTCATCACCAGGTACCGCTCGACCTGGATCGCCACCGGTACGGCGGAGCCCAAAATATCAGCTTGGCTTGGGAAGGCCTTCAACGTCGATTCCATCGTTTTTGGGGAAGTCACCGCTTGGAGTGAGTCCGCTAACATGAGCCATCATATCTATGACGCGGGCCTGGCGTTGAGGTGGGTGGACGCGGCTAGCGGAGAACCCCTTTGGAAGGCTTCCGAGGGTCTCGAGTTTATCGCCGGCAACCCCTGCATTTTCGACTGTTCCAGCGCCAGCAAAATCATGGATATGTGTTTGAGAATCGTGATGGATAACTGGCCGGGGATGAAAAAGTAAAATTTTAAATTCTTAACTTAATACAAAAAGCCCCGACATGTTCGGGGCTTTTTGTATTTCAGGAGAAGTTTTTGTGAAAGAACTTACGGCCACCCCCATGTTTGGAGCTCGTTCCACGCCCCGAAGTTTTTTACTTTCGCTCGTTCTTTTATGCTTTTTAACCGCCTGCGCGCGAGGGAAGGGGGAGGTCACCGCCAGGAACAAAACCGGACAAACCATCGTGGAAGGCCATTTGAGGATTGGCTCGAAAGTTTTCGACCTGTCCGGACTGGGTGCCGGGGAATCCCGCGCCTTTCCCTTCCAAAGCGCCGAATGCTCTCCTTGCGAGTATCAATTGAGTCTCACGCTCGCGAATCATTACCAGGCCATTCAATCAATCGGTTCTATCCGCGGCGGGATGGATTACCATGATTCCTTGCTGATTGAAAAAGACGTGCTTTCCTTGGAATCTTCCCAAAACCCTAACGGGAACAACAACCTCACCTATAAAGGGTCACAAAGCAAAAAATTGAAGTTTTTTAGGTAATCCTCAACAGCTTTGGACCGAACCCCACCCGGGTGGAGCCAAGGGCAAGACCGGGGCTCCACGAAGTCCAAGCTTCGCTTGCCGGGCATTAAAGGCCCAGTCCGCTTTCATCCAGGGTCAAAACCGGGGATTTCAATTCGACGACTTTAAAAATAAGCCGCGAACCCAAACTGCGCCGGATAGTAAACCAATGTTCCCCCACTGGATTGGGTTTGGTTATACCCTTGAGAGGTAATGTTCGTGTTGACGCCTGTCAAGAAAACGATAGAAGCCTTTGCCTGAAGGAAAAGCCGAAAATATTGGCCTATGGAAAAAAGAACGCCCCCGCCCGCGACCATCATGGGATCGGTCACGAAAGAAAAAGTGTAGTTTGAGCCCGGGTTGGAAAAACCATTCGAATTATAAATCGCGTTGAGACCGCGCCCCGCGAGGATGTAAGGCCTGGCAACGGCGCCTCCAAAGGTTACTCGAAGTTGTAGCAACCCTTCCCCGCAATAGGTGAGGGTGGGGGAGTTAAGGCCGAAAAGATAAACATTCCCCGCAAATCCCAGGGCAAACATTCCGCCATTCATGAAATAGACGGTTTCATCCATCCCCAAACCCGTCCCGCCCAAACCGAAAGCCGGCCCCAAGCTTAAGTCATATTCTGGACCGCGATAATCAAAACTACCACCCCTTTTCCAAATATGCTCGGCAACCGGGGTGGTAGTGGCAACTAGGGCCGTGGCCGTTTGAGCGGCCGGTTGAGTAGCCGCGATCTGTTTTTTTAGTTTTTCAACAAACGCGGCCAAACTCTGGTTGCTGGGATAAACCGCGAGGGAATTATTGTAAGACTCAAGCGCCTGGGCTTTATTCCCCAATGCGTACTCACAATTGCCTAAACCTTGGAAAGCCGCGGCGTTTAGGGAGTTGTTTTGAATAATCGCCTGGTAAAGTCCCTTCGCCTTCAAATAATCTTTTGCGGCGTAAGCTTGGTTGGCCGCTGTCATGTCCTTGTCCGAAATCGTTTGAGAAAATACACCCTGAGTCAAAGATACGAAAACCGGCAGGAACAGCAAAACCAGAAACCTCAAATTGATTTTTCGCATATACATCCCCTTGCTTCTATGTCGCGGCTCTAAAACTCAAGCGATTCTACTCTTTCCTGCTTTTTCCCACATACAAATTCTTCCATATAACCGCAACCAGGCGGCCCGATGGGTCCAAGTCATGGGCACCATCAGCCTTTAAAATCCTTTGCTTTCCAAAGGGCGATGCCGCCTAAGATTCCGGCTCGGTCGGAAACAATCCTGGCGTTTTTTTCCAACTTGAAGTTAATCAACCTCGCGTTACCGCCACCGATATGGAGTTGGTCGTAATTCAGGAGCGTGTTAAGCCATTCCAATGCCTGTCGAACCTTTTTATTCCACTTTTCCTTCCCTATCTTCTTTAAAACCCGATCCCCGATATATTCGTTGTAGGTTTTCGCGCCCAAAACTGGGTGTTGGGCCAATTCAAGCCTTGGCATTAGCTCCCCATTTCGGAACACCGCGGTGCCTACCCCATATCCCAGAGTTACCACCAATTCCAAACCTTTTCCCTTTATCACGGCGAAACCCTGCATATCCGCGTCATTTAAAAGCCTTACCGGTTTTCCCCATTTCTTTTGAAGTTCCTTCGCCAAAGGATAATCCCGCCAAATTTTGTTTCCAAAGTGGGGAGCCGTGATGACCCTGCCATCTCGAACCACTCCCGGAAAGCCTATCGACACCCTGTCAAAACCAGGGAAAGGCTTCACTAAATGGGTAAGCGCATCCACCATGACTTTCGGAGGACAGGGGTAAGGGGTCTCAATTCTAACTGGTTCCGCCGCCATCTTGCCAACCGCGTTTAAAACTGAGGCCTTTAGCCCCGTTCCGCCGATATCTATCGATAATGTAAAAGGCCTCTTTTTAGCCACATTGGTTCCTTCACGCTTATTTTTGGAAATATTCCACCACTTGCGCAAGTTGGAGTTCCCCGGCCTTGGATTCCAATTCAGCGGCCCGGGTGGGATCGATTGTTTTTTTCAGGCCTTCTAAAAAAACTATTAATTTTTCCCGGATTTCCCACTCGGTCGCGCTATGCCGCGAAAGGAAGAAGGCGCTGAAAAAAGCCTGTTCTTTCTTTCCCTCTTCGGCTTCCAACCGGCATAAATAGTAAAGAGTCCTCATAACAACCGGAAGCGCGAAAATTTCGAAAGCCATTTTTAACGCCGCCCTCAAATTCTTCGGGGCGTTGACCCAATCCTTCTGTTCCAGGTAAACCTCACCCAAATTGCAATAAGCCACCCCCACTTCCCTCAAGTTTCCAGTTTTTTTAAACAGGGTAAGGCTTTCCTCAAAAAAGTCCAAAGCTGCTTTCCAATCCTGCCGGCTGATCGCGACTTGCCCCAAGCCATCCAAAGCGTAAGCCGTACCCCAAGGGTTGGCGATTCCCTTGAAAATATCCCTGCTTTGGCTAAGGTAATTTTGAGCTTCCCCCAAGTGTCCCAGCAGGCATTCCAATTGTCCGATATTCGCCAGGGACCAGGCCAGGCCCCATTGATGATTGACCTTTTGGTAAATATCCAGCCCTTCCTTGTAGCTTTCCAATCCCCAAAGGCAGTTCCCCAGGGCCCTCAAGACATGACCCTGACTGTTGGCGGCCCAGGCGATTCCTTCCCGGTCCCCCATTTCCTTGAAGGACTTCAAGGCAGTTTCATAAAGTTTCCTGGCAAACTCGTAGTTTCCAAGGGCCCAATGGATATTGCCAAGTTTTCCCTGGGTCCAGGCCACCCCGCTGCGGTGCCCGATTTCTTTATGGACCTTCAGGCTTTGAACGCAAAGTTCCTCTGCCTCCTCATATCGGCTTTGGTCAAAGGACAAGTTGACGATTTCCGTCAGGACCACCGAAAGGGAATGGGCGTCCCCCAACTCGGTGAACAGGTTTTGGCTTCGGTGAAGCTGTTGCCGCGCTTCCGTCAAGTGCCCCAGCCGCCAGTTCACGTAACCCAGGTTTTTCAAGGATAAGGCCAGACTGGGCAGGTCCCCGTCCTTCTCACAGGAATTAACGCTTTGTTCCAATAACCTTTTCGCTTCTTGGAAACCCCCGCTGATCAGGGATAAGGCAAAGCAAAGGTGGTTCACCGCGAAGGCCACTTGTTTTCCGGAGCCAACTTTCTCAAGGATACCGAGACTCGAACGAAGCAACTCCGTGGCTTTCTCGCTCTGACCCATGGGATAGAAAAACCTTCCCTGACGGGCTATCAAATCCCCTTGGAGCGCCCATAAAGTTTTCGAGGCCCCAGGACCTTCCCTTTTAAGCATCTCTTCAAGGGTTTTGGCCCCCAGGCCGAAAATTTTCTCCCCTTCCTGGTATAAACCACGGATGTCGTAATAACAAAAGAGGGCTTCCAGAAACATTTCCATCTCCGCCTGCATCCTCTTTTCCACGGCCCAACCCCAGGCGGCCCGGATATCCTCGATTTCCCCACCCACAGCCTCAACGGCTTCCTTTTGGCGGGAACCGAAAAACCAAGCCCCCCTTTCCCTCATAAAACCGGCGTAATAAAGACAGTGTTTTTGGTGGACCTCTTCCTTGAGGGCTGGCGCCTCCTCCAGCTTTTCAACAATAAATTGTTTCAGGAGGGAATGGATCTCAAAGCGGCCGAAAGGGTTTTTCCGGAGGATGGACTTGTCCGCCAGGAGGGCCAGGTTCGTGGCCGGGGCACCCGTGACAAACTCCGCCGCGCCCCCTTGAAAGGGGCCCTCGAAGACCGATAACTTCCGGAGCACTTCCTTTTGGTTGGCACTCAACATGTTCCAGGAATGTTCGAAAGCTGCCCTCAAGCTTCGGTGGCGCTCGGGAAGGTCGCCGTAGGTACTCACCAGGAAATCCCGGTTGCGGCGGATCTCACCCAATATTTCCTTAAGGGGCAGGGCCCTGACCCAGGCGGCCGCCAATTCCAGCCCCAATGGCATTCCATCCAGAAACTGGCAAAGGTGGATCAAATAGGGCTTGTCCTCCTCAGTCAATTGGAAATCCGGCTGGGCTTCCCGCGCCTTATGAAGAAACAACTGAATGGATCCGTATTTTTCGATTCCAACCTCATCCTCGTCCGTGGGGACCTTCAATCCCTGCACCTCAAAAATCTTCTCCGCCCGGAGACCTAAGCTCTCCCGGGAAGTGATGATAAATTTTACCTTGGGCGCTTCCTCGCGAATTTTCAGAAGCCAATCCGCTTCTTCAAGCAGATGCTCAAAGTTGTCCAGAACTAGCAAGGTTTCCTTTTCCCGCAGGTAATTCAAAACCTGCTTTTTCATGTCCTCCTGCCCGAAGGAGGTTATTTTGAGCGCGTTTGCGATGGCCGAGCCCAGGAATTCGGAGGATTGGACCGAGACAAGGGGAACAAAGCAAACCCCGTCGGTGAACCGCGCGGCGCTTTGGGCAGCCACTTCCTGGGCCAAGCGAGTCTTTCCCACGCCCCCGGGTCCGACCAGGGTCAATAGGCGGCAAGAGGGGTCGGAAAGAAGACGGATGATCCCTTGAAGTTCTTCCTGGCGTCCCAATAGCGGGCTGGAGTTTGGTTGATAAGTGTCCGGGGCCACAGGGAGTGGACCAGGAGATAGAACCTCATCCAATTTCAGTTTTTCTAACTCGGGAGACATGGGAATCTTTCTTTTCGAAATTAACCCTCGCCCCTTGAGGGAGGGGCCAAAAGCTGGGAACGACAGGCTAATTATAAACCTTGGTCCAACTACCCTTAAGAGAATACGGCAATAAAGAATCAGAAAAATGCCCGCTTTTCATTTGAGCAGCATGGTGAAATTGAGGATCGAACCCGAGTCGAGACTAAGGCCCACCCAATGGGGCCAATTTCTCCTTGGGAATTCCGGCGGAAATTATCCCGGGGCATTTGATTCCAAAGGACTTATTTTTATTTTAGAATTAAAAAGCGACGCCCGATGTTTGCAGCTGATTTTAGCTTTTCCAGCGGTAGAGAAGCCTTACCCTAGGGGCCTTGATTAACTTTGCGCTTTCTTGGGAAGCCGCGTTTGAATTCATCCCATCAGCGGGAGGCGCGAAAACCACTACCGGGAACGGTTTGGAAACACCCCATTCGACCGCCGCCATGGTAACGTCCACCCACTCCACGCCCGGCCTCTTGTAACACCATTTTTTTCCCGCCTTGATCACCAGATTGGACCCCTTCTCGAAGAGTACTTCTAAAAATACCGGGCGGCTTTTCAGCGGAATCTTCCAGCCCAACCCGTCTGAGTCATCCGAAGAACGCCACTCCATCCCGAACCCCTTTGTTTGCGTCCAGGTTTCTTTCGGCTGAAAATAGGGTTCTTGAATCAATTCTTTATAAACGGATAAGAAGGGTGTGGAAAGACCATTTCCCGGATGGTTAGGATCTTCCCTTTCCAATCCGAGCCTTCCCCTGTCCCGAAACTGGTAAAGGGTGATTCCCTTGAGAAATTCAGGCTTTTGTTTGAGAACCCTGCGGTAAAAGGCCTCGGTGAGTTTCGATTGGAAGATTTCCCCACCGACATTTCCATCCGTGTTGAATTCCCCAATTTCCAAGCCCTTGTCCTCGCCGGTTAATTGGACAAATCGGCGGTGAATTCCGGTGATCTGGCGCCACACTTCATCGACACCCACGATCTTGTGGGTTTTTTCCAAGTCCTCCGGCTCGCAAGGCTTAATGGGCCAACCGTAATGAAGGGTGACATATTGATCCGCGGACCAAACATCAGCGGCTTCCAGGATGGGAGCAAGGTCTTTTTCGTGCCTCAAATGGCCTGTCTTGTGGTCATCCAGATGACCCCAGCAACCAATCAATTGGACGTGGGGAGCTTCTTTTTTCAGGATGCCCGCGAACCGAACGAAGAAATTCGCGACTTGCTTGTAGGAATATCGCTTGCTGTACACAAACCAAAAACCATCGCACTCGTGGTTCAAGCGGACTCTTAAACGCCCATAGGGCTTGAGCTGGCGGGCGATCACCCGGATATGGTCATCCGAAACAGCACAATCCATGGTCAGTGTCAGCGTGACCTCTTGCCCATGCCGGCGAATATCCCGCATTTGTTGAAAAGCGTCACTTTCCGTATCCCCTTTGGGCCCTCCCAGAAAGGGAAAATAATCATCATAAGGGTAATCCCAAGCGCCTTTCTTTCCACCTTTGGCATGCGCGATCGAAGCCCTCTTGGGCCAACCCTTGGTCAGGGGGTAATAGCAATACATGAGGCTGATGGCTCGGTGGGGACGGCCCAGGTTGGTGAGGATATAGTCCTGGTTGACGTATTCGCCCCGCTCGCTCCCGTCACCCAGGTCGAGTGAGCAGGCCGCGGGACTTAATGTTACCTGGTAAGGCGATGAAAGAGTTTTTAAACGGGCCATTGTTCCTCAATAACAAGAATTCACAAAACCAATTTTGAATTTAAAATTTTAGTTTTAAATTGCCGTAAAGTTTTCAATCAAAGATTGAAAACTTCCTCAATTTAACATTCAAAATTCATAATTCATAATTTTATTTCTTCACTTGAGGCCACTTATCCTTTGGTACGTCTTTATAAACTTCTTCCATTTTTTGGAAACCATCGGCAATAACAGTCGTGACCAAATTGTCCTTATCCACCGGGATCGGGTCCAAAAAATAGCTTGGCACATCTTTCTTGCCGTTATTAGTGGTCACGCCTTTTTCCAAGGGCTCACCCTTCGCCAGCTTCACGGCGATTTCGGCGGCCTTAGCCGCAAGAAACTTCACGGGCTTATATACGGTCATAGTTTGGGTCCCCGCCAAGATGCGCTGGCAAGCCGCCAATTCAGCGTCCTGCCCCGCCACCAGCACCTTTCCGTCGAGCTTTTGTTCGGCCAGAGCCTGGATGCTACCTCCCGCCGTGCCGTCATAGGAATCCACTACCGCATCCACCTTGTTGTTCGTGCGGGTCAGGATGTTTTCCATATTTTTCAAAGCGTTTACCGCCAACCAGTCATTGGACCATTGGTCGCCGACGATCTTGATATCACCCTTCTTGACCAGAGGGTCCAAAATGTTTCGCTGTCCCTTGCGAAGAAGAATCGCGTTATAGTCTGTGGGAGCCCCACCCATGAGAACATAGTTGCCTTTGGGTTTTAATTTCACGAGCGTGCTGGCCTGCAATTCCCCAACCTTGACATTGTCAAAGGAAACGTAAGCATCCACGTCCGAGTCTAAAATGAGCCGGTCGTAAGACAAAACAGGCACGCCCATCTTGTGGGCCGATTCCACGATAGTGGCGGAGCTTTTGGCGTTATGCGGAATAACCACCATGCACTTAATGCCCTGGGTCAGTAAGTTCTCGGCTTGTGAATTCTGGAGGGCGTCGTTGGATTCGGCCGACTGCACCAAAACCCCTACCCCTTGCTCATTGCATTTGGCGGTGAAAACATCACGGTCCACGGCCCAGCGAGCCGCGCGAAGGGTATCCATGGAAAGGCCGATCTTGATTGGGTACTTGCTTTGGGAGTTCCCCCCGCAGCCAACAAAGATGAAAGACCCAAACACAAGTGTAAATAAAATTTTAAGATTTTTCATTCCTTCTCCTTTTTTGATTTTAATCTGTCATTGCGAGCCGCGAACTTTGCGACAGGCTTGGAGCGGTCATCCGAATTTCGGCTGGTTGTAGTTGGCCTTTTAGGCCAACTACAACCAGCCGTCAAGTTCATGGGTGAATTGCTGGACTACTTAAGACTTATTTAAACTTGGGTTGCTTCGTCGTAACCGTTCCCCTATTCGGGGAACACTCCTCGCAATGACAGCTATTTTACTTCTATGGGGCCTAACGGTCCCTCATAAAGCCCCGCGCCCCCAGAACCGTTGTAGACCCGGATGGAAATGACATTGTCCTTGCCAAAATGAATTAGCTTGGCCGGAACCTCATAATGCCGATCCTGGTTCCACGCCGTATTTTTGCCGGGGGGAAAATCCCCCATGTGCCCAATCTCCTTGCCATTGAGATAGGAAATATCCGCGTCGTCAATCTTACCCAAGGGAAGAACAATAGAATGTCCCTTCCATTCCGCCGGAATAATAAAATGCTTGCGATACCAGCCGTAACAATTCTCGCATTTGTAGCCATGATCTTCCCATTTCGCGGGAACCTTCACCTTTTCCCAAGAGTTCTCATCAAGCCTGGGTTTTATCCAATCGGGGTTGTCTCCCTTAGAAAACAGCCACTCGCCGGAAAGGTCGATGACCGGCATGGTAGCTTGTCCAAAAAGCATTGATTGTCCGGAAGCGGACAAAGCAACCTTGTAGACCCCAGCTTGTGAACTTTCGTAAGGCAACTCAATTGAACTAGTGGAGAGGGCGGTTACCGTAACCGTCTCGGACGAGACTTTTTTCCCATTGATCAAAAGTGAGATTTCCCTCGCCGATTCGGCATCACCATAATTCTGGATAACCGCCTTGGCCGCGAAACCCGAGGAAGTCGTATCTATTTTCAGCCCGCCCATCATCGAACCATCTAATAGTGCCTTGTAAACCACCGAGGATGAACCGGTTTTCAAGGGAACAGGCAATGTCAGCCCATCGTCTTTACGATCCCACTTCACGGTTTCAGTTGAGCCCAAGATGGTCACTTCTTTGATCTTCACCCCAGGCGCTCCTTTTTTTCCCAAAAAGGTAACTTGAAGGGGTTTGGTGGGTGGCACCATGGAAAGAACGTATAGGGCGTTTCCTTTTCGTGTAAAACGCACGTCTCCTTCCTGATACTTCATGTCCGACTCGCTGAACTTCCCGCCACCATCCTGGGTGGGCCCTTCCCCGTTGACGATCCACGGCCTGGTGCCATAAATAGCCTCGCCGTTCACCTTCAACCAATCCCCTATCTCCAGAAGCACTTTTTCCTGTGCCTCTGGAATGGTGCCGTCGGGTTTAGGGCCGATATCCAAAAGAAGGTTTCCGTTCTTGCTCACCGCGTCAATAAGGGTGCGAATCAAGTACCCAGAGTCTTTAAGCTGGTCATCCTTTAGGTAGGCCCAGGACCGCCAACTCACCGAAGTATCGGTTTGCCAGGCCACGGGGTTAATGCCGGGAAGTTTTCCTTTTTCCACGTCCTGAACCGCCGTGCCGGGAACAAATGCCTTGTCCTTGGTATTGAGAACCACTCCCTGCTTCCATTCCGCCCCCCGGTTGTAATAGTAGGCCATGAACTTCCTCAGGTAAGGCGCAAACTCGGGTTTCTCGCCCACCCACCAATCGAAGTACATGATCTGAGGTTTGTATTTGTCCACCAATTCACAGGACCGGGCCAACCAGTTGCGCAGGTATTCTTCGCTTGGGGTACTGTAATCTTCCTCAGCCGGGCCATAAAAATCGAAATTTTTGGGATCTTTCACGTCCGAATCAAATTTGGTCCCACCGCTCATGAACCACCAATGTTCAGCCCGGTGGGAAGAGAACCCGGCGACTAGACCGGCGGCACGGTAGGCTTTCTCTTCAAGGCCGATGAGGTCCTTCTTGGGGCCCATTTTGGCGGCAGTCCATCGAGAAAGGTCGGAATCATACATGGCGAAACCGTCGTGATGCTCGGCCACCGGCATCACGTACCTGGCGCCGGCCTCCTTGAAGACCTCGGCCCAATGGGCGGGGTCGAATTTGTCCGCTTTGAATTGGGGAATAAAATCTTTATAGCCGAATTTGGATTGGGGGCCATAGGTGGCCACGTGGTGTTTGAAAGCGTCGTCCCATGTCAAGTCCATCTGGTACATGTTGCGGGAATACCACTCGTTGGCGTAGCCGGGAACGGAATAAAGGCCCCAGTGGATGAAAATACCAAACTTGGCGTCCTGGTACCAATCGGGAATCTGGTATTTCCGCAGTGAATCCCAATCGTCTTTAAAGGGCCCGGATTGGATGACAGACTCAACCTGGGCGATCTTCATATCAACCTTGGCCTTTTCGGAACCCGATTCCCACGAAGCTCCAAAAGCCACCTCATTCATCAAAATTGCCATTCCGGAAATCATTAATAACATACGACTTCTTTTCGGACTCATTGACCCGCCTTGTGAAAAACAGAAATAAAAAAGGTGGCCCCGCCAGGAGCCACCTTTTTAAAAATGTTTTGCGGAAAAATTTGAACTTATCGACACAAAAACTTTAAGAGTACTTTTAATAATAGCCTTCAGCAGAAAACTAATTTAAAGAATCTAATTTCACTAAAATAATTTTAGTTGGTCAATAGATATGGATATCGTCAATCTTGACATTGCCAGGAATAACGGTTCCCGACCCCCCTGTGGCTGCCTGAATAATGATGGAAGTTACTTTACTCATATTGACGCCCCCGTATATCGACGTAGGGAAGGATAAACTCAATGCGGTCCATGCGCCTTGAGTGAGGTTGGCATAATAACTGTAACTGACGTTCGTGCCATCGGATGGAAAAATTTGGCCGCCCGGAAAGCCTCCAACAACGGTACCGGCGTCGATCCACATTTCGCATTGAATGCCGCCACCAGTCAAATCAATCGAGGGAAATGTATGAACAATACCAGCACTGGTATTGTTCGCGGTGAATGGGGCGTAGAGGTTCAAGCAATAGAGTGGGGTGATATCCCCCGGCGCGGCAAGAGTCATGACCACGCCCGGAATGTTCCCACCCGTCGCGGTCCAGCCTTGCGCGGTATTATTCTCAAAGTTATAAGTGTTATTAAAAGGGGTGGGCGTTGGAGTGGCCGTAAAAGGGGGGGGCACAAAGGCAGCAATGGGTGGATAATTACCGGTACAGCCCTGTTGCAGCCACGAAAAAGACATCATTCCCAACATTAAAAACGCGGAAAAGAAAACCCATTTTGACGTCTTCATCTTTCTTTTACTCATCTGAACCCTCCCCCGTCTCAAGCGGGCCGTTTCAAATTAAAAAAACTGTATTTCATCCACGTAGAAATCCACTTTAACCGTTGTATTTGGCAAGTTATTTCCGCCTTCCGACCATTGAAGGCCGACGATTTGCTGTAAATTCGCCCCCGACAGGGTCGGAGGCACAATGGCCGCCCCGTAATTTCCGCGGGTCATGGAAGAAAAAGGGAGGGAAACGAGCTGCCAATTGCCGCCAGTAACGCCATAGGCATACGCAAAACCATTGTAACAGGCGTTGCTTGCCGCGCTTTGATTGCAGGTTCCATTGGGCGGGATGGAGGTTTGAAGCACCGGGATGGAAAAGGACCTAACGACCGCAGTATCATCGTTCATTACCTTAAGGTAGAACTTTATGCCGGTAAACAGGCTGGCGTCGTAAACCGAGACAGGGGCCCCATTCAAAGTGACACCGGCACTCTCGATGGGTATCCCGAATTGGATCGCTTGATAATTGTTACCTGTAGAAGGAGTAAAAACCGAACCGTTTATCCAAACGCAATGCGCCGTATTATTCGCGCCGGGAGCCACAATGAGCGGGGTCACGTTAGGACTCCCGTTGCCGTTGATGGCGCCGACCGTTTGGACATGGTTCCCGAGCCTGTTAGCCTCAGCCAAACTCGGATTGATGATGAGCCCGCTTTCAAAATTGACAACCATCGAAGGGTTAGGTCCCGTCGAAGAGAGATAGCTCGAAGGATACTGGGTATTGCACCCAGTCCAAACCAAGGCCCCCATAAGGGCTATTAAGCAAAACTTAAAACTGGACTTCATAGGTTAACTCCACAATGTGATCGATCAACTTGGTCTGAGTGATGGCGTTCCACGTATAGTTCCCCTGGTACCACTCATAATCCAGGTAGATGTTCGAATTACGGTTAATCTTCAAATCGCTCGACAAGAGCATTATTTGCGAGCTCCCATTGACGGTAAATGTCGAATAGCGCCCCAAGTCGGTATTATCATACAAGTAAGAATACCGCGTCCAGTTACTTCCCCCGATTCCCGCGTCGGTCCCGTTACTATCCTGCTCGCTGAAAGAGGCCCCGACTTCCCAGACCGGTAGCACATCCGCTTTTAGGCTTCCAATGATCCAAGTCGTTGTTAGCGTTCCCAAGGCACTGTTGGTTTGCTCAAAGCGCGCGTTGGTTCCCAATTCCAAAGGCCGGTCAAGGCCAATGAAAGGCGCCAAATTGAAGGACGGCCCCACATTGATGTAGGTAAAGGTACGGATTGGGACAATTGTCGTGCCCACTGGGCTGTCTACAGGAACAAACGCAGTTCCAGGAGTGAGAACTGAGCTATTTACTACAAGGTTACCACTGATTTCCTGGACAAAGTAAGCCGAGCCTTTAATTTTCAGGGCCTGCTCCCTAAGCGCTTTAACGTCCAATTCTGCGCCAAAACCCTGCCGGTTGGGGGTCGCCAAACCATAGGGGAAAGTATTGTCCTGGGTGCGGTCATAAAAACCATAAATACCCCCGGCCCTTGGGACGTTTTGGAGGAAATATTGGCTCCTCAGGTCAACATTACTGAACAAGGGGTTATTCACGGCAAAACCGGAGGTGGCAGTTACGGCATCCTGCCGGGTTTGCGCCATGGGGGAATAATAATAAGGCCCTACGTTCAAGACATTGAGGGTTAATTTGGATTCGCCCAATTGAAAATAAGGCCCGGCCATCAATGCAAAATCCTTGCTGATTTTAGCATTATCTATCTTATCGTCCTGGAAACTGCTGAAGGCGTATTCCATCGCCCCGCCGAAATAAAAGTCACCGCCCAATCCCACCTTGATGTCAGGCCTCACGCTGCCCGTGAGATATTGGTGCGCCCAAGTCGAGGGATTGAACTGTCCGTAAGGCGAACCTGGTGTTTGGGTGTTAAGTGGTTCGTCGAGGATGATTCCATAGGTATCCACGCCCAGTTGGAAGGAGGTTCCGCCCAAATACCACTTTTGAGTCTTCAATCCGCCCGTGCCGCCGAAAACCCAATCGGTAAATTGGCCGGGGCCAAAAAACCAACCCGTGTCGGTAAAACCGTTTCGGATCATATTGGCAAAAGCGGAACCATGAATTTCGCTGATCAGACCCCCGTCCGGCCACATTGCGGCAGTCCCAATTTTTAAACCGCGGAATGGCCAATCAGGTTCATGGTTTAAAAAGCTCTCATACTTGGCCCAGTCATCCTGCCGGGCGTAAGCCTCAGGCAAAAAGGCCAAATCAAGGTTATTCCGGTTCCAAAGCGTAAGGGGAGTATAAGATTCTCCGAAATCCCCTACGGTGGCCGACATCCAAGTTGGGTTGAATTCCATGCTGACCCGTCGAACCGTAAATACCGGATTGTCATTAGGCGTAACGGTAGACCCTAGCCGGAAGATGGAATCCCAGCTGATTTCTTTCGAAACCGTCCCCACTGGGTTAAGGTCCAAAAAGGCGGAGGTCGTCCGAGCCCCGGGATAAGGTAGCGCCACTCCGCTGCTGGCCGTGTCAAATTGATTAGACATGAGGTTGATCCGTCCAACTCCATGGATCGCGACCGTGGGGAATTGCTCAATACCCTTTATCCTCTTGCGAAGGTCATATTGGTCGGCGTCCACGTTGTCTGCACGGTCCCGAACCGCTTTTAACCTGTCCTTAACCGCTTTGAGCTCGTATTGATAGGCCTCGTCCAGGCTATGGAGGCTTTCCGCCGCCTTGGCTAAACCGGCCGGGGACTCGTCAGGCGTGGCCTGGGCCGAAGCCTTCTCCGAACCAGGGGCCTGAAGCTCATCGCTTGAGGATGCCGGGGGCACCTGTCCATCCGCTGGCGGAGGAGGTATTTCCATATCAGCCTGAGCCACTACCAACTCGTCATATTTCCGATGGGCCTTCAGGATTCTTTGGACGACGTCATATCGGGTTAAAGGGGCCTCGGAGTCAGTCACCGTCAACAAGCCAGCCTTGGCTAATTTTTTCAAGTGTTTATAAGTAACATCCGTCGAGGGAACGGTATCGAAAAGATTGTCCGATGCGGCTTGTACGATTGATATAGTTCCAAATAAGAACAGTACCAACAAAACTGCCATTCTGAGGCGAACTTCGCCGAAGAATCTATGTTTCAAGGCAAAACAAAGATCCTTCGCTTCGCTCAGGATGACAATCCCGGAATTGAAAATGGGTTTGAGTGTTTTAGAAGCTGACTTCATAGGTCAACCTCCATATCTCGTCCGTGCGGTCGTAACCGGGGATGTCGGCCCACTGGTAAAGGTTCATGAACCAATCCCCATGTACTTCAAAGGTCTTACTGATGGGAAGTTTGAACCCTACCGCCCAGGAAGTGCGGGTGATATTGAGGGGTTGGTAAGCATAAGTTCCAATAGACCCACTATCCAGGTAAGTCGCGTAATTGGCCAGCGAGGAAGGTGTCCCTCCATTCAGGGTATATTCACTCCCGGTTGATTGGGCCTGTTCAAAAGCGCCCGTCAGTATCAACCCTTCGAAAAGGGGAACCCCAGGAAAAGGTCCGGCGTCAAGACTGACAATGACTGTGTTCACCGTGAAAGGAGCAACGCCCAAGCCCAGATCGGTCGTTTGATGTTTGAAATCTCCGGATACCGACCAGGTTGCGAGCGACCCTTCCACAAGCTTGGCCAAATCAACCGTCAAGGCTCCCTCAACTCCACCGAAAGTCCTGGCAACCGTGGTATTAACAATGCCATCTACCGGCACAAACGAGTTGCCCGCGGTGGTTAAAACATAGTCGGGTTGGATTTCATGCATGTTAAGGTCGACAGAAACTTGAGGCTTGAGCCAGCCATCCTTTCCGATATCAGCCGTGAAACCAACAACAAATCCCTCACGGTTGGGGGTAGCATCACCATAAGGAAGGATATTCTCCCCCAGCCTGTCGTAAGGGGCGAAAGCGGGCTGGTTGACCCCTTGGAATACATAGTTGTTTAAGTACCCCGGCAGCCCGTCATCGAGGTTTTGATTGGTGGAGAGATACCCAACCGTTCCCACCGCGGGGGTGAACCGGTTGGTCTGGGCACCAGGCGAGTAAAAATAAGCCCCATTATTTAGGTATTTCAACGTGAGATGGGCTCCCTGGTAATTAACGGACCCATTGGTAAGTAAAGCCCAGTCCTGGATAACACTGCCGGGGTTTTGAATATCGTCCTGATAACGGCTGACGGCGTACTCGGTGGAAGCGGTTAGGTTAAAATCCTTGTCGATGGGCGCGGTGGCCTTCGCCGAAAGACTGCCGATATCGTATCTTTTTCCATAAGTAAGTGTAAGGTTCGGGATATAGGGAACGTTGGTGGTACCTGTATCATCCCAAAGCAAAAGCCCGGTTCCCTTGATTTCCAGATTATTGTCAAAAAAATCCAAGGCGGCCTCACTTCCGGCGTAATCGTTGGCAAAACTATATTGGGTGGCTGATTTCATTTCCCCCGCCATAGCCTGGGCATGGGCAGAACTTAAGACTGGATTCTTGGCCAGGTCCTGGTCCGAGGAAACCTCAAAACCCCTCATATGCCATTGGGGGCCGTGATCCATGTAAACCAGTTCCTCGATATCCTTTCGGGTTCTGTGATAGGAAGTCGGTTCAATCATCGTATAAACGGGTATTTCAGAATTCCATAACGTCAAGGGCGTGTAGTTTCTATAAAAATCCCCCCCTGTAAGGTTGGCCACCTCATTGGCGTCGGAAAGCGAAATCCACCTCAAGTCGAAACTAGGTTGAATGGGGTCGGCGTAATAAAGCCCGATGGTCCGGATCATGCGGAGGGTGGCGTTGAAAAGGACAAAGGGCACCGGAACGCTCCGCAAGTTCATATCCCCGAACATGACGTCGTTGTAATCCAACGGGCTATAAACGGCGCTTTTTCCGAAACCCCGGTAGGTGTCGAAATAAGCCCGGGAATAACCCCCCGCTTCCGTTCCCGATTGTTTCAGGTATTCCCTCTGCAAAGACTCGAATTTTTCGTCGCGGCGGCCCTGGTCGAATATACGATCTTCCAGTTTGGCCACATCCACGTCCATATTTGAAAGCTCCCCTTTGAATTCTTCCACCAGGGTTTTAAGGCTTTCAACGGACTTCTCATCCGCCGTGTTATTGGTGGAGCCGGCTTGGGCCATGACATAATTGGAAGCGACAGCGGTAAGCTGGGCAACCTCCAAATTGGTCAAACTGCTTGTCGGCTTGGCGGGTTTGGGGACAACCCCCGCCTCGACTAAGGCATCCAGCCGCGAGTTTATCCAACCGTCGCGCGTGGAGGTCGCCAACGAACCATGGTCCGCGAAGGCGGGCAGGGACATTACCATCGACAATATGAGGAATAGGATTTTTCTTTTCATTCGTCTTTTCTTAATTAGCCTTTCACACTTTTCCACTTTTATACTTTTCAACTTCCTTTAGCCTTTCAAAAATGAAACAAAAAATAACAGTAATACTGGTCCGCTTGGTAATTGTTCACGGGTACTATGATGTCGTTGTAAATCAGGTGCTTATACCGCAACTCCAGCTTTCCTCCGCCCCAGGGAACATCGCAGGCCAGCCCCGCGCCGATGGAATCGGTGCGCCAGTTGATGAGAGGATAGGTGTAGTCGGATTTCCAAACTTCCAGGCCGTAATCCCCGGACAAATTCACGTTTTTCAGGACCTGGTACATTAATGTACCTTCGTAAACGATTTGGCTGAAAAGATTGGGGATATTCGCCAGCGTTTGGCCAGGGCGGTTCGGGTCGGGCAGTGTGGCAGTTGCGCTGTCGGTGACACCCGAAATATCGTGATTGGTATAGAAGAAGGCTCCATAAAATGGCTCGGCAATGCTCAGCATCTTGTTGAACTGAAACTTGGTCGTGAGGGTGATGTAATTAAAGGTCTTTAGGTTATCCAGGTTGGTGTAGACGTTGTGGCCGTTTGCGTCCTTTTGGATGACCCCCGGGGAAGAATAAACCGGGAGGATAAAGGGAACCCTCGTGGTGTATCCCATCCCCACGTTCATGTAATTTTCTGTTCCCGATCCGACGCCGGCGATTCCAAAACCATCATTACGGAGATTACTGATGTTCGTGGCGGTGGCCGTTCCCATCGGGTGCAATCCCCCGTACCCGCCCCAAATGTTGTTCCCCCAAAGGCCCGTGTCATCCGGATAAAAAGCCGTGATGAGGTTATAGCTTTCGATCACGTTGTGGCCCACTTCATCGGTGATCATCCGGTACTCCGTGTTCGAGGCCACGTCGAAGTTGATGATGATGTCGTCGAAAATACTTGGAAGAAATTTGGTCCAACTTTCCTGGCGGCCTTTCCATCCCAGGTTCCCCCTCCATCCATGCCGGTCGCTGATCATGTCGTTCACCATTCCGACGAAACCGTAGTAATAGTCGGTGTTTGCGGCGGCCGACCCGCCGGCATAACCAAAACGGCCCATGTTAAATCCCGCCATGTAGGCCGTGCCTTGAATATTGGCATAATTGTCACTAATGGCCGTGTAGTAAAGGGTAAAGGGATAAATGGAAAGGGCGGCTTGGCCTGCTGGGGCCTCATAGGCTTCGGGATTAGGATTGCCCGTTTCAATGCCCGTGAAAAAGTGGCTCATGCCCCCTTCAACACTCAGAAAAAAGGGCTTTAAATCAAAACCCAGATCGGCTTCATAATTTTTCAGGTCCATAGCCGGGGTGTTAGGCGGAGTGATTCCGAAATCCTCATTTACCCAATAGGTGGCCAGGGAGGTCTGTAAAAAGCCGTTTAGCCATGGCTGGCTATATTTGACGCCTTCTTCCCAACGATGGATTTCCGGAAGGTAGGTATTGGACCTTCCCATGCGCCCAAAGAGGAGGGTCATCTTGGCGTCTTTGCTAACGAGGGGCAGATTGCTCCCCATCAGGTAAATCCCGTCGAAAACAATGCCGGTGTTGGACTGGTTGAGGTAAGAGAGGGTACTGGGAACGTAACCCAGGTTGGTCATGAAATCGTCCCAATTTTTCTGATTTTTGTCCGTGGAGTATTTCTTAATGTCGAAAGGATCCTCATACCTCAAATTGCTGAGCGGATTACCACGGGTGAAGTCACCCAGGTCCGTATCCGCTGTGTAATCTTCCACGGCCACGGTCGTGTCCCAATGGCCCAACTTCCCGTCCATGGCCCAGTTGATCTTGGGGCTGAAAAGGTAAATAGAAACCGGGCTGGAGGATGCGTTGGAGTCGTACACATAGCCGCCGAGGCCCAAACTGATGGAACCCTTCCCCCCAAGGTCACTCCACATGCCTAGGTTCACCTCATTTATAGCCCTGGTCGCGCTGACTTGAGTGATGCCGGAAACGTTAATGTTTTCAAACCTTAAATCGGAAAGAGTATTGAAATTGGGGGAGCCTGAGGATTTGTTCGACTTTTTGAAGGCGGAATCGACATCATCTTGAACAGCCTTCAGCTTTTCCAGTTCATTCTCACGGTCCTTAAGGCGTTGGTCATCCAAGCTCAATCGCGTCCGCAACATGGCCGCTTCCTCGCTTAACTCTTTCAACAATTCCTCAATTTCGTTTTTGGCGGCGTTCTGATTCATAACAGGAGCAGGCGCGGCAACAGGCAAAGCGGGAGCTTTTAAAGATGGAATAACAACAGGTTTAGAAGTAGGCATTGCTAGAACCGGCACAGGGGTAGAAGTGGGCACTGGAGCTACGGCCGCAGGAGCCGGCAGGCTCGGGGATTCAAGAGAGGGAACAACTATATGGGGAGTTGAAGTTGGTACGGCAATGGGCGCTGTTATTTTGGCTTTGGCTTTTTCAACATAAAAAGCCAGCTCCAACCTTGTCACAACCTTACCTTCGTCCAGGACGGTTTTATCTTGCTGGTCCAATAGGCCGTAATCACCCAATTGCTTTACGCGTTGATAAAGTTTCTGGTCCGAGGTGACATCCTCAAAGGGGTCGGCCCAAAGGCGTACAACCGCCAAGCTCCCTATGAGAAGAAAGCAAAGAGAAAATGAAGTAACCAAGGTTTTAAGTCTTAAACTCAATCTGAACCCCTACTCATTTTGTGGAATCAACACCCATTAAACCGGTTTAAGGTTTTTTCACAAACTCCAAACTATTAAAAGAACTCAACTTCATCCACCCAATAATCAATGTCGTAACTACCAGCTGTATTCTGGGCGTTGTGATTCCATTCGATGGTGATGAGCTCTTTCAAGTGGTCGGTGAAATCAGGAGGAGTGACGGGAGATCCCCACCCCGATCCTCTTTTCAAATCCCCGAAGGCGTAAGTTTTCTGGGCCCAATCGCCCGTGACCGAAAGGTCCGCGCCGAAATGGTTGTAACACCCATCCGAGCAGGTTCCCCCGTTGGAAGTTGGAAGGGTTGCTGCGATGGGAACAGAAAATCTCCTTGTCAAAGCCTTGTCCGAACTAGGACATTTGTAATAAAATCGGATCCCCTGAAACATGCTGGCGTCATAGGCGCCGCTTTGTTTGAGTTTGCATTGGAGAGTGAAGGCGGGATATTGTCCGTCCCCCTTGTTGGTGAGAGTTCCAAAAATGTGGACGGCCATCTTCGTTCCATTAGCGCCACCCGACACAATATAAGGGTCATTAATTGTATTGCCCGCGTAGGCAAAAGCGTTCCAGGTTCCACCATTACCGCCATAAAGTTTGGTATTTAAATTTTTGGAACCATCCTCAAAATCACCAACGTTTTTCTGGTCGGCGGGCACAATTACCTTGGCCACCATATCCGCGGGGTTTCTAAGGCCGTCCATCAGGGGTTCATCCTTGGAACCTTTATTCACGAAAACCGCTCCACAACCAGCGAGGAAAAGAATCGCGACTGAGCCCAAGATGAAATAATTTTTGAACGGGATCATGGCAACCTTGTTGCGAAGATTTGGAACGACGGGGCCTCTGAGGCCACGGTTTGGAAAAGCGGTGGGTATTCTACTAATAAAATTCTAACCCAAGCTGAAATTCTTTGAGAAGTTGTACTTTTTGGAAAAAGTTTAACTTCTTTTCGACAAAACCCCGTTTACCCAAGCGGATTATATCGTTAAACGCCGGACATTCAATGGCGGGCATCGATTCCGGCTCAACGGGGAGGCAAGAAATATAGTGTCGCAGTATAATTCATTCACTATACTTTCAACCTCGACTTAACCCATTTTAATTTTTTGTTCCAGGGAGGCTTAAAGATGAAGCGCTTGATTGGATTGATCCCGTTGTTGCTTTTGGCTGTTTGGATAACCGTGGAAGGTTGTCGTACAGTCGCAACCCCCACTTTCCCCACTCCTCCTACTTCTACCTTTACTAATACGCCAAATGTCCCAACTAATACGGCGACGATCTCACCCACGAAAACACCGACAAACACACCGTTTAACACGGCGACGACAACACCGACAAACACTCCGACGAACTCCCCTACGGTGGGTAGTCCAACTAACACTCCCACCATATCCAGCACCGCCACAAATAGCCCAACTAGTACCCCGACCGACACACCAACCGATTCTCCAACTCCTGGCGGGTTTACCAATACGCCGACTCCTTGCCCAGCGCTGGTCTTATCCAGTTACACCTTCGACACCTGCACCCAGGGTTGGAGCCTGGATGCCACCAGCATCACCACCGGCGAAATCATCACCCAATCCACGACCACTTTCCACACCGGTCCCGGTGCTTGGCAGGCTTACATCCCCTTCACCCCAACTAACAACACCGAGGAAATCAATATCAATTTCCCTTGCGGCACTTTCCAGGACTTCTCCAGCGTTGCGGTAACCATGTGGGTCTATTCCACGGTGACCGCGAACGCCCAGATGTTCTGTAACTATGGCACAGCCCCCGGAGCTTGTTATGCGGGCTATCAAAATCCAGGCTTCTGCAACGGCACCGGATGCGCCGGAGGCCAAACCGGGAGTTACGCTTCCTTGGTTGCGAACACTTGGACCATGTTGTACTTCAAGCCTTCCCTGACACCCCCCGATGGCCAATACGTGAGCAAGTTCGGGGTCCAAATACTCAATTGCACCTCCCCCGCTACCATCTACATCGACGACGTCGCCATCACAAACTTGGCGACGCCCACCCCGACCCCGGCGGGTTGCGTGTCGGCGCCCACTTTTAACTCCATCTATCCCTTCATCTGGAACAATGACAACTATTGCACCGTTCCCAGCGGATGGTCTTCCAATAACAACAGCGGTACCATCATAGTCCCAAGCCTGCTTCTTTCGATCTTACAGAACCACACCATCGGCTGCTCGGGTACCTGCGACTCCCTTTTAATGGGTCCCATACCTTTCACAGCGGCGAATCAAGTCGCCAACGCAGAGTATGTCTTTCCGAACGGGACGGGGGGAACCGATATAACCGGCAAAACGATCAGCGCTTGGTACTATCTGGATGCCACTCCCTCGAACGCCGGCTATGGACAGATGTATATTCAAGACGGTTCCATCGGTAGTTACAATTATCAATCCTTAGGCTTTGGCGGCACTTACGCCCTAGTAACGGGAGTCTGGACCCAGGTCTCCATCCCCGCCAATCAGGGAGGGGTCGATCCCACAGGCCTTTGGAAGCTCGGCATCCAGATCGGTACAGGCGCCAGCGCGGTCAGTGGGTTTCAGAGCGTCAACCTTTACGTCGATGACATGACGATCCAATAACACTTAGGTTACCCATAAAAAGCCCGCCTCCTTACGGAGGCGGGCTTTTTTGTTTCAGGAGACGGCTTGTCAAAAGCAATTGTAAACACAGCACTTTTAATGCTTTTATTTTCTACGGCTTTAAGCCGGGCAGCGGAGCGGATTGAGAAGCAGCCCAGCGGCGTTGTTGTCCCTGTTACCGGCGGCCTCCTCAAAATCCAGTTCTATTCCGATTCCATCGCCCGTATTTCCTTCACTAAGAACCGAAAGTTCTTTTCCCGCCAAACTATTGATGTCGTAGGCAAACCCCTCCCAGCCATTCAATGGACACTGGAAACTACCCCTAAAAGTTGGAATCTCAAAGGGAAACTACTAACCGTCTCAATCGATCGCACTACGGGAAAAGTCCAATTCCTTGACGCAAACGGAGCCTCTATTTTGGCGGAAAACGGTCGCCAACTCGAACCTGCCCAAGTCCAGGGAGAGCAAACCTTCCATATCCGCCAACAATGGCAGGACAACCCGAACGAATCCCTCTATGGCCTAGGCCAAAATCAGTTCGGGATGTTGGATCTAAAGGGTATGGACCTGGACCTGTGGCAGCACAACACCAATGTGGCGGTTCCCTTCCTCGCCTCCAACGGCGGTTATGGCATCCTCTGGGAAAATACTTCCTTTACACGCTTTGGGGACTTAAGGGAATTCGTTCCTATTCCGGCTGAATATTTATACAATCGGGAAAACAAGCTAGGCGGCTTAACAACAGAGCCCCTGGATCACTCCGCGCCCGCGTCCCAAGCCTCGCTTATCGATATCGACCTTCACCCCAAGCAAGGAGAGGAACGCCCTAAATCCACCCTTTGGGAAGGCTTTATTGAGGCTCCCGTCATGGGTGATTACCAATTCGAGGCCCGCTCCAACGGCGGAATCAGGGTCTGGCTGGACGGCAAACTCATCATGGAACATTGGCGCCAAGGCTGGCTAGCTGACCACGACCGGGCGAAAGTTAGTCTGGAAGCGGGCAACCGCTATTCTCTTAAAATTGAGTGGGATACGGAACAAGGAACAACCCTCCAATTTTCCTGGAAAATACCAGCTCCAGAGAACCGAAACACTTCCCTCTGGTCCGAGGTGGGCGATGGGATCGATTATTATTTCGTCTATGGCCCCGAATTGGATAAGGTCGTGGCTGGCTACCGCATCCTCACGGGCCAAGCCCCGATGATGCCCAATTGGGCCTTCGGCCTTTGGCAGTCCCGCCAACGGTACGAGACAGCTCAACAAAGCCTGGACGTGGTGGATGGTTTTCGCCAACGGCAAATCCCCTTCGACAATATTGTCCAAGACTGGCGTTACTGGCCCGACGGTACCTGGGGTTCCCACCAATTCGACCCGGCCCGCTTCCCCGACCCCGAAGGATGGCTCAAAGCCCTCCACGAAAAACACGCCCATGTCATGATCTCGGTCTGGGGCAAATTTTACCCCGGCACCCAAAACTTCGTGGAAATGCGCAAACATGGTTACCTGTACGAATTGAATTTGAAGGAAGGGATAAAGGATTGGCTGAAATACCCCTTCACCTTTTATGACGCCTTCAACCCCGGGGCACGGAAGCTCTTTTGGGACCAGGTGAATACCGCACTCTTTCAAAAGGGTATCGACGCCTGGTGGCTGGATTCCATCGAGCCCGACTTGATGCCATCCCCTCCCAACCGGGAAGAAGTCCGCGAGCACATGAACCCCACCGCCATGGGCACCGGTTCCCGGATGCTCTTGGGATACCCCCTCATGAACAGCGAGGGAGTATATGAGGGCCAACGAAAGGTCTCCCCAAACCAACGTGTTTTTATCCTCACCCGCTCCGCCTTCGCTGGCTCCCAGCGCACCGCCTCGGCCGTCTGGTCGGGCGATATCACCGCCAACTGGTCGGTCTTCGCCAAGCAAATCCCGGCAGGCCTTAACTTCAGCCTCTCCGGAATCCCCTATTGGGCTACCGACACGGGCGGCTATACCCTGCCCTGGAAATTCGCCGGAAAGAACCCAAAACCGGAGGACGTTGAGGAATGGCGGGAACTGAACGCGCGCTGGTTCGAATTCTCCACTTTTTGCCCCCTGCTCCGGGTGCATGGCGAATTCCTCCCCCGGGAAATGTGGGAACTGGGGGGCGAAAGTTCTCCCGCCTATAAGGCCGAGTTGAAATTTGATCGCCTGCGATACCGCTTGTTCCCTTACCTCTATTCAACCGCCTGGACGGTCACGGACAAGGGAGAAACTTTCATGCGGCCCCTGGTTATGGACTTTCCGCAGGACAAACAAGTAAGGAACCTCACGGACGAATATATGTTTGGCCACGCTTTCCTGGTGGCTCCTATCACCCAATTAAAAGCCAAGAGTCGTTCAGTTTATCTACCGGAAGGAACCTGGTACGATTTCTGGAGCGGGCAATCTGTTGCAAGTGGAACCCACGAAGCTCCCGCTGCCTACGATTCCATGCCCCTTTTCGTGCGGGCTGGGTCCATCATTCCCTTCGGGCCTGAGCTTCAGTTCATCACCGAAAAACCCCAGGACCCTACCACTCTCTATATATACGAAGGAGCGGATGGGGACTTCACGCTTTATGAGGACGACGGCTTGACCTACGGGTACGAGAAAGGCGAGTATTCGGAGATTCCCATTCACTGGGACGACACCGCGAAAAAACTAACGATTGGAGAGCGAAAAGGTTCTTTCCCAGGAATGATAAAAAATCGGACATTCAAGGTGGTTTTAGTTTCCAAAAACAAGCCAGCGGGTTTTTCCTTCGAACCGAAAACAATAGGCAATCTTCGGTATGAGGGCCAAGAAGCAAGCTTAGACCTCGGCGGCTTCCGAAAATAAATCAGTGAAGTATCATGACCTTTAAGGTTTGGCGGCCCGCCAAGTTTCCCGCGGCATCTTTCGCTTCAACCATCGCGATGTAGAGGCCGCTGGCCAGCCCTAAGGCATTCCAATAAACGGTGTTTTGGCCAGTTTGGCCGTCCAGGGTGGCCACCCTCTCCCCCGCGATCGTGTAAACATAAGTCCTCAAGGTGAGACTCGCCGGGGAGTTGGCCGTGAAGGTAGTGCTCGTGATTCCTTTAGTGCCATCCAGTATATTCGGTTGGGCGGTAATCAGGTTCACGCTGTCAGCTCCCACAACTGACACCTTCTCGGTCAGTGTTGTCGTGCCTCCGTTACCGTCCACCGAGTGAACTTCCACGTAATACTGGCCTGGTTGCACAAAACTTCCCGAATCGCTCCGGCCATCCCATACGATGCTCGTCCCATTGCTCAAAGTAATGACCACCTGCTTGTTTACGGCGTTGGACGCGTCACTGGGCTTGAACGCTTTCGTGGACAACTGAACCCCCAAAACCGCAGGTTTTCCCGGGTCGTCCACATAAGCGTACAAATGCTTCACGATTTCCCCCGCCTCGTTGTAAATCTGCACCGTTTCCTTATATAAGGAACGGCTGACCATCGTTTGTTGGGTCACGCTGGTCACTTCCCCCAACGAGCTTACGCTGTCCACTTTGATGTGGTAGACCCCGTTGGATGCCGGATCCCCTTGCGCGTTGGACCCATCCCATACCCCGATCAATGTGTTCTTGAAGTAGATTTGGACCTCGTTATTCGGGCCCTTTAAGGTCGTAATCACGGCCCCTTTCAAGGTGATACTGTCGATCGGCTGGGATAAGACCTCAACCAGAATAGTCTTCACCAACTCGCCCGCCTCGTTATATACCCCCACCGTTACCGTGTATTGTCCGATCACGGTCACCGTCACGGCGGAAGTAAGGGTTATTCCCGAAGAGTTCATTTGGGCCCCGTTAGCGATATCCGTCCCACCCGGCACCAGGTCGTTCACCTTGGTCATATAGTTCAATTGATAGTTGCCAGCCGGCAAGGGGGGCAGGTTCCAAGCTAATTGGGAGATGGCCGGGTTATAAACAGGCGCTGGCAAAGTAACGGGATTATTAGTTCCGGGTCCGGTGTAAGTCACGTTATTCGGCAGGGTATCGGTGATAACGGCGCCGGAAAAACCGCTTCCCGTGACGTTAATGTTAAGGGTATAAGCCAATGTGTCCCCGGAATGAACATTCCCAGCGGGGTTAACGGATTTATTGAATGCCACGCTCAGGCCAGGAGTATTGGTGGCGGTACTGGTGGGGCTGTTGGCGGGTGTGGTGGTAAAGGTCAAGGTAACGGTAGGGGTTGGAGAAGTGGTGGGTGTATTGGTCGCCGAGTTCGATGGCGTTGGGGTTGGAGTCTGGGTAGGTGAATTGGTTGCTGAATTAGTTGGCGTTATCGTGGCGGTATTGGTGAAAGTGGATGTTGGCGTAAGAGTCGGGCTATTGGTGGCCGTGTTGGTGATCAGTGGGGTATTGGTGGAAGTATCAGTATTCGTGACGGTGGGGGTGTTGGTGGGGGTTTCGGCAGGGGTCAAGGTAGCCGTATTCGTGGGGGTCAAGGTTGCGGTGTTCGTTCTAGTCAATGTCGCGGTGGGAGTGGGTGTTTGAGTGGGAGTGTTTGTAAAGGTATTCGTTGGAGTAATGGTCG
The DNA here is from genome assembly GCA_003152075.1 of candidate division FCPU426 bacterium. Taxonomy (GTDB): domain Bacteria; phylum Oederibacteriota; class Muellerivitia; order Muellerivitales; family Muellerivitaceae; genus PALSA-1180. The sequence continues at coordinate 27,665 of PLZG01000062.1, forward strand.
GAGTATCCGTCGGAGTATTTGTGAGTGTTTTAGTTGGAGTATTAGTGGGGGTATTTGTGATCAAAGGGGTATTGGTAGGCGTATCGGTGATGGTAGGCGTGGGGGAATTGGTCGGGCTATTAGTTGGGGTCCTGGTGGGAGTGTTGGTAGGGCTATTAGTCGGGGTAAGCGTGGGAGTAATGGTGGGGGTATTCGTCGGGGTCCGTGAAGGGGTGGGGGTTGGGGTATTGGTAGCGGTTAGGGTTAGCGTGTTGGTGGGACTATTGGTCGGAGTTGATGTTGGAGTCCGGGTGGGGGTAATAGTCGGGCTATTGGTTGGGGTCAGGGTAGGAGTTTGGGTTGGCGTGTTCGTAAAACTGTTGGTGGAGGTTGGGGTCGGTGTGTTAGTCGGGCTATTAGTGGGAGTACGGGTTGGGGTGATGGTGGGGCTGTTAGTAGGCGTAAAGGTTGGGGTGATGGTCGGGGTGTTGGTCGGGGTATTCGTGGGAGTTCGAGTCGGCGTGATCGTCGGGGTATTGGTGACGGTCGGGGTAGGGCTGTTGGTGGGGGTGTTGGTTGGGGTATTCGTTGTGCAGCCGGTAACCGAAACCACTTCCGAATTGGAGGTCACCGGACTTTGGCCATTAGCGGTAATCACCGAAGTGTTAGTGATAGAATTGGAGCCTGTGCAACCCACCACCCCCCACCAGGTAAGGGCTCCCGACGCTCCATAAATGGTGCTTGGATCGTTCCAAGTTAAAGTGGGTCCCCCGGTGAAATTAAAAGTGACTCCGGCGCCCTCACCAGCCGTGGTTTGGTTGACGAAAGTCACGCCCGAAGGAACCCCGTCCGTGATGGTGGTGTTCACGATAGCATCGGCGGTGTAGAGGCTCAAGTTAGAATAATAATCCGTTCCAGCGGTGCTATCCCCCTGCCAACCAAAGGAAGTGGCCATGCTACAAATACAAGCGTCCACCGCGGTATCGGTAAAGCTTAGGGTGGCGACATTCGAGGGCTGACCCTTGGGCCAAACACTGATATTAAAAACCAAATTCGCGCCCACATGCTGGACCGAAACATTCATCGTATACCAAACCCCGGCCGTGAAAGCGAAGGGGGTTCCGTTGACGGTGACTCCGGCCATGAGGGTGCCGCCGTCTTTTTGAAGGAAGATGCTAGCGGGGATGGGGTCCAATGAAATACCCGCCACATAATCGAATGTCACACCCCCACAAACCCCGTAAGCCAGAACCATAGTGGCATCGGCGGTGGGACTTCCACCCGTGGCCCCTGGCGCGGTAATGGGAATTTCCATATCGCCCTGCAGGACGTAGGGGGTCCCACTGCAAAGACTGATGGGGCTGTTTCTCAAAAGGAGGGGATAGGGGCCGGTGCTATTGGCGCTGGTGGTGGAACAAACATTTATATAGTGGTCGCTTTGGGAAGTTTGGGTGACTGACCATGTGTTTCCCCCGCAAGTACCCGTCCCAACCGTGACATAACCCGAACCGTTAAAACCTGTGTTCCCCGGCCCACCCACAATGCCCGTATTGGCGGTGCCAAGGGCGTTGTTGTCGTAGGAATCGTAAAATTGAAGGCTCGACTGGTCGATTTTATAAGCCAGGGTATAAGTTTCGGTGGAACCGGTTGGAAGGGTAGAGGACGATTCGCTCTTTTGTAGGGTGTACCCGCCCTTCGTAGAATTGGCGGATACCGAATTAGTGGCGATGCTCGCCGTGGTGCTCCCAATCGGGGAATAGTTGGCCGTATTGCTGATGACCACGCTGCCGGTATTCACTTGAACCAGCATCCAGGCCTGGCCTGATTTTACCGCCCCAGGATCCGCCGGGAAGGTCCAGGTGATTCCAGAGCCAGCGACCGTTCCGCCACTGGTATAACTTCCCGGAGGGCCGGCGGCAACTAAGGTGGTGTTAGCGGGAACTGAATCGGTAATGACGTAATTGCTGGAATCGTTCGAGTACTTGTAATCCACCGCGAACAAAAGCAGATCCCCTGTCGCGGCCTGGTTGCCCTGCACGGACTTGACGGCTGTGACGGCCGAATTGGTGCAAGGTACGCTGACGGTCGCGAAACCGGTGAGATTGCCGCTTCCACAAGCCAGGTAGCTGGTTGACATGGCCACTACCACGTCGAATGTGCCACAATTATCCGACAACCCCGGGGGAAGGGTTTCCAAGAAAGTGACGGGGCCGCATTGGGGCGTGGTGACTCCACCGTTGTTCATGTAATACCCGTAACCATACGTGGCCGGGGCGCTCCCAAAAAAACCTCCTACCGCTTGGTCTTCTTGATTCGTTCCGTTTGCGTCCACCCAAAAATAACTCCCCAAAACCGGGACCGAACAAGAATTGATGGTCGTGTTTCCATTGGCGTTGACGTTCAAGAGCAAGACGTTGCTGGGACTGAAGGCGGGCAAGCAATAATCAACCACTACCGTAATAGGCTCGGTATAACTGGTCAGCGTCGGATTTAAAACGGTAATAACGGGATTGGCCCCGTCCACCGTTTGGGCGAACGAAGCGGACGAAATCATAAACAAAGCGGCGGCCAAGCCAACGATCAGGAAAAAGAGAGTTGATTTCGGAAATGTCTTCACTCATCACCGCTTAATTTTATTGGAGCTAATTCGCCAAGAAGATGTCACCCGGAAAGCACCGCTGATTCTATTTAAAAAATGCAATATTCATACCCTTTTCAAATCAAAACCCACAAAATATTTTGAATAAAAGTCGCAGTTTCACGGAAAACGGAAAATCGATTTTCGGAAAGAAGTGCCCTGCCAGCGTCCTGAACAAAGAAGCTTTGTCAGTTTTTTTCAAATTTAATGTGAAACTTAAAAATTTTCATCATCCAAAATATTAAAAATAAGAATCCAGACATGAATTTTTATGATTCAAAGAAAACAAATTTTTGTTGAGGAAAATTTCTAACGTTTAGTGCCTCGTGCCGAGACCAGAAGCCTCCGTGGCAAGGCTACAATCCGAGTCACGGGTCTTGAATGTACCAGACCTCTTGGTAAAAAGGCCTGGTACCGAGACACAAGCTTTGAGTATGCCAAACCAGAACGGAAAAGAGGTTTGGGTTCGAGGCACCAGCTTTAAGGGTACTAATCCCTACAGGGATTAGTGAAGGATGAGGACTTTAACTGTTTGGTGGCCTACCAAATTGCGGACTGGGTCCTTGGCGTCAACCACCGCGATGTAGATGCCACTGGCCAGCCCCGAGGCGTTCCAGTAAACGTTGCTTTGGCCCGCTATGCCATCCAGGGTGGCTACACGCTCCCCTGCAACAGTGTAGATATAGGCCCTTAGGGTGAGGTTGGTCGTTGAGGCGGCCGTGAAGGTCGTCCCTGTGACGCCTTTTTTTGCGTCCAAGATGTTTGGCTGGGCCAAAATCAGACTAGGGCTGTCGGACCCCTGCACCGAGACCTGTTCCGTTAGCGTCGTGGTTCCGCCCTTGCCATCCACCGAGTGCACTTCCACGAAATATTGGCCCGTCTGCACGAAGGTTCCGCTGTCGCTTCTTCCGTCCCAGATAATCGTCGTTCCATTGCTCAAGATCACTCCCAGTTGATTGGGTGTCCCGCCCACAGGGTTGTTGCTTGGTTTTATGACCGTCGTGGACAACTGAACTCCCATTACCGCCGACTTGCCAGGGTCATCCACAAAGGCGTAAAGGTGCTTCACCACCTCGCCTGATTCGTTGTAGATAAGGACTGTCGCCTTGTACAGCGACCGGCTCACCATTACCTGCTGGGTCACACTGCTCACCACCCCCGTCGAGTTTATGCTGTCCACCTTGACGTGATAAATCCCGTTCGGAGAGGGGTCCCCGCTTGCGCTCGTTCCGTTCCAGGAGCCGATCAGCGTGTTCTTGTAATAGATATCTACCGCGTTATTAGCCCCGTTCAGACTCGTAATGACATCCCCGGAGAGGGAGATACTGTCGATGGGCTGGGAGAGTAGCTCTATCTTGATGGTCTTCACCAGTTCCCCGGCCTCGTTATAGACCCCCACACTGACCGTGTATTGGCCAATGACAGTTACCGTCACCGCCGAGGAAAGGGTAATCCCTGAGTAGGTCAATTGGGCACCGTTGATGATATTCGTCCCGCCGGGCACCAGGTCGTTTACTTTCGTCACATAGTTCAATTGATAGGTTCCGAGTGCCAAAGGAGGCAGGTTCCAGGTCAGCTGGGAGAGTGTAGGGTTATAAGAAGGGCCAGGCAGATTAACCGGAACATTTATGCCAGGCCCGACGTAGGTCACGTTAGTCGGCAGAGTGTCGGTGATAACAGCCCCGTTTACACTGTTCCCCGTGACAGTCACGTTAAGGGTATAGGTCAGGACGTCGGCGGAGTGGACGTTCCCCGAGGGGTTCACCGACTTGCTGAAAGACACGTTCATGGTGGGGGTGAAGGTAGGGGTGAAGGTGGCAATAAAGGTGTTGGTAGAAGTCTTAGAAGGGGTTGGTGTGGGACTATTGGTAGGAGTCTTGGTGGGAGTAGGTGTCGGGCTATTAGTAGGGCTATTGGTGGGTGTGAAGGTGTTGGTAGATGTCTTGGTAAAGGTCTGGCTGTTGGTATTGGTGGGCGTGTTCGTAAAGGTGGCTGTAGGCGTATTGGTATTGGTGAATGTGTTAGTGGCGGTATTAGTGTTGGTAGAGGTATTGGTCCAGGTGGCAGTAAAGGTATCGGTGGGAGTGTTGGTACAGGTAAAACTGTTGGTTGAGGTATTTGTGTTCGTAAATGTAAAGACGGGCGTCCATGTGTTGGAAGGTATATTTGTGAAGGTATTAGTCGAAGTGGGCGTCGGCGTAAACGTCGACGTATTAGTAGGAGTATTGGTCTTGGTAGGCGTATTGCTTGGAGTGTTGGTGATGATAGGAGTATTGGTGGGGCTATTGGTAATCGTCGGGGTGTAGGTGTTGGTGGGCATGTTCGTAAAGGTGCTAGTGTTCGTATTGGTATAAGTCGGGGTATTAGTAAAGGTGGGCGTCGGCGTAAACGTCGACGTGTTCGTGAAAGTTGGTGTACTTGTATTGGTATTGGTCTTAGTGGGTGTGTTGGTGGGAGTATTGGTAATAAGCGGCGTGTTGGTGGGTGTGTTGGTAATGGTCGGCGTGAAGGTATTAGTGGGAGTATTGGTCTTGGTGTTGGTCGGGGTGGAAGTAGGCGTCGGCGTAAACGTCGATGTATTCGTGTTGGTAAAGGTAGACGTCGACGTGTTCGTGTTAGTGGGCGTATTGGTCTTAGTCAGAGTGTTTGTAGGCGTATTCGTGAATGTGTTTGTATTAGTCGGAGTATTCGTGGACGTCGGGGAAAACGTCGACGTATTCGTACTGGTAGAAGTTGAAGTGTTAGTCGAGGTATTGGTTGAGGTGTTGGTGCTAGTGGCCGTGAAAGAGTTGGTCGCGGTATAAGTCCTCGTGAAGGTGCTTGTCGAGGTAGGTGACAAAGTATTAGTGGGCGTATTGGTCGGAGGCACTGTTCCCGTCCAGGTGTTAGTCGGGGTCGGGGTAATGGTAGGAGTAAAGGTATTCGTCGCCGTGAAAGTCCTGGTCGACGTATTGGTCGAAGTACTAGTGGAGGTGCTGGTTGAGGTATTAGTGGACGTGTTGGTAGACGTAAAGGTCTTCGTAAATGTGTTGGTGGGGGTTGCCGTAGCGGTGTTGGTGGACGTCGAAGTAGAGGTGCTCGTGGAAGTCGAGGTGGAAGTGCTGGTTGAAGTAGCAGTCCTGGTAGCTGTGGCCGTGAAGGTCCTTGTAAAACTATTAGTGGAAGTAGATGTCGACGTGGAGGTGCTCGTTGAGGTTGAGGTAGAAGTGGCCGTCTTGGTCGCCGTAGCCGTGAAGGTTCGTGTGTTAGTCGGGGTCGAGGTAGAAGTGCTTGTGGAAGTCGAGGTTGACGTGGATGTACTGGTTGAGGTGGCGGTAGCCGTGGCCGTAAATGTGCGGGTAGGAGTGGACGTACTGGTGGAAGTTGACGTGGAGGTGGATGTAGCCGTGGCTGTCGACGTCGCGGTAAATGTCCTGGTAGCGGTGCTCGTTGAAGTGCCCGTCGAGGTCGACGTCGAGGTGGATATGCTGGTGGAAGTTGAAGTTAGGGTTAAGGTACGGGTTGCGGTCGCCGTGGGAGTCGTGGTTGAGGTGCTTGTGGATGTGGAAGTGCTGGTGGAGGTTGAAGTGTTGGTCTTTGTAAATGTCAAAGTCGAGGTAAGCGTATTGGTGAAGGTAGGGGTGGAGGTCCTGGTTGGCGTGGGTGTGGGGGTGGGTGAAGTGGTCGGCACCGGCGAACAGGGATTGTTGTTGGTGGTAAAGCTTACCGTGTTGGAGGTTATGGGTCCAATACCCGTGGCCGTCAAAACCGCGTCATTGGGGACCGTGCACTCGGTGCCAGAGCCATAACTTTGAATGGTCAGAGTGACTGAATCACAAAAGCCATTGCCCGGGAAACCGATGGGATAGGCCCAGGAAATAGCCTGGGATCCCCCGAAAGCGTTGGGGCCATTGGGTGTGTTATTGAAACCATACCCACATCCGGGCGTTCCATCGAACCACTTCTTGTAGCAAATGTTGGTCATGAAGAAAGTGTTATTGCTGGCGGTGTTGAAGAGGCTGTCTCCCACGGTCACCGGCCCCGAAACTGGTCCCCCTGTGTTACAAGTCTTCACCACGTAGGTCACTGGCTGGTTGGGGGCAACATTCGAAGGGGCCGTGCCCAGGAAGGATTTGGTGATATTGAGGTTAGACGGCGGAGTCGGGGAGGGACAAACTGTCGTAACATTGAATGTCTGGCGATAATAAATGGAAGCGAAGGCCAACTGATCCCCGGTAATGTTAGTCGGGTCGGTGTTGGTTCCGTTTCCACCGTCAAGGTCCGCCCCAATGGGCGGAAGGAGTCCTCCGTTAATTGGATCGTTCGCGGGCAGAAGCCAAAAAGCGGGTGGGTAAACCACGGTCACGGGAGCAGCCCATCCTGATGGAGCGTAAGTGGGGTCCCACCAGGTGACCGAACTGCTGGGCGGGGGCGGACCATTGGGGACTGGCTGGTTGTAAATCTGGACATTGCCGCTGCTGCTGGTGACATAGGCGGTGGAACCGTTTGACATGCCGATAGAAAGGGCCCAGGTGGCCCAATTGTAATGGAGCGCCAGGTTGTAGGCTTGCACCGCGATGACGTTGGCCCCCACCACCAGGTCGGCGACGGGTACCGAGACGCAAGGCACGGGAGGGCTGGCGTAACCCACGCCGACAAATGTGGTGGAACCGGATATCGTGATGGGATGGCCGTTGACCCAGACCATGGCGTTGTCATCAGCCCCCACGCAGATGTTCGCGGAGGTCATCGAGCATCCCCCGACGATGGGGGTGGGCGACCGCGTGGCGGTGGCTGTATTGGTGGGTGTGGCGGGTGTGTTGGTCTTGGTGGACGTATTGGTCGCCGTGGGAGAGGCCGGGGTGTTGGTGTGGGTAGCCGTAAAGGTGCGGGTGAATGTATTGGTCGGGCCGGGTGTCCAAGTGGGGCCGCAGGGAGGAAACTGGACGCTGGTGGTTCCAAGTGGGTTCGTGGTGCCAACCGAGGTGGGAGCCACAAAAGAACAGGCGGTTACGGGCCCTATCGTGACCGAGTTGCCCCTCGCGTCGGTGACGATAAAGTTATAGGGGCCAGCGCCCATGTTGTAGTTAGCGGACTTGAGTCCCCAGTACTCGGTGTTCCCCGCGTCGGACGTGATCAAGGACAAACTGGTGTAGGCGCCACCGTTGTCGCTGACTTGAACCGCGACGATAGGAAACAAGGAATCCAGGAATTGGATAGGGGTATAGAAGGTGTTACATCCACTTTTAAATTGATAGGCGATATTCCCCGAGGGATTGTTTTGTGTCAGAAGGCTCAATGGGCATTGGGTGTAGTTCCAGGTGATGTTGATTTGGCCGACCGCAGTGGCGGCCAATGCGCCGAAGGCCTGGGGCGCGAGGTCAAGTTGGTGAACATTGCAAGGCGCGGGACATTGGTCAACCACCATGACCGTGACCGCATTGCCGTTGGCGGTGTTTTGGACGGCGATACAAGCTCCGCAACCCCCTCCGTTGTTGTAATCGGACCAATTGAGGGCGACGTAATAATTGGGGTCGTAAGCCCCGGCCTCAAAAGCGCAATTACCCGTACCGGGGGTCGTGTTCAAGCTCGTGTACCAGGTCCCGATGCCCGAAAAGACGGTAGGGGGATTGGTAGGACAATATTTTGAGGTCCCCACCGTATCCGTTTGGGCCCGAAGCCCGGAAGTGCTCATAAAAACGAAAACCGTGAATGCCCAAGGCAAAAACTCCAGCCATTTCCCATATGGCTTTCTGGCAGAGGATTGGAACAAAAAGAGAAAAAAATTGAACCGGTTCAATTTTTGAACACAAAAAAACCCCGCGCGAAGCGCGAACCCAGTCCCATCTTTATGTTTGATTTGACTCAACATTCAACACCCCAACATAAACTCTCGAATAGCAACATTTTCGGCGTTCATACTAAAAAATCGTTTTCATCAGAGGATGAGATAAAATTTCGAACCAACTGTTTCATCTATTTCACCCCGAAATACTTCCGGTTCAAATCCTTCACCAGTTTCGGTAATACTTGCTCAGGTGTTTTATCCCCATTCCATACCCGATCCATCGCTGGCCCCACCTGCCCATACCATATTTCGTTCCAATTCTTCATAAACGGCCCAAAGTGGGCCTCGTTAGGCATATTCAAAAGGATTTTCTTACTAGCCGGCCCGGGACTTTTCAGGAAAGCGTCCGATTGGGCAACCTTTACGAGGGCGGGTTGAACCAATCCGGTTTGGGCCACCTGGGCCTCAATATCCTCACCTGCAAGTTCCTTAATGACGATCCAAGCCTGTTCTTTTTTCTTGCTCCCCTTTGTCATTGCGTAGCCCGATCCCCCGCTTCCCCATCCACGGGTACCGTGGGGGCCCCAGGGAAATTCCACAACGTCAAACGAGAGGTCTTTGTACTTTAGGAATTTTGGCGTATGCCAGATGCCAGATGGCATCATGGCCACTAAACCGTTGGCGAACATGTCCTCAGCTCCCTGGCCGAAATTGAAGTTTGAAACTTGGCTGGGAGTGGGAGAAACATGGTAGGTGTAGATCAAGTCCCACCGGAACCGGAAGGCCTCCAAGGCCCTATCTGAGTCCAGGGCTAGGCGGGTTGGGTTTTCATCGCTGTCTGTGAAATACCCCCCATTATCCAGCAGGAAATTTTCCGCCGTGGTGGCATAGGGGTCAGCCCAGGCCCAGCGGACCAATTTTCCCGCGGAATCTTTTTTCACGAGCTTCTGACATATGGAGAGAAGGGGTTCGGGCCATTTCCACTTGGAGGTCGGGTAGGGCAGTCCCACCTCGTCAAAGATTTTCTTGTTGTAATAAACCAGTCCGAAAGGAGCGATATCGGTAGGCAGGGCGTAAATTTTTCCCCCAGGACTGTACCTTTTCAAAATCGTGGCGTAAAAGCTGTCGGGGTCGATTCCGTCACGTTTGGCCAAGTCCGTCAAATCCTCAAATGCCCCCCTCTGATAGAGATCAACGAAATTATTGGCTTCCGTGCTCACCACGTCCGGCGCGTTTCCCGCCGCCATCATGGTAGTGATTTTGTTTTGAAAATCGTTATAGGGAATATTGGCTAAAATAATTTTTAAGCCTGGATGGCGGCTTTCGATTTGCCGCATAGCGTTGTTGAAGATCTTAATAGAATCCACATCGGATGTGAAAATAGCTACCCGAACAGCGTTTTCATCCCTTGATTTACACCCGGCCAATAGAAGTAGCATGAATAAACAAATGATTTGGATTTTGGGTCTCACCCAATCGATTTTTGGCAAGGTCATAAGCCAAGAATATCCGAGTTTCTCGCCCTTTTCCACTTTTACACTCCCAATAAACTTAAACCACTACAAGGCCCAAACGGGAGAAAAACCATTCTTAAATTAAGGGCTTCTGGTCTTAAATAATCGTAATGTGATTAAACTTTTTCAGTTAGTTTCGCTCAAAACCCACTTAAGTTTTTTTGATCCATTCCTAATTCCGGGTCAGGAATTTGCATCCATGGTCAAAACAACCGAACTTGTTCGTCCTGAAAAGGTCTTCAAAATTTCTCCCTAAAAATTTTGAGGAAGACCAAAATACAATTTTTGTAAGAAATGCCAAAAAGCTCCATTTTTAATTCAAAATAGCGCTTTCAGCCGAATTTAACATTAAACCTTTTCGGCATGACAAAAGCTCCTCACAACCCACCTTTGCCCTAAAAAACTGGGTACTCGTGGTATTATTTGGCATCCATTTAAGAAATCGGTTTGCTTTGAACCCCACACCTTCTACCATGCGCCAAAACGATTTCCGAGGGAACAACTAATCTCAGGGGGCAACATGAAGCGTTATCAAAATTGGGTTAATTTATTTTCAGTGGTAACGTTTTTAATGGCCATTGCCGTAGGTTGCGTCCGCAACATAACTGTCGCCCCGACTACCCCAGGGATCACGAACACCCACACCTTCACCATTACACCGATTGTCACGAACACCGCCACTAACTCCCCAACTCCTACTACTACCAACACCGCGACCCAGTCCCCCACCAACAGTCCTGTCGTGGCTAATACTAATACCGCCACCAATTCACCCACATCGACACCCACTAACAGTCCCATCGGAGCCAATACCAACACCGCGACCAGAACTCCGACCAATTCTCCCACAAACTCAAACACCAACACCGCCACCAACACACCTCTTGTTGCAAACACTCCAACCTATACCGCGACCCCTTGTAATGCGTCCAGTGTGATTACTAACTATACTTTTGATAGCAATATAAGTTGCTGGCATATAGATGCTTCTAGCTCCGCCGTAGTCCCGTTTTTAGACATTTCCCCAAGCACAACACACACTGGCGGCGGATCACTCCACTTAACGGTTAATGAACCCTCCTCTTCGGTTCCTGCTCAGATTGAAGTCCAATATGTTCCACCAGCCACTCTGACAGGCGCCACCATCTCTGCCTGGATTTATGTTGATCCAAGTTTGGTGGGCACTACCGTCCAAGTTTTTGCCCAAAGCGGCGCGGGTTGGGTTTGGGACAGTGGTGGATGGACGACTTTCACCGCTGGTCAAGTAGGCACTTGGGTCCAGGTCACTTGGATTCCGCCTTGGACCAACGGGGGTGAAAATTCGGTCATGGTGCAGCAAATTGGTTTGCAGTTCTACAATATACCTGCTTCCAGCGCTGGTAATATTTACGTCGACGACCTCCAGATTACTTTTGCCAACACACCCACCCCCACCGCAACAAATAGCCCTACAGCCACTATCACAAACACCCCTCCTCCTGGCTCGACTCCCACCGACACACCAACCAACTCGCCAACGAACACCCCGACTCCAACACCTACCACTTCCGCTTGTCCCTTGCCATTGGCAGCCCCTTATACCTTCAACACTGATATAGGTTGCTGGGCAACATCCAATAAACTTGGCACAACCACTATCAACTGGACAGGAAGCGCTCCAGCCGGATCGCCAAGCGGTGGAGGGGCCCTTGAAGCTAATGTTACCTATAGTGCGTCTGCCCAGAGTGAAGAGGACTTCCAAGTTCCACTGCCCGCCAACACGGACCTAACCAATAAAATCCTCACTTTCAATGTTTATGTTGACAGTGGCACCCAGGGAACGGCTACTTATGGCGGAATGCAGGTCGATGACACGACTACTGGCAGCTACGTCTTCTGCAGTACTGCATGGATCGGTATTCCAACCTTCGGGGCTTGGCATAGTTACGCCCTTAACCTGAGCAACACCTGTACCTCAAACTTAACTGATGTTCGGGCTATCGGTATCCAAATCTTCATAGGCACTGGCGGTGGAACCGGCCATATTTACATCGATGATGTAACCCTTACAACCGCAACACCTCCAACCAATACTCCCACTCCCACGGGACTGGGATGGACTTATGAGGATGCCACAACCCAACATTGGACCATCGTGACCGGTACTACCGGCACAGGAGATACCGGAGCGGTGACGACTCTTGCAGGGATTACCGGTATCGTTGCTAACCCCGGCGCAAATGCCAGCGTTTATGGGTTTGACATCAACCTTCCCGCCGTCCCCACAGGACTCTCTGGTGCCAACAATGATTTCCAAGCGGAATGCAACAGTACCTCAGGAAGTCCCATCATTGGTACGGGTATGGATTGGAGCCCGACGGGATTAAACCTTACCTCAGTAACGGTGCAATATTGGTTTAGTCCTTCCATCGGCAATTACGCTTCTACCCTTTATCCTTATATTAGGGCTGGGGGCGGGGCCAATACCTACGGAGGGACCTACGGAGGAGGGGCTGCTGAATGTAATGGTACCTGCCCCTATATGGCAGCCAATACTTGGCAAACCGTTACTTTCTCACCAACCACCTCCAATCCCGCTAATATAACAGCTGGTCAATTGGCCGCTTGGGCGACCGATTCCACTAACGTATTAGCTGTCGGAGTGGACATTAACATATCCTCGGTCAATCCATTCCCCGGCGGAGATTACGTGATCGACAACATCACGCTCCAATAAACCGTTTTCATTTTATTAAAAGCGGTTCACCCAAAAGGTGAACTGCTTTTTTTATGTCCCGAACGGCGTTAAAACGCCATCCTCGAAAAACTATTAAACTTTTCCCTTTTGTTTCACCGCCAACCTTCGTTTTCATTGAAGACTGATAGGAACATGGCATAATCCCTATCCATGCCGGACACCATCTTTCCTTTCATTTATCGAACCCTTTTTAAGGAGAACCCATGTCTTTCAGAAAATTTATATTCCTCTGTGCGGCCCTGGTCTTTCCAATGAACTCCATGGCCACCGGAACCAATAACCGAGAACGCTTGAACTTTGACGGAGGCTGGCGCTTTCACCGAGGCGAGGTAGCGGGATCGGAAATTGAAAATGGATTGGTTCTCAACGGTTGGCGTTGGATGGATGCCGGAAAGACCAAACCTACTGACGATAAGATGGCAAAAGTGGGAGTCAAAACCACCGGTCCCGAATGGAAAGACGCGGCCAACGGCCAGGACGTCTTCAACAACCAGGTGGGGTTCGCCTGGTATCGCCTAACCCTACCCAACAGCACCGGCCCCAAAAGGGTCCTTCATTTCGCGGCGGTAGATGACAACGCCACGGTCTGGGTGAATGGCAAGAAGATGATTTACCACGAAGGCTGGAACGACCCCTTCGATATCCCATTGGATTTCGTTTGGAAGGAAGGCGGCCCCAACGAAGTGGCTGTCCTGGTGGAAAATACCGCGGGCCCCGGCTATATCAAGGAAGCCGACCTGATAACGGTAGGCAAAGAAGAAAAGACACCCCCGACGGCCCAAACTGAATACAACGACAAGACCTGGCAGTCAGTTCATCTTCCCCATGATTTCGTCGTGGAAGGAACTTTCGACCCAAAGGGAGATGGCTCCCATGGATTCCTCCCAAAAGACGCCGGCTGGTATCGCAAAACCTTCGATCTTCTAGCTTCCGACAAAGGCAAAAACCTTTGGATTGATTTTGACGGTGTTTACCGGGATAGCCGGGTCTGGCTGAACGGAAAGCTCCTGGGAAAACACGCCAGCGGCTACACCAGCTTCCGCTACGACATCACGGATACTGCCAATTACGGCGGCAAAAACATCCTCACGGTCTATGTCGACGCCCGGGTTTCTGAGGGCTGGTGGTATGAGGGCGGTGGCATCTACCGCCATGTCTGGCTCAATAAGGCTGACTCCCTGCACGTCAAACCCTGGGGCACCTATGTCATTTCCAAGCCTGTTGGAAAAAAGGCCAGCCTTACCCTCGAAACAACCCTGACCAATCAATCCGAGTCCGCGACGTCATTTAAATTGGTTTCCGAGATCAAGGACGCCAAAGGTAAAACCGTCCTGAAACTTACTAGTCCCGGAAAGGTGGCCAAAGGCGGGGAAAAAAAGATCATCCAAAAGGGCCAAATCAACAAAGCCATCCTTTGGTCCTTGGAAAACCCCTATTTGTACACCTGGGTCACCCGGATTGAAAAAGCTGACGGGATCGCGGATCAAGTGGAAACACCTTTCGGTGTTCGTTCCATCCGTTTCGACAAGGACAAGGGGTTCTTTTTGAACGACAAACCAGTGAAGATCAAGGGAACCTGCAACCACCAGGATTTCGCCGGGGTGGGCGTGGCCATGCCAGACCGCCTCTTTACCTACCGTATCGAAAGGCTAAAGGAAATGGGCTCCAACGCCTACCGCTGTTCCCACAATCCTCCGGCCCCGGAACTGTTGGACGCCTGTGACCGGTTGGGAATGCTGGTTATGGATGAAAACAGGAGACTAGGCGATACTCCCGAAATTCTTTCCCAGGTCGAAAGCATGCTCCTGCGTGACCGCAACCACCCCAGCGTTATCCTTTGGTCGTTATGTAACGAGGAAGCGCTCCAAGGCACAAAGGAAGGCCGTAAACGCGGCGAGGCCATGAAGGAAGTGGTCAAGAAATACGACAAAACCCGTTTGGTGACCGCGGCCATGAACTACGGTTGGGGCGGGGACGGACTTTCCAATGTCCTTGAACTGCAGGGTTTCAATTACGCCATTGACCAATATGACGCCTACCGCAAAAGCCATCCCAATGTTCCTTTATACGGTAGCGAGACGGCCAGTACCGTTTCCACCCGGGGAATCTACGTCACCGACAAGGTGAAGGGCTATGTGAGCGCTTACGACGTAAACCACACCATGTGGTCCTTGCCAGCCGAGGCCGCCTGGCGGCCTATCGCCGACCGGCCCTGGATGGCTGGCGTTTTTCTTTGGACGGGTTTCGACTACCGTGGTGAGCCCACGCCCTACAATTGGCCCTGCATCAATTCCCACTTCGGCATCCTGGATATGTGCGGTTTCCCCAAAGATAATTTTTACTACTACCAGGCCTGGTGGGGCGACAAGCCCATCCTGCACCTTTTCCCCCACTGGAACTGGTCCGGCAAGGAAGGGCAACAGATCGACGTCTGGGTCCACACAAACTACGACCAGGTACAGTTATTCCTCAACGGCAATTCACTGGGTGTCAAGGAAATCCCCAAGAATGGGCATTTGGAATGGAAGGTCTGGTATGAACCCGGTGTGCTAACCGCCAAGGCTCTCCACGAGGGTAAGGTTGTTGCCGAAACCAAGGTTGAGACTACCGATACTTCGGCCCAGGTCAAACTGGAGCCCTATCAAACTGAATTGTTGGCGGACGGTGAGGACGTGATGCCAGTTTTCGTTTCTATACTTGATGACAAGGGTCGCCTGATGCCTATCGCGGACAACTTGGTGACTTTCAAGGTGACTGGCCCCGGCCATATCGCGGGAGTGGGCAACGGTGACCCTTCCAGCCACGAGCCCGATAAGGCTGAGCAACGCAGTGCTTTTAATGGTTTGTGTATGGTGCTGATCCAAACCGAGGAGGGCAAAGCCGGGGAGATTACACTGATAGCGGAGTCTAAGGGCTTAAAACCCGCTTCGGTTACAATGAAAAGCACCACACCTTAAAGGCAAAACCTATATTTACCGCCAAGACGCCAATTAAGCCAAGAAAGGCAAAGTAGTTTAGAATACCTAACGCCCAACAATGGCTTTGGATTTTTGGTTCAAAACAATTTATGTTTAAAAAAATTTTTGTTGTTCGTTTTCTTGGCGTCTTGGCGGTGAAAATCCTTCTTAGGAGTCTTAAGTGAAAGAACTTCCCTATCCCCTCTTGAATCACCCCTTGGACGTCAGCCGGTCATTCTCGAACCTCGAAAACACAATGTTCTTGCCGGAGAAACTTGACCGATTTGATACCTCCAAAGCCTCCGGCGATATCCTCTGGGGCCGTTACGCCTACAAGGTGCGCATGGCTTTTAACCAGGAAAGCATCAACCTCATTCCCACCCAGCCCTGGGAATTCCCGGCGGAGTACGGCGGCGAAAAGGAACCCTATCCCTTTTCCATCACCTTTTATGGCGACCGCACCCTGCGCCTGCGCTTTTCTGGCCGTAAGACCCCACGCAAGGGTAAAGAAGCCTCACTTATGCTCAATGGTGAACCAAAGGCAACCGCCCCCTGGAAAGTCTCCAAGAAAAAGGGCCACATTGTCTACCAAGGCAATGCCGGTTCTATTACGGTTGTCGAGAATCCCTGGTCCCTGGAAATTCGGGATTCCTCCGGAAAACTTCTTACCAAAACCCAGCATATGAAAGATAACCGGAGCCTTCGCAATACCGATCCCCTACCCTTTTGCTTCCAGCGCCCCACCCCAGAATATGGCCGCCAATTCGCCGCCACCTTTTCTTTAGCCAACGATGAGAAAATCTACGGTTGCGGGGAATCATTCACCCGGCTGGACAAGCGTGGCCAGAAGGTAGTTCTTTGGACCTACGATGCCCACGGCGTCCAACACGACGGCATGTATAAGCCTGTTCCCTTCTTCATGAGCAGCAGAGGCTACGGAATGTTCCTGCACACCACCGCTCCGGCCACTTTTGATTTCGGACATTCCTACGGCGAAACCACCACCCTCTTCACGGGTGACGAGGAATTAGACCTGTTTGTTTTCCTGGGAAACCCCAAGGAAGTGCTTTCCGAATACACCACCCTGACAGGTCGTAGCCCCGTCCCGCCGCTCTGGTCCTTCGGGCTTTGGATGAGCCGTTGCACCTACAAGTCCGAGAAGGAAGCCAGGGACGTGGCGAAGAAACTTCGCTCGCATAGAATTCCTTCCGATGTCATCCATTTGGATACAGGCTGGTTTGAAGAAGACTGGCGCTGTGATTACAAGTTTTCCACGACCCGTTTCAAGAACCCCCTCAAGATGATCAAGGATTTGGCCAAGCAAGGCTTCAAGGTCAGTCTCTGGCAGTTGTCCTACTTCAACCCCAAGAACCGCCTCTTCAGGGAAATCATCACCAACGGTTTAGCCGTCACCGATGGCAAGGGAAACCTACCCACCGAAGATGCTACGCTGGATTTCAGCAATCCAAAAACGGTTAAGTGGTATCAAAAACAGTTGGCGGGGCTCTTAAAGATGGGCGTCGGCGCCATCAAGGTAGACTTCGGCGAGGCGGCCCCTTTAAAGGGTGTTTACCATTCAGGAATGACCGGGTTCGAGGAACACAACTATTATCCCCTGCGTTACAACAAGGCGGCGGCAGATGTAACCAAGGCCGTGACCGGCCAAAACATCATCTGGGCCCGAAGCGCCTGGGCCGGAAGCCAGCGCTACCCCCTCCACTGGGGCGGCGACGCAGAAGACAGCTTTGGTGGAATGGCCTCCACTTTGCGGGGCGGGCTTTCTTTTGGCCTCTGCGGCTTTTCCTTCTGGAGCCATGACATCGGTGGCTTCGTACATCCCGCCACCAAGGAGCTTTATCGCCGCTGGACACCCTTTGGAATGCTCACTTCCCATAGCCGATGCCACGGTGTACCGCCCCGGGAACCCTGGGTTTATGGCAAAACCTTCGAGGACGAGTTCCGTTTATCTGTGGAGATGAAGTACAAGCTGATGCCTTACGTTTACGCCCAAGCGGTGGACAGCGCCAAAAAGGGCTTCCCTATGCTCCGCACCCTTTTCTTTGAGTTCCCGGAAGACCCTACTTCCTGGCTCATCGAGGACGAATATATGTTCGGGTCGGATATTCTGGTGGCGCCCCTGATGGAAGAAGTGATGGAGAGGAACATCTATTTGCCACCCGGCACCTGGATTGATTACCAATCTAAGTCAGCCTATCGGGGCCCCCAATGGCACAAGATCAAAGCCGGAGCCATTCCCTGCGTCATTCTGGTAAAATCCGGCGCGGTCATTCCCCACTTGGGCTTGGCCCAATCCACCAAGGACATGGACTGGTCCAAAATTGAATTGCGGGTATACGGTTCGGCCCACGAGGCCGATGGACTTTTGTGCCTACCCAAAGATAAGGTCCTGCGGAATTTGCTTTTGGAAAAACATGGCGGCGCTTGGGAAATTCAGAAGGGGTTATTGCCAAAAGTAACGTACACGATCAAAGAAACTTAAAGTTTCTTAAAAAAATGATAGACCGATTGTCCCTTTGGATAGAGTTTAAGCCGTCCAAAAACCTTATAGCCCATTTTTCGGTAAAAACCCGGGGCTTGAAGGCTATGGCTGTTGAGATGGGAAATCTTACAGCCTAGTTTTCGGGCTTCGGCTTCCGCCTTTTCTAAGAGCCGTTTTCCAAGACCCTGTTTCCGATGCTTGTCATCCACCCAAAGCTTGTCTACAAAAAGGCAATTCCAATATTTAACCGCCGAGAGGCCGCCAATCATCTGGTCCCTTTTACCCTTCACGCGCAAGTTGATTTCGCGCGCGTGGAAAGGCCCGGCTTTGCTTTCGGTATAGGCCCTCAGCTCGCGGGTCAGGTGTTCTTTGAAGGCCTTGGTCTTTCCTAAAAGCTTATTAATTTGGTAGGTGGTTGTTTTCACCCGACTTCCTTTTTCCGCTCAATTAACGTGCTCGCCCTTGTCCTTCATTAAAATCCTGCCCAA
Source organism: candidate division FCPU426 bacterium (assembly GCA_003152075.1). Taxonomy (GTDB): domain Bacteria; phylum Oederibacteriota; class Muellerivitia; order Muellerivitales; family Muellerivitaceae; genus PALSA-1180. The sequence goes on from PLZG01000062.1 coordinate 46,245, forward strand.
TTCGGGGATTTTCTGGACCAGGGCGTTCTTTTCCTCTTCCGGCAGGGAAAAGTAGCTGTCCTTCTCGTGGACGATCGAGACAAACCAGGGCTCCCCCGTATTATTCAACAAACAAATATCCTCGGGGAAGTTTGGCTGTAACCAGCCGTAAAGGTGGTCGTTGATGTCCTGGATGGCCTTCGCGAACGGTTCCTCGTATTTGTACCTGTGAACCAGCGCGTTTCCGGCGGACATTTTGTGGCCCGGCCATTTATTCGTGACTTTCTTCTCGGCCAGGTAGGGCTCCAGTTTTTTGAGGACCGCCACGCCGTCGGGCGACATCCGGTTCAAGGGCTGGATAATCAAAAGCGCACCGGAGCATTTCCCAACACCGAAATCCAGGATATCGCAAAAGGCACTTGGACTCGGTTCGCTTTTCAAGACATAAATCATGGAACCCCCTCAATGGCCAGCTATGACCTTATGGGGACACTCTAGCACTTTACCGGCTTTTCCCGGTTAAATTGGGCCAAGGACTCGATTGGCCGTTTTTTCCAGCGGCTTAAAACAGTCCATCCTGGTTGGTCGAATCCGCCGGCACCTGTTGGGCGCAATCCCATAACTCCACGATTTTATCTCCTTGGAAGCGGAACATGTGCACGACCGACAACTCAAGCTCCCCTGGGCGCAGGACAACGTGGGAGTGGGTGGCTACCAGATCCCCATCGGCCAGCACCCTTTTAATATCGAACTTCTTTTGGGGAAACTGGGCGTGGTTCTCCATCATGCCCTTTTTCAGCGCCGGAAACCCCGCCGGAGTGTAGGCGTTATGGTGCTTGCCGCCCAGGTCAATGTGCTTCCGGTAAGCCTCCTCAATCTGTCCCGCGACAACCAGGTTCAAAAAATCCACCGCGGCTTTTTTTCGCTCCTCCAGGTTCATTCCGCCTCTCCTTTCAGTGTCCCTTTTCAGCCAGGTAAGCCGCCAGGTTATCGAGGGTACCGTTCGTGCCTTGTTTCGCTCCTCCCAAAAATGGTTCGGAACCCGGGTTGGCCTCGATGACCTTCATTTCCAGTACCAGGCCCGTCTCCTGGCCCTTCTCCTCCAGGGTGATGGTCTGCCTGATCGTGAAAAAAGGTTTGCCGCCCGGGCCTGGCACGGCCTGTCGGATCACGAGGTGCTTGGGCTCTTCCACGGACTCGTAAATAGCCTCGCAGTCGTGTTCCTGACCTTCCGGCCCGCGGAAGGTATAGGTCCAAAGCCCGCCGGGCCGCAGGTCCACCTTGCAGTTGTGCGTCGTGAAAGGCTTCGGCGCCCAGAAATGCGTCAGGTGCTTGGCCTGGGTGAGGCACTCAAACACCAGCTTGCGGGGCGCCCTCAGGGTGCGTTTCAGGACCAGGTCCTTGGGATGCGCCTTTGTCTCAAAATTTCCGATTTCTACTGACATAACTGCCTCCTTTTTTCATTTGATCGGGCTGCCCCCGTGACCGCCCGGCTTTTGGGCAGGCATGGGAGCCTCCCCCTACAAAACCTCAAATCTTCCCCAAATATTCTTCCAGCTTGTCGAAACTTCCCGTCCAACCCCCGGTCATTCCCGCTTTGGCCTTGTTGAAGGTTTCCTTCTCAGCGGCCGTGGCCTCGCCATAGACTTCCCATGTGATGGTAACCCGGGTCTTGTCCGGGCCTTCCTCCGCCAACGCGATTGTGGTCAGCATATTCTCGGGCCAAGTGGGCGACATGGGATGACGGGTGGTTTTCTCGTTTTCATCCGAAAATTGTTGGGTATAGACAATCCGGTTTGGCTTGGTAATTTCCAGGTAGCTGGCCTTTCCGTACATTTTCATGTTATTGGGGCCATCCATCCGGTAAAAGGAACTTCCGCCGGGCCTGATATCGGCCTTCAGGTATTCCATGGTAAAACCCGTGGGGGGCACCCATTGGGAAAGATGCTTGGGGTCGGTCCAGAGCTCAAACATCATCTTCAGGGGCGCGTCGAAGGCCCGGTTGATGACGAATATGTCCTTGCCGGAGGATTCCTGCGTCAGGTATTCCGCCAACCGGTCCCAGGTCGAATAGCCGCTGGCCTTCTTGATGATTTTCCGGGATTCTTCGGCGGCCTCGGGCGTGGAATGGCCCATGGTCATGTTCATTTGGGTTTTCCCGTCGACTTCCTTAAAGAGCACCGTGACCCGGAAGAGGGGTTTTTGTTCGTCGTTGCCGCCGTGGTCGTAGACCAGCTTGGAATATTTCTCAACCTCGAAGTATTTCGTCTTGTTGACGTAATCAACGCCGTCGGGCCCATGCATGGTGTAATGCCAATGCCCGCCGGGTTTTAAATCCTTGCTATGGGTGGTGATGGTAAACCCGCGCGGTCCCCACCATTGGGCCGCTTGTTTCGGGTCGTTCCAGGCATCCCAAACCATCTTGACGGGCGCGTCGTAGAGCCGCGTAAATTTAATATCCTTCTCCGGGGCTTTCACAACCTTGCTTTTATTTGTGGCCATGTTTCTTCTCCTTTTTTTATTTAAACCAAAACCACCGGCAAAACCTTTTTCACCACCAAGGCACCAAGAGCCACAAGAAAAGCAAAGATTTAAAGATTGAAATCAGGACCCTTCTGCTCTTTTGTTTTTAGTTGTTCTTGGCGCCCTTGGTGCCGTTGCCCTTCAAAAGAAGGGCTTGGTTCAACTGCCTTTTTTCTTCCCTTTTTTCTGTATTTCCTTTAGGTAATCATCCAACCGGTCCAAGCTTTCCTCAAAGAAACGGCGGTAATGCTCTACCCAATCAGCGACTTCCTTCAACCGGCTCCCATCCAAATGGCACGGGCGCCACTGAGCGTTGCGGCTGCGGACGATCAAACCGGCCTTTTCCAGCACCTTGAGATGCTTGGAGATAGCCGGGGCGCTCATCTTGTGGGGCTTGGCCAGCTCCTGGACCGGGACATGGCCCGAGGTCAGGCGGGCGAGAATCGCCCTCCGAGTCGGGTCGGCCAGGGCCGCGAAAGTGGTGCTGAGATGGTCGGTCGGCATTTCTATTTAACCCCATGGTTAATTAACTGATTGGTAAATTAAACCTACAAAAGGAAATTTGTCAAGTGGGGGAAATAAAATTTTGAGGGTCTTTTTTTAGGAGGTGTCTGTTCGGAAGAAGTGTCCGTCATTGCGAGGTTCAGCCCCAATCGGGGCGAATTGAACCGTGGCAATCTCAGTCTGTTTACCTAAAACCAAAGGCAAAACCTGAGATTCCGACGTCGCAAACCAAGCCTATCGGCTTTGCTCCTCGGAATGACACTCATAAGAAGGGTGTTAGAAATCCTCAGCGACGACCTTGATGCTAATGGTGGGTTCGGACCTTCTGCTCTTATAAACCACTTCTTCCATGTCTTCCAACACCGAAACAATGGCGGCGCCAGTCCCAATCAAGCTTAGGTGGGCCGACTTGAGAGTTCCCGGATAGCTATGGAGACCCGCGAAATGCTTGGGTGACTGGTGTAGATAGGTGTAACCCTGGGGATCGTAACGGCAGGCCGATTCAATCACGGGTTTCTGGTCGTCCTTGTTCAAGGCCTTGGTCAGCATGACTTCCAGGCTGTCCTCATCGAGCTTGCGGTCAGGGATGTCAAAAAAAACTGCCGAGACACAGAAATTGGAGACCCCCCGAAGTTTTAAACGCATCGAGGCTTCCTTAACCGAATGGAACAGCTTATCCGGCTCTTCCTTCAAGGCGATATCCTTGCCCACAATCTCGCTCATCAGACTCGTCCGTGCGGGCTTTCCCAGCATTTTATTGGTCTTGGCGAACATTAAGGACCCGTCTTTTTCGGGGCTGCAGGTGTAAAGCTCGTCAATGAGCCTTTTGGAAGTCGGGTCGTAAATGAGAGTTCGGTGCGATTCGGAAAGGATCCAGGAATATTTCAACACGTCGTCCGGCCCCACGTTCCCGAAGCCGGGATAGGGGACAAAATCCAGGATGATGAAATCATTGGCTAAAAGTGTTTCGTTGCCCAGGTCCAAAAGGGCCATACAGCGTTTCTTGACGTCCGTGGGGAGTTCCACCTTCTCATAAATCGAGAAGATACCCGTTCCCATCGCGTATTTAGAATCATCCAAAACTTGGGCCATTGACCGCTTTCCACAAAATTTATGGCCCTATCATAATGAAAACGCTTCTCAAATCCAATTTTATTTTTAATTTGAAAAGGGTTCTTGTTCAATTCCTGACGTTTTTATATTTTTTAAATCCTATCGATAAACTTTTCGTTTTTCCGGCGGATGATCTTGAACCTTAATTAATCTTAAGTTTTGCAAATAAGAGCTATCTAAACGTGACGAAAGAAAGTTCAACCATTTAAGCTCAAATTTTCAGATGAAAGTTAATTTAAAGGGTTTTAGTGGGTTTTCTTTGGAAATTAAAAATTAACGTCCAACCGGGCCCCAGTTTGCGCTTGAAGGCCCGGCAGGGAGAAAGTGCCCCCCTGCTGGCCCCAGGGGGCCGAGATATAGACGCGGCCGCTGATGCGGTTGGTGAACTGGCAGGCCATGTCCAGGCGGGAAAAGCCACTTTGGCTGTTGAAGTCGTAAAGGTTGGTTTCCATAAAGGTGATGTCCGTCAGGCCCCCAGGTCCGGCCAGGACGAAAGCGAAGACCCCGAATTGGGTCAGGGAATTAGAGACAATTCCCCCTGGTCCCACCGTGGGATATTCGGCGAATTCTCCCTCAAAACTCACCGTATCAGTCTTGCGATCCGAGTAACGGACCTGCCAACCGGCCCCCGTGCTGAAGGCCCCTTTCCAATCACCGCCGCCAGCCTGCCCCATGGCTCCCTCAAAATAAACATCCAGGTCGCCCACCCCTTGGGAGATATCGAATCCCCCACGGCCCGGCAGGCCCTTGGGCAGGTACCCGGAAAGCGATATCTCGCCGCTTTCCAGGAAGTTGGCGATACCGTCGTAGCCCAGTTCCCCCCGGAAATAACCCCCGGCGGGGTTGCCGTTGGTGGGATTGCCGGTGAGGCCCACCGCGTAAAGGTTGGCGGTTCCTGAAGGGATCTGCATCTTGACCATGTCCACGCCCGTCCTCTCGTCCGACGGCAGGAAAAAGTCGAAGGGTTGGGAGTTGAGGAAATCGGTGGGATTGAAGAACTTGGCGGCGCCGTATTTCACCTTCTGCCGGCCGATGGTGAAGAAGAGTTTGTGGTCGAGGTTTGCGGAAATGCGCAGTTCCTGCAGGTTCACCGACAGATTGTCGCTATTCCCGGAACTGAAGCCGTAGGGATTGGTATAGCTGCTGGCGCTGGGGCTGCCGCTGGAAAGCCCGGTGGGATCGTAGAAGGCGCGGATGCGGGCGAAGACTCGGTTGTCATTCTCCAGTTTGGAATCCAGGTAGAGGAAAAGGATATTGGGGTTGCTGATCAGGTTCTGGTAGAGGGCGAGGCCCTTTTGGATGTAATAATCCGCCTCGGTGGAAATGGTCCCGCCGATCTGGGTATTTTCCTCGGCGGAGGTCAAAAGGGAATGGGGTTTGGTGTCCATTTCCTCAGAATCCTTCGTCGCTTGCGCGTTGGAATGAACTCCTGGGACAGCCTTAACGGCAGGAGTGGGAGCCGGGGTCGTGGAGGAATCCCCCCCGAACATGTCGGCCTCCGAGGGTCGATCAGCCGCCAGGAGCGGCGATGCCAGCAAAAGGAAAGCTGACAAGATAAAGAACTTTTTCATCGCGAACCCCTTTTGAACAGAAAAAGCAAAAGGCAATTTTGCCACAGATAAATGGGATAAAAGAGATAAAACCAAAACTATTTTATATCTTTTAGAATTCTGTGTTTTGCCTTTAATCAAATGATTTATCTATGTTCATCCCATTCATCTGTGGCTAAGAATTATTTTTGTAGTTACCTGCTCTTGGTTTCCAGCCAGGCCTTCGTAAAGATGTTCTCCGGCAGGGCCGACAGGTCCACCGACTGGATGATGACTAGGGTGGAATTACCCTTGTCGATTTCGTCAAAGATGTGGATTTCCTTCGGGAACCACTGTTCCGCCTTTTTGCTTTCGCTGTAGAGCTTGTTCCATTTGGGATCATAGCTGGTGCGCATGAGGCGCCCCGAAAGTGCGAAATCCTGCCGCTTGAGGTAATTGCCCGTGGCCGAGTCCACCCAGAACTCTACCAGGGGGTAGGACACGTCAATGCCCGGCTTAACGGTGAGCTTCAGGTGCCAGACCTGGAAAGTCCCGAGTTTTTCATCCGCCACGAACTGGGGATCGTATTCGTTAGCCAGGTCCGACTGGTCGAAGTCCTGCCGGTCCGAGTCCGTCCCGCCGATTCGCTCCCGGTCCGTGCGGCGCTCCCACTTGCCCACTGTTGGGTCGTAGTACCACAGGTTCCGGTCCACCCGCAGGTAGCCCTTCCCCGCGTCGGTCTTGGGCTTGGTGAAGAGGATCATCAGCTTCTGGTCCGCGTCCCGGCGGTAGACCAGGGCCTCCTGTGCCACGTCCGGCTTGTCCTTTTGGTGCTGTTCCAAATAGACCAGGGACTTATAATCCCCGCCGCTGCGGATACGCTGGTCGATACCCTTGAGCACGTCGACCATCTCGGGCTTGGTCAGTTCCTTCGCAAAAAGGCCCCCCGGCAAAACTAAAAGCAAAAAGGCCAATCCACCGCCAAGACGCCAAGTTAGGCGAAAGAACATTTGTTCCTTTAAAACATTCAAAAATTGGTTGTAACCATCCTTGGCAATTCCATTTTTTTGTCCGTCTTTCTTGGCGAACTTGGCGTCTTGGCGGTAAATATTCATGTTTTTCCTATCCTACGTGGGATATGGCCGTGACGGGTCTCATCCGGGCGGCCTTGAACGACGGTATCAACGACACCAAGGTGCAGCAAAGGGTGATCACCAGCGCCCCCCCGATGATTTTGACGGGGTCCAGGGCGAAATGCAGGCGGTTGGACATGGTGAATATCTGGGCACCCTCGGGAACCGGTATTTGCGCCGCGTCCAGCCCCAACGATAACAGGCAACCCAGCACCGCTCCCGCGGCCGTTCCCATCAAGCCCAGGCAAAAAGCCTCCATGACGAACATCACCATGACCGAACCGCGTTGCATGCCGATGGCCCGCAAGGTGCCGATCTCCCGGGTGCGCTCGCGGATGGCGATCCACTGCACGTTCATCAGGCCCACGGCGATGATGGCCAGGAGGATGCTGACCAGGGTCCAGGTCAGGGCGTCCAGGGCCGAAAGGGTCCAGCGCATGGGCCCGATCTCGTCCTGCCACTGGGTCAGGTCCAGGCGCAGGCCGGTCCAGTCCTGGTGGTCCATGGCGTCCAGCTTTTGAAAGTAGAAGCCGGGCTCATCGTCCATGACGCTGTAACCGGCCGCCTCCAAGGCCTGGCGCAGCAGGGCCACGTCCTGGGGCGCCCGATCCAGACCCTTCAAGTAGAGCTGCAGGACGCCGCTGCTGCCGGGCTTGGACTGATAGAGGGCATCCAGGCTGGCCGTGGGCACGAAGAGATTGAAGCGGTTCAGGGGGCCGATGTCCTGCACCAGGCCCACCACCCGCAGGTCCACCGCATTGGCCATCCCGCGCAGGGTGGGGCCCTCCAGGCTGACCTCGTCGCCGAGGCGCAGGCCCATCTTGCCGGCCAGGCTGTTGAAGATCACCGTGGTCCCGGGCTGGGTGAGCGCCAAGAAACTGCCTTGGGCCATGGCCAGGGCGTGCGGCAGGGCCGGCTCGCGCAGGATGTCGACGGAGCGGACATTCACCTGCTGGGCCCCGTGCGGCCCCACCAGCTTGACCCAGGCCCGGCCCCGGGCCACCTGGTAGTCCAGGTCCGGCAGGGTGGCGGCCACCAGGGCCTGCAGCTTGGCGGCGTCCTGCAACAGCGGGACGGTCCGGCCGGGGCCGGCCTTGAAGTAGCCCGCCACGTTCACCTGGCCGGTGCTGATGGCGGTCGAGGAGGCCAGCATGGACGCGCGCACCCCGTCGCTGAGGCAGCTCAAGAGGGCCAGCAGGCCGCTGACCGCGGCGATGGCCCCGCCCAGCAGCAGGATCAAGTTCCACAGGTCGCCCAGTTTTTCGGTGTTGAGGAAAGGCGCGCGCGCCGGGGCCCCGCCGGCCGCGGCCATGGCCTCGTTCACTTTTTCGTCCATGCCCGTGTAGGCGCCGGGCACCGGGGTGTCGACCGGATGGGCCTGGGCCGCCGCAGGAGCTGCGGCAGCGGGGGCCTGGTCCGTGGCATGGGCCAGCAGGGGCAAGGCCATCAGCAAGAGGGCCACCGCCGCGGTCTTGACGGCCGCCTTGGCCTTGGACTTGGCCGCGGGCTTGTCCTCCACGCCCAGGTCCTCAAGCACCTCCGGCCGCTGGCGGCCGATGCTGTAAAGGGCCCACCCAGTGAAAAAGGCCTCGCCGATGGAAAGCGGTGTCTGCACCGGCAGGTAGCCGGCGTAGATGACCTTGAGGTAGCCGATCAGGTCCATCTTAGGCTGCGGCACCACCCAGGCCAGGTGCGCGGCCAGGGTGAAGCCTGCGGCCACATAGGTGAGCACGTCGCCGACCAGGCCCGCCAGGGCCCCGGCCCAGAGCCGGCTCAGCCCGGCCCTGCGGGCCAGATGGTAGGTGGCCCAGCCGCTGCAGCCGCCCACCACGCCCAGGGTGATGGTGTTGGCGCCCAGGCTGCTGAAGCCGCCGTGGGCGAAGAAAGCCGCCTGCAGGAAAAGCGCCAGGCAGGACAGCAGGATGGTCACACCCGGCCCCAGCAGGATGGCGGCCAAGGGCGTGCCGCAGGGATGCGAGCAGGTGCCGGCGTAGGACGGCAGCGGCACCAAGGAGACCAGGAAGACGAAAGCGCCGGCCATGGCCAGCAGCGGCTTGCGCTGGGGCTTGGTGGCCACGAACCGGTTGGTGGCGTGCACGCCATAGGCCACGGCCGTGGCGCCCAGGCCCAAGGTGATGGCCATGCTCGGGCCGGTGAGGATGCCTTCGGATATATGCATGATACTCGTCTCCAACTGAAAATTAGTTTCAATCATAGTATGCAGCCCGTCGGTCCCTGTCAATCCCCGCCGGACTTGAATGAAAACGCCCGGCCTTGGGCGGGCCGGGCGGGCGGTACCATATTTTCGTGGCCGGCCCGTCAGGGCATGCTGATGCGCAGAGAATCCATCACAAATTGATAGGTGCTCGAGATGCAGTTGCCCGTGGTGATGTGCAGGATGTCGTAATAGGGCGGCCCACCAAACACGTCGGCGGTGACGCCGCCGCTATAGGTATGGGTGATGCCGCTTTCCGCGGGCCAGCCGTCAAAGGCCAGGCTGCTGGTGGTGGTGCCGGTGTTCTTGATCGTGACGCTGTGCCAGACCGTGGACCCGGGCGCAGGGCAGTACACGCAACCGCTGATGGGGGCCCCGTTGAACTGGTAGCTGGTGCCGTTGCCGATGATGTCCAGGTACCAAAGCACGACATCGGAGCTGCCGTTGAAGATCTGTATGTGGATGCGGAGCGGATCCGTGGCGGTCGGGCTCAAGCTGCCGGCCAAAAAGTGGAACGTGGTGGTCAGCGGCGTAGTCATCTTGACCGTGGTGGACACGCTGCTGAAGGTGTTTCTTACGTGATCTGAGGTAGTGGCGTTGGAGCCGGCGCTGTAGACCGCGAAGGCATAGGCGCCTTGATACGCCCCGCCGTTGATGAAACTGAGCTGGGCTCCGGGATCCGGGGCCACCCAGCCGCCGGTATGGGGAATGCCTTCGTAGTCCTCGGACAGCAAGGTGGTGCCGCCGCCGCCGCCGCCGCTGGACGGGCCATAAGGATTGCTGCTGCCGCAACCCAGCTGGCAAGCCACCAGAACCGCCACCAGGCCCAGGATTTTGACCGGATTCTCACGCATGCATGCCCCCAAAATGATCTAGATCAACTAATGAGCATCCATTTACCACCATTTGAATCCATCCGCGCAAGCCTATGGCCAGGGCTGTTTTGTTAACTTTGCGGCAATTTGGGCCTTCATTTGATGTAAAAGGCCTCAAATAATTGCATTTTCCATCATCAAAAGTTCATCCAAAATCGTATAGAAAAGGGGCCAGGCAAGGCGTCCGCGGCCCGATTCAACTCTGGAGGGATCATGCTCAAATACTCGCTCATCCTGGCCCTCGGCCTGGGAGCAGCCGGCCTGGCCCCGGCCGCCGGTGTGGACCTGGACTACAAGGACGGCTCCACCAAGCTGCAGGGCTACCTCGTCAAGGCCGCCGGCAAGGACAAGGTCCCCGGCGTGGTGATCGTGCACCAGTGGATGGGCCTCACCGACTATGAGAAGGGCCGCGCCGAGCAGCTGAGCAAGGAGCTGGGGGTCACGGTCCTGGCCGCGGACATCTACGGCAAGGGCGTGCGCGCCACGGACATGAAGAGCGCCGGGGAGCTGTCCGGCAAGTACAAGGCCAACCGGCCACTCTACCGCCAGCGCGTGAAGGCGGCTGTGGATGCGCTGGCCAAGCAGGACGGGGTGGACGCCTCCAAGCTGGCCGTCATCGGCTACTGCTTCGGCGGCACCGGCGCCCTGGAGGCCGCCCGCGCCAACCTGCCGGTGAAAGGCGTGGTCTGCTTCCACGGCGCCCTGGACAGCCCCGGCCCGGACAAGGACGGCATCCAGGCCAAGATCCTGATCCTGCACGGAGCCATGGACAAGTTCAGCAGCCCGGAACAGATCGCGGCCATGAAGCAGGAGTTTGACGACGCCAAGGCCGACTGGCAGATGACCCTCTACAGCGGGGCCGTGCACGCCTTCACCCAGCCCATGGCCGGCAACGACCCCAGCACCGGCATCGCCTACAACGCCAGCGCGGACAAACGCAGCTGGCAGGCCATGAAGGACTTCTTGGGCGAGCTCTTCCCTTCGGCGAGCGCGGGGCAGGCTCTCTAAACGGCGTCCGGGAATGCCGAGCCCCGCCTGAAAGGGCGGGGCTTTTCTTTTGCCCAGGCCTTGCTAGGATGGCTGCCATGCCCAAGCCCAAACCCCAACCCGCCATCCGCATCCAAGGCCTGCACAAGGACTACAAGCAGCACCAGGTGCTGAAGAACATCACCCTGGACCTGCCGCCGCAGCGCTTGAGCGTGCTGATCGGGCGCAGTGGGGCCGGCAAGAGCACGCTGCTGCGCTGCCTCAATGGGCTGGAGACGCCGGACCAAGGGCGCCTCAGCGTGGCGGGCATTGACCTCAATTTCCCGGATGATGCCCGGGACGAGGCCAAGGACCAGGCCGTGCGCCTGCGCACGGGCATGGTCTTCCAACAGTTCCATCTCTTCCCCCACCTGACCCTGCTTGAGAACCTGGAGCTGGCCCCGCGCGTGGCCCATGGCCGCCTGGACGCCCATACCCTGCGCCGGGAGTGCGAGGACCTGCTGGACAAGGTGGACCTGGCTTTCCACCGCGACCACTACCCCTCCCAGATGTCCGGCGGCCAGCAGCAGCGCGCGGCCATTGCCCGGGCCCTGGCCACCCATCCCCAGGTGCTGCTCTTTGACGAGCCCACCAGTTCCCTGGATCCGCAGCTCAGCGAGGAAGTGCTGAAGGTGATGCTGACGCTCAAACGCGAAGGCATGACCCAGGTGATGGTGACCCACGAGCTGGGCTTCGCCCGAAAATACGCGGACTGGGTGGTGTTCTTGGAGGACGGCGTGGTGGTGGAGCAGGGGCCCAGCCTCCAGGTGTTCGGCAAGCCCAAGGACCCGCGCACCCGGGACTATGTGAAGGGGGCGGCATGAAGGCCCGCCTGACCCTCCTGCTTACGGTCCTACTGCTGCCGCTGGGATTGTCCGCGGCCGCCCAGGGCACGCTGCGCTGGGCCGGCGACAGCGAAGGCGGCGCCCCCTTCATCTACCAGGACCCGGCCGATCCGGCCAAGCTGGTGGGTGCGGAAGTGGAATTGATGGACCTGGTGGGCGCCCAGCTGGGCCTGAAGCCGGTCTTTGTGCAGAACCAATGGGAAGGCCTCATCCCGGGCCTGGACCGCGGGGACTACCAGGTGGCGGTCAACGCCATTGAAATCACGCCCGAGCGCCAGCGCCAGGTGGCCTTCAGCCAGCCCTATTTTGTCACCTACGAACAATTGGCCGTGCGCCGGGGCGAGACCAGCATCAACGCGGTCGAAGACCTGAAAAACAAGAAAGTGGGCACCTACAAGGGCGCCCTGGCCCAGGAGATCCTGGAGGAACGCGGGCTGAAGCCCCTGCTCTACGAGGACATCGACCCGCTCTACCGAGACCTTGGCTTCGGCCGTTTGGACGCGGTGCTGCTGGACCAGCCCATCGCCCTCTACGTGGGCAAGCCCTTGCCGGACGTGAAGTTTGTGGGCGACCCCGTGGGCCAGCTGGCCTACGGCATGGCCTTAAGGAAACAGGACAGCGCCCTTCGCGCGCGCCTGGACCAGGCCCTGGACCATCTCCGCGCCAGCGGGCAGCTCAGGAAACTTTGGGAACGCTGGGGCCTGTGGAACCCGCTGCTGGCCGCGCAGTGGCATGACCACCGCGACGGCGTGGCCGAGCCCGTGGCTTGGGAGCAGTACTTGGCCGGCCGCGGCGCCACCGAAACCCTGGGCCAGCGCCTGCAACGCTACGCGTTCAAGTTCACACCCCTGCTGCTGCAGGGCGCCTGGGTGACCCTGCAGCTGAGCGTCACGGGCATGAGCCTGGCCATTGCGCTCGGCCTGGCCCTGGCCCTGGCGCGGCTCTACGGGCCCTGGCCCCTGCGCTGGCTGAGCGTGGCCTATGTGGAGCTCTTCCGCGGCACGCCCCTGCTGATCCAGCTTTTCATCCTCTTTTACGGCCTGCCGCATTTCGGGGTGAGGCTGACCCCCGTCATCGCCGCCATCCTCGGCCTGGGGTTGAATTACGCGGCCTACGAAGCCGAGAACTACCGCGCCGGCCTGCTGGCCGTGCCCAAAGGCTAGATGGAAGCGGCGCTGGCGCTCGGCATGAGCCGGGCCCAATCCCTGCGCCATGTGCTGCTGCCCCAGGCCGTGCGGGCCGTGCTGCCGCCCGTGACCAACGATTTCATCAGCATCCTCAAGGACAGCTCGCTGGTCAGCGTCATCACCATGGTGGAGCTGACCAAGGTCTATGGCGAGCTGGCCGCCACCTACTACGACTGGCTGGGGCTGGGCATCCTGACGGCCCTGCTTTATTTCCTGATCGGACTGCCCTTTGTCTGGCTGGCCCGCCGCTTGGAAACCAGGCTGCACCCGGAGCGCCAGGCCTAGCCTTCCCCTTTTTTTGAAACCCCCATGCCCTTGACCCTGACCGGCCTGAGCGCGGACGAGGCCCACCGCCTGCTGTCCAGCCACGGCCCCAACGACCTGCACCCGCCCCGCAAAGCCGCCTGGCTGAACCGCCTGCTGCGGGTGCTGGGGGAACCCACCCTGCTGGCGCTGCTGGCGGTGCTGACCCTTTACATCTTCATGGGTTCGCGCGGCGAAGCCGTGCTGCTGGGCCTTTTTGTGGCCCTGGTGCTGGGCATCACCTATGTGGAGGAGTCCCGCACTGAACAGACCGTGGAGGCCCTGGGCCGCTTCGCCAGCCCCCGCGCCGTGGCCAACCGGGACGGGGCCTGGATCCGCATCGCGGGCAACGAGGTGGTGCCCGGCGACCTGCTGCGCCTGGCCGAAGGCGACCGCATCCCGGCCGACGTGCAGCTGCTGGAGGCCCACGACCTGAAGGTGGATGAGAGCCTGCTCAGCGGCGAGAGCGCGGCCGTGTTCAAGCACGAGGGGGCCGGCGAGGACGCCTTTGCCTGGGCCGGCTGCCGCGTGATCGCGGGCCAGGGCATGGCCCGGGTCACGGCCACCGGGCTGCGAACCAAGGTGGGCCTGCTGAGCGTCAGCCTCACCCAGATCCACAGCGACGCCACGCCCTTCCAAGAGGCGGCCGAAGGCCTGGTGCGCTGGCTGGGCTGGCTGGGCGCGGCCAGCTGCGTGGTGGTGGTGCTGCTCTGCCGCTGGGGCGGCCAAGCCTGGGCCCCGGCCCTGCTCATGGGCCTGACCCTGGCCATCACCCTGGTGCCGGAAGAGCTGCCCGTGATCCTGACCGTGTTCATGGCCATGGGTTCGCGACGCCTGGCCCTGCATAAAGTGCTGGTACAGCGCCTGCCCGCGGTGGAGACCCTGGGCGCCATCTCCATCCTGGCCGTGGACAAGACCGGCACGCTCACCGCCAACCAAATGCGGCTGGACCAGGTGCTGGCCGCGCCGGGCGCGGACACCGAGGGCCTGCTCGCCGCCGGAGCCCGGGCCTGCGAACCCGAACCGTTCGACCCGATGGAGCGCGAAATACTGGCCCGGGCCGGCGAGCCCATGGGGCGCATCACCAAGGAGTACGAGCTGCACGGCCTGCCCCCGCGCATGGGCCACGTGTGGGACTGCGGCCTCCTGAGCGTGAAGGGCGGGCTCGAAGGCGTGCTGGAACAATGCGTGGAGGAGCCCAGCTGGGCCTGGGCCCGC